>NZ_OY829375.1:705625-1411250 GCF_963691765.1 Ekhidna sp.
GACAAGGAAGTGTGTGAAATTTGGGGTGTTAAAAAAGTAGCTGATATTGAGAATATGGCTATAAAAAGCGACATACCGGTTCTTTTAATAAGTGGGGAATATGATGAATTAACGCCTGTCAAATGGGCCGAATCAATGACCAAAAATCTAAGCAACAGTTTTCACTTGATTTTTAAAGGTTGGAAACACGGCCCCACTACCAACTGGGGTAATCCGTGCGCTATGCAAGCTGCTAACGATTTTTTCAATAATCCATTAGCGGAACCAAAACCAAATTGCATGGAGGAAATTGAAAGCCCAGCATTTAAAACAGAATAAATAACTGTTCACAACAAATGATATAGCACATGTATTTGCTTAGCTATCTGATATCGAATTATTGTAAGAAGGATACATGTGCTATATCTGAATGTTGTAGGTAATTTGGAGTGTACTTAACATTAGCATTTAATCTACATCCTAATATGTAATGAACGACTGGCATTCTCAAGTGTATTACATATCAAAAAGAACCTATGAAATCACTTTTAGTACTGGTATGCATCTTCATATTTCTTTCAGGACAAGCTCAGAATGAATTCAAAATAATTAAGGGAACTGTTCTGAACGCTGAAACAGGAGAACCGCTTCCTTTCTGTTCAATTTTCATTCAAGGCAAGACAATAGGTACAATTGCTAATCAACAAGGCCAATTTCAATTGAATGTTAGTTCCAATTTCGGAAGTGATACACTAACTATATCTCATGTGGGATACAAGAATTTTTATGGTATTGTAGATGAATTGGCAAGCGAATTAATAATCCGTCTGCAGGAGGCCGTTATAAACCTCTCAGAAGTATCTGTTAATGAAAGACGTTATACCGCAGACGACATATTCAATCTGGCATTAGAAAAAATTAAGAACGAAAATGGATACCCCACAAATCCTTTTAGATTGGATGGATTTTATAGAGAAATTCATACTAGTAACTCCCAAAGAACAGGTGTCTTGGAATGTGCGGTAGAAGTATATGACAACAGTCTGACTAAAAGTTTTAAGGAAATAGTCATTCCTCAATTCAGGAAAGTATATGACAAGCAGAAAAATACGGATCAGTTTATCGCCACCAAGGATGGGCACAATCACTTGCTTTTACTTCTTAACAATGGCATTAATTTGATTCCTCTAGCTAAGAAACATAAGACTTCTATCTGGAAGTTGCCCTTAGAGATAGAGAAAATAACATACTTCAATGATCGGATGGTTTATGTACTATCCAATGTCAACCCCCGAAGAGAGCTACGACTATTTATTGATCTTGAAGATTATTCCGTCTACAAAAACGAACTGATTTTGATGTCGGAAGAAACCGATCATGATAATTATGCCTGGAAGAGGATAAATACTGGTGGAGAGAAATGTGGTGCAATTAGAGATCATCAGGCTTACGAATATCGAAAGGTCAATGGGGAACTATATCCATATTACTCCTTTAGGAGGTTTGACTTTCGATGTTACGATCTTACCAAAAACATAATTTCTTCACAAGCCACGTTTTCGACAGAACTCTTGATCAACAATGTGGAAACGCAAAATGTACCAAATATCTCACCTGATAAATTGAAAAGGAAGAAAGGACTTATCAACAGAAAAGAACCATATGATTCAACATACTGGAAATATTTTAATGACATTAAAAGTGTTTCAAAAGATCAACAGCTTATAGAAGAATCTTTTTCTAGTAAGCCAATCATTGGAACCATTGCAGAAAAAACAAACAAGTTAGCGCCTTTGAATGACAACAAATTGCTGAAAATCGGTGATCATAGCACTTATGCATTCAATAGAGCAGATACACTTTTTGGTTCTTTGTCCATCAATTACCAATGTTACGATGTTGGCCACTATGATTTGGATGTAGAGATCGATCCTCAAAAAGAGCGATTAAAAGGAAGCTCAAGGATCACTTTCAAAATGATTAGATCCTCTTCGCAAATCCGTCTGGATCTTTATGAACACCTCAATATTAACAGCATCAGACTCAATGATCAAGAGCTAACGTATGAGAGGGATTTAGATGCCCTATATGTCAATTTTGAACACCCATTGGAAGCAGGTGGGACTTACTCAATTGTAATCAGTTATGAAGGAAGGCCCCTCGATTTGAATTTCGATATTTGGGCAGGAGCTTTCATATGGCAAACAGACGATCAGAATATACCATTCCTTCAATCGCTCTGCCAGGGATACGGATCCAAAGGTTGGTGGCCTTCAAAAAACCACCTATCCGACGAGCCAGACAGTGCTTCAATCAGCGTTACTGTCCCTGATAACTTAGTTGCTGTTTCCAATGGAGTCCTAACTAAAATTGACTCCTTGATTAATGAAAAGCTGACCTATCATTGGACGGTTAGCAACCCAATTAACAACTACAACATTGCAGTTCACATTGGCAATTACAAAAACAGTGTTGAGGAGTATTCAAGTAGAAATGGGAAAAAACTTGCGCTTGATTATTTCTTCCTAAAGCAGGATCAAGACTTGGCTCAGAAAAAGCTTAAAATGGTACCAAAAATGTTGGAAGTATATGAAGACTATTTTGGTCCCTATCCTTTTTGGGAAGACGGCTTTAAGTTAGTTCAGTCACCATATCCTATGGAACATCAAAGTTGTGTTGCAGTTGGTCAAAATTTTGATGATCGATTGATTTTGCATGAAGCCGCGCATGAGTGGTGGGGCAATAGTGTTAGTATCACTGACAATGCACACATCTGGATCAATGAAGCATTTGCCACATACGCGGAATCGCTTTACATTGAAGAAACACTTGGGTATGATTTAGGTCAAGAATACCTGAACGTAAAAAAAGAAGACATCCAAAACGACCATCCTATCGTCGGTATTGAGGGAGTTAACCATTTTCACTATCGAATCGAAGATAAATACTACAAGGGAGCTTTAATGCTCAACACATTACGCCATATAGTATCTGATGATGAGCTATGGTTTGAAACTTTAAAAAGTATCCAAGAAGACTTTAGACATTCTTTTATTGACACAGATCGTTTGCTGAACTATTTGAGTGAAGGTTTAAAAAAAGACTATTCGATTTTCTTTGATCAATATTTAAGAACAGTAAACATTCCAGTTTTAGCTGTCCGTCAAGTGGATCAGGGCTATAGGTTTAGATGGGAAAACACCATCAAAGATTTCATAATGCCCCTGAAAACAGATAGTGGAGTAATTATTCCCACTAAGGAATGGAAAACTTACAATCTAAATTTTACTAATCCGAGTAACATAAAGGACTTAGAAAGTAAATATTTAATAAAGGTGATTCTGAAATAAGCTACTTGTATGTGCAATACAAATTGCTAGTTTAGATGATTCAAATAAGGCTAGAGGCACTTGCCATCTGAGACATAGAAATCATGCTACAGCACTCAGTCTATCAACCAATTTTGAAGATTGACGACCCAACTTTAATACAGAGTTTCGATACAGGAGATTCACCTCTGAAGTAATTTTCAATTGAAAGCTAATTGATCAGTAATTATCGATCGTAAGGGAACTTGAAGAGTATTAAATTCTTATCTCAGGCCGATCAATGTTGTTCAGTAGTGCAAATGCCGATCTCAGCATGCGATCTCTGATGCCCATTTTTTCATCTAGCTGATTTAGATTGGAAGTGAACTCCGTCTTCAACTGCCCTAATATGGCCTGCTCCCTTTCCCTGTCTTTGCTAGACTGATTCCAATTATTTAGCGCAAATGCTCCAAGGACACCAATTGTAATCACCAGAATTTCCAGCAAATGCTCAGGCCATTTTTGAGAGAGGGTGGTTAGGATTCTCCTCATAGTAGTAATCTAAAATTAACCCTATTTCTCAAAGTAGGAAGTTAGAGGTATAGTGAAATTGGATGACCATGCCGTGAAATCATCTATGCGCGGAGCTTAGTTACCTTACATTCCAAACAATGAATGCAGCTCGAAAGTAATTTTCTCGCCAGTGACGATTGTCTGATAGTTTACTCCTTAACGATTTTCAATCTGACCAATTGATCATTCACTCCTTTTAGCTCCAAGATGTAAATACCGGCTTGCATGTTTTCAATTGAAATTGATTTTTGTGTTGACTCTAACATTTTCTCTCCCGCTAGGCTGTAAATGGTGCCAGACAGAAAGTCTGTCCATTCGATGGTTAAACTTGTGCGTACTGGATTTGGATAGACTGTAATGCTTTCTGTCTCTGTTCCTAACACTACTGCATCTGTGGTTGCCGAAATAGAAAATGGACTGTCTTCAGCTTCATTGCCGCTTGCATCTTTGGCTGAAATGGTGAAAGAATAATTTGTATTAGGAGTTAACTCATCTATTATCATTGATTTTTCCTCACCAGATGCATATGTTACGTTCTCTTCCTTATCCGCATAGGATACTTCATAATAAACTTCACCAGAATCATCAATTGCATGTAGTTGTAATTCGATGGTGGTGGTTGTGATCTCCCCGACAAGCGCCGTGAAGTTGGTTGGCGAACTGTTATCTTCCGATTCCAAGGTTGTCGCGTCAATGGTAAGGGGACTATTTGCAGCTTCATTGCCGCTTGCATCTTTGGCTGAAATGGTGAAAGAATAATTCGTGTTTGCTGTCAGCCCATCGATGATTAGCGTTTTCACTTCCCCGGATGCTGAGGTGATCGATTCTTCTTCGTCATCGTAGGTTACATGAAAAATGACTTCACCCGAGTCGTCCTCCGCATTCAATTCAAACACTATGGAAGTATTTGTAATCGCTTCTTTTTGAGCTGTAAAATTGGTTGGTGCCGTAGTATCATCGGAATCCAATGTCGTTTCCTCAACAGTCAAAGGACTATTGGCAGCTTCATTATTACTTGGATCAACGGCCGTAACAGTGAAGCTGTATTCTGTATCAGGATTCAGTCCATCGATGATTACAGATTCTTCTATGCCTGAAGATGCGGTTACTGTTTCAGAACCACCACTATAGGTGATTTTATAAATGACATCTCCGGAATTGTCAGTGGCATTTAGTAATAATTCAATCGAGCTTGGCGTAATTGCTCCTGTTATAGCTGTAAAATTGGTCGGAGCGGTCGTATCCTCATCTTCAGAGCAGTTATCTCCTACTACGTAATCAAAATACTTGGTCACTGCGAGCCCACCTGCAAAGGCAAACTTACAGGCATATGCAATGGTGGCACCAGGTGTCTGGTCTGAGATAGTCCTTGTAAATGTTCTTCCTTCTACATGGGTCATCGAGAATTCTGCAAAAGAATTCTGTCTCCAGAGGTAAGCCACAACTCCATCCTTTTCGTCCAACAATTCAAAGGTCATGGTAACATTTGTACCATCCGTTTCGAACCAATAATTGTATCCAACCGAAAAATTCCCTTGCTGGGCCTCTGTGTCAGTTCCAGAGCAAGAACTATTGGTATCCTCTGTAGTAGAGGCATTGAGAAGTATCGGACTGTTTGACGCGACATTTCCCGAGAGATCCTTAGCGACAACAGAAAATTCGTAAGAAGTATTGGGATTCAGATTGTTGATGACCAATGACTTGGAACTGCCAGAAGAACCGGTAGTCGGTACCGTCTCGGAATTGTAATTGACCTCATAAATGATTGTACCACTATTGTCATTTGCATTCAGTACCAGTTCTATCGTTCTGGAATCTACATCTCCGATTGTAGCCGTGAAATTGGTTGGAGCTTCAGTATCGTCTCCGCCACCACCACTGCAATCACTTCCTACCGTGTATTGAATGTATTTCGTCACAGACAAGCCGCCTGCATATGCGAATTTACATGCAACACTTATCTGCTCACCTGGCGTGAGGCTTGATAAGGTTTTAGAGAACGTGGTTCCTTCTACAAAATCCATTTGTACCTCTGAGAATGGGTCCTGATTCCAGAGAAATGCCACAATTCCGGTTTTGTCTGTATCCAGAAGTTCAAACGTGACAGTCACATTATTGCCAACACTCTCAAATGTCGCTGTGTACCCCACGTTAAATACTCCCTCCAGGGACTCATTGGAGGTCTCAGAACATGATAAGACTTCTTCAACGCTAACCGCAACAACTTCTGAAGTACCTGTTCCTCCCGCATTATCAGTAGCTACCGCAGATAGCGAATAATCACCTACTTCAGCACCGGACCATAAATAACTAAATGGTGCGTCGGTATCTTCGCCAAGTAGTGTTTCACCTTCATAAAACGCTATTTTCGTTATCGTGCCATCCAAATCACTTGCTGTTGCTTCGATTAGAATATCCTCGCCTTCTCTAAATGCGCTATTATTTAAAGGAGAGGTGATATTGGCGTTGGGATTGGAGTTTCCGGTTTCTGAAACAATCACAAGAAGATCATCTATTGAAGCATATTCTCCATCACTAACGGTCAGTTCAAACTTGTAAACTCCGTCTGCAAGATTAGAAACTACCGGATTGGATATTTGATCGTCGCTAAACTCAGCAACCGAAGGCCCATAGATCTGAACCCATTGGAAGGACAGTACGTCATTGTCAGGATCTGAGCTCTCGCTCGCATCAAATGTTGTCGATGTAGCTGGAAGGATTACATTAATATTATCCCCAGCGTCAGCAATAGGAGGTCCATACGAAAGGTCTCCTGTGCGAGTAAAGTTCATTTTTCCCAGGTTAAACTCTCCATTGTCGAACACTACTCTTAAGATGTGATTTCCTTCGACCAGTTCGACTCCCGAAGTTGTCAATGTATTCCAAGTGTTCCAATTACCAGTCGATGGGACTGGGACGTTTTCGCTAACTGGATTCCCATTGATTTCAAGATAAAATGGTCCTCCACCAGCTGCATTTCCAGAGGCATAGCGAACAGCTAAATCATATACTCCTGATTGATTCACATTGATGCTATATTCCAGCCATTCTCCTGCAGATATCCAACCGACAGTAGCACCTTCTCCATCTACTTCTGTAGCGTCTACTGATTCACCCGATCTGAACTCACCGTTATTTCCAGGTGAAACGTCTGAATATGCAATCCCCTGTCCATTACCACCTTCATAATAATCATAATGAGCTGATTCTATAATACCTGGTATGGCATGAACAATGTCATTATATGGAAGCTGCTCTCCTACTACAACCGATGCAACATTGGTAACACCAAAGGCTTCACCATCATATATTTTGGCATAAAATCCATGAACCCTTGAAGCAAGATCTCCTGCAGAGAATACAAATGGCTCATTTAGCGATTCTCCAAGAAGTACTCCATCGTCATAAAATTCTACTTTGGAAGGCGTCCCACCAGCTACCGTGACTTCAAGTTCCACACTTCCTCCAGGATATGCACTCTCAAAACTTGTACTAATCGTTCCAGAAATGTCACTGTCGCGATTTGTGGCCATAGAATTGGCAGGAACTGTCAACGTATACCCTGTTGAAAAATTCACATCGACAGAGACATCGGAATAATTGTGAGCAACATAGGTATAGTCTTCACCTTGTTTAAACGCAACTGCAATTGGGTGGTCGGCTGTCACGGTTGCGTCGACTTTCCCTATCGCATTCATCGCGTGAATCCAGTAATACGTCTGGGCATCAGAAACACCAAATTTCAAATTCCTATCAGGATAAGAATCATACAATTGAATGGCCTTTTGAGGATCTATAAATGACAGATATTGATACATGACGTCATGCCACAGGTTTACATTATCATCATTACTTAAAATGCCAGTATTGGCTTCAATTTCCGCCCATAGTTTCTCTGCATAGTCAAGCGGGTGGCCGAGGTACATGGACCCTCCGTGGATGGGATACAGCTCGATCCCGTAAGAAGCTTCAATATCTGAAGTCCAGAAAGTCCCGTTATCGTAAGAGTTTCCCCACACTCTGGAAACCAACGAATATTGATTTTCAGGGAAAATTTCTTCATGAATATCAAACCAGTACTCCTCTACGGCGGCTTGCTCGGTAGTGTATAGGTATATCCCTAAATCTCGTATTTCATCATTTCCGGTAATGGATCCCCAATGGATCAACGACGAATTGAACTGCATACTTTCTGAAGTGGACTCTTGATCATTTCCCTGTGGGAAACTGGCGAATCCATTCGCCCAGCAATGTCCGCCATATGGACTAAAATTTCTTAAGAATGGGAAAAGCTCGTCATCTCTATTCGGACTTGCAGCATCGCGTACCAGCAAATCGATCATCGGCCCCCATTCCTCAGCCCAACCGGGATCAAACTGCTCCATAAAAGCACCTGCATGAATGAAGTATCCCCAATGAAAATGGTGATCGTTTATATTGTTGTCCTGACCATGACCGGCTGGATATCCAAGCATAGCTGTCCAGTCGTCATTGTAATAATAAAGAAAGGCAACCTCACCAGGCTCAGCCGTGAGCCAATCTTCCAGTCGCTCCCTGACTGTCGCTATCATTTTATCTCGCGCCTCCGTCATCCCCATTTTATGTGCGATTCTAGCAGTCTGAATCAATCGATTCATTACTTGCCCTTCATTGTATGAGTCTGTCCAAGTTGCCAACTGATCGTTCTGGATCAATTCGACCTTATCATAAAGCGCAGATAAATCAAATCCATCACTATAATTCGACAAATACGGAAGTGTTGGAAGTATTCCATGAAATGAATATTCAGTACTGAAAGAATTTCCGGCCAGCATCTTGAGCTCACCCCTTACAGAAGAATAAGTTTCTTCTTGAGGAGTAGGTGAATCCGATGATAAATGTCGCCATTGATGAGGGAGTAGACCCATTAGCACGGTGTTATCTACCCCTTCTTTTACATCTGTAGAGACGGTGAAGTCAGTTCTCAACATGGAAGTAGCTTCATTGTATGTCCAATTGACTGTAGTATTGGAGGGAAATACGTAAGCGTATTTTTGATATTCGCTAGCGAGTGTAGATACATTCGTAGCCCCTTGAGGTAACATAACCAGCGACCAGTAATTCTGCCCGTTCAATGTAGAAGTATAGACCTCTCCATTTTCAGTCCAGGTACTGCCTATAGGTGCGTAGATGATGTAATTTGCCCCATTTCCTGACCCTGAAACGGTGATCATTTCATTGTTCACACTCACAGTTCCCTGATTGATTTGAACAGATGCAGTCTGACCAGCCTGTTTCTCGAAGTATAGAAAGGGCATCCCAATTCCGGAAGTCGCTTGAAATTTAGTACCCCAATCCATCGTCACGGTCCAATCCGAATAATCGGCTACCGTTGCATTCGTTTCACTAAGTCCAGATGTGCCTACAATAATTGCTTGCGCGTCTCCCTGCACTCCCCAAGGAATGTAGTTAACAACCAGTCCCTCAGATTGCGTCTTCATGGAAAAGGGGTAATTGTACAAGTTATCCGCGTGATTTTCTTTGATCAGCTTCGACCACCAATCGTTCGTCGGTACGGGTTTGTCACTTACAGTCCCCGAGATTTGTGGTGTGCCGGATGGGAATCCGTTTCTTCCCGCCTGATCTACTCCTGGAAAGGTCCTCGTGTAGCTCCCGTCTCCAACAGGCACAATTTGACTGTGCGATGAAATTGCGAGTGTGATACAGGCAGCAAAAAATAACGATCTGTACATTTTCGTACTGATATTGAGAACCCTAGAATTAGTCATTCTTAAAACTATTCATCTATGACGCAAAATCTACCTAAGCGAACCATACATGACCTATACACGGCAAAGAATAAGTACGAAAGCAACTATCGGCCCAGCTAGGAGAATATTGGAATGTGACAGGGTTGCGGTGAAGGTTAGGCACTTAATAATTGGTAGAAAATGCGAAGCTTTTTGAGTGCCTGCTGCATCATCCAAGCATTTCACTAACCGCTCGCTTAGCGGATCGCGCAGCAGTATGAACACTTCCCCAATCATCACCTGTTGTATACGCATCTCCTGCGAAGTAAAGTTTATCACCAACTGACTCACCTAAGGTTCGGACTCTTCTCCAGTTTTCGCTATCATAGACATAGGCACCATTTGCAAAAGGCTCTGCATTCCAATTTTGAAATATGTGCTTAACGTAGGTTTCCGATGCCTTCCCATCAGATAGTTCATCCAACTCAGCAAGGATATATTCAATCAACTCTTCATCAGAAAGTTGAATGTATGGTTGAGCCCCAGTACCCACAGCAAAAAGACCTACAATGTTTTGATTCGTATTTTGTCCGTAAGAAGCATCATAGTATAGCTTTTGCCCTGCCGAGCGCGGCTGTATTCGAAACTCGACAATTGCAGGATAAAATTTCTCTGAGAATTCGATAAACGCTTTGCATCCATCCCACACTGTTACGTCTCTTATCGCATCAATCTTATTGCTTGGTAGTTCAGGAATGAAATTGATCGATTCATTTTGAAGTATTTTCACTGGAACTGTAACGATCACCTTGTCAGCAGTAAATTGTTCGCCAGCAGCACTAACAGATATTTGCTCTCCAGAATAGTCTATTGTCTCAATTACCTTATTGTAAGCGATCCTGTCCTTTACTGATGGAACTATGTATTGTTCAAAAAAATCAAACCAGGTGGCGTTGACAAATTTTTGATCAGATTCAAATCCAAGATCCTCAATGCTTAATTCCTCACCATCATATAATCCATAATCATTTTCGAGATCATAGGGTGTTGTTTTGATACCTATATCAACTGATGAATCATTGACAATTTCATCAAAAATACCCCTCTCAACATGCAACCACTCTGCGCCCAATGGTATAGGAAAATTTGCAAAATCGAGGGTCCTTTTCATTCTGCCTCCATGTGCGTTTGATGCTTCCAAGATTTGAAATTCTATGCCTCTCTGATTTAACAAGTAAGCAGTAGAAAGTCCAGCAGCGCCTGCCCCAATAATTAGCACTTTACCAGGATTAGTTGAAATGGAATCATCCTTGCATGAGCTAAATACGGATTGCAAGGGTAATCCTACTCCCAATACCCCACATAGTCTTACAAATTCTTTTCTGGTCATAACAGTAGATAATTTAACAATGCTACGATGAAATTATTGCATTAGGCCTTCTTCTGGTTCGGAAATTAGTTCCGTGACTGACTATACAAAGAATGAAGCATGAAAGTAACTTTCGGGGTAGTTGGAGATTGAGGTTTGTGATCTAGTAGCACATGTAATTCCCTTATTTGGAAGATAAATAAAACACGCGATTGCGTGTTACACTATTTGTTAGATTTCATACCGAAACGCAGACCCATCGCACATTTTAGCACATTGGTTTTTATCAAAAAACAGTAATCCCCAAAAGAGTCAAAATATTGTCCTCTCTTCATAGAGTTTGTAAATTTAAACATGGACGTTCATACTCCCGAACAACGAACTAGAAACATGAAGGCCATAAAAAGCAAGAACACCAAGATGGAGGTGAAACTTGCAAAAGAACTTTGGTCACGAGGTTACAGATTCCGAAGGAACTCAAAATTCGTTTTTGGTAAGCCCGACTTCAGTTTGAAGAAATACAAACTAGCTGTATTTGTGGATAGCGAATATTTTCATGGAAGGAACTGGGAGACTGAAAAATTGAGAATCAAAACGAACCGAGAATTTTGGTGGAAGAAAATTGAGGGAAATATTAAGCGTGACAAAATCGTGAATGAACATCTTGAAAAATCGGGATGGAAGGTTCTTCGATTTTGGACAGAAGAAGTTAAGAAAAATTGCGATTTTTGTTTGTTAGCAATTGATCAAGAAATTCATAAAATAAAGAATGCCCAAATACTCTGAGGTAAAAGAAAAATTTAATATTGAGGTCAAGAAACCTGAGCAAACAGAACTTGCCCATTTAACTCATTATTTTCAGAGTCATCATAACGGAGTAGCCCATTATTTTGAAGAACCTGCCATTGAATATGGTCAGTCAATTGATCCTTCGGTTATTAATGAACCATACTTTCAAGGTTATTTACCTTTTGAATGGGATATTCCTTTTCCGCCTCACCAACATGGTGAATTCAAGTTCATCGACCTTTTTGCTGGAATAGGTGGATTTCGCTTAGCATTTCACAACTTAGGAGGAAAATGTGTATTCACATCTGAATGGAATCAATATGCTCAAAAAACTTACCATGCAAACTTTGGTGAAGTACCTTTTGGAGATATTACCAAGATTAATGAAAAGGAAATTCCCCAGCATGACATTTTAATTGCAGGATTTCCATGTCAGCCGTTTTCCATAGCCGGAGTTTCTAAGAAAAACAGTCTCGGAAGAGCTCATGGCTTTAAGGATGAGACTCAAGGCACTCTATTCTTTGACATTAAAAGAATAATAAAAGAAAAAAGGCCGAAGGCCTTCCTTCTCGAAAATGTCAAGAATTTAGTTTCTCATGACAAAGGGAATACATTCAAAGTAATTGAAAAGACTCTAAAGAAGCTCAGATACAACCTTCATTTTCAAATTCTTGACGGTAAATATTTTGTCCCACAACATCGTGAAAGAATTGTTATCGTTGGGTTTGACAGAGATAGATACAAGGGGAAAGAAGAATTTAAATTTCCAACAATGCCTGCGGTAACTCATGCAATAGAAGATATCCTAGAACCAAGCCCTGAACCAAAATATACTTTGTCTGATAAGCTTTGGAAATACTTACAGGATTATGCGGCCAAGCATAAGGCTAAGGGGAATGGATTTGGATTTGGACTTGTTGATATGGACGGAATCGCCAGAACACTTAGTGCTAGATATTATAAAGATGGATCTGAAGTATTAATTCCCCAAGATGATCAAAACCCAAGAAGATTAACTCCTAGGGAATGTGCAAGACTCCAAGGCTTTCCAGATGAATTTGTAATTCCTGTCTCTGATACCCAAGCTTACAAGCAATTCGGCAACTCAGTTGTAAGTCCGCTAATGCAAGCTGTTGGTGAAAACATTGTTAACGAATTAGCTAAATTAGATGAGCATATTAGAGAAGGCAATACAATCGGCGCAGCAGGCTGAGATTGCATTTAGCAAATTCATTAAGCCAAACGACACGGGCAAGACCGGAGGCCATCAGGCGGGATTTCATTTGCACAAAAACTCGTGGCCTTTATATTTTGATACTCCCGGTGAAAAAGGATCAAATAAGGATCACTACGTTACAATAAGATGGCATGATGACTTTGAAACTGCAAGCCGCTTCATTTATTACGGTGTTGGAACAAGAAATGAGTATAGACTTACAAGGTTTGGAAAAGGATTTCCATTTTTAGCCGATGATAACGTGGGTGACCTATTGATTCTCGTCAAAAAATCAGCCGAATTTTTTGAAGGTTACGTACTAAGCAGCGATGAAGATATTGAAGATTTCTTCGCTGCACTTAACATCTCGTCGACAGAAACAAATGCAATAATCCCAAAACAGCTGGAGCGATCTGCTGAAGATAGATTACTCCAATGTTTTGTAACTTATCTAAGGTCATTGGATGTTGACTTTCCTACCACAATAGAATTAGCTACAAGTGCAAGAAACTGTTATCTCACATCTCACGACATTTCTTCCAACCATATTAAATTAAATCCAGACAGAGAAATTCTTAATTGGTTGGAAGCAGAGTATAGTCTTTTTAAAACCATCGAAAACGACAGATATTCAGAAATTATTAGAGCTCCCTTCCCTACTGTTGAAGACTTGGTGAAAACCGCTAATACTATTCTAAATCGAAGGAAAAGCAGAGCAGGTAAATCTCTCGAACATCATCTTGAAGAAGTATTTAGAGTTTTTAAATTAACCTTCCAAACTCAGGTAACAACTGAAAATAATAAAAAGCCTGATTTCTTATTTCCAAACATAGAATCTTACAATAACCCAAGTTTTGAAGAAAACAAACTAATCTTACTGGCTTCCAAAACAACATGTAAAGACAGATGGAGACAGATTCTTAACGAAGCAGATCGTATTAGAACTAAACATCTATTCACTCTTCAGCAAGGAATTTCGAAAAATCAACTTGAAGAGATGAAGAAGTATGGTGTTCAGCTTGTAATTCCCAAAGCTTACATGAAGAGCTTTCCAAAAGAATACAGGAATGATATTCTTACCCTTGAAGGGTTTGTCAAATATGTAAATACAACTCAAGCATAACCCCTCGCCCCTTCCCAAATAACACAACCTTGTAGCTAATACTTTCCTCCCTCACCCGACTCACTCCACCCCCTCCATCGCAACTTTGAACAACAAAAAAGGCCGACCCGAAGAGCCGACCTTAATCGCAATAGCTATACCTAGCTAATGCTTCCTTAGTTTGCCTTTATTATTCGCCTCTTGATGGTTTGTCCTTCTTGATCAATAAGGATAAGGTACACTCCTTCAGAAAGGGTTTCAATATTCATGCGTATGGATTTACCTTGTCCTTTATCCATAATCTTACCATTTACATCCGTCAATCTTACCTCAAATGCTTTGCTGGATTCGACATTCAGGATATTGGAAACTGGGTTTGGATATATCGAAAGACTTAAATCATCTTCTAATCCAAGCGGTGTCTCCGTGACCGTAATTGTAAACGTTGTTGTGACAGATAGCCCATTGCTATCATCAGCAGTCACAGAGACATTCGATGTGCCTATACCAACCTCCGTGACAGTCAATGCAGTCCCTGAAACCCCTATTGTAACCACAGAATTATCTCCAGAAATAGCAGTAAAGCTGAGCTCATCACCATCCATGTCTACGAATACATCTGCAAGGTCAATGTCAGAAGTAGCGAACCCTTCATTATAGCTTTGATCTGCAATTGGATTAAGTACAGTAATGCTTTCATTCTCATTGGTTACTGAAATGGTGAATACCTCTTGGTAGGTTCCGCCATTTCCATCGTTTGTCTCCACACGAACTGAATAGCTTGACTGGGTTTCAAAGTCAAATACATCTTGAGCAATTAGTTGATCTCCAGAGATCGTAAATGAGGCATTGTCCGTATCTCCTGTTCCAGTTGCGATCGCGTAAGTGTACGTCTCTCCTTCGTCTTCATCAATTGTCGTCAATGACCCAATTAGATCGCCTGCTGAGTTATTTTCCTCTATCGTACTGGTACTTAATTCTATGCCGGTTGGTGCTTCAAAAACGTTGTTGACGGATATCGTAAAGACCTCTTCTCTTTCCAATGAACCATCATCCGTTTTAACGCGTATGCTCAGACTGTTTTTAGTTTCAAAATCAAAGCTTTCAGAAGTTAGCAACTCATTATCTGAGATGGTGAAAGATGAATTATCAGTATCACCAGTGCCTGACACCAAGCTATACGTGTAGGAGCCCGAAAGATCTTCACCAAATGTTGTAAAGCTTCCCACACTGGTTCCTGTTGATTCATTTTCATCGATATCTTCATTGCTGAGAGTCAAAGAACTGATTTGCGAAACCAAATCATTGATAGCTATCGAAAACGCTTCTTCATAAGTTCCACCATTGCCATCGCTGGTTTGAATCCTAACTGAATAACTATCCTTGGTTTCAAAATCAAAGATTTCAGCACTTACCAGATTACCACCTGAAATAGCGAATGAGGCATTGTCAGTATCACCATCACCCGACACAAGGGTGTAAGAATGCATCTGTCCCTCGTCTTCATCGATTGTGCTTAAAGCCCCAACAACTGTTTCCAATGGATTGCTCTCGTCAATGGCTGCGTTGTCCAATGATACGTCAGTCGGGTCTTCGTTTACATCATTAAGGGTAATAGTAAATTCTTTCTCAAATATCTCTCCATCCTGATCCTGCACTGAAATATCGAATGTAAAGGTGTTTTTAGTTTCAAAGTCAAGTGCGATGAAGTCTGTAGTCACCAAATTATTCTCTGAAATCGCAAATGATCTCCAATCGTCATCTTCGAGAACAGCTACTACATAAAAGGTAAAGCCCTCATTGAAATTTTCATCCAGTGCAGAAAGACTTCCAACCACGGTTCCTGCATCACTCCCCTCATCTACTGAAGTAGAAGAAAGTAAGATGTCAGTAGGCGTAGCAATGGCTTCGGTTACAACAACATCCCACTCTGTGATGGTCCCATCCTCAGCAGTAACTGTATACACCAGTGAATTTGTGAAATCTTGTACAACTCCAGTATTTGGAGAAACAGTAGCACCTGGCGAGACAGTTACTGTGGGCGTGAGAGCCGCAATATTAGTCCCTGCCAAAGCCACCGCGTCAACAGCAGTTTCAGCCGCATCGATGACGGCATCTCCGTCTATACCATCAAAAGTGAATGAAGTGATATCACTTTCTGTGTATGGAGAAAAGTCTATACCTACCCCACTATTGTTATCAATAGCTGATTGAACATTATTGGCAGTATAGTTAGAGAAGGCAGAATTGCTAAAAGTGAATACCAGTCCATCGACATCTTGTAAGTCTCCATGTAAATCTGCTGTCCCAGCAATCGTAAGTACCGCAGAATATCCATCGGCATCTACTGTCAAAGTAGGCGTAAGTCCTGATGGCAGGTTTCCAATGGAATAGTCCGTATTGTAAACAAAAGATCCTCCTGCATTACTAAATGGATCATCCACAACGTGAATGGTAAGTGAACCTTCCAATTGACCATCATTTGCTACGACTTCATTGAACCCACCTACGCTTACATCATATTGACTGATGATAAAATTGTCGGAGCCCAGCACAAATATTTTATCTCCCTCTGAAGAGGTAGCAATGCCAGTCCCATAAGTGTCTTGGCCTGAAAAATCAAAGTCTACCCCATTATATGTAGCTCCATCAGCAAGATCAAAAGGTGTGTTTAAAGTATAACTAACCATATCGGAACTGCCCACCACGATGATGTGTCTGCCATCACGCGAAATGGAGATCCCTGAAGGATAAACCTCATTGCCTACATAATAGGTGAATTCTAAAACTACCGATGATAGATCGAAAGGTGTAGGTAAACTAAATTGGTAAATGTTATTTCCATCTTCACCTACCAAAAACATTTTCGATCCATCATAGCTAAATGCAAGTCCATAAACGGACTGATCTATAGAAGAAACGTTATAGCTATTCCCACTGTATGTAGCAGTAGAAAGATCAAATGCACTCGATAAATTGTATTGTACTATTTCATACATATCAATTGATGTGATGAATAAGCGCATTCCATCAGGAGAGAATGCCAAATCCTCAGGTGAGTCTGCATTGACAGATAGATCTAAAGAATTACCCGTATAGGAGAATGTACTGGCTAGGTCATATGGTATTGAAAGGCTATACTCAAAAATCTGAGACTCATCACCTCCTGCCATAAAAATTCTCGTACCGTCAGCATTTAATGCTATTCCTGTAGCATAACTGCTTTCTTGTCCGCCTATGCTTACCGAATTTCCAGAGTATGTAGTTTGGTTAAGAGCTAAGGGATTCCCGTAAAACAATGCTGGATTATTGTCTCTAAAGTCAATACCTATGCCCGTATCAAATGCAGTAGCATCCATAACCTCAGATGCATCTCCACCTAAGAATGCTCCATCGCTGAATGTCAAAATAAGATTAGATACATCATGAATATTCTGATGATCATTTGCCTGTCCATCAATAGATAAAGAAGCAACTATTCCATTAGCATCCACAGACAATTCTGTGCTCAGTCCTGCTGGAAGATTACCAACCGAATAGTTTGCAGTAGATAGCGTGCCTCCGGCATTGTTGAATACTTCATCAAAAAGATAAATATCAATCGTTCCTGTCAGGCCACCATCATTGGCGCTGTTTTCGGAATAACCACCTTTATCTACATCATATTCATACACCTTGTCATAACCACTACCCAGCATAAACATCTTTGATCCATCAGCATTGAAGACAAAATCTGAAGGACTCCAATCTTCCCTACCTATATAAAAAGTGGAACTTACCGCTATATCCAGTGTGATATCAAAAGGTGCTGACAAATTGTATTGAGTTATATCATCACCCCTGCTACCGATAAGTAATAATTGCGTACCTCCTTTCGCAAATTCTATTCGCCCTGGATTGGTTTCTTCACTCGCAACACTCAAGGCCCCTTCAAAATTTACCGTACTTAATACATCAAAAGGAGTACTGAGGCTGTATTGACTTATTTGATCAGCTGATGTTCCTGTTATAAACATCTTGTTGCCAGATGCATCAAAAGTGATACTGAGAGGAAAACCATCTTCGGCCACCGTGTAAGAACCATCAAGGGTTACGGTCCCTGTAACATCAAATGGTGTGGTCAGAGTATATTGATAGACAGCATCGGTTGTGTTATCCAGCAGATATATTTTCGAGCCATCATTGTTGAAATTGAATCCGAAAATATTGGTGCTTAGACCAGTTAGATCATACGGTGCTCCATCACTCGTCATCGAATTATCAATTTGATATGGAGCAGAAAGAGTGAATTGATGTATCGCTTTTGTTGCACCTCCTAGCAAGTAGAATTTTGTACCATCGGTACTCAATCTCATTTGCAATGGCTGGCTATCAATGGAAGAAACATCGATAGCTTCATCTAAATATTTTGCCTGAGTAGGATCAAAACCATTACCATAAAAAATGGATGGAGTATTGTCACGGAAATCAATTCCCACACCTGTAGGATCATTCACACCTGACACACTACTTGCATCAGCTCCCACAAACGCAGCGTTTGTAAAGGTGATAGCTAGTTCGGACACATCGTTGATGTCTTGATGGTCCGTCGCATTGCCAGTGAATGTTAAAGTAGCAATGGTGCCTGAAGCATCTACATCGAGACTTGGAGTAAGACCACCCGGAGAATTATTGACAGTATAGTCTGTTCCATGAGACAAGGTACCGCCAGCACTTGTAAATGCATCTCCTGCCAACTGAATGGTGAGAAAACCATCTACACTACCATCATTATTGGAGCCTTCTCTAAATTGATCTGCGGGGATGGCATATTGATTGATGTCTTGATTTTGAGATTCTGTTATATAAAACCTTGAGCCATCCGCGCTAAAAGTAATCCCATTCGGGAAACGTTCTTGGGCTGCTATATTCAACAATACTCCATCATAGGAAGCTCCACTTGTGAGATTGAACGGACTGCTCAAACTGTATTGATAAATGGACTTTGAAGACTGCCCAACGATGAACATCTGCGTCCCTGTAGCATTGAACGCAATGCCTTGAGGGTTAGAAGCTTCGTTTTGAACATTAAAAGTACCATCTAAGCTAATCGTACTTATATCATAAGGAGTTGATAAATCGTACTGATAAACTTCTTTGTTGGTTGAATTTCTAATAACAAAGAGTTTCGCTCCATCTTCACCAAATGCCATTGAAGTGAGATTAGACACCACAGTTTGTGAAGACGCATGCACAACACCCGAGGCAATGCTAAATGGAGTCGATAGATCATAGACATTTACCTGATCAGAACTCCCTACTATAAACATTTGTAGTCCATCATCACTGAACGCTATTCCTTTTGGATTGGTCTCTTGCCCTGAAATGGTATAATCGCCAAGGTAGGATGATGAGGAAGCAAGATTAAATGGTGAAGAAAGTGAATATTGATTGACTTTTGCATTTAGTCCACCACCATCAGATCCGATAATGAAGACGCTTAACCCATCCGTGCTAAATGTAACATCATTAATGTCGGCCTGCCGTGATGATACAGGTATGTCTGCTTCGAATGATGCTCCTTGCGAAAGGTTGCCAGTATTCCCATACGTAAGTGAGGTGCTTTGAGCAAAGGATATATAGCTCAATACCGCTACCAAAAAAGTGAAAATCAAAAATTTGTAAACTAAGGTTTGTGTCATTGTATTGCGATTTAATTTCCGACAAACCTTATGAATGGATAGAAAAATATTGCCTGACCCCCGGGCTAGAATTTACCTATCCCGGGGGATAGTTTTTATCAAAAACCCCTTATTTGAAGCTTAATCAAAGATTTTTATTTACGAAGACAAGAGCCTCTCTTCTGTTATTGACCCCAAGCTTTTTGTAAGTATTCCTTAAATGAAACTTCACTGTACTTCTTGATATGAATAGTTGGTTGGCAATATCAGTGTTGGTTTTTTCCTGAATAATTAAATCTAGAATCTCAAACTCCCTTTGGGTAAGGGGCTCGTTAAGTGCCTGATTAAGTTCTTGAAAATCCAGCTGCCTATCAAAAGGATTGAGGTTGATATCTAACAACCGCTTTTGCAATGCTTCGATTTGTAGTTCCTGCGCTTCTTGATCTGCTTTCCTTTGTATCACACCAACCCTTGCCTTATAGATAACGAAACATAACGCAAAAAATGAAGCACCCATCAGAAGGTAAAACCATGTGGTCTTCCAATAGGGCGTTGCTACCGAGATGTTCAAAGATTTAACTTCTCCCCATCCACCACCTGGAATTTGGGCTTTTACCTCAAAAGTGTATTCGCCTCCTTTGAGATTGGTATAATTCGCAAAGCGGTAGTCGTTTAAGATCCAATCTTTATCCTGACCAACCAATCGATAAGCATATTTGACTCTTTCAGGCCGATGGTAATTAGGAGTTGAAAAAGTTATTGAAAAGGAATTTTCCCAGTAGTCTAGCTGAAGTTCATCGAGATAGTCAATCTTTTTTTCCGAACGAACATCTTCATGGGCGACTTTAAAAGATAAAAGATGAACCTCTGGAAGGTCTCTTTTCTTCTCAATGGGTTCTTGACCTGTAATACTAAAATACCCCCCGTAAGTTCCATAGTGAACCTCCCCATCTATTACAGCTAGAAACCCTTCAGAATCTATTTTATGTGATTGGTCGTAATTGATAAATTCCTTTGTCGAGGGGTCAAATTTGCTAAAACCCCTATCTGTATTGAGCCACATATTATCGTCCTTGTCAAAAACAATCTGCGAGACCGAATTTCCATCGAGACCAGAACTTCTATCAAACAACTCTAAACTGTCTTCCTTCATCCTGACCAATCCTATATTGGTGCCAATCCAAATGACATCATCTTTTGATCTGGTTAGTGCAAAGCATCTTTGTAGTTCACCGCCCAAAATATCCAATGTAACTCTGACCGACTCGCCCGTAGTTGGTTTAAATTCCGTAATCCCCTTCGTACCTCCAAACCACAATGAACCATCTTTTCGTTTGAGCACATCAAATTGCCAGTCAGCCTCGC
Source organism: Ekhidna sp. (assembly GCF_963691765.1). Classification (GTDB taxonomy): domain Bacteria; phylum Bacteroidota; class Bacteroidia; order Cytophagales; family Cyclobacteriaceae; genus Ekhidna. The sequence goes on from NZ_OY829375.1 coordinate 726,716, forward strand.
TTTCATCAGGGCTATAAAGCGCTGTCAGTTTATTGGTGCCATACTCCAACAACCAGGCATTGCCATAAGAGGTTAAGATGATTGCGTGAGATTCATCCCATTCATTCAATTCTCTTATGAAACTGGTAATTGCATCTGTATTGACCTCAGTGATCGAGCCATCTGCTTTAGCATACTCGTAAATTTTTTGATGTAAATCATACAGGTAAAGAGAGCTGTCTGTTTCAACCATACCATAAAGTCCTCCGATTTTTTCATCTAAAGAAAGAAATTCAGTTTCTCCAGTAATTTTATTTTTCTTCCATATTCCATCTAGATTAATTCCAACAGCATAGATGTGCTCATTTTTCCCTGTGATATCTGACAATTGACCCAAATCAGGGTTTGTAAACGGAATCGAGTCAAAAGGAAAAATTTGAGATTCATTGTTAGAATATGAAACACCATGCTTTCCACCGACCCAAACCCTATCATCAGTTCCATACACACTGTACGTAAATCCAGGAAAAGGGGTAAGAGGGTTATCAAGAGATGACTTGATAAACTTCAGTTTTCTTTGCTCAACATTATAAATTGCCAGCCCTTTCTTTCTAGCGGAAACCCAATACTCATTTTCAGATTTTCTTGATAGGTCATAGATTCGAAGAACCTCCGAGGGATCCGTATATATTTTATCCCATGCCTGCTCTTTAATGTTATAAATATCAATTCCTGCCGAGAAGAAACCTACAATCAATCGGTTTTCATCTATCTGGTCCAGGCCAAAAATTCCATCTCGCTTTATAGATGTAAGTGGATGATCAATTTTCTCAAAAGACTCCTCTTTGATGTTGAAGCGAATGAGTCCTTTCGTTGTTCCGAGCCAAATTATATCCTGATTGTATTGGTCAAGGACTAAGCTACGAATAGCTTTCACATCCCTTGAAAGTGAATCAAAAGGATCATAATTGACAGAGATACCTGTGCGTTTATCGAACTTGCTTAAGCCAAATCCATTATCAAAGGCGATCCAAAGAGCCCCATCCGGGCCTTCCTTAATCATCCTTACTCGCTCTCCAGCAATAGTCTGACTATCTAGCGGATCAGGTTGATAAGTAGTAAATGTCTCCGTTTGCGGATCAAAACGATTCATGCCTCCGCGATCTGTTCCTACCCAAATGATCCCCTCAGAATCCTGCATGAGCGAGGTGATCACATCATCCGAAATCTTATATCCTTCTTTTTGTGTGAAAGACTTAATCTCATATCCATCGAATCGACATAGTCCACTTGCTGTACCGATCCAAATAAAGCCTTGGTCATCCTCCAAAAAACAAAAGGTATTATTGACAGGTAATCCATCCCTTTCAGTCAATCTGGCAAATTCAAACTCCTGACCATTGACACTAATTGCACAAATCAATGTTATCAGAAAGATGTAGACGTACTTCAACTTTAATATTAAATGCTTATTCGACAACAACAACTCGCGCAATTTAACTGCGATTCTAGCAATGAGTCATAATCATCAAAAAAATTATGGATAAAGTCTTTAGTGGACTTGAATTAATTAGCCTATTAGTAATGTCGAAGAAATTAAAAAGCCCCTTTCCAAATAATGAAAAGAGGCCAGAAATAAAGAGGATTAAACAGAGCTAGTTGTTGAGATTGTAATACTCAGCTACTGCTTCGTAATCCGAAAAATCTATTCCTGCGTTTCTTCCATTTGTGACTGTAATAGCTGGTATGACCAAAATTCTAAGTGCTGTAAAAGTTTGATCTCCTGTTCCCTCAACTCTTACCATGTTAAAAGCAGTTTCACTACTTGTATCTCCTTCATCTATAAAAATTCTATACTCATAGGTGGAAAGTACGTATCCAGGAATAGGATACCAAAATCCTGAATATTCTGCATATCCAAGAACTACACTCTCACTGATTTCTTCATAAGACTTAGGGATAGCAAATTGAACAAAAACACCCGTGTGAGTGAATCCTGGATAATTATATTGAGTCACATCTGCATCTTCACCATCTTGACCATTTTGCCCGTTTTGTCCGTCTGAACCATTTTGACCAATAGGACCAATGGGGCCAGTCGGACCAGTTGCGCCTTCCGGGCCTGGAGGGCCTTCTGGACCTTCACAACCAATAGCGATTACAGAAATTAGAACTAAGATTTTAATTAGATTTTTCATAGGAATTTATTTCGGTTAAAACATTCGTTAATGAATCATGCGACTCACATTGCAATGTTATGCGCACCTATGAACCTTGAATATCAAAATTGATTCAAGTACTATCAAAATTGATTCAAAGGGTGTTTTTAGCCCTCTAGGACTCGAAAAAGGGTAATATATAGTCCTTATTTAGCGGAATTGATCTAATTATTTCAAACCAATGACCTCTGATATTCCGAAGGGCTAAGACCGTATTGACTCTTGAAACATTGTGAGAAATACGAGGGACTTTCAAAGCCTACATTGTAAGCGACTTCAGAAATGTTCTGCCCAATTATCATGAATTCAACAGCTCTTTGTAACCTATACTGCTTTACAAATTCGTTAGTGGAAATATTTAGTAATGCTTTCAACTTTCGATTTAGCGTACTCTTACTCATCGCCATCTCACTTGCCAACTTATCTATTCCAAGAGATGATTCTTTAAGGTTTAAATTAAGGTATTCATAAAGATTGTTGAGGAACTCATCATCAACCGTTGGCATAACAGCCATTGGCAATTGAGGCAATAGCTCTGATTGTAAATGCTCTCTTAGGTTCTGTTGCTGTTGAATTAAATTCTGAATTCTTAGCTCTAGCTCATAGACATGAAACGGCTTTGTCAAGTACATGTCTGCACCAGCTTCTAGCCCTTGCTCTTTGGATTCCTGGGCCGTTTTAGCAGTTAGCATGATGAAGCTAATATGAGCGGTACGATTATCATTCTTAGCGAGGTTGCAAAGCTCAATCCCATTCATGCCAGGCATCATCACATCTGAAATAACAATTTCAGGAAGTTCTTTTTCAATGAGCTTCCATGCCTCATTTCCGTTAGAAGCTTGCAACACATTCCACCTCTCAGATAGACTCTCTACAATAAATGAACGCAACTCCTCATTATCCTCAACAATAAGTAGGAGTGGTGATTCCTCATCAAAATTTTCTTGTATACTATCCTCTACTTCTTCTTGAGGGACCTTACTTATTGGAGCAGTTTCTTCGAATTTGCTTATCGGAATCTTGACAGTAAATGTTGTTCCAATTCCTAATTCACTTTCAACAAAAATTTCTCCTTTCATCAATGTCGTAAGCTCTTTTACAAGTGAAAGACCAATTCCGGTTCCTTCTTGCTCACGAGTAACCGAATCGTCTACTTGATAAAACCGATCAAAAAGTTTAGGTAGCAATTCCTCATCTATTCCAATACCCGTGTCCGCTACTTTAACAACAGCTACGATTCCATCAGATTCTAACTCTTCATTGAGTTTCACAGTCACTTTTCCACTCTCAGGTGTGAATTTGACTGCATTGCTGACCAGGTTATAAATTATCTTTTCCCAGTGGCCTTTATCAAAGAGGTAATGTCCTTCGACATTATCATTTATAAACTGTAAGGAGATTTTCTTTTCAGATGAAAGCACTTCAAATTGATCGACGCAATTTTTGACAAACAGTCCCAGCTCACCTGTCGCGTTGTGCATCTGCATACTGCCCGACTCTAGTTTAGCTATATCTAGCAATTGATTTACCAGTTTCAGTAAATGACTCCCATGTCGATAATTGCTCTTGAATAATTCAATGGCTTTAGGAGGGAAATTATTGTCCCTGATATGTTTCTCCAGCGGAGAAAGAATAAGTGTAAGTGGTGTTCTAAACTCATGGGTTATGTTTGAGAAAAATCGTGTTTTCATCTCATCCATTTCCAGTAGCCGTTGAGCTTCCCTTCTATTGAACTCCTCCTCTTGTTCTCGAATAAGCTTCCTTTTATAATTCCTCCAAATAAGAAAAACCGTCACTACGAAGATGAAGGAATACAAGGTGTAGGCCCACCAGCTAAGCCACGGTGGTGGATCAATATTTATGCGTATTGAAGTGACTTTGTTGCTCCATACACCGTCAGTATTGGTTGCATTTATGTTTAAGGTATAATTACCAGAAGGCAGATTGTCCAGCCTTACGATTCTTTCATTTTGTAGTTCAACCCATTGCTTATTGTAGTTTTCCAATTTGTAGCGATACTCAATATCAAGTGGGTCATTATACTGCATCGCTGCGATTTCAAATCGAAGAGAGTTTTGATCGTAAGCTAAGTCTATATGCTCAAGGTCAATTATCCCTCCAGCAAATTGATCAGAAGAATAATCGATCGACTCATTATTGATTTGAAGATCCGTCACATTGACTACAGGTTGATATTCATCATCTACGAAATCTTTAGGATTAAAAACACTGTATCCAAGCATGCCTCCAAATGCAATTCTACCATCTGGAAAAATCAAACTATGATGCCTGTTAAACTCACTTTCTACAATTCCATCTTTGGTGAAATAATTGGTAAACTGCTCTTTTTCAATATTGAATCTGCTGATTCCATTAAAGGTGCCAAGCCATATATTTCCTAGCGAATCAGGGACAATCGCACCGATGCTATTGCTGGACATTCCATCGGACATCGTATAGTTGGCCAAGGTTTGCTTCGATTCTTTGTCCCATTTTATTAAGCCACCTCCGAGAGAAGCCACCCAAAGTATATTAGGATCTGTGACATCTTCACTTATATCTATCAGACTCGCTCCGTCTTTACCTATCGAATATTGAGCAACCTGATTGCCTTGTTTAAGTTGATATAGGACATTCTTGGTTGCAATAACCCATTGATATTCATCATCAGCAACCATATCTGACAATCTTTCCGTAGTAGGGCCGTTCCTGATAGTCTTAAATTTTATATAATCAGGATCCTGGTCAAGGTCTTTCCAATTGAAAATATTTCCATAGAGGTCAAGCGCCCATAGCTCATCATTACTTTCAGCTATCCCTACGATGTATTGAAGGTGTATATCCTCTAATGGAATCCTTTCAAACTTGTCGTCCAAAAACTTGTATATCCTTCTATAATCTCCAAATCCAATTGACTCATGAGTAATAAAAAATCCGAGGCTCGAATAATGGTATCTTAATCCATAAGACCACTCGCCATCTTTGTTCCAATTTGATGGCAGGTTGTTCCGTTCCAATCCCATTTGATCTGTGAGGATATCAGACAGGAAATTTTTATCGTATCTCGAAGATTGAAAGGTTGGTTTATTCAAATCAACTCGATACATACCTCCAGCATTTAATCCTACCCACATGGTGTTCGATTGATCGACGTGAACGGTATTGATCGTAAAAGAAGCTCTGGCAGGATTCTTCCAAAGTAGCGTGATAGATTCATCCTCCTCTAACCTTAGTATCAATCCCGAATACTTGATGATCACTCCTCCTTGATGGTCGTCAAATATTCTAAGGCCACTAATGATCGAATCATCAGCTGCTGGCAATTCTAATAGTCTAAAAGTCCCTTCTTTCTCATAGTAGATGTATAGGTTATGTTCAATCGCAAAAAGTATCCTATCATTGGATAAGTGCCTCATTGGTTTTATGCGACCATAAATTGGATTGAAATCCAACGCTTCAGGAATATTGATTTTCTCAAAATTGGACCACTCTTCATCGCTTACTAATAAACCATCCTTTACCATCAACCACAACCTGTGATTACGATCTTCTATGTAACTGTATACCTTTTTACTGTAAGGTTTCTTACCGCCATTGAATAGCTTATTCATCTTCACGTTTGATGAATCATATAAGAAATACCTTGATGTATCCCCCACAAACCAATTTCCTTGCTGATCAATACCGAATTTATCAAGGGTAGGAACATCAATATTTATAAGAAAATCTTCTTTAGCAATACTTGCTATGGGGTCAATTTTAAGCTTAACGTCTAGCGTTTTTGTATTGATTTGGTCAACAATAAAATTGTGATGCAATACCCAGAGTATATTATTACTATCAAGCCTTAAATCATAAACTTGGGAAGTAGAGATGTTTCTCCCTCCTTCAGTACTTACATTAAACTTCAAGAAATTCTTTCCATCATATCTGGCTAAACCATCTAATGTACTAATCCAAATAAACCCGTGATCATCTTGAACAATTGCAGTTACATAGCTTTGTGGCAATCCTTTTTCGGTATCGAAATATTCGTAATTTGTGTATAGTGGTTGCTGGGAGAATCCAACAATGTAAGAGCCAAATAAAATAACAGCTCCAAAAAAGTATTTGAGCATTCTTTAGGTTTACCAGTTAGTCTTAAAGATATATCATTTGTTTTAAGGCTAACACCTTCGCTATTTCTAAGCTTTATGATTTCATCCTCAGACCAGTTCCAAAATTAGAAATCAATCTACTGTGTGTTTTTTTCATCATTTAGCAAGTCATTTAACTTCCGAATGATATCATCTAATTCTTCAGCAGATTTGGAGATGTTTTCAATAATAAAATCTCTTTCCTTTTTATTGATTTTATTCTTCCATAGATGAACAAGTCCCATAAGTCTGGAAAGCGGAGCTCGTACAACATGAGAGTTAGAAAAGGCGTATTCTTTTAGCTTCTTATTCTGCAATTGTACTTTTTCTGTTCTTTCTCTTACCCTACTTTCGAGCGACTCATTTATTGATTTTATTTTCTCGTTTATGACAGCAATTTCATCTGCTTGAGTTTGGATCATCTTATTTTTCTCCATCAATTCCTGGTTACTCGCATCAACAATAAGCTTTTGTGCTTCAATTATTTTTTTTCGCTTGTTGGAAACCCTGAAACGATTGTATAACACAATAAGAAAGATTAACAAGATTAAAATACCACCATAGAGTATATAGGTTAGTTGCTGCTTACGCTCGACTATCAATGATTGCACCTGTATCGCTTGAGCATTTTCAATACTATCTGCTAGTGATTGTTTCTCATACTCATACCTAAATTTTTGTTGAATAATTTCTCTTTGAATTTCTTCATTTAGGATACTATCCTTCGTACCAATGTAAAGCTCCAGCATATTGAGCGCTTGTTTCTCATCACCCAATCTTTTGTAGGTGTCATATAGTCCTGAGGCTGAATTTTTCACTTGCTCTAAAATCCCTAATTCCTGAGCTTGTGATAGTGACCTGGCATTATATTCAAGAGCCTTATCGAGGTTACCAATTGCTAAATAGGTATTGCCAAGATTATTCATTGTGATTACTATTCCTTTTACATTACCAATCTTCTCCTTTATAGTCAGGCTTCTTTTATAAAAATCCAATGCAAGCACATAATCTTCCTGATCAAAATAAACGTTACCTATGTTATTCAATGAACTAGCAATACCTGCACTATTGCTAATCTTTTCTCTAATTTCTAAGCTGGTTTGATAGTACTGCAGTGCGCTATCGTACTCTTTTTTACGATAAAAAACACTCCCTAAATTGTTGAACGTACTTGCAATTCCTCTTTGATCACCTATCTTCTTCCGAATGCTCAAACTTTGATTATAGTACTTAATAGCGTCATCTCGATCCCCCTGAGATTTATAGACATTACCAATATTATTGAGTGTGTTTGCTATTCCTTTTTCATCGTTAAACTCTTCTTTGATTTGAAGGCTTGCCACGTAATTTTCTATGGCTTGGCTATAATTTCCTTGGCTTTTGTAGACAAGTCCAATGTTGTTAAGTGACAGGGCAACCCCTCTTCGATCACCAATTTTTTCTTTGATTAAAATGCTAGTCTCGAAGTATTCTATTGCTTTAGGATAATTTCCAAGCGCCTTATAGATGTTACCAAGGTTATTAAGAGAACTTGCTATTCCCTCCTGATCATCGAGGGACCTTCTTATTTCAAGGCTCTGCTCATAGCTTTTAAGAGACTCATCATAGTTGCCTATTAATTTCCATGCGGTTCCTTGAAGAGAAAGTGATTTAGACGCATAAGCCTCATGATTATTTTTAATTGAATAATCATACAATTCTTCTGCAAGCACAAGAGCTGTATCCGGATCATTGTACAAATAACCTTTGAGAATTAATTCATGAAAAGCATTTAAACGAACAGTTTCTGATTGAGAAGGATTGTTCCATAAAGCATACAACGAGTCCAATTTATTCTGCGCATGAGTGCCATGCTGAAGACTTATGAAAACTATCGTATAAATAAATATCCTAATCATCTCTCCTTGTAAAATACTTTAGAAATGAATACAAATAAGGAATAAATTAGCTATTTATCCATATCAAAATTGGAAGCAATTGGTTAGCATGACCACAATTTGAAATGCCATCTATATGTATTTTTCACAACAGCCTGTTTAGTCCGTCTTAAAAATTAATATAAAACTGTTTTATGAGGTTTCCAATTACTTACTTAAGGAACAAACCATCTACCTGATCATCTTGTAGGACCTTATTAAGGGTATTGTAGAAATGTTTGTAGATGACACCATTGTTTGGTGAATTGGGAAGGCTATTTCCTCCAGAGCGAATGATAGATTTGAGCTCTTCTAAAGGGATCCAGTAAAAATCGCTTTTTTCGCGAAAGATGATGAACTTATCATCCAGAGGAATCATTGCTTGACGAATCTTTTGTCTCGACTTGTAAGGAATATTTACAACATAGCTTCGATATACTCCATTAACCGCTTCAATGTACGCATCGGGTCTAAAATTGAGATCTATCTCCTCCCTACCATATACCATCCTACATTCTTCAAAAAATTCTCTAACCGCTATTTCTTGCGGAGTCTCAAGCCGCTGTTCATCTTCCAAACTAGCAACCATTTCTCTTCCTCCTCCAAAATCCGTCCACCCAGGCTTATCTGCATCATAGCCTAACAAGACATAAACCGTGTCATTAATTACTGTGTAAGGAAGAACACCCGCTGCAACAAGATTTTCATCTTGGCAATTGGCATTAAGAGCAAATAATCCAAGCAAACAAGTGATAATAATTTTCATAGTGGCTTTTTGGTATTAGCTAATTTAATCAGATATGCTATAAGATATTGTTGACTCATTTTTGATTTTGTAATAATTCAACAGCATATCCTACTAACTACCAAAAGGATATCATCATGAAGAACGAATCAAAAAGAACTGACTATTACACCACCCTAGGTACAGGATTAGGAATTGCAATAGGTACATCATTAGGTACTGTATTAAGCATACCGTTTGATATCATGTATGGAATTATAATAGGTCCAGGAATTGGTCTAATAGTTGGCGCAGCTATTGGTAGTATTTTGGACAAACTACATCAAAATGAACAAGAAAACGTATAGAAGACTTAAGCTTAGAGTTCCAAACATTTAATTTCTCCAGCAGTTTTACTTGAATGCTGTTGCTCTTAATTGACTTTGGACTTGTAGTACTCATATGGATGACTCAATTGGTAGTCTATCCTAGCTTCATTCATTTTCAAGAGCAAGATTTGGTTCGTTGGCATCACAAATACACTACCAACATTTCCTACTTGGTAATGCCGCTCATGCTGGCACAGTTAGTTTTTCATTTACATGGAGCATACATTGACTTTCACTGGTGGCGTACCATTGCCTTGCTTCTAATAAGTTTTGCATGGATTAATACTTTTATGTTCGCTGTACCTAAACACAATAACATAAGTGCGCAAACGCAAGTGTTTGAGTCTGCAAAAAAACTTGTTAAGATCAACCGATATCGAGTACTTATTTGGACTTCAATATTTTTAATCAATTTACTATTCACGTTTTTGTTAAAATGACAGCTTAACAAAGCTCCGACTGATGTGTTAATTAGATATGAGCTTAAAAAACATGTCGCTAACTCTCAAAATTGCTGGAATTTATAATCTAGTGTGGGGAGTCTGGGTTGTCCTTTTTCCAGAACATTTTTTCATTCTTACTGGCATGGAAATACCTAGCCAATTGATGATATGGCAAGGAATGGGGATGGTGATTGGAGTTTATGGCCTGGGGTACTGGTGGGCCGCACAAAATCCAACTGTGCATTGGCCAATAGTGATGGTAGGTATGTTGGGTAAGATATTTGGACCGCTTGGGTTCATCTTCAACTACCTGTCAGGACAGGTGCCTTTTGCATTCTTTTATACGCTGATCACCAATGACTTTATCTGGTGGATTCCTTTCACTCTGATTCTGCTTGAGGCAAAAAGAACAGGAAACATGAAACTCATATGAAAAAGAAAATCAGCAGGTGGATTCAAGCTGCATTCTACATCTATGCAGGTGCCAATCACTTTATAAACCCAGAATTCTACTATGACTTAATCCCTCCATATCTGGGCAATTCCGAACTTATCAATAGCCTCTCAGGGATCGTGGAAGTATTATTTGGAATTGGACTCATGATAGAAAAAACAAGAAAACTATCAGCTTATGGAATCATCCTTATGCTAATAGCATTCATTCCCTCACATATATATTTCATACAAATTGGAAGTTGCATTGAAAATGGACTTTGCGTACCTCAATGGGTCGGCTGGATCCGTCTAATCTTAATTCATCCTTTGCTCATTTTATGGGCATGGAGTGATCGAAAGTGATTAATCTTTAACAATTTTTCGTTCAATGATTTTCTGATCTTCTGTCTCAATTTTGATCACATAAATCCCAGGCTCTCCTTCAATTTTAATACCATTTTCATCCAATCTGCCGGATTGAATTTCTTTACCATTTAAAGTGAAGATTTTATAATTACCCTCAAGTGATCTGGAAAAATTGATTACCCCATCTTGAGTTGGATTAGGGTAAATCTCCAATTCTAAATCTTCATTGGCTGAAAGAGTAATTTCTTCAACAACTTCAATCTCAACTGTAAAAATCTCACTTTCCTCTATCCCGTCATTGACTGAAACAGGAACCGAAAGTGTACCTACAAAATCCATAGTTGGTGTTATTGTTAACTCCTCAAACGAATAACTCTCTCCCTGATACATAGTAAGAACATGATCAACAGGATATTCATGGTCTCGGTCACTTACTTCCAAATTTTCTAGAGAGATTGACAGCGAAGTATTCATTTCAATTGTCAATACTTCCTGACCGGTAATGGTAGGTTCGAAATTCAAATCTTCTTCAGATAAATCGTAATACTTTGCCAGAATAGCATCTATCCTACCCGTAATTTTTGCGGCAGTATTTTCATCGTAATTTTCTTTCCAGTCATTCCATCTTGGATCATGAAATTCATCACTTAACTTATCAATAACTGCAGCGTGCCATGGTTGGAATGCATCATTATCTTCAGGTACCAAAGACCTGTAATACAGAATTCTGTCTTTTATTTCATCAGAAGTATCCATTGTTTTTAGTTCATCAACTAATGCATCCGATGGTAAGATTCCGTGAAATTCGAAGTGTGGCGCCATATTGAATCCCATTATATCTGAAGCTACACGTATGAATTGATCATCTTCTAAATCATATGGACTCCAGCTTGGGTTATCGATTTGATACTGGTAGAAGTATCCATTGATATCACCTAAAGCTTCCCAGCCAAACATTTTAGCTATGTCTACCAGCTTCACCAGTGCACGGCTTTGATAAAGCATCTGATCCCAATCCTGAACATTCCTAACTGTGTCCCATCCAATGCGATAACCATTGTAGAATCTTGGTGTAAAGATCCAGTCCATGGTTGCTTGCTCGAGATTCAGCCGCTGATCCAAAGCATAAACAAACGCTGAGTCAATGGACTCACCCATTACGATACTGTAAGCGGCCGTAGCAGGAATATGCACATTGGTTTCTTGCTCGAAGATGAGTGTCGGCATATTATGTAAATGCCCATATTCATGAAAAATCACATAATTGAAAACACTTGAAGTAGGTCCATTGTACCATTCTCGTCCCGACTCTACATCAACAGGATTTTGCCAAGTATCTTCATAAGAGTAATTATATACTTCAAGGGACATTGGATATGCTGCAGGGGCACCAGTGAACTTAACATGACTCTGCCTGTCTACAATCAAATATTCACCACGGAATCTTTCTTGAGGCCTGCCCAATGCAAGATTCACCGCATCGAAAGATTCATCCCAGATGGTAAATATGGAATCAGGATCATTCATTAATGCAGCCATTCCATTTGGAATGGTAGTCATGAAGTTAGTTGATTCCATATCAGCCCAAGGCACCTCTTTCTTTTGAATTTCGGTCATGAATTCAGTTAGATCGGTAGTAAATCCTGGTTTGGTTGAATAGAACGGAGCTTTGATGGCACCATCAATTTCAAAAGTTAAAGTCCCTAGCTGAGTACCATCTGGAACAGCTATGTATACACCTCCTCCAAATGGGTTTGTTATGGTGATTGTTTTGCTATCTAAAGGTAAATCGGTACTTATCCGCGGATACCTTCTTAGTTCTGTCCAAGTCTCTTGTAAATTCTTTCGGTGAGCACCAACGTACACGGTCAGCCCTTCACCTATTGCCGCGTCTGGGACTGTTACAGTTATCAATTCTCCCGGTGCAGCGTAATATCCTGTAGGTCTCCGAACATATTCCTGGTCGTTCAGATAAAATCCAGGATCGGTTTGATAATCTCCATCTATCGTAAATGTTGCATCATCTATCCGTGCAGCACTGGCGCTTACTGTTCCTGGGAAATTCTCATGCTCCTTAAATGTAAGCCCTTCCATATCAGCCATGGTGGATGCAGTATACATATTATCAAGAATCCATTGCTGTATCTGAAACTGGATAGACTTAAGTTGATCAAATTCGTCTGGAAATTCTGCATTGTATTTTTTCGTGAATACGAATCCATTCACATCAGAATATGTAGCCATATAATCATCCACCGTAGCTTTCGAAGATATATATGAGTCATCATCCCAATTATTTAGAAAGACCTCTTTGGTAGAGTCAAGTTGGGTTTCGGACAATTCATCATCCAAATTCATATGATCGATTAATGCTTGAAGTGATGATGCGACAGCTGCTGGATCACCAGGCTGAGCTGGACTCCAAATAGTTAGACTGTCTATCTGAAGATCCATACTTGGATGAATCGGATTTACGGCATTATTCTCAGTAGATCCTACTGTAAGTTGCAGATCTGTAACTGACTGCCTGAATCCCTCATAGTCCACTCGATCATCGTAATAAGAAAGTGTTGAGGTACCATTCACTATATATTGGATATATGGAGTGTCATCCTGAAAAACAAACTTCATCGTGAAGTCATACCATATATCAGGCTCTATTCGTGCAACGAAATCCAGTTTACCTTCACTTTGTAATCCTTCCGAATCTAATATTCCATCTCCGAAGGTGGTCAAGATCCACAAATCACTTTCCCATTCTCTGGCTGCCACATTGAAGCCTTCAAACCGTTGATCATATTCAGGTTTAGTCGAAAGAATGATTCTTGCCTCTTCCCCAGAACCATTAATAGGTGTCGTTGCTTCCCAATCTCCAATAACCTTGAATCTAATTTGAATCTCTAATGACTCTGTATTGTCAAAAGCAGTACTTAATGCGCTTGGTAAAAGAAAGTATTCTCCTGAATCAAGCGCTACATATTCACCGCTTGAATAGTCTGGAGTTCCAAAAATTACCTGAGGATCGTAACTATTAATTTGGTCATTTGCATCGCTACTGTAATCATATGCTGCTAATTGAGCATCTACAGATCCCAATATTCCTAACATCAAAACTATGCCCGAAACAAACTTCAATAGTGAGGAAGAAAATGCTAAAACAGTATCTTCTGATTTAACAACAAGTGGTAGTCTTTTCATGAAGCTAAAGTGCTACAAACAAATAAAAAAAGAGAATTTAGGGGGTTAGCATTTGGATAGCATCAAATTTCCTACCTTAACGGCATGTCAATTCCGATAAATCAGAACCAAGAACATCTAATCAAATTGATTACTTTATTGATTTTTTGTTCATTGTCATCGGGTTGTTCGAAAGTGAATAGTCATGAAGGCATGGTGAAAGTTGGGAGCGACGACTTTAAATACTTTCTTGTTGATAAAACGGAAGTTACTAATGCAGACTTTCAAGAATTTGTTGTTTCTACTGGATATATTTCTACTGCTGAGAAGGACTTTATGCTGACTCTAGGATCTACAGATACTTTAGTAAAAGGAGGATCGCTTGTTTTCATGCCAACCGAAGGACCAGTCGCACTAGATGACTACAGTCAATGGTGGAAATGGGAAACAGGTGCTTATTGGGCTGCACCCGAAGGACCAGGAAGTGATATTAAAGGGAGACTCGACCATCCAGTTGTACATATTTCTTTTGATGATGCAAAAGCTTATGCAAAATGGAAAGGCAAAAGACTTCCAACAGAAACAGAATGGGAATTTGCAGCCAAGGCCAATGAAGCGAATAAATATGGATGGGGAAATACAGATCCGGAAGCATCTCATACTAAAGCAAATTTTTGGCAAGGCTTTTTTCCATTCCAGAATGACAAGAAAGACGGGTTCATAGGGACTGCTCCTGTTGGTTCTTATGCGCCAAACGCGTTTGATTTATGCGATATGTCAGGCAATGTTTGGGAATGGTGCATAGATGACCATGGAAATCCTATAGTTAAGGGTGGATCTTTTCTTTGCAATGATTCTTATTGCAGTGGTTATTTAGTTTCCAGTAGAATGCCTAACGACAAGGAATCAAGCTTGAACCACACAGGTTTTAGGCTCGTAAAGGACGTTTCTGACAAATAACCTCCCAGTAAAACTTAAAGTGTCAAATTATTTGAGACCTCTTTTATGTGATACCATTTGTCTCAAATAATAATCTAAGTCGAATCACATCGTGTCACGCTTTTGCTTTGGGGTCATAATTCACTTCGGTGAGCATGTTTCAACTAAAATCAAAACAAAATGAAAAATGTATTAATGATCTTAATAGCAGTAGCATTCGGTGGCAAGCAAAAAGTAACAATCAATGCGCTAGATTCTGTAGAACTTACGTATGAAGAATTCGCAAACTATGATGTGAAACTTTCCAACTCTTCTGGAAAAGGTATTGACGTATCGGTAATTGATCCCTCTACTAAAAAGCAAGTAAGCGGTTTTGGACTAGGTCCTTTAGGGAAAGCTACATTGAGTGTTAGAGATGGACACATTTTGAAATTGAAGAACAACTCAATGAAAGATGTAAGTCTATCTATCACTTTCGTAGAAAAAAGAAAGGTCGCTTATAGTGGTGAGCAAAGAGTGAATTTCACGCTTAGAAATACCTCTTCAAGGTCTATTCCTTTAGTAATCCCAGATGTAATGAATCCAAACTTATCGCCACTTTCAAATAGTGGAGTGTCTTTGAAGATGGGTCAGAAGATCTATTACAAAAAAGGACTGAAAAAAATCCTTATCCTTA
The DNA here is from genome assembly GCF_963691765.1 of Ekhidna sp. Taxonomy (GTDB): domain Bacteria; phylum Bacteroidota; class Bacteroidia; order Cytophagales; family Cyclobacteriaceae; genus Ekhidna. The sequence continues at coordinate 742,115 of NZ_OY829375.1, forward strand.
CAGTGGATGAGTCAATCAAGACTGGTGATAAGATTGATATCGCTAAATTGGTAAAAGGATTAAATGATTAAACAAAACATCAATTATCAACTTTTATGATTAGCCATCAATTAAGATGGCTAATCATGTTTTACCAGACTAAATACCATGTCTCTATATACAACCCCTCTCCAGCTCGGCTACTTTTTCAGCTTATTGATGTGGATTCTTTTTTTGATCCGTGGCTATAAAGAACAGCGACTTTCTGATAAACTTCTTGGGTGGATCATGTTTATCCTGGCCATGGAGTTGCAAGACTACACGTTTGGGTTTGCAGGAATCAATGTACTCTGGAATGAGCTAAATGGATTTCCAAGAGGAGTCAGCTTGTTGTTTGGCCCTGTTGTTTACTTCTATTTCAGGTCGCAAGTAAATCGTGAGTTTAGCTTTAAAAGAAAGGACTTGTGGCATTTTGCTCCATACGCATTCGCATTTTTATACGAATTCATTTTTTTCATTCAAGGGCCAGAAGCAGTAGAATACCTTCAAAACTCCACGCATTTCATGGTATTGGGATACATTAATAGAGTAGTACGCATTGCTTCCTTCGTTTATTACCTTTCGATGTGTATCATCATTTATAAAAAATATCGTTCATGGAGTTTAAATCAATTCAGCAACATCGAATTGATAAACTTCAATTGGTTTAGAAACTTCATCTACGCGATGATCTTCTGGCTGATATTCCGAGAGGTCATGAATGTAATTGATGCAATGATGGATCTTGAGTTTTATCAAGACTGGTGGTGGAATCTGGCTCTGGTCGCTGTTGCATACTATATCGGTCTGGCTGGATATTCTCAAAATCAACCTGCTAAGATTTTCTTCCAATTGAGCCCAAAAGAAGGAGTGAAAGAATCCGTAGCGGCTGACGATGAAGCCAAAGGAATCGCCAGCAAGTTGAAGTCTTTGATGGAGGAAGACAGGTTATACATTCAGCCTGATCTTAACCTTCAGGAGCTAGCTCAACACCTTAAGATTAACACAGTTCAGCTATCAAACACTATCAACCAAGCTTTTGGGAAAAACTTCAATGAATACATAAACACCTATCGGATAGAAGAATTCATCCGCTTATATACGGAGGATATTGATCGTAGATACACCATGCTTTCTATTGCCTTGGATTCTGGATTTAATTCAAAAGCTACGTTTAATCGAGCGTTTAAGAAGATCAAAGGCGCGTCACCTAAAGATTTCTTGAAGTAGTAGTAAAAGGAGATACTTATTTTTAAGGTTGTGTCTTCACTTCCATCCATACCACTTTTTGAATCGATCGATGAGTATAATCTTAAGATCGGAATCGATGCTCCACGCTATCAAGATTTTGATATCCGAGATTTCGAGGAAAACATGAAGACAGTGAAGCTTAAGATGCCGGCTTTTCGTATTCCATTCTTTCAAATAGCATTGGTAGAGTCTGGCACAGGAGAGGTGACCGCTGACGGAAACAAATATGATCTCGACAAATTCACACTATTTTTCAACCAGCCCAATCAGATATTGTATTGGAATGTATCTGATGACTGGAAGGGGTATTATATCAATATTGATGAGAGTTTTTATACCGTAAGGATCGACGGTTATTCCCAATTGTTTGACTTCCCATTTTTTAAAAAGTATCGTTCAGGAATCCATTTAGGTAGGGAAGAAGCAGAAATGATGTTGGAAATCATGGCAAAAATCAATGATGAATATACCAATCCAACTCCCTATAACCTTCCGATCATCAAATCGCTTTTAAGCACAGTACTTTCTTATAGCATTCGATTTCATGAACGGGCCTACCACGATGAAGAAGAACGTAAAACCTCAGATAATTTAAGCGCTAGATTCAAAGATGCAGTCCACAATCATTTAAATGAGCTGGTGCTAAATCTGGCTACTGAATCTAAGTCGGTTGGTATCTTCAGTGACGAATTATCTGTTACACCAAGCCATCTTTCAGAAACCATTAAAAAAGAGCTAGGTCAAACGCCAACGGATTATATCAATGAGCGCTTAGTCAAAGAATCGCAAAAGCTTTTAAGATCGACAGACCTTCAAATCAAGGAATTAGCTTATTTGTTGAAATTTAAAGACACCTCATATTTTGGACGTGTTTTTAGAAAGATAAGCGGCCTAACTCCTGCTCAATACCGCAATCAGCACGGATAAATACCGATTCCCCAAATAAGTACCATTAGTCCCGAAACCAGTACCATTCTGCGCCTTGGCGACCTCCGTTCTTTGTAGTGTTCAAATTGAGAAAATCATGAAAACACTTACAACACTTATCGGACTGCTTGTAGCACTCTCGGTTCAATCACAAAAAACAAAGAATATGGAACAGGAAAAGAACGCAATTGAAAAGGTTGTCACGCAAGTGTTCGTGTCTACCGACAATCAAAAATGGACGAGCGTCGAAGATGCTTTCAACGATCAGGTATTGCTGGATTATACCTCCATGGCAGGAGGTGAACCTGCACATCTTTCACCAAGTCAAATTACAGATAGCTGGAAAACGATTTTACCCGGCTTTGATCATACACATCATGCACTTAGCAACTTCAACATCGAAATCAATGGTACTGAAGCCACGGTAAGTCATTATGGAAACGCAGATCATTTCATTGACCTAAAAAATGATAAAGATGTGTGGACAGTTGTAGGCACTTACGACCATCACCTATTGAAAACACCTTCAGGTTGGAAAATTGACCAAATGAAGTTCAATCTAAAATATATGGATGGCAACATGGACCTACCTCGCATCGCACAAGAACGAGTAAAAGGAGTAAAAGTCGAAGATTTGAGTGTTGGTGACAAAAACAAGCAAACCGTCGCACAGTTTTTTGCACTTTTAGAAAAAGAAGATATCCCATCATTCATCTCACTTTTTGCAGAAGATGGACGCCAAGTAAACCCCTATTCATCTGGGCTTTTTCCTAAAGGAGCGAGCGGGAAGGAAGAACTAACCGCCTACTGGACTCCTGTACCTGAAAATTTTGATGGCATGCAATTTCCTATTGAAGAAATCTATGCAATGGAAGATCCATCAATTGTATTCGTCAAGTATACAGGCAAAATCAAATTGAAGAACAATGCCGGTTGGTATGAAAACGACTACTACTCTACCTTCAAATTCAATAATGAAGGAAAAATCATGGAGTATGTAGAAATATTCAATCCAATAGTGGCGGCCAGAGGATTTGGCATGATCGATCAGATCAAATAACACCTTTCAATCAATAAACTAATCAATATGAAAAAGTATATAATCTGGCTTTTAAGCCTAGTAATCATAAATGCTTGTTCAACAAATAAACCAACTGAAGAAGCATCAAATTCAAATCAAAAACTATCAAAAGCTAATACAATGGAAAAGGTGAATTTTAAAAGCGAAGCAGTAAATCTTGTAGGAAACCTCTACTTTCCTTCAAACTATGAGGAAGGTAAAAAATATCCAGCACTCGTAGTCTCCGGAAGCTGGACAACAGTGAAAGAACAAATGGCAGGTCTCTATGCACAAAGACTGGCAAACGAAGGTTTCATCACATTGGCTTTTGACTTTAGAAATTTTGGTGAAAGTGGTGGAGAGCCACGTTTTTATGAAAGTCCCGCTCTCAAAAAAACAGATGTAAAGAATGCTGTCTCTTTTCTAGAAAGCATGGAAGAAGTAGACAATTCTAAGATTGGTGCTTTCGGAGTTTGTGCCGGTGCCATGTACACATTGATGGCTGCATCAGAAGATGCTAGAATTAAATCAGTTGTTACAACTGCATCCTGGCTTCATGATGCAGAGGCAGTAAAGCTTTTCTATGGTGGTGAGGAAGGTGTAAATGCTAAGATCGAAGCTGCTCAAGCTGCAAAAAGACAGTACAATGAAACAGGCGAAGTACAATATATACCAGCGATATCAAGAGAAGACGAATCAGCTGCTATGTATGGGCCTTATGACTATTACCTAAATCCAGATAGAGGTGCAATCGAGCAATGGAGTAATGACAAGTTCGCTGTTATGTCATGGGAAGACTGGTTGACTACAGACCCGATGCCAACTGCTGAAAATATCAATGTTCCGACGCTAATGATTCATTCAGATGGGGCTGTGCTACCGCAATACACTAAAAACTATTTCGAACGTATAGCCACAACTGATAAGGAGTTATTCTGGATGGATACAGAGTTACAATCTCCGTATCATCAGTTTAATTATTACGATCAGGAAAATGAGGTGGCAGAATCAGTGAGCAAAGCGTCTCAGTGGTTCGCAACTAAAATGTGATTATCCTCAATATCAAAAAGAGTCGTCCAAAATCGGATGGCTCTTTTTTAATTATCGTTTCAATAATTTAAAACCTATCTCTCTGCCTTGCCCTTGAAACATCGCAAGGTTGATCCAAAACCAGGCAAATTGTTCCATTAATTCAAACTTGTCATTGCCACCAATATCATAGCAAGCTTCAAAACCAGCATCTAAAGCCAGCTTAATAGCTATTTTCTTTCCTTTATTGCTGTCACCACATGTAAACAAATCAAGGTTTTCGTCACCGTACTGAGGATACTCCATGTTGTTGAAGCCCGTAGTATTGAAGCACTTGACAACATCATCTGTGGCGGTATTGGCAAGAATGGCATCAGCAGTATTCTTAAAGCCTTCTGGTCCTCTTCCCATTACAACATTCATGGAGTCTATAATCACTTTACCTGCCGTATCTCCCAAAGATTTAGCTACTTCAATAGTTGCAGGAGCTGGTACTGCTACTAGGATGACATCAGATTTACTTACAGCTTCTTGAATTTCAAATACAGAAGTATTTGAATTTGCTAACAAATCCTTTCCCTTAAAATTGCTGGTATCCTTGACTCCAAGATTAATGTTATGACCCGATGCTGCCCATTTTGTTGCCAAGGCTCCACCTACATTTCCTGTTCCAATGATGGCTATTTTCATATCTACTGATTTGTCACTTAAGTTAAAATTCTTTTCGTACAAAAATGCCTGGATTAGCATCTGTTGGATCGTATTCGGGACCTAATCCAGATAAATTGATAGCCAACCCAAACTGATAGTTCTGATTTTTCAAACCGGCGCGTATCCTTTGCACACTAACAACATGCCCATTTTTATTAAAATTAGAGAATAGCTCTAAGCTGTTGTAAAGTCTCCACTTTTCATTTAGCTCGGGGGTAAATCTGACAATAGAAAACCATGAATACGCACGCTCAGCGTTCAACTCGGTAGAAATCAATGCATATACCATCCATTCCTTGGTGGCTTTGAAAAAATGAATGCCAACGTCACTCCCCGCTCCAAGAGAAGAAATTCTTCCAAGAATGGTCCCTCCAAAACCGCTAGTGGTAGTGTAATTTAGATAAGCCCCAGTAAACAGATTCGTATTTTCTCGATCTTCTGCTGTAGCTCTCGTACGACTAAAGAGCGACCACTTTCGCTCATCATCAAACGTTTCGAGCCATTGAACGTCTACAAATATGCGTTCGGTGCCACCCATAAATTCAAAACTCTGTGATCGGGCATCGATTACTGCCAACATCACAAGCGCTGTGAAAACCAATATGCTTTTCATTGATAAAAGAGGTTAGAAAGACAGGAAGCAAATGCTCCCTGTCTCAAATGAATAGCCTACTTATTAAGTAAGTCCACTACCATCCTGGCAGCAGCGGCGCCAGAATTTTGTTGTTGGCCAGTCACCAAATTGCCATCTGTAATCGCATAGGATACAAAAGCATCCGAAACCTTGAATGTTGTCCCTACAATCTTTCTCGCTTCGTCTTCTATTCTGTATGGTTGGATTTGCATGCCAACGGCCTTGTCCGCATAGTCTTCCTCAGAATTAGCAAACCCAGTCCAAGTCTTACCTTTTACTAATAGTTCTCCATTCGAGCCTTTCGCATCGAGCAATAGGGTTGTTGAATGACAAACCGCTGAGCTCGGTTTTCCTGATTCGAAGAAATCAGCAAATAATTTTTCCAAATCGCTATTCCCCCGATAAGTATACATTGGTCCTTGACCACCCACTAAGAAGATTGCATCATAATCATTCGTACTTACCTCCGTCAATTTCTTAGTGTTCTTCAACATTTCATTGAACCAATCTTGCTGCATATATCCAAGTGAGATCACATCGTGAGCTGAATACCCACTTTCATCTGTTGGGTTAGAATAGCCATCCATCAATACCTCTCCTCCTTCTGTAGACACCAACTCTACTTCGTATCCGGCTTCTTGAAATACATGCAAAGGGTGCGTCAATTCTGCAGCCCAAAAACCAATTGGCCATCCGGTCTGCTCAGATACAGCTGGACTACTTGCAACCATTAGAATTTTCCCTTTGAATGGCATTCCATGTGCATGAACGTAACTTGCTTCTTCCTTAAGTTTTATTTCCATTTGGGTTTGGGGATTGTCTGATTCATTTTCAATATTCGAATTGGTCTGCGAATCGCAACCAAAAAGTATAAGTGCTGCACTTAATACTGTGAGTGTTAAAGCTTTCATTTGATTTTCTTTTTCACCCAAAATTGAGATAGTATTGTACCTAAAGCAATATACTTACCTAAAATAGAGATACTTACTTTTTAGAAAGTATACTGAATATCAATTAGTTATGCCAGAATTTATGTACAAGAACAAACTCTACTACAACCCTGTAGAGTTTGCAATGGACCGTATTGGAGGAACCTGGAAGATGCCTATTCTTTGGCGATTACAGGATAAGATCATGCGATACAGTCAATTAAAGAAAGATATCCCACACATCACTGACAAGATGTTAACCACTCAATTGAGGGAGCTCGAAGAGGAAGGTTTCGTTCATAGGAAGGTATATCCAGTAGTACCACCGAAAGTAGAATACTCAATTACTGAAAAGGGTAAAACATGTATCCCTATCATTGAAACCATAAGAAACTATGGTTTGTATCTTATCGAAGAAGCTGGGATAGATCACAAGAAGAAATAGTTAAATGTGAAACCTCCAGTAGGGTAAAATCGATAAAGACTGTATTAGATTTATTAATGCCAGTTAATCTCCAACACTGAGGAAGAAATTGGGAGATTGACATTAAGGCTTGTGTCTAAGGCACATACCTCGGTTATCAAATGAGATAACTGAAGTATGTGCCTTTTTTTATTTAAATCTAAACACATGAAAAAATTCAAAATGTTTCTACTCATAATCAATCTCATGCTTTTCTCTTGTAGCAAGGAAGAAGTAAAACCTGAGGAAGTAAACCCAGGTAATGACCCAAACTTTACTATTGTAGCCAACAATGATGCTGGGTTTTCATCATTCAGCAAAAAGGTAGTCGTCTTTGGTATTGATATTTATGCTGTTTCGCGCGTGAAGGATGAAAACTTGCTACATGCAGCGAATCTATTGGCCCAATACCTTGACAATGATGAAGATGGTAATGTAGATGATCAAAAAGTTCTTGATGCAATGCTTGAAGCAAAAGCATTTATTGTCATGTGGAAGAGAGAATCTGATTTAAATATAGATCCTCCTGCCAATCGAGAAGGGCAAGATCTCGGCAACGATGAAACTCATCCAGAATGGCATGCTACTAAAACTGGCCCTTTCGATGCGGCACTGGAAGAAGTACTTCATATTATTACTCATGCAGGATATGCAAACGCTTACCCGGACGTATTTGGTGAACAAGCAGGAACTGAATTAGCCAAAGCAATGGACATCGCAAGAGGCGGAATGTTTACAGAAATTCCAAACCCATACCCATCTTCTGCCTGGTATACCTACGATGATGAAACTTGCGACTATTCATGCATGGCCACCGAATATATCTACTGGGCAATGACTTCCATTTTAGGTGCACAAGAAAATCGATTCAATGAAATTGGACATGAATGGAAGTTAAATACAAGGAATAAGGTAGAAAATGAAGATAGAGCAGTATTTAAACTATTGACAGATAGTGGATACAAACTACCAACCATCTTACCTGATGGATCATACATGCATTAATTCTAAAATAATCGAAATGAACACTAATTATCTAAAACTAATTTTAGTCATATCGTCGATTGCCTTTTCATGTAAAAGAGAAAGTGTTGGGATTAGGTTGATTAAACCTTTCGCTATCCTAAATGACACAACAATAGCATTGAATGATGACATCAATCGCAATTCATTAAAGGCTTTTAATGAAGCAATCAGACAAAACCCTGAGACCACATTATTAATATTTAAGGAAGCACCAGGCTCAGAAGATGATGAGGTAAATGTGCAATTGGGGCGTAGCTTACGCAAGCTGAGATTAAATACTCATGTTGAAAACAATGGATTCATTGCATCTGGAGCAGTAGACCTTTTTCTGGCAGGAATCAATCGATCAATAGGTGAGAATGCACAAGTAGGTGTTCATTCCTGGTCCGACGGGAAAAGAGAAGCCAATGAATTTTCTGAAGATGCTGAGGAACATCAGTTATACATTCAATACTACATCGACATTGGAATAGAAGAGCAACTGGCACGAGATTTCTATTTCTTTACCATTAATGCTGCTCCGGCAGCTGATATACATTGGATGACCAAAGATGAAATTATGAGATATTCTATTTCGACAGAGTAATAAGCAAGTCTCAAGAGCATATAGCATAAATAAGATCGCATTAATTCGCCTTTAAAAACAAAATAGTATTCCTCAAAAGCAACCTTTGGCTTCAAAATACATTCTTATAGAGCAGAGCTCTATTTCTCTTAGATCGGAAATAGGTCACCAATCAGGACTAAAAAAGGAAGCCAATGTTCAAAAACTACCTAAAAACCTCCCTTAGGAGCTTGATGAAAAACCCATTAAGCTCATTCATTAACTTATTTGGATTAGCAGTCGCAATCGGTGTTTGTTTAATCGTATACTCATTTATCGAGTTTGATTTTGCAATCGATAGTTTCCACGAGAAAAAAGAAGAAGTTTATCTGACTACCTTTTATGTAGATAGAGATGGGACGGAACGCCACTTAGGTCTTTCTCCAACTCCACTAGGTGCCATGCTAAAGGAAGACTTTACACATATTGAAAACGTGTGTAGAATAGAAGATTTCGGGGCAGTAGTGAAATTCGAGGATAATGTATTCAATGAAGATATTCGTTTCGTTGATCCTTCATTTCTAGAGATGTTCACATTCCCACTAAAATGGGGACAAAAGAGTTCGCTAGAGGATATGAACAGCATCATTCTAAGTGAGTCGCGTGCCATTAAATACTTTGGAGATGAAAATCCAATTGGGAAAAGTCTCCTACTCCTATTCGGTGACCAAAGAAAAACATTTACTGTAACCGGAGTTGCTGAAAAGTTCCCATTAGCGCATGCTATTGATTTTGGCTTTCTAGTAAATTTTGAAAACATTAACACCACCCATCCCAACTATGATTTAACCAACTGGAGAGGATTTGTCAATGCGACACTCATTCAGGTAAAACAGCCTTCAGATCTCGCAATCATTGAAAATGGCATGGAGAAGTACCGCAAACTTCAAAATACCGTTAGAGAAGATTGGGCGATCTCCAAATTTGAATTTATTAAGCTGGCAGACTTACATAATAGGTCTGGCGATATCAGCAGCGATATTTCTTCCGGAGTGCAAGACGAAGCAAGGTTAGTCCTTCCAATTATAGGCATATTCATGTTACTCCTGGCCTGCTTTAATTACATCAATATCGCTATTGTTTCTGCATCCAAAAGACTTAAAGAAATTGGTGTGCGGAAAGTAATAGGCGCTGACAAAAAATTGGTCATCATCCAATTTATATCTGAAAATATTTTTGTGACCCTATTCGCTTTATTCTTCGGACTTCTACTTGGTGCTTTCGCATTTCTCCCATGGTTCAATAATCTATTCAATTTGAACCTTGGCCTAAGACTTACTGATGCAAACCTCTGGATATTCCTTGGGTCAATTTTGCTGTTTACCGGGGTTGCTTCTGGAATCTACCCTGCCTTTTATATTGCAAAATTTGAGGTGGTAAGAATATTCAAAGGCTCCGTTCAGTTTGGGAAGAAAAATCCACTCACTAAAATATTCCTTGGCTTCCAATTGATTTTAGCTTGTATTACGATCACTTGTGGTGTGATCTTTACTCAAAATACGACCTATCAAGCAAAACGAAGTTGGGGGTATGATCCGCTTAAAGCAATGTATGTAAGAGTGCCGGATCAATCTTCATTTGACAAACTAAGTGCTGCTATGATGCAAAATCCAAATGTGGAGCAGGTGCTTGGGTCTAGAAATCACTTAGGAAGAAGCTCATGGACGCGCGTAATCGAAACGCCTGAAAGACAATATGAGGTAACTGAGCTAGGGGCTGACGCTAATTATGCTGAATCAATGGGATTAGAACTGTTGGAAGGAAGATTTTTCAGAGATCGCTTTGAAAGTGATAAAAGAGCTGTGATCGCGAATGAACTGATGGTCAAGAGCATGGAACTGGATGAGCCAGTTGGATCTTTCTTCAAGATTGACAGTGTTCAATACGAGATCATAGGTGTGGTGAAAGACTTTCACCAGTGGAGTTTCTTTGATGAAATCAGACCAATGATGCTGATTGTAGCTGAAAAAGAAGATTACAGATACTTGTCTCTAAAAGTCATGGAAGGCACCGAAGAAGAAACCTATGAGGCTTTGCAAGAAACCTGGGCAAATCTCTTCCCAGAAATCCCATTTAATGGTGGACACCAAGAAGACGTGTTTGGTAATTACTTCGAGGAAATTGGAAATCATGCCAAATTCATGAAAGCGGTTGCCTTCATTGCTGTAATGCTAGCTGCGCTTGGACTCTATGGATTGGTTACACTAAATGTTACAGGAAGAGTTAGAGAGTTTAGCATTCGAAAAGTGCTAGGTGCACAGCTTAAAAACATTGCCTCTAACATCACTAAACAATACATATTGCTATTCGCAATCTCTCTTACTATAGGTGGACCAATCAGTTTTTATTTGATGGAAGCATTAATGGATGAAGTTTATGAATATCATATCCCAATGACAGTGTCTGGGGTGATGATTGCTGTTATTCTACTCATATTCGTACTACTTGCTACAGTATCTACTCAAGTACGAAAAGTATCAAAAGCCAACCCAGTTGTGGGACTGAAAGTTGAGTAAGAACGAGCTGAAGATTATCCTAAAAGCTGCCTTGCGCAGCTTTTTTTGTTTGCAGAATCGTATACTTTTTCAAGTTACCATCGTTCATAATCATGTTATGCACCACTTCCTATCCTTTCTCCTTTTGACAGGCAGCTTGCTTGTTTCACAGGCTAAGACTATTCCCTTTCAAAATATAACCGTTAAAGAAGCACTTCAACGGGCTCAGCTTGAAAACAAATTTGTATTTGTGGACTTCTATGCCGACTGGTGCAAGCCATGTAAACTGATGGAGCAAGAAGTCTTCTCTAACGACTCGATAGGTGAATTTTTTGATGCCCACTTTATTTCTGTTCGCGTTGACGCTGAAAATGAACAACTATCGCTTGTAAATTCATTAGGCATTGAAGCTTACCCCACCCTTACATTTTATGACCCTAAGGGTCGATTGGTTTATCGTGCAGAAGGAGCTATTCCTCCCAATCATTTCTATGAGCTAGCCAATAGCTTAGTACATCTCAACGACTACCTAAAGGAGTATCAAAAGAATGATAAGAGAATGGAGAATGTTCGGAATTATTTGCTTGCACTTTCCTGGATCAATGAACATAAGGCAAGAAGCCTTGCCACCAAATACTTGTATGACCTAAAGGAAAAAGAATATACAGAGCCCGAAAATTGGCAATTGATTCAGCGATTCCTTCAGTCCAAAGATCGAATTCTATTTCAGCGAGTAGTTAATTCAGAAATTGTAAAATCTACGTTTCCAACAGGACGGCAACAGCTTCTATTGAATTCTTTTGACAATTTATTAGATCTAGCTCTTGAAAAAGGAAATAGTGCGCTGTTGCGTAGGAGAACACAATACATCAATCGATATGGAGACTTTCTCAAAGATCCCGATTCTGTACTATTGATTGGAAACCTACAATATTCTTCTAAACATAATCCTGATAAATATCCTGAGTATATTTCTCAATACATAGAGGATTATTTACCGGAGGATGCTGAAGCTTTTGCTGACATTTCTTACGACATCAGTCAACGGTATTTCCAAAAAAGCATTCTTGAATTTGCAGCTGATCTTGCCAATAGATCGATACACTTAAAGCCTAACCTATTTGCTTACTTATCACTTTCAAGTATCAGTGAAAAACTGTCTCAGTTTAAAGCTGCATATGGTTACTTATTGCTTGCCTATCAATATGCAGATAAAGATCAGCAAAGGGCACTTGATGAGCAGGAAAAGGCGCTTAAACATAAGATGGAGTTTGAGCTTGAATCTGGCGTCAACCTAATCGATGAATTGGGTGATGACGGAAGATTTACACTTGGCGCGGGAAGTCAAAGATTGATGTATGGATACCCTGTGCCTCAATCTACCTCACACTTTGTAGTAAATGTAGATGGCAAGCTGGCTAGTAATACACCATTTGCAAAGGATGTTGAGTATCTAAAAGGGATCACGGACTTTGATGGTAGTGGCATCACCCCAAAGGTGGTCACTACTTTTCAATTCGGGAAAGTCAAAATAAGACAAATGTTACAGCCCGTGGATAAGGATGGCAATCCAATCAGTCACGGGTTGGCTCAGTATTATCAGATAAGCTACGAACTAAAAACTGATGAAGTCCGCACAAGAAACGTTGGCTTAAGTCTCCTTTTCGATACCATGATGGACGATAACGACGCATGCGAAATTGGAGCCAATGGAACCATTATCCCTTATGAGTACGAGTTTAGAGGAGATCACATACCGTCGGAGTTGCTATTCTATCACACACCAAATGATACATCTAAGCTGATGGGCTCAGCACTTATCGCTGGCTGGAACGCAACACCCCCAGATAAATTAGTCGTTGGCCGATGGCCATATCTTCACCTGGTGAAGTGGGATTACCGCTTGCGTAAGGTGAAATATGGAGATAGTGCGTACCTCCTAAGATGGGAAAATCAATATTTGAGCAGTCAAAGACCTATCACTTTTACTACGTATTACGGATTACCTCTTTGGAAAAAACCAGAGCTCCGAATAATCATGAAAGACAACAAAAGTGTGCTTAACTCTACAACTGAAGTATACTTTGAAAACAATAAATCTGAGCTTGACCTGAATGCAAAAATGAAGATTCAAGAACTACTGGAGAACGAATCAATAAGCATTGTAGGCGTAATTCTAAGAGGATATGCAGATGTCACCGGGGCGAAAGAATACAATTTTGATCTAAGCAAACGGAGAATAGAGACAGTGGGGAAGATTTTCAAGTCTAATAATATTCCGTTTGTTCCAAAGCCTTATGGACTAGAAGAATCAGAGAATAGCTACTTTAATCAAGTATTTGGGAATGCTTTTGATCGTAAAGTATCAATAGTCGTCTATTACAGGTTAAAATCTGATGATTCCGTAGTAAGTACTAACTAAAGGCTCTTCAAATAATCTTCTGCAACTTTATGATGGGCCTCCTTTTTCTCAGGAGGCATTTTATCGAACGTTCTCACTAACATTCCAAGTCTAGGATTACTAAGGAAAAAATCTCGATGGCAATCCATGAATCGCCAGAACAGCCCATCCCAAATCACCTGCCAATCTCCCTTTTTATAATTACTCATTTTCATCAAATAATTACTACCGCTGATGTATGGTTTGGTAGACATCAATCCACCATCAGCAAATTGACTCATTCCATACACATTGGGTACCATAACCCAATCGTATGAATCGATATACATTTCCATAAACCAACGATAGACTTCATCAGGATCAAATTCACAAAGCACCATGAAATTGCCCAATACCATCAATCGTTCAATGTGATGGTTATAACCTGTAGCAAGTAACTTTTTGATAGTGATATCTATGGGATCAATCCCAGTCGTCCCTTCATAAAATGAATCAGGAATCTTTCGATCGAACTTCCAAAAATTTTTAGTTCTCTCTTCAGTTCCTTTCACTTCATAAACTCCACGAATAAACTCTCTCCAACCAATAATTTGCCTTACAATTCCTTCGGTATTATTAATGGCAATTGTGTTCTTATCTGCGTAAGCCAGTATTTCATTTACCACATATGCAGGAGTTAAAAGTCCACTGTTTATCAATGGAGAAAGGACGCTGTGATTTAGGATATTTTCGTTTGCTACAATGGCATCCTCATAGTCGCCAAAAGCCGAGAATCGAATCTGAAGAAATTGGTCCAACCATGATTTGGCGTCTTCAAAATTTGTGGGATACAATTGAAAATCACTTAAAGTGCCAGGATTCTCCTGAAACTGATCTGCTACATAGCTAATCGCTTCTTTATAGTGACCATCTGGAGTTGGATAATTTATTCCTGGAGGCATTTTTTCCTTTGGGTATTTTTTTCTGTTTTCAGCATCAAACGTCCATTTACCACCAATCGGATTATTCCCTTGATCTAATAGTATGTTCAATTTCTTGCGCTGAGAGATGTAGAACTCAGTCTGAAAAAATTTCTTTTTTGTTGGCTTAAAAAAGACGGATAAATCTTCTTTGGTATTAATAAAGCCTGGAGATGCGTACGCTATAACTTGAATGCCACATTTTTCAGATGCAGTATTTAGTCTCCTACTCAGGTAATTATCGATTGGATCAATTACATGGATAGCTTCTACATCCAGACTACCAATCAACTTTCGAATATCACATCTAACATCTGAAGCTTCGATATATTCAACATAACACCCCAAATCATGAAGGTACGACTCGTAGCATTTCATTGAAGCGCGATGAAAAACCAATTTCTGTTTATGAAATCGATACTGATTGAAGAATAACCATTCTTCAATCAAGAAAACTTTTTTTCCATCAGATAGTATTGGATGATCCTCAAACAGTTGATGTGGAAAGATGATTGCTGCTTCCTTCATATGCTAACCCCTTCGAGTATGTGTTCTTAAAATCCGTTCTTTTTCTAGTCGAACTTCTGGATTTTTTCTATGGCCCCAGATCTTTGTTCGTGCGTTTCTTCCGCTTTCCACTAAGTCTACAATCGGATTGGGATAATCTTCACCAATGGTCACCCTGCAATATTGTTGTTCAAGAGGTGTCATTTCCCAAGGTTCATGAATGTGCTGAACTTCAACATTTGCCAACTCAGGCACCCATGATTTAATAAACACTCCATTGGGATCATGGTCTTTGGACTGTTTGACTGGATTGTAAATTCTGACTGTATTGATACCTGTAGTGCCAGCTTGCATTTGAAACTGAGGATAGTGAATACCTGGTTCGTAGTCCAAAAAATAATTGGCCAGATGATATACTCCCTTGCGCCAATCCTGATCAAGATAATGACATAGGAATGAAACCAACATTGCTCTCATTCTAAAATTGATCCACCCTGTCTCTTTTAGCGCGCGCATGCAAGCATCAACTAAAGGATACCCTGTAACCCCTTCTTTCCAGGCTTTGAGATAATCTTCATTTGAGCTCCTTTCTAATAATTCGTACCCTCTATTGATACAATCGGTTTCATATTCGCACTCTACTTCAAATTTTTGAATGAAATGGCAATGCCACTTAAGCCTTGTTAGAAATGCGCCAAACGGACGTTTATTCTCATTGTAATTAGGATGATTTTTGACGAATTGATAAGCCTGTTGAATGCTCAAATTCCCCCAAGACAGATAAGTAGAAATTCTTGAACAAGAGGTCCTACTTTCAAGTGGTTTCGAAATCAACAAATTGTATTTTGTTCCTCTTTTTTCAACAAAAGATTTTAAGTACTTCCAAGCATAACGCTCTCCTGCAGGCTGATAATTTTCGCTGTAGTTTTCAATAGTTTTTTGAAGTTCTTTCGATAATTCGAACCGGTGAGAAAGCACAGCTAAATCCTGAAATGAAAATGTATTTTCAATCATCGGTTTATTCATGGTTACAAACCAATTCTTGTCCCAACCTTTGCGATTACTGATTCCTCTTGCAATTCCATCCCTTGCAAATTCTTTCCAGCGAAGATTCTTTTCGGTCAATAGATGTGACACTTTCTTATCTATATCCCAGCTATGCTTCACACCAGATTCTTGATATGAATAAACATTAACTACATGCTCATTAGTTGTGAGGTACTCAAATATGTCAACGGCATCGCCATGGAAGACTTCTACTTTTCTTCCATACTCTTGCAACTGTTGGTTCATATCTAAAATGGAATGATAAATAAACTGAAGGTGTCTGGAAGAAGTATCAGGGTGTTGGATGAGCTTTTCATCAAAAATGTAGATGACTCTGTATGGAATATTCTGCTTCTCGGCTTCCTCAAATGGTGCATGATTCTGGGTTCTTAAATCACGCTTAAGCCAAACAATATTTATTGCCTGACCTGTCATTGCAATTGTTTTTTACATTTTTTCCAGAACCCAAAAAATGATGGAAAATATCCCTTGACATCAAACATCCAATCCCGCGAATCTTCTGTTCCTTGATACCTATGATTCAAAGGATGCTCTTTGAATATGATCTCATTAGAAGTTGCCACTAATATTTCTTCAAACTCACCAACATGAATTTGAATACCTGGGATGTTTTCAGACAATGCCAAAATGAAGTCAATGGAGTTCTTAGAAATGGGGTGATCATTAAAAATCGATGGTTCGATGAGTAATATTCTATTCGCATCCATATCACTACGCCAGGAAGGATCCAGGTTGTAGTAGTTATAAATCAATGTTGGCTTTGCCTCATCTAACTTGATTTCATAGCATTCTGGAAATGGTGTCTCCAGAGCTGGGTTGGCAGTTTCTACCAATTCATTTGGAATAGGTATTTGGTCAATTTCTGAATAGGAAACATCTAAATAACTTCCTCTCTGATCCGAATAACAGTATTTATTTATGTTTTCCTGATTCGCAAAGTATTTCTTATTTGCATTGGCTCCAGCTACCCATTGCCAACTAAGTGTATTGCTCGCCCAGTCTCCATCTAATAAATGATAGTACATCCATCTCGATGGTGTTACCCAATGGGACTTCCCTACATTGCATGCTAATGATGCTATGTACATCCTCACATGATTATGTAGATACCCATTATCATAAAACTCTGCTATTGCATGATCAATGGCATTTACTCCTGTAGCAGCTTCAACAATACTTGATGGCATTTCATGATTTTCCACGTCCACTTGCTGATGCTTTAAATCTCTATTGATATCATCTCCTTTAGCAAGCCACACTTGCTGCCAATAGTCTCTCCATGCCAGTTCTTGAACAAGTTTTTCTACTTTATAAAAAGGAAGATCTAGTGACATTACATGATCCATCACCATCTTAGTAGATATTACCCCTCGAGAGATATAAGGTGAAAGTTGAGTTACTGCACCGTCCATGAAATTTCTACTTTTTCCGTACGACTCAGGGTCTACAGATTTAAGACGACCAATGATTGATGCGTAATCAGTAGGGAAATTCATCTTTTGGAAATCTTATTCAGTGAAATATTTCTCTGCCTGGAGCATCTAAATCTGTCTATTTCGGGATTTCTCTTTTTTGAGCTCTTTTGGCTTACACCACTATTTACACGTTTTCTCCACAGCTTGAAACTGGATGGTTTGAGTTCGTTACGCATAATTTTGATTACTTCCCCTTCACTCAATTTAAACTGATACTTGATAGCTTCAAATGGAGTTCTGTCCTCCCAAGCCATTTCTATTACCCTATTCAGTTCACGTTCAGTAAGCTTCATTCAATATCCTAATTATGCCTTCAAATAACCATCTGAAGTGGACATTGTTTGATTAAAAAATGGACAGATTAAAACTTAAACCTTACACTGACATTCGGCGTGATTCCGATTAGCTTTCTATCACTCTGGAGTATGAATATCTGATCTTCCTCGTCCTCTTCTATCGAGTATGATCTACTGTAGAAATTATTAGTATTTAATACATTAAGTATGGATAAACCGAACTCTGCAGAAAACTGAGATCCTTCTTTCTTCTTTAGTTTATACCATGCAGATGCATCGAGTCGATGATATGTGGGCAATCTGCTAGTGTTTACCTCCTCATACTCAATATCAAAAAATCGCTCTCCATCATCCTCAACAAATTGCTCAAAACCTAAAGCACGAGTAAATGGCAATCCTGAACGCATGGTATAGCCGAGTGAGAATTCATACTGCTTGTAGTTCATGGTCTGCGATACTTGCAATTGATGCCTAATGTTTAATCCAGAAGTAAAAGCCTGCTCTCTTGCTTCAACTTCTGAATCCTGAAATGTATAGCTCAACCATGCTCGGTAATACTTCCACCGTTTCTTCACTGTCAAATCAAGTCCTTTAATTTCTTCAACTCCTGAAACTAAGACTTCATCATCTTCTATGCGAAATCCAAAATTCCATGCAACAGGAGCTAAAACTTGCTTGTAGTATGCATCAACATCCACCACCCATCCAGCTTTGGTAATCAATGCTCCTAGTACCACTTGCTCATTTTTAATTACCGGGATGTCTTCTTCACGTTCTGCAGTGATCCAATTTTGCTCGATGGTATTTGAGAATACAAAATCTACCTCTTTCAACGAACTGATATATTGATGATAAATACCAGCAGAGGATTTCAAGAGAATGCCTGGTGCCAATTCATAGTTCAATCTAAGTTGTCGATCGATTCTGTAGTCATTGAGAATCTCATAGCCATTGTAACGAACACCAGCTCCTAGTTGAATTCCTGAACTGAACTTTCCGAAGTAATTAGCAAATATCCCGTGAACACTGCCATCACTCGTAATTGATTCAGTAAAATCCTCTTCAAAGAAAAAATCTTCATTAATCGTCAAATCTGCTTTCACATCATTAAACTGATACCCTGCATCAATTGCATGATTTTTTGCTGGCGCGTATGTTAGCTTGAGTCGTGATTCGAAATTTTCGAGATTGTTGATACGCGTTTGAAGATCATCTTCCGGACCTTCGTCTTCTTCACGTCTGACATTGATCAACGAATAATCCATGTGATAATCAGCATATGAAACGCTTAGTTCACTAGAGAATGGATCAGACCATCGCCTGGTCCAAGAAAGGTTCGACCCAAAGGATCTTACATTATGTTCCTGTATAGATTGAAGAACATCTTCCTCGTCCTCAGAATTGTAGTTCAACTTACTCCTTGAGCTCAAGAGGCTTGCTGAGAATTCATTATTTCCAGCAGGTTTAAAGTCTACCACTACGTTGATATCATTAAAGACGAGTTTGCTATTGTATTCAAAATCTTCAGAAATCCCCTGCACATCTTCTGTCAAACTTCCTTCAAAAAGCTTGTTGCTGATAGCGTTGAAGGTGGGTGTTGAAATTAAATCGTTGAAAGATCGTCTTGCTGCAACAGAAATTTGCCCCGACTGCTTCGCAAAAGGTAAACTGGTATAGAGATCGCCGTGAGTTAAGTTTAGGTTGGTTTCTACTACAGGTTTCTCGCTTGATGGTTTTCTTGAATTAATCAACAGCAAACCCGAACTAGACCCTCCATAACTAACTGGAACATAGTTTTTGTAAATATCTACTTTACCAATAGCCGAAGGAATAAAGGAGGAAATATTACCAAAGTAATGGGCAGATTGATAGACTGGAATTTTATTCCAATACACAAAGGTATTGTCTCTCGAGCTGCCTCGAACATTCAATCCGCCAGCTGATTCATCTGCCGACCCAATTCCTGCCAAGATCTGAGCGGAAAGGAGAATATCTCGTTCGGAAAGACCAGGTAAGATTTCCATATCTTGAACATCAATAGAAATTTTTGAGGCCCTGTCATCAATTGTGATTCCTTTGTTCAAGTACTCTTTCACCACTATTTCTTGCAGCACCTGTGCATCTCTTTCCAGATTAATATCGAGGACTTTGCTTGGATCAATGGTACTAACAACCAATTCTTTCTTTTTATACCCAATAAAAGAGATTTCTAAAGTCACCTCAGATGGGTTATTTATGACGGCTTCAAATTTTCCATTTACATCAGCAATGTATCCCTGATAAGTGCCTTTTATTCTTGCTGTTGCAAATGGTAAAGGTTCACCTGTTTCTGCATCCTTAAGAGACATTCTCATGAATATCGATGATGCTTTAGTAACTGAAATGAAGTCATTTTCTATTATCTTAAATGATAGCTGTTGAGTCGATAGTAGTTCGTTTAAGAATGCACGAATGGGCACATTTTTTGAATTAATTGAGACATTCCTATTTTTGATTTCATCAACTGAAAATGCAAAGTGAATCCCATAGGTTTTTTCCAATTCCTTGAAAACCTTTACCAGCGCTACATCATTTGCAGTATAGGAAATAGTCCGTTCCTGTGCACACAACACAGATATGATTAGACTGAGAAATACAGAACAAATGACTTTCATTATTTATTTAAGCCGTGAATAACGAGCTCCTTCGATGAAGGGTCGAACGAATACGCAATATCTAGTGGTTCAAATACAAGCTTGAGCGCAGCTTCCACTTGTTGATTAGGGAACGCTCCAGTATAAGAAAGATGATCCAGCGAACCATCGTATTCGACAGTTATACCAAATACATGGTTTAATTCATCCAGAACTACTGGTAAGTCAACATTCTCTAAGGTGGTAATTCCATTCGTCCAAGTAGGCTCATCTCCTAAATCCAAGACTTTAAACTCGATCATTTCGCCATCCTTGATCCTTATCATTTGTCCTGGCGTAAGTTGCTTAGAAGTATTTTCAGCAGTTACTGCCACTTTACCAGTATAGCAGATTACATCCAGCATATTTCTCCTGCTGCGCACATTAAAGCTTGTCCCTAAGACTTGCACGTTTCCATTTATTGTTTTGACGTCAAAGGTTGAGCCTTTTTTAACTTTGAAAAAAGCCTCCCCTACCAGATTGATAGATCTATTTTCTTCCCACGAGTCCGCAGCATAAGAAAGCTGAGAAGCAGCATTTACTTTCACTTCAGAACCATCAGGAAGTAATACAATCTCCTGCTCACTGTATCCTGTTTGAATGTCTTGATCTCCAAGCGTGAATAGATAGACTACCGCTACAATCAACGCTACGGAAGCGGCAACAGCCAATTGAAAGTTGGTCTGTAACCAAAACTGCTTTTGTACTTGTTTGGGATTTGCCTCAATTCGTCTATTTAGATCTGAAAGCGCTGATTCAACATCATAAATTGATGGTTTAATCATCTTAGAAGCTTTCATTAACTGAATAAATTCTTTTCCTTCTTCCGTACTTTCAAATGCAAGACGTTCCTCTTCACTCAATTCTCCATTGAGCCACTTTGAAAGAAAAATATCGTCTTGTTCCCAGTTCATCTAATTATCGTAACACTTGTATATCCTGAAGAGAATCTCACACCCTACCCCCATCTTTAAAGTTTTTTACAAACCAACCTTAGCTTAACTAGGGCTTTATGCATTCTCTTCTCTATTGCCTTTACACTTACCTCCAATTCTTCAGCAATTTCAGCATAAGACTTATTATCAAACCTGTGCATCAAAAATACCTCTCGCTGTCCATCAGGCAGTTGCTCTATTGCCAGCTTGAGTTTCTCTCCCAACTCATGATATTCGAGATAGAAATCTGGTCCTACTTCTTCTTCCGTTTTGCTCTGAAAGCTTAAATATTTCTGATGGACCTTGTCTTTTTCTAGCTTCTTAATAATTTGATTTTGCGCAACTCGGTACACATAGGCTTTGGCTAGCTCCTTAGATACATTTTTACAGTTCTGCCATAAAGTGAAGAAGGCTTCCTGAACCGTATCTTCTGCATAACCCACATGTTGGAATTTGTACATCAGGAAGTTTCTCAATAATGGGGCAAGCTTTCTGAATAAGTCCTCATACACGGACTGCTTACATACATTATCATTTTCAGCTACTTCCAAAAGGCGATTTTTTATTGCAGCTAAGATACTTTCGATTTTTTTTAAAATGTAAGGGTAGGGTCAAGGGCTTTCTTCAGGATTTACTTCCAAATACCGCAAATAATGACGCGGCAAACAGATGAAATCATGAATGAAAACAAAAGTTTAAGAATAGTAGCCCTAGCCTTGATTGCCATCCCAATCATTTTGATAGCGATTAGAATTAAAGAGAATGGTGGATACTCTCAAATCGGAGCAAACTATAAATACATCATAAACTATGA
Source organism: Ekhidna sp. (assembly GCF_963691765.1). Lineage (GTDB taxonomy): Bacteria > Bacteroidota > Bacteroidia > Cytophagales > Cyclobacteriaceae > Ekhidna. Next base: position 764,389 of record NZ_OY829375.1, read on the forward strand.
GTATTATTTCCAATCGGAAAAGGATTACAGCATCCGCACATTTCTGCCTGTAAATAATCAGCGTCAGCAAATATTCTTGAATAATTCTCATAGTGAGACATTCGGATCAGTCTTCCTTGATGGCCCCAATAAATTGATTGAATGGAAGGGTGCAGCAGAGAAAAGGAAAATATCTTATCAATTTGAATTCAATGGAAAACCTATTTCTTATGACATTCAAGAGTCACTTGGTTACAAGGCGTACTTTGATGAAAACCTGAAAGAATACCTTTCAGCTAGTGATCTTATACAATCTGAAGACGCAAGAATTGCAGAATTAGCAACGGAGCTAAGTCGAGGAAAAACCACTGCATTAGCAATCATTCAGTCGTTTTATGACTTTGTTTATCAAATGCCGTCATCATCGAGCAGTGAACTGACAGACGCAGTAATGGCGCTGGATCGAAGAGAAGCGTCATGCAATGGCAAAAGCAGACTATTTGTTGCGCTTTGTAGAAATGTAAAGATGCCAGCTCGAGTAGTTGGAGGACTTATATTGGAGGAGACAGCCAAGAAAACTTCTCATTCATGGATAGAGATACTTGTGAATGACACTTGGGTTCCTTTTGATGCGCTAAACGGACATTTTGCATCACTACCTGCTCACTATCTCGAACTGTATAAGGGAGATCATTTTCTCATCAAGCGCAGCAAGGATTTAACATTCGATTACCTCTATGTGATTAAAAAAGAGCGCGCTCATGACTATCCAACATTCGCCATGCTCAATGTGTGGGAGTTGATGGATGATGCAGGAATTCCTCAGGATATGTTCAAAATGATCCTATTGTTGCCTTTCGGAGCATTTTTGGTAGCCATCTTCAAGAATGTAATAGGCATCAAAACGTATGGCGTATTTCTTCCAGTGCTCATTAGTCTCTCACTTTTAGAAACAGGATTAGTGGCTGGTCTAACGCTATTCAGCATCATGATTGGAATTGTAGCACTGGTGAATTTTCCTCTGGAGAAATGGGGGATACAATACAATGCAAAAATCACAACCATGCTGATAGCTGTTGTTTTGACGGCATTGGTAGCAATCCAATTTTTACATACGACCGGATGGTTATCCGCATCGGCCCCACTTTTCTTCCCTATCATCATCCTTACGATTGTCAGTGAACGTGTGGCAAGAAAGATCGAGGAAGAGGGTACTAAAAGTGCGCTAGAACTTTATGGAACAACGCTATTAACTACGATACTCATCTACTCGGTACTGTCTAGCACGCTGATTCAAAACTTTGTTCTGACCTTCCCTGAAATCATATTGACTGTAGCAGGCATCAACCTTTTGCTTGGCAAATGGATCGGCCTTCGTGTCATGGAATATTACAGATTTCTTAATGTAACAAATGGCTAAAACAATGAATTGGATTCAAAAAATAGCAAACATTCGATCTAAAGTGATGGGGATGAATGAACGGAATTTATCATTCATATACCCCAACAACTCACGAAAAAACTACAAGTACGCCGATGATAAATGCTTAACAAAAAGCATCCTTCATCAACACCAAATTGCTTGCCCTACTACCTATGCGGTAATTGATTCGATCGGAAAAATCGAACAAGCATGGCAATCGGTGAGCGAATGGAATGAGTTTGTAATCAAGCCAGCCAAGGGTGCTGGAGGCAAAGGAATTATGATTCTTAAGAAAAAAGAAGGCTTATGGCACAGCCAAGGCAATGTCATCTCAGACCATGAAGTATGTACACATATTGCGAATGTCATATTTGGAATTTATTCTTTTGGAGATTCAGATGTTGCGCTAATTGAGGAATACGTTCGCCCACATCGAATTTTCCATCAGATCTTTCCGGAGGGTGTTCCTGATATCCGAATTATTCTGTTGAAGGGTGTACCGCTGATGGGTATGCTCAGAATGCCTACGCGTCAATCCAATGGCAAAGCCAACTTACACCAAGGCGGCCTGGGTATAGGTATAGATATGACTACCGGTAGATTGAAAGATGCATACGATGGTGAAAAACACATTGCTTTTCACCCCGACACACAAAATCCTGTAGCAGGTATTACCCTTCCACATTGGGATGAAATCATCGCCATGTCAGTAATGGCAGCCCAAAACTTTCCGCTCGACTACCTAGGTGTTGACCTTGTCATTGATGATAGAAAAGGACCAATGATCATGGAGCTAAATGTAAGACCCGGACTAGGTATTCAACTCGCAAATCGCGAAGGCTTAAAAGAAGCGCTAGAACGAATAGAAAATCAAAAAACCATCAAATAAAAAATTATGAAAACAAGAAAATCAAAAACCTTATATATCGCTGTGCTAATCGGGTTGATGAGCATTGCCATAATTGATCACATGCAGCCAAATGATAAGACAGACAAGATTGCTGTTGGGACACACGAAGATCAATGGAAAGACAATTTTGAGTACGCCCTTTTAACCAAATAAGCACATGAAATCACTAATCATTGCAACCATGGTTTGCCTGTTATTTACTGCCGGATATAGTCAAAACACACATTCGCATAAGCTTTCAATAGGATTGGGAAATGAATGGAATGCTTTCTTAAGTCCATCAAGATTTCTTGAGGATGAAGAATTTTTATCAAGAAATGAACTTTGGGATAATGGAACCTATCAGGCTATCGCCCTAAATAACTCCTTCAAAAAAGAGGGGGATAAATATCGGATTAAACTGAAGGTAAATGGTAGTTTGGGTATCTATCAAACGCAGCAAAACTCAAACCGATATACCTATAGAGTGGGAGCTTCTTATCGCCTAAAGTATGCTTCGAAAAAGTACTTTGAGCTGGCTCCTGAATTTTTTAGAAAGCGACGAGAGGGAGTAAATACGGACAATGCAGTACTTGCTACTCCATTTTCATATAGCCTCCTCAAGTTGCCCGTAGGCTTTGATTTTTACCTGGGAAACAAAACCTGGATAAAGACGGAATTTGGATATCTCTACAAAAATTATGATAAACCATCTGGCGAGAAGCTACTATACCACGCACCATTCATTGAAGGTGAGATTAGTAAAAAATGGGAATCGGATAGTCGTATTACAAAGCTTTCTTTAAAAAGCGTAACTCAAAGTAGAAAGTACGTAACCAGGTCTAGCAGGATTGATGAAGATGAAGTGACGTTCCTGGATGGTTCGAGAGATTGGGTATATCAATTTACTGAACTGACCCTCGATTTATCCAAGGATGACGATAGCCGTACATTTGGCATTGGGTTGTATCAAATGTCCAGGATAGACTCTGACGGAAGCAGTACCTTCCATGAAGTTGGTCCCGGTATTCAATACGAAGGAAATAATAACAAATTCGGATATAGGACTTTGGTTAAGTACACGTTTAGAAATTACACAAGATTATCTCCAGGCAGTGAAAATGAAACTCCACTAAGGTATCAATATTTGAGAGCCAACTTTGAATTAGACTTTGCAATCTCTGAATATGGGAAAGTCTATGGCTCTGCAAACCTGGTGAATAGAACTTCAAATAATCCAGATCTGGAGCTATTGAGCTTTCGAGAATATTTTAATGGATACGTAGAAATGGGCATTAGGTGGGCCTGGTAGTTGATTTTTGGGCCATTAGATCTTTTCTAATCGGCCCAAAATTTCTTTAAGTCTCAGCCACTCCTGATAGTAAATAGGTAGCGTCGAGGTCTGCTCAATGAACTGAAAAATGTAGAGGATAAGCGCTAAAATAGCCCCTTGGCTGGCCATTCCATTGTTTGCAGAATAGAGAATAGAGCCAACTAAAAACGCTATCATGAACAACCAGATGACGGAGTAATTGATTGTTTCCAAATCTGAGAGTTTCACATTCCATTTCATCAAACGCTGAAAATGCCATCGCAACGCAATCGGATTTTTTCTTTCAATTAGACCTACCTGCTTCTCCGTTTCAAAATTGAAAGAAGCATTGAAGCTCAAGGTATTTTTTTCACTTAATCCGTACACAATCAGTACAATCAGCAATACGATTAGACTGCCAGCAAAAACGTATGAATCTATCGTCGCAATGATGATAACTGTTCCAATCAGGGCGATGCTGTTGTTGATGAGTTCTGGTAAAGAATTTTCAAAAAACTCTATCACTTCACCCAGAAATCCCAGATGAGCAGATTTTAATGTTGTTGAGTCTTCTGCGGGATCAGTGATCTTAGGCGCTAACTCGAGATACAACTTTGCATAGAACCTTGAGTCATAAAATCGCCTTCCAGCGCCAATCAACAATGCAAGAAATCCTAGCAATCCTAAGTAAATAGCTCCAACATACTCACCAATGATTGCATCATCTACTGCTACACCTATAAATAGTGGAAATAAGATGAGTAGACCAGCATCCAATAACAATAAGCAAAGCATCAGTGAAAAATTCCACCGATGCTTCTTCATCAACTTACTCAAATTCACTGGACTACTTTTTTCGTTTGTGGTTTCCAACCTGGTTTGTTAAAAACATATCCTATTGCCTCTTTGATATTCTTAGCTTTCCTGAGATCTCGAACAATTCCTTTGTATTCAAACAAGTGAACCTTGATAGGATTTATAGTCTCAATCTGTTTAGTTAATCCATAAGTAGGCTGATGAACTTCTTCCTGAAAAGTACCAAACATACGATCCCAAATTATGAGAACTGCACCATAGTTTTTATCTAAATAGATATCATCAGAACCATGATGAACACGGTGATGAGATGGGCTATTGAATATCAACTCAAACCATCCCATTTTTCGAATGAGTTCGGTATGAATCCAAAATTGATAGGTGAGTATGAAAACTATAGCTAGCAATACCACAAGTGGATGAAAACCCATTGCAATAGCAGGCAGATAAAACACCCAAGTCACGAAGTTGTCAATGAAAGATACCCGAAACGCTGTGGTATAATTATAGATTGGAGAGCTGTGATGGATCGAGTGATAGCTCCACAGCAAACGGATTTCATGCTCCCACCTGTGCTCCCAATAGTAAAGAAAGTCAATGACCAAAATAGCAAGAAGTAGAGACCATCCGTTTACTGGTATCTGCCAAGGTATTATGTCAGCCAGTAAAAAGAAACTTGCGATAAATATCGCATTTGATGCCTTCTCGCTTAGCTGTGCTGGGATAAATACCATGAAACTTGAAAGCATTTCTTTCAACCTCCACTTTGTCAATTTCTTTTGACGCCACTCCCATAAAAACTCGACAATGGCCAGTCCCATCGAAAACACAAATATTGCTGCTATAATCCAGCCTACATTATCTTCTGCTTTAGTTACCAATTCTTCCATGATGCTAAAATTTTAATTTGTCCTTTTTCAGCAAATCTTGGGTTTAGCAAAATCTAAAGCTTCCCTCCCTATAATGTGGGACATCTAAAATGAAATTGAATTGTCCCAATTTATCGGGACGATGGTATTAGCTCTGTTCTTTTAAATATTGCGTTGGAGTCTTACCGGTCATCTTTTTGAAAGTGTTGTAAAATGCCGTTTTGCTATTGAAGCCTGACTCAAAAGATACCGCCAATATGGTTACTTGACTTGTTCTGCCATTATTTAAAAGTCTCTTTGCCTCTTCAACACGGTACTCATTGATAAAATCAGAAAAACTTTTACTGACTTGTTCGTTAATGGTTTGGGAAACATGATGGACTGATCTCCCAACTTGTTCAGCTAAATCATTCAATCTATACTCTGAATTTAAATACGGCTTTTGATCTGTCATCACCTGAATCATTGACTCCCAGATCAACTTTGATTCATCTTCTTTTAATGAAGATTTAGCATACTTAGCCTTTACTACCTTGAAGTCTCCATGAACCGAGAAAATTGGAAATCTTATACTTGAATAAACCAGAGCCAAGGTGAAGATCGTGTTAATTACGGACTCGATTTTAAAATAAATGAGCCAGTCTTCGTCTAACATTGAAATCACGTTTAAGAAAAAAATGAGTCCATATAGCCCAATAGTAATCCCGATAAGTGATTTCATCCAACGATACTTGAGTTCCTCTGTTGAACTAAGCTTGACTGCAAAATGGACTTTTCGAATTTTGATTAGCGCAAAAGACAAAAACCAGATATTCAGAACAAGAGAAAGGATGTTATCAATAGAAAGTAGGATAACATCTATCGTATAAGAAGTGGCAGTTTCAAGTATATTTTCGTCAACAAACGAAAGCATTATTAGTCGCAGTGCAGTAAAAATCACGATCAGTGTTACCCAACTTTTTAATCGAATGTCAAAACGAAATAAGGCGTCTGCATAGAGCAGGAATAATGGACCGATAAGATGATAATGCAAATATGAAAGCCCTAGCCCTGGCCAACTCAGGTCATTATAAAAAAGATAAGATTCTAGTAAACTATGAGCATTGAATGCAACAATTAATGTAAGAAGAAGTCTAGCCTTAGCACTCTGATTCTTATTTACAGAGATGATTACTCCGAGCAGAAATGCCAGGATTGCTCCGATCAGTGGTATATAATTAAGAATGATCAAAGGGCCTTTTTCAGCTAAGGTAATGCGCGTGTTTTATGATTGCTCCTCTGCTAACCGTAATTCTACAAAAAAGCTTGCCCCTTGACCTGCTTCGCTTTCACACCAAATTTCGCCGCCCATGCGCTCCACAAACTTTTTCACAATGGATAATCCCAACCCTGTTGAGCTTTCATCGCCTGTTGGCTTAGCACTTAGCTTCTGAAATTTCTTGAATAATTTTTTCTTATCCTGCTCATTTAAACCTGGCCCCTGATCTTTCACCTCAAGGAGTGACTTACCGTTCTTTTTTGAAAGGTGTACCTCTATTTGTTTATCTCTTGGTGAGAATTTTATGGCATTTGAGAGAAGGTTCTCAATTATTTGAACTTCATACTTTTCATCAACTAGAGCTATGACCTCTGGAGCTATCTCTGTGACAATATTTATTCCCTTATCAGCTGCTCGCTTTGAGAATTGCGAGCAAACATCTCCTACAGTTTTTGAAATATTAAAAGGTTGAACATTCATCTGTTCAACTCCCTCCTCTATTGATTCAATATTGAGAATGTCTGAGATCATTTTTGACATTCGCGTAGCTGAAATATGGATAATGTCTTTTAATGTTTTATGCTCTTCTTTGAGTTCTTTCGACTCCATAAGATCCAAAGCCCCCATAATCCCTGACAATGGATTTTGAAGATCATGAGCAACAATACTTATTAGATTGTTTTTCTCGTCGTTTAGCGCACTCAATGATTCATTTCTACTTTGGATTTCCCTATTTAGAAGCGAAAGTCTTTTATTGGAAACCGCTTTTAGTCGGTAATACCTAGATAAAACTCCTATCACTAGGATCAGAACAAACACTACAGCAATACCCATAAACTGGGTAGTTTTTTGAGTCTTTATTCGTTGATCTAAAAGCAAGCGTTCTTTTTCATTGGCAAACTGAAGCGAATCCTTTTCTTGTTGAAATTCAAATTGTGCCTCCAGCAAGGTAATACGCTTAGCTACCTCCGCGCTAGATATACTATCCGACATCTTCTGAAATAAAATTTGAGCACGATAAGCATCGGAATAGTGTCCTAGACTTTCTTCTACACTTGCCAGAAGGCGTGCACCTTCTTTTACATCTTCGATGAGCTTGGCTTCAGTTGCTAGACCAATGCCTTCTTTCAAATATTTCTTGGCTTCATTAAATCTGCTCAAATCCCTATAAGATCTCCCCAAGCTGATCATTGCCTGTACACGACCCCAGTCTGAGTTCATTTCTTCAGAAATTGATAATGCTTTTTTCTTATTAGAAATAGCTTGTGCGTGCTTGCCCTGATCAGTCAGCAGCTTGCCTATATTCAAATGACCGTCAGCAACTCCGCGTCTATCACCCAACTCCTCCTTCTTCTGCAAGGCATCCTGATAATACTCATAAGCACGCTCATAATTTTTTTGCGCATGATATACCAAACCGATGTTATTGATAATCTGAGCTACCCCTCTCTTCTCTCCAATCTCCTGTCTCAATTTCAAAGACCTGCTGTAAAAATCCAGTGCTTTTTCATAATCATTTTGAAGGTCATGGATTACACCAATATTTTGATAGGTATAGGCTAAACCACTTTTATCATCTAATTTTTGTTCAATTACCAAAGCTTGATAATAGATATCCATAGCTACAGAATAGTCTCCCCTTAAACTATTGATAATTCCGATATGATTGAGTGTTGCAGCAATACCCCCGGGATTATTGATTGCCTCTTCTATTTCAAGTGATTGATTTAAATATCCAAGTGCCCTATCAAATTCTCCGAGAAGTTTATAAGTAATCCCAAGACCTCTTAAACAGTCTGAAATGTCAACTTTACTAGCTAAGGTGTTACGAATGTCTAGTGACCTTAAATGAAAATCAATGCTCTTGGCATAGTTGCCTTGATAATAATTCAGCCATGCTTTAGAATAATAGGCATTTGCTATGCCTTTCTTATAATCTATATCATTGGACGCGCTCAATAGTTGAGATAGGTACTTTTCAGCTCGATTATATTCCCCACTTAATAGGGCACTTCTTCCCTGAACATACAAGGCATCCATTCTACCCTCATCGTACCCAATACTTTCAGCTATATTCAGGGCCTTTTCAATGTATCGATTAGCTCCTGTAGAATCTGAACCAACATGTTCAAATGCAATTAATATATAAGTGTCGACGCGTTCCTGATCAGTGATATCCGATTCAGTTATCTGCAAAAGAGAATCGACTACTTGTTTATTTTGACCATAAAATGGAAGGGAAAAAGAAAGCGTTATGAACAAGCATAAATACTTTTTCATGTAAGGTGATATTCGCAACTAAAGATACTAAAGCCAGGTATTCTTCAAGGCAACTCGCGAAAATAAGTTCTTTATTGAACTTGGATTCAGTTATAGGACCAAGCTGACCTATTTTTCGATGACATTAAGATTCTACGTGCAAAAGATGCACGACTTCACGAATAAAACCTGATACCATCTGCTCCTGATCCTCAGATACAAAATCTGAATAGGTCAGTACAGCTCCAGACCATCCTTCTTTGTTCCAATGCCCTGCAGGCAGTTTGTGTTGCGCCAGCTTGTCGTATTCAATAGATGGCCAGATATTAATGTAGATGTATGGCTCATCTATTCCCTCATCTCCAGGAGAAAGTCCAACGCCAATACTTTTCAAAACCTCACCATTTGCATCCAGCTCTAGCGGGATTAAAGTAGCTAAGTCAAAATGGTGTGGCCAGCATCTGATGTCAAAAGCATTTTTCCAGTTAACTACTTCTTCATCAAGAACAGCCTGAATGTTTGAATAAAGACTATCAAATACCTCAAGCGCAGACTTGTCTACTTCTAAAGGTCCGTTCTCATATGTTGGCATCTCATATGGCAAGTTCAAATTGATCTTGTTTCCATCTAAACCTAGATTAGAGAGCTCACTTTTCAGCCAAGAAAGAGCTTCATCTACTGAATTATCACTCAATTGAGTGCTTTTCAATGTGCGCGCTCCTTGGAAAATATTTAATTGAAAATCGTTGAAAGATAAACCCACCGAGATATCAAAACCTGGAATCGACTCTGACTCTAAACTTGAAGTATTCAAATTCCAAATCAAACTAGCAGAAGCATCGGTCGGATCATGAGGTAATAAATTTCTAGGGACAGCACCCACGAGCTGAATGGCTCTATGAAGACTGATTCTCGTATCTATCAAATCTTGTAGATCGACCTTTTTAATATTATTCCAGTTAGTCATTATAAAAATGTTGGGTTATATATCTAAGATAGGCAACATCAAACTGGAAAATTCATGAATCGATAAAGAACTTTTACCATCTATATTGCTCACGACACCTCAACAAATTCTTAACATTCAGAACAAAACGGGTAACTGGTGATTGATTCCTCCACATTCCTCTCTATTTTACTTTTCTAAACAAATTGAACAGTGAATAAGAGACATTCCTATGATTATGGTGTAATTGGAAATTGTGCTTTTACAGCGCATATCCATAAAAATTCAAACATTGACTGGATGTGCTGGCCAAGGTTTGATAGCAGCTTCATTTTTGGAAATTTATTGGATGATGAAAAGGGTGGCGAATTTTCTATTCTACCATCAGATGGTATTAAGCTTTCCAATCAATATTACATTGAAAACACCAATGTTCTATGTACCGAAATCACCAGCAATTCAGGAACATATAGGATCACAGACTTTGCTCCTAGATTTTTTCAACAAGACAGGTATTTCAAGCCATTGATGCTGATTAGAAAAGTAGAATGCTTGTCCGGAACTCCACGATTGTCTGTCACCTGCCGACCCAAAGGTGATTATGGCAAGGTTGTTCCAGAGCCAAGTCTAGGAAGTAATCACATCAGATTTCTAGGCTTAGATGCTTCTGTAAGACTGACTACAAACATCTCCTTAACAAATGTGCTAAACTCCAAGAGTTTTGTTTTGAACGAAACCAAATACATGGTTTTGACTTGGGGTCCGCCCCTTGAAGCAGCACTTGAGGAGACTAGTGAGATCTTCCTATCAAAGACCACCAAATATTGGCAAAACTGGATCAAGTCTGCAAACATCTCCAATTTCTATCAGCGGGAAGCCATTCGTTCAGCACTGATCCTGAAGATCCATCAATATGAAGATACAGGCGCTATTGTAGCTGCCACTACGACAAGTCTTCCCGAAAGTCCAGGAAGTACTCGTAATTGGGATTACAGATTTTGTTGGATGCGAGACACCTATTATACGCTCAACGCTTTCAACAATATTGGTCACTTTGAAGAATCAGAGAAGTACTTCCATTACATTTTGAATACGACCATAGAAGAATCCAAAAGGTATCAGCCGCTTTATGGTATAGATGGAACTAAGGCGTTAATTGAAAAAGAATTAGATCTAAAAGGATATCAGGACAACCAGCCTGTTCGGATCGGAAATGATGCGTATACTCACATTCAAAATGATGTCTATGGTCAAGTTTTAGTGTCTTTACTCCCGCTCTTCAATGACCAACGAATCATCTTTAATGAACGTTTTGATGCACCAGAATTGATTTTCAAGACGCTAAAAATGATCGAACAAACATTCGAAGAAAAGGACGCTGGACTCTGGGAATTTAGAAACCTCGCACAACATCATTGCTATACCTATTTGTTTCATTGGGCTGGAAGTGGCGCAGCAATAAAGATTGCCAAAACATTGAAAGATGAAAAGATTGGTGAATTAGCTACAACACTTAAAGAGAAGTCTAGAAAAGTAATCGAGGAATGCTACGTCAATTCCAAAAAAGGATACGCCCAAGCTAAAGGTGTAGATAGAATGGATGCAAGCAATCTTCAATTGATTCTGATGAACTACCTGCCTGGAAATACTGATAGAGCTAAAGATCATTTAAAAGCCATGGAACAAGAATTGCATGCTGGTGAAGGGCTGTTTTATAGATATAAGCATCAGGATGATTTCGGAAAGCCCGAAACTACTTTCTTAATCTGTGCCTTTTGGTATGTGGAAGCTCTGGCATGTGTAGGGAGAATAGATGAAGCCGTTCGATACTTTGAAAAGATCATCAGCTATAGCAACCATGTAGGGTTGTTAAGTGAGGATATCAAAGCTTCTGATGGTAGCATGTGGGGAAACTTTCCTCAGGCGTATAGTCATGTAGGATTGCTCAATGCGAGTAGCAGAATTTCGCGCAAACTAGACTTACCAGATTTTTATTAACTAGTTACTTCGGTAAGTACTTGACGTATGTCTTTGTAGCTCTCTACTCTGTATTTTGCCGCTGATGAGGAAACGCCTACTTTGATCGTGTAAGCCTTATCTGGCATTGCTTTGAAAGTGTCTTCATCTGTCCAGTCATCACCCGCCGCAAAGAAGAAATCATATGATTGCTTTTTTAGCCACGAAGCAGCAGCCGTACCTTTATTCACACTCGAATTTTTTATTTCAATAACCATATCTCCTTCCTGCACTTGCAGGTCACGTTCTGCAGAAATGTATTTCAAGTGGCTCGTCAATTCTCTGGATCTCAAATCACCCAACCCGGTCTCTACTTTCCGGTAGTGCCATACCAATGAATAATCTTTCTTTTCAATAAACGACCCGGGTGTTCTGTCTACATATACCTCCAATACTTTATAGAACTCATCTTGCCAACTATTGTCTAGGTCCACAAACCTGCGCCAATCTTTTCCCTTTTTCTTATGCCAAACCCCGTGTTCTGCGATGAAGTCTATATTAAATTTTGACAGCCATTTTTCCAAGGTATCCTTACCTCTGCCACTAATTACTACTACATGGTTGGCTTCATCCTTGGTCAACTTTTCAAGGATCTGTTCCAACTCCTGATCAGGCTTTGAGTCATTGGGGTTAGCGTGAAATCCAACCAATGTCCCATCGTAATCCAATAACACGATCCGCTTTTTCGAAGACTTGTATGTAGTGATTAAATCTTGCCTCACCTCATCGGTAAATGGTTTGGTCTGCAAGTTTTCCTGCTCTTGTTTCACAGTATTTAGCTGTTGCATAAACAGGCTAACCCAAGAGTGTATGTTGTATCGCTTAATGGAATCTTGCATGATCTCCATTCGAGCTTGTTGATCTTCAACGGGCATTGTCAAAGCTTCCTTGAGCGCTTCCACCAATTGATTGCAATCATTAGGATTGATCAAGATTGCATCTGAAAGCTCCTTGGAAGATCCAGCCATTTCACTTAAAATCAGAACTCCCTTCTTATCTAATTTACTCGCTATAAACTCCTTGCATACCAGATTCATTCCATCTCGCATAGGCGTAACAAGCGCAACATTTGCCATTCGGTAAAAAGCACTCAATGCATTCAAGGGGAAACTTCGATAGAAATAATGAATCGGCGTCCAGTTCATGCGGCCAAAACGTCCATTAATTCTTCCTACCAGCAATTCAATCTCAGCTTTGAGAGATGCGTACATAGGCACTGTGTCGCGCGATGGCACCACTACCATAAGCAAAGACACGCCTCCCTGAAATGACTTATTTTCCTCTAAAAACTGCTCAAAAGCCTTAAGCCGTTCAGGTATTCCTTTAGAATAATCCAGTCGATCAATGGATAAGACCACTTTCACATCGCCTAGCGATGTGCGATAGCGTACCTCTCTATCCAATGTATCAGGTGATGAAGCTGCACTTGCATATTTATCATAGTCGATTCCCATAGGTAGCGCGTCTGCCTTCACAAGACGCTGTCCCACATTCATCTGGCCGTTGGTATTTCCTATCCCTGCTAATCGATTGACAGAGGAGAGGAAGTGTCTCATATCATCGTAGGTATGAAAACCAATAAAATCCGCACCAAGTACTCCATTGAGTAATTCCCTTCTCCACGGTAACAAACGAAATGATTCGTAGGAAGGAAATGGAATATGCAAAAAGAAACCAATGCTGCTATTGGGATGAGTTTCTCTAACAAGCGCCGGAAGCAACAAAAGCTGATAGTCATGGATCCAAATAGTATCTCCATCTTCCATCACCTCTTCGAGCTCCTTAGCAAATTTTCGATTTACCTTTTTGTATGCAGCCCAAAAATCTTCGTTGTAAACTGCATGTTGATTGAAATAATGGAAATTCGGCCATAAGGTCTCATTGCTAAATCCTTCATAGTATTCCTCGATTTCATTCTTAGTAAGAAATACTGGATGCATATTCTCTTCAGAAAGTCTTTCTGTAATTTCATCCTTAGCTTCCGTCTTGTTCACTGCCAAGCCAGGCCATCCAAGCCAGACATTGTCTCCCTGTTTATAGATTGATCCCAAACCAGTGGCAAGCCCACCTTCACTCGTCTTGTATTCAAAACCGCCAGAAGCTGCCTTCTCAATTTTAACAGGGAGTCTATTTGAAACAATGATGATTTTTGCCATTACTTGGAGATTAAATTGTCGGTGGTATAACTAGAAATATCTAGCAATTGAAAAGTTAACATGAAAGCATGAATCATATGAATATCAATTGAAGATTTTTAACCCTGATTTAAGTGCTTCTTCGCTATCTTTCGTTTTGAATATTTTAATAAGTGATTGACGAAAACCAATGTATTCGATCCATCGCTCTTGGCGATCAAGATGCGTTGAAGGAACTATATCAACACTTTGGTGATCGTATATTCAACACTATTCTTAGCTACTTAAAGAATGAAGATGATGCTAGCGAAGTGTTGCAAGATGTTTTTATAACCGTTTTCAACACAGCTGAAAAATTTAAATTCAACTCTTCAGTTAGCACTTGGATATATCGGATAGCGGTAAATAAATCGCTGGACTTCATAAGAAGTAAGAATGCAAAAAAGAGACAAGGGGTCTTTACTTCGATCTATAAAAGAGATTCAGGTGAAATCTTACATGACGCACCAGATTTTGAACATCCTGGAGTGACATTAGAAAACAAAGAAAACGCTAAGCTTTTATTCCAAGCCATTGAAGCTTTGTCCGACAATCAACAAACAGCATTCATTCTGACACAAGTAGAAGGATTGCCACAAAATGAAGTAGCGGAAATCATGGGCCTAACCAGAAAATCTGTAGAATCCCTTCTGCAAAGAGCAAAAGCTAACTTAAGAGTGGAATTAAAGAAGTATTACCCCGAACGAGGGAAATGATTATGAATTACGTCTATAACTATAACCAACAGAACGATGAGTGAAGAAAAGTGGATAGATGATGTTCTCAATAGCTTGGAAGGAGCTAATCGCGCAAAAGCTCCTAAAGATGCTTTTGAAAACATCAAACAAAAAATCATTGATGATAAGCCTAGAAAGCAGAACTACCAGTGGATTGGTGTCGCTGCTGTCATCTTGATTGTATTATGCTCGAATGCTTTGCTGCTAAATGACTATTTCCTAACAGAGGAAGTGGCTGAAATTGAGCAAGAATACCCTGAATTAATCTCCAACTATACCCTATACGAAGATGAGTGGTAAAATTTATAAAATCGGATTTTTCGTTTTGCTAGCAATCAATATTGCTGTTGTATCCGTAATCGCGGTGAAACGCCCTGGAAGACATCATGAAAGAGGTGACATTCGTGAGAGGCTAAGTAATCAACTTGGATTTGATGACTCGCAGAAAGCAACATTTATGGAGAGAGCGCAAATGCATCGAGATAAAATTCGGATGTTGGAAAAAGAAGAACGTGAACTTGTAAAAGCTTACTTCAACCACATTCAAAATCCTGATTCTACAAGATCAAAAGAATCAATATTGTCACAAATCCAGGATATCAAAGCAGATAAATTGCAATCTACTTTTGACCATTTCGAATCAATAAAAGAAATCTGTACCGAAGAGCAGCAGGTCAATTTTGAAGCCTTTATGAACAAGGTAATTCCAATGATATCTGGTGGTCAACGGCACAGAATGAAAAAACCACGATAACCCTATTTAAAATTTCTTATCTGATAGGTGAATGTCAGCATGAAATAACGCTGCAACACTTGGGTCTGACTCTCTTGTACGTACTGTGGAGTAATCGTTTGATTAAAGCTTTGATTATTTCCAAGTAAGTCAAAAACAGAAAGTTCTAATTCACCGCTATTGTTTTTCAAAAACTTCTTAGCAACTCCCATATTCCAAAGTGTGTAGCTAGTATCAAATGAATCGCTCACACCATTATACTTTTGGAAATAGGTGTCATTTCTAAAAACAAAGCCCTTCCCGAAGATCAAATTCAATTTAGTACCGACTGTTTGAGTATAGAATCGATTATTGCTCTCAGACTGAATAGAGTTTGAAATGCTACTGCCATTGATTTGATAGTAGATATTATAATCGACTTTCTCACTGATGTTACTTACCAGGCCGAATTTCACATCCATGGAATAGGTGTTTGAAATATTCTCCACATCGTTTGTCAAACCTGGCAATCGCTGGTATGTCAGCCCTAATGAGATATTGAGGTTGTTTTTAATTGCAGGTATTAGTTTACCAAAAGAAGAATTGTTTCTTACAGACCAGAATCCATTCAAATTTACAGGTGTATTGACTTGCGCTCCTTCCACTAATGTCACACCGCCTGAAGTCAATGAATCAGCTTGAATGACGGAAGTGCCGGTAGTGATGTAATCATTGCTGGCCAGTACACGTGTGAAGTTTGAGAAGGTAATATTCTTGTCCAGGTTATTCTTTTGAAGACGCATAATCAGCGAGTGCGTATATGTTTGATTCAAGTCTGGATTTCCAATGGACAAGAAAAGGGGATCACTATTGTCCAACACATTCTGCAGCTGACTTACAGATGGTTCTGTGGTAGAGGTAGAATATCTGAAAAACACATTTCCGCTCCCGATTTCAAATCGTCCTGATATGGAAGGAAGTACATTTCCAAAACTGCGATCGAATGTTCCAACTTCTGGTAAAAACTGACTATTGTTCAAACTTGCATTTTGATAGGCAAGCGATACATCAAAGTGATTGCCAAATTGATTTTTCGAATAGCGTATAGATGGGGTATGTCTGGTGTACCCGCTCTCAAAAGTATTAGAAAGCGTTTCGTTCAAAATACTCGTTCCAGCACCTTCATTTAATACAAAAGTCTCTTTTTCGGAATCTCTTACCGTGTGACTGACTTGGTATCGAAGTGCTACTTGACCGGAAACTCCTACCGGCTCGGTATAAGTAGCCGCTGAAGCAATCGTAAACTGTCCTTCATCTGTGTTGTACTCGATGAGTGAATCCAAGGAAAGATCTTCATAAAAACTTTCCCTCATAGTAGGATTGATTCGCGTATTTAAATCGAACGAGATGGTTCTACCGACTTTCTCAAATCGATGCTGAAAGATGAAATTGTTATTGAAATTGAACGCTTGATTTTTACTTTGAAAAGTGTTGAAGGTACCATTCAATACTTCTCCAGATCTCGTGGTTTCACCAATGGTTATTTCCTCATATTGGTTGTCCTGAAAGCTGAATGTAGATCGAACAAGTAAGTTATTCTTGTCATTGATCTTATAATTCAATCTCAAATTCAGTCGGTGATTATAATTCTCTGTATCCGCCTGTTGATCTTCCGTGTAAAGTTGTGTTTGATCGGCAAGGAAAGATTCTCTTGAAAGTAGCTGGTCGTTTACATTATTCGACTGATTAAAGAAATAACTTCCCTCAAATGTTATGTTCTTACCCCAATCATCGGTAAAGTTGACACCAACAGAGTTCGTGGTTGTTATACCATTTTGAGTGCCCGTTATAAAATTTTGATTGCCACCACGTCTAAATCCTCCTCTGCCTCCACCACCTAAGCCGACTAAGTCCTCACTCCCAAAATTTTGTTGATTGATATTATTACTCATTCCAAGAATGGTAAGACGCTTTTCTTTGCTAAACGAATTCAGTGTCAATCCAGCTTTATATAAATCGTTCTCTCCGGCTCCTGCATAAACTTTCCCAAACTGCCCATTGCGCTTATCTTCTTTAGTAGCCACATTCATGGTTTTGGTGGTATTGCCATCATCGAATCCGGTAAATTGAGATTGATCGCTTTCTTCATCATAGACCTGAACTTTATCTACAACCTCAGCAGGAATGGTATTTAGCGACAGCAAAGGATCTTGTCCAAAAAACCTTTTACCATCCAAAAGCACTTGTTCAATGCTTTCTCCATTGGCCGTGACTCCATCACTATCTACCACAATACCTGGCATTTTACTAACAAGGTCACTTGCGGATGCATCAGGGTTTGTTTTGAAGGCTGCTGCATTATACTGGGTGGTATCTCCTATCTGCTGAACAGCCACAACTTCAGTTTCTACGGTAACCTGCTCCAATACGGTCAAATCAGGTTTTATTGATACAGTATTTAGGTCTGTTTCTGGGAGTGTGATTCGGAGTAATTTGGAATATGAAACATATCCAACACTGGATACTTTAAGCTTATAGAATGCTCGCTCCAATCCCTCGATGACAAATTTTCCATCACCATCAGCAATAGCAAACTTCGATCGCGTAGAATCCTTAATATTTACCATCACCACCGTTGCTCCAACTAATGCTGATTTATCAGATTCATCTATGAGAGATCCTTTTACTCTTAGGCTGGTTTCTTGTCCATAGGTGACAAGACCTGCCAGAACCAAAATTAGTCCTGGCAGGAAGTTATGATTGCTTTTCATCCGCCATCACCATTGTTAGGATTAGCACCTTGTCTCCTCCTACGAGGTGTGCTGATTTCCTGATAGATCGCAAACTGATCCTCATTAAGAACATCCTTAACCAATTCATCTTTCTCCTTTCTCAAAGCCATCAACTTCTCTCTCATCCCCTCTCTACTACCGCTATTACGGATTTCTTCAAAGGTCTCTTTTAGTGTTACTCCAAACTCATCATAAATTCCGTCTAGCAAGAGTTTTTGATCTTCACTTAAATCTGTGATTTTGGTATACAGCGCTTGTTTTTCCCTTTTGATCATTTCATCAGGACCTCCCCCTCTTCTTCCACCACCAGGAGGTTGACAAACAGCTATCATTGCAAGCAGAATGAAGGCTAAACTCAATGAGGGTTTTAATAATCTTTCCATGCCTTTTGTATTTTGATTTACCCATTAGACTCGAACTAAATTCGAATCCCTCGGGCCAATCAAAAAATGCATGAAATTATTTACTATCAGGATTCCGGGCATCCAGTTCTGATTGGATGATATTCCTCACATCATCTTGGAACTTTTGAACTCCTTCCGACTTATACTTGGATGGATCTATGGGTTCGTGGATGACCACATGACTTTTATGCTTCCAGTTTAAATCGAACTTCCCATCATCAGGAAGAATTCTCCAGTTATCTGCTATAGTCACTGGTACTAAGTGAATCCCAGTTTTAAGGGCCATCTGAAAGGGTCCTTCTTTGAATTCGCTCATCTCTTTAGTATTCACCACGTTGATTCCTCCTTCTGGAAATACGGTTAGAGAATATCCATTTTTTAAGGCTTTAAGGCTTTCCTTAAAAGTCAGAAAACTACTTCTTGCATTGTCTCGATCAACTGTGATGTGATAATTTTTAAAATAGAAACCGAACAACGGGACTTTGCAAAGTGACTCCTTCCCTATGTATTGAAAAGGGATCGGCATCATGGTCATAGTAGTAATGTCTAGAAAGGAAAAATGATTAGGACAAAAGATATACGTCGATTTTTTATCAATGAAATGTTTATTCTCAACTACAATTCGCATTCCCATTAAGAGATAGAAAATCCCTGACCAATATCTTGTAATGAATAAACCAAACCTTTTTTGTTTGAAAAGCAGTGCTAATACTAGTATCGGAAAAAGAAGAAAAAATGCGATAAGAAACGAGATCGCCATATAGATTGTGACAATCTTCTTTTTAATATTTTTCACTCGAAGGGTTAAGGTTAGTTGCTAGCTTTAAATTTCAAATCTAATGAAGATGCATTATAGATATAATCTATATTTCAAGGACTTTTAAATCTTCATCTTAAGTTAACAGGTCGAGTAAACACTTCCTCGTCTTCAACTACCAACTTCAAGTTTGCTTGCTTGAATTTAGCTTGAATTTGCTCGCTATAAACTGAGGTAATTCCATTTTTAGGACCAACAACCAATTTCTCCAACTCTTGAAGATTGCCTTCCTCATCATAAAATTCGATCACCATTGCTCCTTCAAAATCTTCAAGTGAATCATTTACTAATGAAATACTAAGTACCCCATCTTTAATTGTCGGAATTAAAGCTACCAGGGCATACAACCAACTTAACTCGTCATACAAAACTTTCTTTCTTCCAAAGACATCTACGGCACTCCAACTAGGTCCTGGCCAGCAATCATTTAACTGCCAAAAAAGTGTACCCCAGCAATGCCCTTTTCTAAGACGATGTGCGTCGATAGCCATCTGCATCGCTTTGGCTTGTGTCATCTGGCTCTTCAGCACAAAATCTTCAAAGCCATCAGGTTCATCAAAATATTTGCTACTGAATTTTGCGATCATCCCATTTCCCACGTAGCTTTTTTGATGATGCTTCATCACCTCCGACTCTAGATTCCATTGAGAAGAATCAGCGAAATAGGATATCGTTTCCATGCCAGGAAAAGATTGGAAGCCATACTCACTCATGAATCTCCCCACATTTTTTTCGAAATCTTCGAAGACATCACCTCCATGCCAGACCCCCCAATAGTGCATACTTGCATAATTGAAATTCTCAGGTTTTCCCCAGTTGCTCAGTGGTGAGGTGGTAGAATACGGTCGACTGTCAAGCTTTGCTAACAAAGCAGGAATCTTGTCATGAAAAACCAAAAGGTAGTCGTTCCAAATCTTCGCAGAATCTTCAGCAGAATAGCCATACTTATCCTGCCACCCCCAATTGTTCCAAGCTACATCCACTTCATTGTTGCCATTCCAATGAATAATCGATGGATGATTTCTTAACCGCTTTACATTATCAATTACTTCAGCCTCCACATTCTTAACAAAAGCCGAATCACCTGGATACATGGTGCAAGCAAACATGAAGTCCTGCCACACTAGTATTCCATTCTTATCACATAAATCATAGAAGATATCATTCTCATAGATCCCACCTCCCCACACTCTAATCATATTGATTCCAGAAGCTCTTGCGTCCTCAATCAATTTCACATAATCCTCTGTAGTGACTGATGGTAAAAAATGGCTTTGAGGAATGTAGTTAGCCCCTCTCGCAAAGACAGGTTCTCCATTTATTTTGAAGTAAAAACTTTCACCAATAGCGTCTGCCTCGTTGACTAATTCGACTTCTCTCAAGCCAATATTTACTACTTCCTCATCTATCACGTCTTCAGAAAATGATATAGATACTGGAATATCATATAGGTTTTGCTCGCCCCATCCAGCTGGCCACCATCGTTTAGGATTTTTAATATTAAAAGGCATACTTACCACTTGCATCCCGGCCCTTAAATCTCTGGTTACCTCCTGCCCCATTACGTTGATCTCAAAGGTTCCGTCCATTTCAACATCCAACTCAACCAATGCCTCCAACTTTGCAACATCTTCCGAGAGCTCTTTTTGAACAACCTGAACGTCGACTATTCTAACTCTATCATATGCCTCTAAATACACGGGCCTCCAGATTCCTGAAGTCACCAATCTAGGACCCCAATCCCAGCCAAATTGAAAGGGCGATTTACGAGTAAAAGGACTGACTTTCATTTCTGCCGTCTCATTGCTTGCCGGAAGCTCATACCCCAAGGCTTCTAACTTTGGAGCATTCATTTTTAGAGGGGAAATGAATTTAATTTCAAGTGTATTTTCACCCTCGACAAGTAAATCAGAAACGTCTTTACGCCATGTTCTAAACATATTATCGGCAGTAAGAATCGATCTTCCATTCAACCTAACATCTGCGTATGTATCCAATCCCTCAAAGACCAAATCGACTGCATTTCTCTCTAAAATCGAATTACTGATAGTGAAAGAGGTTCTATACAGCCAATTTTCATTTTCAATCCACTGTACATCATTTTCATTTGTTCCTTTCCAAGGATGTGGAATCATATCGTGCGAAATGAGATCTGTATGCACTACGCCTGGAACCGATGCATTTCTCCAGTCGTTTGAATGTTCTTGTTTGAATTCCCATCCATCATTAAGCATCTTTCGCGACAATGAAGGTGCTTGCTCACACGCAAAGGCAACGATTATTAAAACGAGGATTATTCCTTTATTCAATCGCATCGAGTAGTTTTTTAATCTCCTGAATTTTATTCGTGTCTGAAACTTGTATCGTCTCCTCAGGTATATCTATTGACCCATTCATTGGAACCTTATTTGAGTAATTCTTTTGCCCTTTAACATGAGATTTTGCTGAGAAATGAAATTCTCTAAAACCTCTTTTGTAGAGCTTCTGTACATTGTCTGCATTAACTCCTCCACCTGGCATGATCGAAATTTCATCTCCGGCACAAGAAGACATCATCATGAGCTTATCTAATCCATCAATTGCACTGGTTTTTTGACCAGACGTTAATAACCGAGCAACACCACACTCTTTTAAATCTGCTATTCCTTTCTCTATATCACTCACATGATCAATGGCTCGATGAAAAGTGAAAGGGAGCGGATGGCTGAGTTTGACTAGTTCTTTCGTGCGACCTATATCTACTTCCCCACTTGGCAACAGTACTCCACAAACGATTCCATCGACCCCAGCTTCTTTGCACAGAAGAATGTCCTTTTTAATTATTTCAAATTCAAGGTCGCTATAAACAAAATCACCTCCTCTTGGACGAATCAAGACATAGACATCTATACTTACTTGTTGTTTGGCAAGCATGATAGTTGCCATGCTAGGTGTAGTTCCACCTTCCCATAAATTGTCGCATAGCTCAACACGATTAGCACCTCCCTTTTCAGCATTTATTGCTGATTGAACTGAATTAGCGCATATTTCAATTTGATAGCTCACTTAATTTACCTCACACTAAATTCATCAATAAATAACCATGCCTTGCTTCCCGCTGCATCATGCCATTCCGGGCAAACTCCTAAGTTCTTTGCCTTCATTCTAACAAAACGCGTCTTCAACGATTCAGAAATCTTAAGGGTGTATTCCTGAGTCATCTGCTCTTTATTTCTTGGATTATCATTATTTTGAACTGTGCCTACCTGTGAATAGGTAACACCATCATTCGACACTTCATAGGTCACCTCAACTGGGAAAAATATCCAGGCGTTATTGTACTGGAGAAAACCGGAAGATAGCTCGCTAATTAGTTTTTCTTCTCCTAAATCCAATGTTGCTATGACATCATCTCCCCAGTATCCTTGCCAATTTCCATCCCTAAATTTAATACTCCCCTTAGCACCGTTGGTAAGCCCTCCAACACCGCCTGCAGTATAGTTCGGATTGTAGTCTGCATCAACCTGAGGAATCAAACCATTGGCTAAGTGTGGGTCGAATTTCTGAAAGATGGTATCCTTAAATGTGGTTGAACCTTTACTAAAAAGTATCGCCCATTGTGTTGGTTTTGAAATTACTTTAGGTCCCTCGTAAACTTGCTGTTTATCGCCATCAAGGTACGAAATAGCAATGGTTGAATCATAGGATTTTAGTGAGACTGTGAGCGCTCCCTCTTCAGTCTTTGTGGAAACCTCAACAGGTACAGTTTCGAAACCATAATTGACTCTAAGAGATTCAAGCATGGGATAATGCTTCGAGAGCCTATCTCGAAATTCTTCAAAGTCCTTTTCAGAAGCCCCTGACCATAATACCTCTGACATGGCAGTGATTCGAGGGAAAACCTTCGAATCTACTTTAGGCTGAGGTGCTCGTTCGCTCCACATGTTACATTCTCCACCAAGAATAAGATCTCGTTCTTGGCCTGTTAGATCTTCTGGGATAGGATTGAAACTATACACACGCTCAAGATCAATGTCATTCAGTCCATAGTCGAAATAGGCATGAGACGTGGGAGATACAATGGCTTTATGACCCATTTTAACTGCCGCAGCGGCACCATCAAAGCCTCTCCAGCTTTGAACAGTCGCACCTTCTGGAAGGCCACCCTCCAGAATTTCATCCCAGCCAATCATCTTACGTCCATTGGCTTCTAGAAATTTCCCAATACGTCCAATAAAATAACTCTGCAATTCATGTTCATCATGCAGGTCTTCTGAATGAATCCTATTTTGGCACTTGGCACATTGTTCCCAGCGATATTTCGGAACTTCATCTCCGCCAATATGAATATACTCCGATGGAAATAATTCCATTACCTCAGTCAATACATCTTCCAGAAAAATGAAGGTAGAGTCATTCCCTGCACAATAGATTTCTTTAAATACTCCCCATTCTGTTTCAACTTCAAAAGGCCCACCCGTGCATGATAGCTCGGGATATGCGGCTAGAGCTGCCTGAGAATGTCCCGGCAATTCAATTTCCGGAACCACCGTAATTCCCCGTTTCATTGCATAGCTGACAACTTCTCGTATATCCTCCTTTGTATAAAAACCACCGTAAACACCACCATTTCCATCATCTCGCCAAGCTCCTACCTCTGTCAACTTAGGGTATTTATCTATTTCAATCCTCCAGCCCTGATCTTCTGTCAAATGCCAATGCAACACATTCATTTTATATAGTGCTAGAAGATCGATGTAGCGCTTCACAAAATCTTTCTCCATAAAATGCCTTGAACAATCGAGTAGCAACCCCCTCCATTCAAAATTGGGCTGATCAACTATTTCGAGTGCTGGGATAGTATTAGTACCATTAGTCAGTAGAATCTGACGCAAAGACTGAAAGCCATTAAGCAATGCGATTTTGCTACCGCCAGTAATCTTTATCGATTCGTCTGATACGACAATACGATATTCATCTTCGGGCAAATCAATCACAGAAAAGCTGATTGAATTAGCTGATTCCTCTTCTAGAAGACTTAATGAATAGGTCGTTATTGATGTAAAATAGTCACTTACAACTTCTGATAGGGCAATAGCAGACTCATCAAAGTAGAGCGTAGTCTCTTTGTTGATGGTAAATGATCCTTGCTTAACAGTCAGCTCTGTTGGCTTAGGTATGATTGCAATTGAAAGTTCTTGAGGTTCTGGCTTGCAAGCCGAACCAACAATCCAAATACTAGCCAAAAGCCAAACTCTTCTAAATAGGGTATCCATACAGATCCCTAAATTAACCTAGAGTCAGAGAGAAATTCCTCCGTCTATGTTAAGAGTCTCACCTGTTATGAAATTTGCCTGATCTGAGCAAAGCCAATATATGGCATCTGCTACTTCATCTACTTTAGCATATCTTTGCATAGGTGTTGCCTTAAGCAAGCGCTCTTTCAACTCAGGTTTAGTAGCGTGTAATTGATCAAAATGGTTTGTGTCTGTGTAGCCTGGGCATACTGCATTGACCCTAATGTTCTTGCGACCATACTCAAGAGCAACAGTCTTTGTCATACTGATGACTGCCGCTTTGCTTGCTGCATAAGCCACATGATTGGGAGCCGCAATTTGACCTGCTATAGAAGCTACGTTTACGATCATGCCATGTCCTTGTTCCAGCATATAAGGAATGGCAAATTTCATCCCGTAATAGACACCACTTTGATTTACAGCCACCACTCTACTCCAGTCATCTAATGACGAATCAGCAGTTCTCGCAATTTTAGATTGGCTAATTCCAGCATTATTAATTAAAATATCCAATCTACCAAAGCGATCATAAGCTGCTTTCATGAGCTGAGAAACATGTTTTGGATCAGCTACGTCGGTTGTAAAGGCAATCGACGATTTAGGACGTATGGTATTAAGCTGATGCATAAGTGTATCAGCACCTTCTTTGTCCATGTCTGACAAAACAACGTTCATTGAGCCATGAAGACTCATCAATCTGGCGGTGGCAGCACCAATTCCCTGAGCAGCGCCGGTGATTACGCATACTCGATCTGATGTTTCCATGTAATTAAGATACGCTATAATTTTATCATTTGATAATGTTTAAGAGGTTTATACGATCTAATTGCTACACTTACTTATTAATGTCTAAATCATTCCGATTAAAATTCAATTTTCACAATCAAGCGTTAATCTTTATTTAATTGCGATCTCATCATACGATTTGTAATTCGTTTACCTTTGCATCTTATGAATACAAAAGATGAAATAGTTGAAAACTGGCTACCTAGATACACAGGTACGGAGTTGGATGAGTTTGGCCAGTACATCCTCCTCACAAATTTTAAAAATTATGTAGAGTTATTTGCCAAGCGCTTTAATGTCCCAATAAAAGGAGAAAATGGCGCCATGCAAACGGCAACGAGTGGAGAAATCACCATTATCAATTTCGGGATGGGCAGCGCAATGGCTGCTACAGTTATGGATCTCCTTTCTGCCATCTCACCTAAAGCCGTTCTTTTCCTGGGGAAATGTGGCGGACTCAAGTCGCAAAATAAGTTGGGTGATTTAATACTACCTATTGCAGCAATACGAGGCGAAGGAGCATCTGATGATTATCTCCCAGCTGAGGTGCCAGCACTTCCTTCCTTCCGCCTGCAACGAGCGATTTCACACGTTATTAAAGCAAAAGGATTTGACTATTGGACAGGTACTGTCTTCACTACCAATCGCAGGGTTTGGGAACATGATGAAGACTTCAAAGACTACCTGAGAGCCATTCGTGCTTCTGCCATTGATATGGAGACAGCAACCTTGTTTACTGTAGGTTTTTCCAACAAAATACCGAGAGGGGCGCTCCTTCTCGTGTCTGACAACCCGATGGTTCCAGAAGGGGTAAAAACTTCTAAAAGTGATAAGAAAGTAACATCACAGTTTGTAGAAAATCACTTGGATATCGGCATTGATTCACTTTCAGAGTTGATAAACTCAGGGGAATCTGTCAAACATATGCGTTTCGAATAAAAAGTTAATTGAGAAAGCCTTCCTATCGGGAGGTTTTCTATTCAATCATTCTTGACCTACCGGAATGGTCAAGTTAAGCCCCATTTCTTCATTGAGCATTTTATTGAAATGAGCAGAAAGAATTGGAGATTCTTTCTCGAGATTTTGATGTACGAAGAAGTACAAATTCTCCATGCCAGAATCAGCCCAATTTTTGACACGCTTCAACCATGTTTTAAGTCTCGAATAGTCGCTTTCATGGTTTGCACCGACGTATCTGACAAATACTGAAGGAGATGTCAGTCTCATATGTAAAAGATCTCTTCTACCTGCAGTGTCTGTTATGATATTCGAAATGTTGTTTTCTTCAAACAAAGCGTAAACTTCATTGGCTATTTCAGCATCATTAAACCATTCCGTATTTCTAAGTTCTATTGCCAATGGTACATCTTTTGGCCAGAATTCTACTGCAGTTATCAGTCGTTCCATATTGGCTGGCTTAAAGTTGTCATGTAGCTGTAGAAAGCACATTCCCAACTTGTCACCAAAAGCGCGAATGTTCGTCACATACCTTTCAATAGGCTCCTCCACATTATTCAAGCGCTTGATGTGGCTTACCATCTGATGAACTTTAGGGAAGAACTTAAAATTGTCAGGTGTTTTTTCTACCCACTTTTCGATTTGTTCAACGCGGAAGTGGCTGTAGAAAGTAGCATTTAGTTCAATTGAATTGAACTGAGTAGAATAATATGCTAACTCGTCTTTGGTACCTCGTGGATAAAATTTCTTTAGATCTTGCCTGTTCCACTTCGCACATCCTACAAACACATCTTGCAGCCCTTTGCCATTTTTCAACACTCTTTCTGTATCATGATGATCGTCAGGGAGACTAAAATCTATTTCTTCAGGATTATCTACGCTTCCAAATTTCATTGAGGATGATTTAGTATGTTACTTGAACGAATTTATTGAATGAATGAATGAGAACCAATCCCGATAGCGCTGTTTTGCATGGACCTCACACTAAACTGAAATATTCCTTTCCTCTAAATATTCTGGCGATGAATATGTTTGTAGTTTTAGCCATTATTTAATTGATAAAAAGTGAGCTCAGTAAACGATATAATTAGAAAGAGACGCTCCGTCTACCCTGCACAATATTTAGATAAAGAAATCCCTAGGGAAATTATCGAAGAACTTCTGGAAAATGCCAATCACGCACCAACACACAAGCTAACCGAGCCTTGGAGATTTAAAGTATTTATGGGTGAGAGCAAGGCCAGACTTGGTGAATTTCTCTCTAGTAAGTACGTAGAAGTCACACCTGATTTTGTTGAAGCAAAACGAGATAAGATCAAAGCGAATCCTACCAAAGCAGGCGCTTTGCTTGCCATAATACTACACCGAGATCCAAAGGAACGAGTACCAGAATGGGAAGAGGTAGCATCCGTGGCGTGTGCGATTCAAAACATTTGGATTGGGCTCGACCAATACGGATTGGGTGGATACTGGAGCAGCCCTGGTTTGTGCCAATATCTCAATGAACACGTATCCATGGAGCCCAACGAAACGTGCATTGGATTTTTCTACATGGGGTATTGCGAACCTTCCGATCGAATGATCAAGAAAGGAGCCATCTCGGATAAAATTGAATGGATTGAATCATGAAACTTGAAAAAGAATCGATTGCTCTATTGACAAAGGCAATAGAAAAGCTGGAAGCTGGATTTGACCTCCCAAACATGAATTATTCCTTTGATTCAAAGAAAATGGAAAAGGTAATACTGAAGACCGCTGAAAAGATGCAAGACAATTATCCCTACTTCCATCCACTATTTGCTGGTCAGATGTTAAAACCTCCACACCCCATTGCAAAGGCCGCCTACATGCTAGCCATGTGGATCAATCCCAATAATCATGCAATGGATGGCAGCAAGGCCAGCTCTCCAATGGAAAAAGAGGTCGTAGCCGATTTGGCAAGAATGTTTGACTGGGAAAACCACTTGGGCCATCTCACTAGCGGTGGTACAATGGCCAACTTAGAAGCACTTTGGGTTGCCGGCAACATCCATCCAAGCAAGATTATTGTTGGATCAGACCAAGCTCACTACACACATGAACGCATTTCTGAAGTATTGAAATTGAAATTCGAAAAAGTTTCCTCCGATCAACAAGGCAGACTTGATATTCATGCGCTTGAAGAAAAACTTAAAAATGGCAATGTCGGTACTGTTGTTTGTACAATGGGTACCACCGGACTAGGCGCGGTAGATCCATTAGATGAAGTGTTGGAATTACAGAAGAAGTATGATTTTCGAATCCATGCAGATGCTGCATATGGTGGCTATTTCAGACTGGTTAGTAATTTGGAACCGCGGACCATTCAAAAGTATTCGCTTCTAAATCAAGTAGACAGTATCGTAATAGATCCTCACAAGCAAGGGCTTCAACCATATGGATGTGGCTGTGTGCTATTTAAGAGTCCGGAAGTAGCTAAATATTACATTCATGACTCTCCTTATACTTATTTCACATCTGACGAGCTGCATTTAGGTGAAATAAGCCTGGAATGTTCTAGAGCAGGTGCCTCTGCAGTCGGACTTTGGGCTACGCATCAACTATTGCCACCAGTACAAGGTGGTGACTTTTCAAAAGACCTTGAAAAATCACGAAATGCTACGATCAGCCTTTACAACAAGCTCTCTGAAAGCAAGCATTTCTATCCAATCGTTACTCCTGAAACAGATATAGTAGCCTGGACGATTCGTGGATCTAGTACAAGTGAAATGAGCGAAAAAGCACAAGCCTTTTTTAACAAAGCAGAAGAAAATAAGCTCTACCTATCGCTATACAAGTATCCTACATCAAAATTTCAAAATGTAGATTTCGATATCGATTCGGAATACTTGTTCTGCTTACGGTCTTCACTTATGAAACCAGAACACGAAGATTGGTTAGATGAAATCTGGACAAGGCTTCTAGATTCCCTGTAACTAATCCATCTATTCGTCTACAGTTTTAGCGGTTTAGTACAAAATCAAGACATTGATATTGAAAACTTTAGAAATGAAGATAAATTGATCTTGCTTTCAAGCGAATAAAATGCTGAAGAAAAATCTACACATTCTAATTGCACTCCTACTGATTGCAACCACGTCTTCCTCTGTTTGGGGGCAATACGTTGTAGAAAAAGAAGGCATTGAAATCAGTGAACAGTTTGAAAAGGATGCTGAAAAGGGAGAAAAGGAGCTTGAAGATAAGTTCGACGGGTGGGATTCCGAAAATGCGAATACAGCTTCCATTACACTCGATCTCTTTTCTGGATTTATCAAATCTAGCTCTTCGACATTCATTCCTACTTCTTTACAACCGAAAAAGTTATTCATTGAGTATCATCGGTTAAAAATCCATTGCTAGTACATATTGATTCTCAACCAACACAGGGATTGACCTTCGTCATTCCCAAAATCACTATGTATTCATTTAAAAAAATTAACAATGGATTTTTATTCAATTGTGGAGAATTTCTCCCACCCAGCTACCCTATTCTTTTTCTTAGGGTTAATAGCTGTATTAGTTAAATCTGATCTTGAGATTCCACCTCAGATCGCAAAATTCTTAAGCATATATCTCCTGTTCGACATTGGAATCAAAGGAGGTGAAGAACTCTTTCATAGCGGCTTTGACAGTCAAGTTATTGTTGTCATGCTCGTTTGTATCATAGGATCATTTCTCATCCCCTTTTTGATGTTCTTCATCCTAAAGCAAAAGTTGAGCATATACGATGCTGGAGCAGTAGCAGCAACATACGGATCTATTTCTGCTGTAACATTTGCTACTGCTAGTGCTTTTCTTGAATCACAAGGTGTCGAATTTGGAGGCTATATGGTTGCAGGAATGGCTTTGATGGAATCTCCTGCCATTATTGCCGGGCTCATCCTGATTCGACTATATGTCCGGAAAGAAGACCAAACAATTGCTCATCAAGAAAGTGGATTCAAGCATATTTTGAAAGAGTCTTTTTTTAATGGCTCCGTGTTACTTCTTGTTGGAAGCCTGCTGATAGGCTATATAAGTGGAGAAACCGGAGAAAAAGAACTGAAGCCGTTTGTCAATGAGATCTTCTTTGGAATGCTCAGTCTGTACATGTTAGATATGGGACTCCTTGCCGGAAGAAGACTAAAGGAACTGCGACGAACAGGTGCATTCATTGTCTTATTTGCATTGATATTTCCCCCGATAGTTGGGTTAATTGGTATTGCCTTATCATTTGGCTTATCGTATTCCGTCGGAGATGCTGTCTTACAAACGGTACTCCTGGCTAGCGCTTCATACATTGCAGTACCTGCCGCTATGAGAATTTCGGTTCCAAAGGCGAACATGAGCATTTTACTGCCTATGTCTCTGGGTATCACATTCACTTTTAACATAACCATCGGAATACCGATGTACTATTTCATCATCCAATCTCTCTGGACATAAAAATCTAATTATGGAAATCATTAAAATAGAAATAATCATATCCAACACCTTTCTTCAATCGCTTATTGAAAAGTTGGAATCAGTAGGTATTCATGGATATACTGCTGTAGAAATATTTAGAGGCAAGGGTGTAAAAAGAGGAGAGCAGCTATCCGAGGGACTGTTGCCTACAAGTAGAAACACATTACTTTTTACAGTTGCTTCCGCAGAAATAGCGCAAAAAATAATTGAAACCATACAACCATTTCTAGACGACCGAGGTGGAATTCTAATGACTTATAAGATTGACTATGCGAGTGGTTTATCTTGAAAGAAAAATAAAAGGCCATCTCAAGATGGCCTTTTATTCTATTGTTTTTCAATCGGAAGTTCCCACTGGCTATTTGACCAATTAAAAATCAAATTGACACCATCATCATTGGCATTACCAGAAATTGTAAACTGCTCGGTGTGTTCTCCCCTACTAACAGGTACTACTACTGTTGAAAGATCTTGAGAATAGTCCGGTTCAGTATAGCCCCAAAAACGTAAGTCTGAATTTAGTCTTATTTCCATCTCACCTTTTCGTGGAAATGCATAAATGACATATTTACCAGCAGGAAAGTCGTCACCACCAAATCTAAAATTGGCTGAAACCTCCATGAAAGTAGGCTCATTAGCTCCAAGTCGCCAATAGACACCATAAGGTTGAAGCGCACCTTCTTCTTCTTCACCAAATATCAATCTGTCACGTACCGATGGTCGCGAGTAGTTTACGTTTACATCAATTCCTGCACCCGAAATACTAACTTCTCCAGGAGGGCTCAGTGTCCTGTTCCTGTTGTTCATGTAGAACATCAACACTATGATCAGTACAACAAATATTCCAAGTCCAATAAGTATTTTCTTCTTCATGTGATTAGGGTTTAGATACTAAGTTCTTCCTTGTTTTTCTTTAGAACTTCTATAATAAAGTTAATATGATCTGTCATATCTACTCCAAGCATCTCCACTCCCTTAGCAATTTCATCTCGCTCAACTTTGGCTGCAAAGCTTGCTTGCTTAAGTTTCTTCTTCACTGATTTTGCGGTCAGTGTAGCTATACCCTCCGGTCTAACCTGGGAACAGGCTACAATAAATCCAGTAAGTTCATCACAAGCTAATAGGGCTTTATCCAGCGTTGTATTATAAGGAACGTTCCATTTTGTATAGTGCGCAGAAATAGCATGAGCTATCTTTTCTTCACCCTTTTCACGTAAAAGCGCCACAATTCTATTTGGGTGATCTTCAGGAAATTTTTCATAATCTGCATCGTGCAACTTACCTGTAATCGCCCATTCATTTGGGTCCTCACCAAATTTTTCAGCATAGGCTTCCATGACTAATTCAACCGTCCGTGCATGTCTAAGCAGGCTATCTCCATCAGTCATGGAAGCAAGTATTTCATTAGCTTCTTGTCTATTCATTCAAGAAAAATAGCAAGAAGCTTCCTATTTTATTCATCTCTAAGCATTTCTGCAGGATTCGTCGTTGCCGCTTTTCCTGTTTGCCAGCTAATGGTAAGGATACCAATTGCAAACACGACAAATACGCCAGATAGTAGCTCAACAGGGCCAATAGTTATTCTGTTTACAAAATCTACCATGACCATCTCAGTGAAAAACAGGTAGCTCAAAGGCATCGCAATCGCCGCAGCGACAAGCAGCATGCATACAAATCCTTTTGAAAGAATGATCATCAATTGTTGCTTTGTAGCGCCCAGCACCTTTCTTACACTAATCTCCTTTTGACGTGTTTCTGTAGTAAATACAGCCATCCCTAAAAGGCCCATTGAAGCAATCGAAATAGCTAAGAACGCCAGAAACCCAAACAACTTGAATAGCGTCGCTTGATCGTCATATGCTTCCTGAATTAGTTCATCATAAAACTGCGCGTCGAAAGAATGCACCTTATCAACACTTGACCAGATGGCTTCAAGTTTATCCATAAAGCCAACTATATCGTTTGATTGAACTACAAGATTGAGGTGCATGAATTCATCTGGAGCACCTTGAATCATCGCTACAGGTTCAGATTCACTATGAATTTTGATGTATTGGAATTCCTTAACTACTCCTACAATCTCCAACTTATCATCTTCCAATCGTCCATCCATTGTAACAATTTCTCCAATAGCCTCCTGAGGATCAGTCATATTGAATCGCTTCAAGAAAAGTTCATCAACTACAACAAATTTGGCTTCTCCTTCTTCTTCTCGATCAAAAGGGAATGTTCCACCAGCCAAAAAAGTAAACTCATGCGTGTCAAAATAATTTTTGTCTACGTAGTTGACGAAAACCTCAGCAGAATCTAAAGGGTCTTTATACTTGAACTCATCACTCCATACTTCTCCGGTATTAGGTATCATCCCCGATCTCGATATTTTACTTACTTCTGGAAGCTTCTCTATTTCAGGTATCAGCAACTTTGCATCGTTGTCTTTTAGCGCAAGGTTTAACACATTTTCTGTAGTAAATCCCATGTCGAAATTGAGTGCAAACTTGTACTGCTTATAAGCAATTGTAGATCCAATTATCAAGAATATAGAGATCGTGAATTGCAGAACAATTAGGACTTTGCGCAAGCTTAAACCTTTCATTAGCTTCATTGAAGAGGCATCTCTAAACACAGATATTGCTTTAAGTCTGGCCAAAACCACAGATGGTAAAATTCCAGCAATAATTCCGATAGCAAATGCGAACAAGATGAAGTACAGGATATGAATCCATTGAAAGTTCATGGTGATTAAGTCATTGCGATCTAAAATTATCCCCAGGAAAAACGGCTTTATTATTACGTACAAGCCAAATGATATAGCAACAGAAACTAATGCAACTAAAATGGCTTCAAATATAAACTGTAACAGTATTTGACTCCTTCCAGCTCCTACTACCTTGCGAACGCCAACTTCTTTGGCTCTTCTTAAAGATCTTGCAATGGAAAGATTAGTATAATTAAAACAGGCTGATACTATCACAAATGCTGTAAGAAGCAACAGCTGATAAATTCCTGTCCAAGTCATGCTGGGACCGATGTTATTCGAAAGCTCTTCTCCGGGAACCAGATTGGCTAAACTTTCAACACTATTCCATATTTCGTAGCGATCAGTTCTTGCATTTTCAGTTTCTGCAATTTCTCGCAAATACCCGTTGATAAGATTTGGATCTTGACCTTCGGGAAGAAGTAAATAAATGTAATTCATCCACATACTTCGCCAGTCAAAAAATGTGGTGGTCTCATTAGCAGCATATCTTTTCTCAAGGGTAATGAAAGACATTAAAGCTTGAAATTGAATATGCGAGTTTTTAGGAAGGTCCTCAATAACTGCCGTTACAGTATAGCTATCTTCACCTGAGGTAACAATCTCTCCTACTGCGTCTTGATCCTTAAAAAGCTTTTCCGCTGTAGTTTTTGTCAGTACTAATGAATTGGGTTCAGATAACGCTGTGACACTGTTTCCAGAGATTAGCTTGAATGAGAAAACATCAAAAAATTCCTCAGAAGCATAATGTCCTCTTACTGGAATAGTGTTATCCCCTTTATTTAAATCAGCTCTGAAATTTCTTCGCATGAACAGGATCTTTTCGATACCCTGATATTCTTCTTTAAGTTTTTTTCCTACAAAAACAGATGTAGAGGCAAAATCAAATACATCAGGCGATGAAATATCCTTATAGGTTGAATGTACGCGATAAATGAGATCTCCCTTTTCATGGAACGTATCGAAACTGAGCATCTCACTGATGTAGGTGATCATTAAGATTCCAATAGACATGGAAATCGCAAGTCCAAAAATGTTAATAGCTGAGAATAGCTTATTACGTGCAAGATTTCTAGCTGAGGTCTTGAAGTAATTGTTCATCAAATTAAGAAATGTCATTTGTCCTAGTATTTTGGGTTTTCGAATGGTGTAGAGCCTACAAAACTTGATCACATCCAATAGGAATATTAGGTCAGCTTTAAATCGACTCTTGGTTAGATTCCTTTGATAGTATTCATGTAAATCCCCTTGAAGATCCTCCAATAACTCCTTGGAACAATAGAGTTCTAGAAGCCAATTCATCCATCTTGGTGGTATTTCCCTTCGATCGCTCATTTTATGCCTTGAAAAACAAGTTCAGGGATATTGCTCCAAAGCCTATCACGTTGTTCTTTGGATCTCATGAGCGCAACTTTGCCAGCATGTGAAATGTAAAAAAAGCGTTTTCTTCTTCCACCTCGCTCTTTGGTTGGCTCCCCCAATTCAGAAGTTATTAGTCCTTTTTTTTCTAATCTATTGAGAACAGCATGTACGACACCGAGCTTTGTCTTCCTTCCTGTAACCAAAGCTATTTCGTCAACTATGTTCACGCTATATGCTTCTGTCATCAGTGATGCTATGGTTAGCAAAACTACTTCTTCGAATTCACCAAGATTGGTCCCCTTCATAAGTCAAGATTTACATTAATTCACTAAATGTATGAAAAATAAAAACGACACAACTATTGAAAGGTTTTATTTTTTCACGTTTTGTATAAGTAATTACATTTCGATAAGAGTTAATTATGAAATAACTTCACAAAAAATTCAAGTATGAAATTTCTTTTATCTCTTCTATTTGTTGGTATAGTATACACCGCAAGCGCTCAAAACGAATATTTAGTAACACTAAACGGTGATACCATTACTGGTAAAATTGAAATCTATCGAGATTCTCACTATGATGGAATTGATATTAAGAATGACGAAGGCAAAAAGACATATAAAGCATTCCAGGTACAGTCACTCGCTATTGATAGTGAGATATACGAGCCAATCAACTATCGAAATAGAAAAGCTATTGGTAAGGTAATTTCAAAAGGAAATCTAACCTACTATTTAGCTATACCAGAAAACGAAACCACTTTTAAAGATCGAATCTTTTACAAGGACGGAAATGCCTTCCAAATCTCCGCTATTAATTTTAAGAAACGAGCTGCAGAGTTTCTGAATGATTGTCCTGAGGTATCAGCTAAAATTGAGAACAAAGAATTAAAGTTTGGTGATCTAGATCAGATTGTCGCTCAATACAATGAATGTGAAGACTCTCAACCTGAAAGCGTAAGTAACAACATTAGTAGCAACGACTTGGCCAATTTTGCTCAACTATTACTTGATATTTCATCTAAAGTTGAAAATGGTGAAGACGTTCCAAGTTATATGATAAAAGCACTAGAGGAATACTCACAAACATCTCTAGATCAGCAGGTACAGAGTCTATTGTCAGAATTGAAGAAAAATTGATAAACAGTTCAATTAAAGAATCTGACAATTCAATAAGTAATCGCGCAGTTCAGTCACGAAGAGGGTAAGAAGCAATGTAAAACACGTGTCTTTTGTATGTTCAAACTGTAAAACATACAATTATGAAAAAGCACTTCACTCTTCTTTCTCTACTATTTTTTGTGGCTTCAGTAGCCATGGCTCAAGATTTCGAAGCTCCTAAAAGAGGAGCAAAAATTTACGCTCAAGAGTATACTGTGAACGTAAATAAGGGAGGCGAAACTACTTTCGACCTATGGATTGTGCGATCTAAGTTTGCTAAGCGTTCAAATTTTTCAGCACCAAAACTTATAAGTAGTTCAGGATTAAAGTTTGATGTTAAGCAAGATGAAGCAAATAAAGATCACTATCTGGTAACAGTATCTGCTGATCAAGTTGCAGAAGGTCAATATTCTACTACTGTATCATCAAGAAGCACTGGAACTCAGAAAGTGACTGGAACTATGATTTCATTCAATATTGGGTCAGAGCAGGCGGTTGCTTCAAAAGATGGTGAGTAAATTTACTAGATGAAGTATCGGTTTAGGTTTACAATTGCTGTCTTTGTATTCTTCTTCTTCAAGGTTACAAGGGTAGATGACTGGGGCCACTTTCTTGATTGGGACACCAATACAACAGTATCCCTGGTTTACACCGTAGTTATCGTAATGATGCTATGGGAGGTAGTATCAAGATATGTCTACGCACAAAGTAAAAACCTAAGCCTACGAAATAATCTAGGGCTTTATAAAATATCAACCAAGGCGACACTTATTGTGCTCCCCTTGGTTTTTTTATCTACATACTTATATGAGGAATTTCTGGCTGATGTAGGATGCTGCAATGACGGCTATAGAAAAGGTTCCTTTCTTATAGATAGCGCACAGGGATTTGTTATCTCACTCTTGATTATCGCCTATGAAATCATAATCCTATATGTGAAAAATGCTATCAGAAGCGCAAGAGAAAAAGAAGCTATCCAAAAGGAATTGGCGGCTGCCAAACTTGAAAGCTTGAAAAATCAAGTGAACCCTCACTTCTTATTCAACAGCTTCAGTGTTCTTTCTTCACTGGTAGAGCATGATTCAAAGCAAGCAATTAAGTTCATAGCAAAGCTCTCGGATATGTATAGATACATTCTGGAAAATGATGAAAAAGGTGTAGTTACTCTTCAGGAAGAACTCTCATTTTTAGATAGCTATGTATTTCTGTTACAAATGAGGCATCAGTCTGCGATCGTTGTGGATAAGGATATTTCATTAGACAACCTGGATCTCAAAGTTCCTCCGATGTCTATACAAATTCTTGTTGAAAATGCTGTGAAGCATAATTCCTTTTCTATTGATGACCCCTTACACATTTCTATTAAGAATGAAGGAGATAAGGCAATTGTGGTAGAAAACGAAAAGCGTAAAAAAGAGAGTCTTACCACGAGCACTAAAATTGGACTCAAAAATCTCTCCAATCGCTTAATCCTTTCTGCCGGCCGTGCATTAGAAATTACTGACAATGAAGAATCATTTAAAGTAAGATTACCATTATCATTGGCATGAATGCGATCATTATAGAAGATGAAAAACTCACGGCTGACCGGCTACTTAAATTGGTCAGCGAGCACACGACTATCAATGTTATCCAAACGTTTTATTCTGTAAAAGCTGCTGTAACCTGGCTGCATGAAAATGAGTGTCCAGAACTGTTGTTTCTTGATATTCAATTAGGAGATGGCACTGGTTTCGATGTACTAGAATCACTTGACACATACCCTCATGTGATTTTTACTACCGCATTTGATAAGTATGTTCTTGAAGCATTCAAATACAACAGCGTTGATTACCTACTTAAACCTGTCCAATCCGACAAGTTGGTACAAGCAATTGAAAAACTAAAAAAGGTTAGCTCACAGGGAGATATCTCTCAAATGATTGACAAACTCAGAGGGTCTTTAAGCTCAAACTATAAGCAAAAATTTCTTGTCAAGACTGGCTTAAAATACAATTCCATTTCAATAAACGACATTTCTTATTTCTATAGTGAATCAAGCACAAGCTACCTAAGAACTAATCAAGGTGAGTCCATGATAATAGATCATTCGTTGGATGACCTACAAGAACTTATAGATCCTTCATCTTTTTTTAGGGTTAACCGTCACATGATTCTTTCAGACGGCTGCATTAATTCGATTGATTCATACTTTAACAACAGGCTGCTATTGTCAGTTGTACCAGACTACTCTGAAAACATCATTGTCAGCCGAGAAAAAGTTCGAGCATTCAAAGAATGGTTGGATAGTTAAAGAACAGAATAGATGGTAGATTTGATGAAGTGACTTACTTACATCAATTATGAAAAACTACCTCTGGATCTTGACCATTTTATTATTTGCCTGCCAACCCGCAAAAGAAGAAAAAGCCTCAGAAAAAAAGTGGCTTGGACAGACATTGAACCTTTCTGAAATTCAACCCACTGTTAATACGTATCATATGCTAGATACTTCCGGAGCGAAGGTGGGTTCGATGATCTTTGGAACGTATTTCGAAAATGGGAAATTAGTTGTAAGAGACACTTCATCTTTTGACAATGGGAGCGTATACGAAGAAGCTGAATTCGCTATGGATACAGCAACTTATCAAAGCAAACAAGAACTTGTTCGCATGCAGATAAATACCACAAGGCTTGATGTTAATATAGTAGCAAATAATAAGCAAGTGAATGGAATGTATACAGTCACCAGGGATACTACAGCCACAGACTACCCTGTGGATTCTCTTTATAGCTATGATGTGTTTAGAACTGAGCTTTACATGCTGATGCAAGCGTTGGATTATAAGAAAGATGACACCATCAAGTTTAAATCTCTCGTTTCGACAAGTATGACGGTATCCGATGCTTCACTTTATTACGTGAATGAAGAGCAAATCACAACTGCTGCAGGTACGTTTGATTGTAATGTCATTCATCTAATGACCGATGGGAAAATGCCTCAAAATCGCGTATGGATTACGAAAAGCAAGCCGAGTAAAATTGTAAAATTCTACGTGCCAGGCGCTGATCTTTCCATTGAGTTAGTTGAATCGAGAAGTAATGAGTAAAGTATTACTGATCTAGCCATTGTTTCAAAGAGGTAGCTTTTTCACTGCTTACCAGGACCTGCTCATCGGAAAAATGTACAAGTTCCACAAGCAACTTCCCCTTGAAGTGTTTATGTACCGTTGTGATATAGTCAGCTTGAACAATGAACTGCCTGTTTGCGCGAAAAAAACATTGCGGATCCAATTGGTTTGAAAGTTCATCCAAAGTAAAGTCCGATAAGTATGTCTTCTCATTCTTGGTGTTGATATGAACAATTCCATGCTTGCTCTGAAAACATACAATATCTTCCGATCGTATTGCAAGCATTTTATCACCTTGTTTTACCAAAAACCGTGACTTGTATTTCGTCTCTGTCAGGTTAATTTGACTAAGTAAAGCTGACATATCCAGTCCATTTCCACTGAAGCTGGCTTGGAGATTCTTGTACTTATCCAACGCATGTTTCAGGTCCTCCTTCTTAATAGGCTTCAATAAATAGTCGATGCTGTTCACCTTGAAGGCCTTTAAAAGATATTCATCAAAGGCAGTGGTGAAAATGACTGGGCAGCTGACATCAATTTGATCAAAGATCTGAAAGCTTATTCCATCGCTAATTTGAATGTCCATCAACGCAAGGTCTGGTTTCTGGTGATTTTTCATCCACTTAACCGTTTCCTCTACACTGTCTAACACCTCTACTATTTCGATGTTAGGATCTATCTCCAATAAGATTTTCTCTAAGCGTCGAAATGCTGGGGCCTCATCTTCTACAATCAGAACTTTCATTAGGTAAACCTTAAGTCTTTTTCCTCCAATAAGTCTATTAATGGCACAGCAACCATGAAATTGGTAGCGCTAGTGATCACATCAATTTCCTTTTGCCCTAAAATACTGTATCGTTTTCGAATATTTTCGAGTCCGGTCTTTGTCGACTTATCCAAAGAGTCTTTGCGTTGAAGGTTATTTCTAACTACCACAGACTTACCATTTTCAACATAGATCTCAATTTTCAAAGGCTTAGCCTTAGAGACAACATTGTGCTTTATGGCATTCTCAGCAAGCATTTGTAATGTCAATGGAGGGATTGTCAAATCAAGGTATTGATAGTTTAATTTAAACTCTACCGACAGATTATCTGGGTATCGCATGCGCAGGAGATATAAGTATGACTTTACGAATTCAATCTCTTCGCTCAGACTTACCAGCTCTCGATCTTTATTTTGCAAAATATACCTATAGACCTCAGAAAGTTTTTCTGTAAATGAAACTGCAGCTTCAGCATTTTCAGGAATAATAGAAGTCAGTGTGTTTAAACTATTGAAAAGAAAATGAGGACTCATTTGATTTTGTAGCACCTCATATTGCGTTCTAATCTGCTGATTTTTCAATTGCTGATTCAGCGTAAATTGTTCTTTCCATTTATCAAAGAAATAGAAAGCTTCATAGCCCAATGAAATTACTGTGGCAGCAACCATATTAAAGGGAAGAAATTCCGCATGCTGATTAATTGTAAATGCTTCAGCCAGCGTACATAAATTAAACGCCAGCTTAACAGGAATCCCACCGATCATCATCCAAACAACAATTACCAGTGCAGTGAATGTCAGACGTTTCGCCGTTTTGCTTATTTCCGGGAAAACTCTTCGAAACCGATATATGATGTAGGTAGCTCCACTCCAATAGACAGCAGTAAAGCAAATGGCAATGAGGTAGGTGTACCAGAACGGTTCACTAGCCAAATGATCACCATCGGTAGCATCCGCGATTAACGCTACAATTGGAATACCTATCCATCTAATATGTACTTCTTTCAGTTTCATTTCTGCATTAAAGATAAGACATGACCTTTCAGAAAATTTCGTCAAAAGGGGATGAACACAAGAATTTCATGAGTGAAACCCCAAATTCCAACCCTGAAATAGGGTATCTAATAGAAACGCGATCTTGGCGGTTTCAACCATAAAATATTACGGTTCAATAAAGATTAGAAGCGCCTGGCTCTGGTTATCGTTTTCTTAATATGCTCTTACCAATAGGTTAGCCATCGAAATCAATAATTCACAAACACGATGAAAAATTCGAAAGCTATTATTACCCTATTAGGCATACTTGTTTCTCTCGCTAGTATGGCCCAAGATCAAACAGTTAAAGGAATCATACTCGACGCACAAGCGGAGTACCCTTTAATTGGTGCTACTATCCAACTCGTTGGTTCGGATCCTGTAAAAGGTGCAATCGCAGATGTAAATGGAGAATTTAGAATCGAAAATGTACCTGTAGGACGACAGACTTTTGCTGTAACTTATATTGGGTATAAGAGTATCTCCCTACCAAACGTATTAGTTACATCAGGAAAGGAAGTGATACTCCGCGTACTTCTTGAAGAATCTGTGGAAAAGCTTCAGGAAGTAGTAGTAACGGCTGATGCAGACACAGATCTTCCTATAAATGACTTAGCAAAGGTAAGTGCCCGTACATTCAGCTTGGAGGAAGTTACGCGCTTCTCTGGAGGCAGGAATGATGTAGCAAAACTCGCAACTTCTTTTGCTGGCGTAAATGCTACAAATGATGCGAGAAATGACATTGTAGTAAGAGGTAATTCCCCTATTGGTTTGCTATGGAGAATCGAAGGAATACCAATTGCTACCACCAATCACTTTGCCACTCAAGGTACGACCGGTGGTCCTGTTAATGCCTTAAATACAAATCTTCTTAGAACTTCTGATTTCTTAACGGGAGCATTCCCAGCAGAATATGGAAACGCCAATGCAGCAGTCTTTGA
This sequence comes from Ekhidna sp., assembly GCF_963691765.1. GTDB lineage: Bacteria > Bacteroidota > Bacteroidia > Cytophagales > Cyclobacteriaceae > Ekhidna. The sequence goes on from NZ_OY829375.1 coordinate 806,406, forward strand.
TGTTTTCTTTAGAAATGGAAACTCAGACAACTTCGAGTTTACCGGTCAGCTGTCCGCGTTTAGTGGATTAGAATTTATGGCAGAAGGGCCAATCAGCAAGAAAAACAATTCATCATTTGTAACCTCATACCGATATGGGATTGCCAGCCTGGCCGCAACCGGCACATCAGCTATTCCATTTTATCAAGACATCTCCTTCAAAGCAAATCTGGGTGACACGAAGCTTGGAAGATTTGAAATATTCGGCTTAGGAGGAAAAAGCAATATCGATTTCTTAGGAGATGAAATAGATGAAAATGACCTTTTTGCAAATCCTGAACAAGATGCGTTTGTAGAAAATGAACTTGGGCTATTAGGATTAGCACATACTGTAAGAATGGGCAAAAATACCTATCTCAAAACATCATTGGGAGCATCGACAAATTTCAATCAGTATTTGCAAGACAACCGCATGTTGGATGCGAACGATGAGTTTATTGGCAAGTACAGAGCTACGAATGTTAGAAATAGAGAAAACAGATATACGATTACTTCTACCCTGAACACTAAGTTCAATGCAAGATGGAGCATGCGTGCAGGTTTCTTAAACGAAACATACGATCTGGATTTATTTGCTGAGGATCGTGACAACCGAATTTCTATTCCTGACGATAACAATGACGGGGTTCCAGATTACTTCCTGACTACAACGAATGTTGATGAAACCTACAATTTACTGCAAGTGTATGGGCAAGCGGAATACAAAATCACCGATGATTTATCTACCACGTTTGGCCTGCATGGTCAGTATCATGAATTTATGGATGCTACAATTGTTGAGCCTCGAGCAGCCATAAGCTGGCAGCAAACACCTGTACAGAGATGGAGTATTGCATATGGATTACACGGTCAAGCTATCCCCTCTCCCGTACTATTTTACCAGGAAGAAATATCGCCAGGGCTAACAGAGCGTACTAATCAAAACCTGGACTTCATCAAGGCTCATCATTTTGTTCTAGGAATGGATAGAAATCTAGGGCCTGACTGGAGACTTAAAACTGAGGTATACTATCAGCGCATCTTTGATGTTCCGGTAGAGCGTAATGCCTCAAGCTATTCAGTCCTAAATGAAGGCAATGATTTCATTTTCGAAGAAAAAGGATCTCTGGTAAATGAAGGAACCGGATTCAATTATGGCACTGAAATAACCTTAGAGAAGTTCTTCAGCAGAAACTACTATATGCTGATGACAGCCTCGTTATTTGATTCCCAATATAAAGGCAGTGATGGAATACAACGAAATACTGTCTTCAACAACAACTACGTACTCAATGTACTTTTCGGGAAAGAGTGGAAATTTGGTCCAAATGGACAAAACGCTTGGACGTTCGACACGAAGGCAACATTCTCTGGAGGTCGACCATTTACACCGATTGATGTAAATGCTACACGCAACAACCTAGGAAGAGAAGTACGACAAGACGATATCGCGTTTAGCGAGCGATACGATCAATACTTCAGATGGGATGCAAAATTCGGTGTCAGATTAAATAGAAAGAAAGTATCGCATCAATTCTTTGTGGACTTCCAAAACCTAACAAATCGACAAAACGAATTCGTCAGAAGATATAACCAAGTAACGGATCAAGTAAACGTGGTGGAACAAATCGGATTTTTTCCAGACGTTATGTATCGCATTCAATTTTAAAACCTATGGAAACACTAACTACATCTAAACAAGACTTAAATCTGCTAATCCTGAAAAGCAACATCAAAACCAAAAAGGATGTCGCTATTGTGAATCAGGTATTCAGCAAGATCAACGCTATCCGAAGATGGACTGTCGATCTGGACGACTGGGAGCATGTACTGAAAGTTGAAACTTTTATACTCTCAGCTACAAACATCTCAGTGATCTTGGAACAATTTGGATACAAGTGTTCAGAATTAAATCATTAAGCAAGGAAAATTGGGTTAGTGAATGTTGGTAGTAGTGGCCCTGCGTAAGCAGGGCTATCTATATTTAAGGTCAAGATGACAAATACCACATTTGACTATGCAGTCGTAGGAGTTGGCGCAGCAGGATTACAACTGGCTTTAAAGATGATAGATGATGAATTCTTTAAAGACAAGAAGATCTTGCTATTAGACAAAGACGAAAAAACGGGGAATGATCGTACCTGGTGTTTTTGGGAAAAAGGAGACACTATTTGGGACTCTCTTGCTACAAAAACTTGGGGTAAAGGACTATTTATCAATTCTAACGAATGTATTTCATTCGACTTAGCTCCTTATAAGTATAAGATGTTGCGTTCATCTGATTTTTACAGTTACGCTAAGAACAAAATTCAAGAAGCTGAAAATATTACTTGGGTAAAAGATGAGGTAGAAAAAGTGGGAGGTCATCAAATCACCGCAGCTTCTGGATCATACGAAGCATCCCATATCTTCGACAGTAGAATACCTGAGGAATTTCATAAAAAGAAGGATAAATACCATTCCTTAATCCAACACTTCAAAGGATGGTTTATAGAGACAAAAGAACCAGTCTTTGATCCTGAAACCTTCACTATGATGGATTACCGATTAAAATGGGAAGGCAGTACCAGCTTCACATACGTATTACCACTATCTAAAAACACAGCTTTAGTAGAGTTTACTTTGTTCAATGACCAACTACTCCCGGATGAGGAATATGATGTATTTCTAAAAGACTATATCAAACAGTACTTAAAAATCGACAACTATGAAATCAATGAAGTCGAGCAGGGATTGATTCCAATGTCGGATTATCCTTTCCACAAACATCACTCGCAGCATATCAGCAAAATCGGAACGGCAGGTGGTTGGGTGCGTCCTTCATCGGGATATTCCTTTAAGAACGCAGATCGTTATTCTACCAAGATGATTGAAAATATCAGGAAAGGAGATCGCCCGGAGAAAGGGATCGCCACTTCCAGATTCAGAACATATGATTCCATTTTTCTTAATGTACTTGCATCAAGAAATGATTTAGGTGAGGAAATTTTCACGCGACTGTATACAAAACCTAAGATTCAATCAGTCTTTCGCTTTCTAGACGAAGAGAGCCCATTCAGAGAAGATATACGAGTGATGTTTTCACTCAATCGACCTCAATTTTGGAAAGCATTTTTGAAGACTTTTTGGAAGTGATTAAATCTTACACCTTACTCCCATTCGAAAGATCATGGCATTGTCCAGTGATGGTCTGAAAAGTACGTCTTTTTTCCTTCGAAGCTGCAAGTCTGAAACAACCGTTCTGGAAGTAATCAAGAATGATTCGATGTGTTCAGAAAATTTATACTCATACCGAAATCCAACACTAATTAGAAAAACTCTAAGTCGATCAGCGGTTCCTTCCCCTTCAACAAACACACCATTTTGAATGTGTGAATTAAATGCCTCACCTTCCGCATGTATTTTAAATCGGTGTTTTTCCGAAGCATGATATTGAATATTGGAATATGGGGCTCCTATGGTGTAAGACCATTTTGGGGTAATTTTTCGATGATAACTAAGTAACGGTATTGGGATTGGCTGTCTTGAAATAGTTGAATAAGCCAACCCAAGAATCAAGCGACTTGCTTTCTTACTATCAGTAGCTTCTCTCGTTTTGATAAATGCCATAATTCCATTTACCAAAAAGTCATTCATCTCAAGACCTCCTTCCAAATTGCTATTAAAAGATGGCGTGACCTTAATGCCAAAACGCCAATTATTTTTCATTTCATAGGTGTATGTCAGATTTAGGTCGAGCGACTTGAAATTATCCGCTGTCCGTTTGTCATATGAATCTTCTGCCTCCTGGAAGCGAAACAGCATACGACTGTAGTCGAATCCAGCAAAGAAATAGGCTCCTTCTTTAATTTTGAATGGGATATTGACCTCTACGGACTGTCTATGATACTCGAAGTTGCTACCATTTCCAGGCACATATAAATACTCGGCTTTGGCTATATCCAAAAGCTGAGCATGCCCTTGAAACAGGAGCAAACAAAACATACATCCAAAAAAGACACGCATTGAACTTGCCAAGATCGGTAAATTTCCAGCACTACCGTCGAATATTTTTTGGGTTTCGACAAAATCAGTGACATAGGGCTGACACTCAGAAGTCTTTCTTTGATTCATGTTCAACATAAAATCATAAAACATGACAACTCAAGAAGTAGCTAATCGTTTGGTCGAACTTTGTCGCGAAGGAAAATTTGAGCAAGTCTTCCAAGAGCTCTATTCACCTGAAATCGTAAGTATTGAACCAGACGGAGGCCCATGGGGTACTATGAAAGGCTTCGAAGCATTGGAAAAAAAAGCAAAAGAATGGCACGATATGGTGACTGAATTTCATTCTAGTGAAATTTCAGATCCATTGGTGGCTGAAAACTTTTTCACAATGACGATGAAGTCCAAAGTGACTATGAAAGGTATGGATCATCCAATTGACATGGATGAAGTGTGTGTATATCGCGTTGCAGATGGCAAAGTGGTGACAGAGCAATTTTTCTATACACCAATGCCTGAACTCGTATAAAAACGGAAAAGAATCATAAGGAAGAAGCCGTCTGGAAGGATGGCTTTTTTTATTGCGCTAGTAACAATCTGAGCGATCTATGTTACTTTAAGGTCAATGACAAAAGCAGACTATATCATCCCTATTGAATCAAGCAGTCTTCATTACCACCAATTTCAAATATTCAGCCTGCCCTTTGGACTGGCATTGTTTTTATCTGGACTCAATTTAATTTTTGATGATGAAGCACAAATCTCTGTGAATGGTGTTCTCCAAGATGGTAATTTCTTCAATGCATTACCATTTACCATAATCGGTCTGCTCGCATTAATAGCTTGTGTTTACTACACATTGAAACACTCAAAGGCAAGGATTTCTAACAAAGGGATAACTATCAAAAACAGACAAAAAACGTTCATAGAATGGGATCAGATCATTTTTGTTGAGCTCAAGAAATTTATTACCACTTATGCGATAAGAGTACACACTAAAGATGGGATCTACTTTAGTATTGAGCCTGATAAACCAGTCATTAAATGGGCTGATATGTTTGATCATAGAGCACCTTACTATAGGACTAAGATGTGGTTAGCCTTTAAGTCCAAAGTAAAAGTCGTTGAAGCATAGTTATCATTAGCGCAATCAAAATTTTCTTTTAACAGTTTCATCAATTAAACCATCGCATATTTCTGGAGTCTAAATTGAAATTCAGCCCATGAACTATTTGCAGTATGCTGTTATAGCAGCAATCATGATGTCTTTAATCAGTTGCTCAAAAAGCAGTGATTCTCCGGATGAAGTTCAGCTTGACACATCTTATAAGATTTCCAATGACTTATCATGCAATGATATAATTGCTCAAATTGGATCTGAAAGACTGGCTCAAGGTGTTGAACAACCAGATTCGGACGGTGCTCTTGGAAGAAATAAAGATGGGTATTTCCATGTTAGATTTCAATTAAACATGACATCCATTTCTGATTTTGTAATTGCAACCGAAAGAATCGATGCATTGCAACACCTCTCAAACACAATTTCATATTCATTTGAAAGGCAAATGAATGATGGAAGCTTTGAGTTCTCACCTCCTGATGACCTTGTTAATTCACCGGATTATACCCCACCTTCTACTGGGGATTTAGAAAGTGGAACTGCATTTTTTGCAAGCAGTTTAGGTCTTTCATTACTCTCTCTCCAAAATTCAAATTGGTTTCTTTTAAGTGAAGAAACACAGGCCATAAAACAAGAAATTGAAACATTTAAACCTGCTATTGAAAAGACATTGAACTATCTGATCGCCAATAAAGAGATATTAGCAGGGTATGACGCCAAAACACCCAACAGGCTCTTGTTTGATGCACTTGCATTCTATTCACTTGGAAAATATTTAGAACGGGAAGATGCTCAGAACATCGCATTCGAATTTATTGAATCTTCTTTAATCTTAACAGATTCTGCAGAGGGGTACTTTATTGAAGGTGGCGGATGGGATTCGAGTTACAATGGTGTGGCTATAAAGCTTGCAATGGAGATATTTTCCTTAACCAGTCAGTCTGACCAAAGGAGTAGGCTTGGTTCAGTAATCGTCGCAGCAACAATGTGGCAGATCAGTAGGATTAATAAAAATGGAGAGGTTTCTAGCGAATGGAATACACGGGTTTTTGAGGGAGGTGAAACATTTCTAGGAGAAGAAAAAGGCATTGATTACGCAAAGACGGTTAAGGCACTTTACTACTTTGGCAATCTTGTTGGATCATCAGAAATAATTGAACTGGGTGATACCGTTCTTGAATTCTATCAATAATTAGGATGTTATGTTTCTCCTTAATTCATAGATAGACTATCAACAGCATCGCAACAAACAGTGCTTCTAGGGCGTAGTCTTGAGTATATGATTATCCAATGAGAAAGTATTTAATACTTATAATACTCTTACCAGCTTTAGTGACTGCTCAAGTTGATTTCTATCAACAGCTTGCAGATTCAGCAGAAACATTGTCTTTGGATCGAGTTGTTTATGATCCGAGCTATTACTCAATCAAATATCCAAATGGGGATGTTCCTCAAGGGAAAGGGGTTTGCACTGATGTGGTGATTCGAGCATACCGTAAGTTGAATATTGATCTTCAAAAGGAAGTTCATGAAGATATGAAAGAGAATTTCCAGCTGTATCCTAAAAATTGGGGACTGAATACTACAGATAAAAACATTGATCACAGAAGGGTGCCAAATCTTATGCGGTTCTTTGAAAGGCACGGCGAAATACTAAATATTTCTATGAAACCAGAGGACTATCAACCTGGAGATATTGTTTGCTGGAACCTGGGAGGTGCCATAACCCATATTGGAATAGTAACAGATGAACTATCAAGAGATCGTAATACATACAAAATCATCCATAACATTGGTCGAGGACAAGTAATCGAGGATATGCTCTTTGATTACAAAATAATTGGGCATTATCGCTTCAATAAATAAGATGACAAAATGGAATTTAAAGCGGACTTGCTTAGTTGAAAATCCCGCTGGATAAGAAAATTTCATCTCATGCTATTAGGTTTTTATCCATCAGTAATTCCAACATCAAAAGCAATCTCATTTTTTTATGAAGGCCAAGACTTATAGACTACTTTTATTGTTATTTACCTTGATGAGCAATGCATATCTAACATACTTGATTGTGCTCTAAACATAAAAAACCATGAAGAATAGAATAGACCTATTCACTTGCATTTGTATTATTTTTTTAGTCTCATGTAATACAACTAAAAAGGAAACACTTCCTACTTTAGTTAAGAGTACAAAAAAGATCGAACTAGATATTGAAGAGGCCAATAGGCTTAGTGAGCTACCACTTGAATGCATTCAAAATCCACTACCCTACAAATCTGGTTTAGTAATTGCTCAAGAAAGTGACTTGCAAATGCCGATAGCACATCACCCTGCATTTTATGGTTGTTTTGATTGGCATTCTGCAGTTCATGGACATTGGTCATTAGTTTTCTTACTGAAAAATTTTCCGGATTTGGCTCAAAGAGAAGAGGCTATACAGATGCTTGATCAAAATCTTACTGCAGAAAACATTGAAAAAGAAGTAGCTTATTTTTCGCTGAATAGAGAGAGTAGATCTTTTGAAAGAACCTACGGATGGGCGTGGCTACTTAAGCTTCAAGAAGAACTTTCTACATGGGATGATTCTACTGCTCAAAAATGGTACAATAATCTAAAACCATTAGAAGAGTACATATCGAATGCATATATTGAATATCTCCCTAAACTGGTTTATCCTATAAGAGTAGGTACACATTCGAATACCGCATTCGGAATGAGTTTCGCCTATGATTATGCACAAACTGTTGGTAATGACACACTTTCTAGTGCAATAAAAGAGGCAGCCATCAGATTCTATAGTTATGACAAAGATTGCCCAATAAGCTGGGAGCCAAGCGGGTACGATTTTCTATCTCCATGTCTTCAAGAATTAGATGTTATGCGGAAGGTCCTTACTAAGGAAGAGTTTGAAAAATGGTCAAGCAAGTTTATGCCCTCCTTATACAATCAAAGTTTGACATTAAACCCCGGACAAGTAAAAGATCGATCCGATGGACACCTTGTACATCTGGATGGAGTGAATTTCTCAAGAGCTTGGTGTCTTTATCCATTGGAGGATAATGTTAATGCTTACAATTTAGCAATGGAACATTTGGAATACTCGCTTTCTAAAATAACAGATGGAGATTATGCAGGGCAGCATTGGTTGGGTTCTTTTGCCCTCTATGCATTCAAAACCAAGATTGAAGCACAGCAATGAAGTTGAGTGTTATCCCTTAATAAGGAGAGCCATTTTTTCATTCAGCTTATCTGCTATTGTCACTTATTTTATTCACTAGAATTTGAATTACAAGAGGTTATTTAAAATCAGCTAGTTACATAACTTGAATTTGTCCTAAACAAATAAAACGCATACTTTAGCAGAAATCTAAGCGGGCGACAGACAACCTCCTCCCCCAGTCTGAATCGTTATATCGCCCCAATATTTATTTAATCAACTATGAATAAACTAAACATGGTCATAGCCTTGATGATACTATCAAGGCTATGCTACTCACAACAAATGAAAAAATCTGAATCAGTTTCCGTAAACGGAAAAAATATCTATTATGAATCTTATGGTGAAGGGTCACCACTTATCTTTCTTCATGGCTATAGTCTTTCTTCAAAATCTTGGAGACCTTTTGTAGCAGATTTCGAAAAAGACTACACGGTTTACTTAGTAGACCTTACCGGACATGGTCAATCCGATCCTTTTAAGGAAGACTTATCCATAGCTTCTGTTGGGGAAGATGTAACAGCTCTCATTGATTATTTAGGCCTCGATAAAGTAAAAGCAATTGGGTTCAGCTTTGGTGGAGATGTGCTCTATCAGGTAGCAATGCAAAAGCCCGATTTAATAGAGGCAATGATTACTATTGGTGCTGTCGGTACGTGGACTGTAGAAGACTTTCCTCAGTATCACGAAGGTTTCAAAATTGAGAACAAGGCAAATTTTCCTTGGCTGGAATCATCCCACAAAAGTGATGCTCAGATTAAAGGCATCATGGACCAATTCAAGAACTACATTGTATCTATCAGTAATGAAGAATTGCAACAAATTAAGCCAGAAGTAATGATTATCATGGGAGATGATGATGAAGGGATGGATTTTGCTGAAGTAGCCAGAGTAAAAAAGAACATACCCAACTCAGATGTCTGGATCTTGCCAGATGTCTCACATAGTGCTCACGAAGGAGAATACAAAGAAGAGTTTGTGACTAAGGCTAAGAGATTCCTATCAAAAGATCGCTGATTCCAACCTATTCAAATCTTTCTCGTTTGGTAAGGCATGTTTGTACTTTTTGAACTTTTCGGATATATCCTTCTTGAATATGTATTCACCATACCTGGTGCATTAGTAAGATGGGTTTATTTAAATATTTCCGGGAAGCGAATTTCTCTTAAAAACTGTCTTACTAAGAAAGTTTACCTTAATTATCTCAACAGTTTAGTGATCTTATTTTTGACATTCTTTGTAGTCAAACTCGTCCATTGACCTGTCTTGTCTGCATCATCCATTTAATGATTATTTTTAAGTAGCTGCAAAAGGAGTTGTTTCAAACACGCTAATATGAAACTTGGCAAAACCATCTGGAAAAATCTCGCCATCTATCTTGGAAGTGCTTGGGTAATCATGGAAGCACTCAATTTTTTCATCGAACGCTATCACCTGGAACCTATGCTGCTGGATATAGTCATCATCCTGCTGTTCTTTGGTATTCTGACGACTGTAATCTATTCTTCTTTTAGCGGGCGATGGAATAGAGTTGCAATAGCCGCTCAGATACTTAACTCAGTATTTGCCTTACTGGTTGTAGGTTATTTCCTTATGAACCCACTCAACCTGAATCCAAGATCACTACACTTTGCCAGCATTAACATAAATAAAAGCTCGTTAAGCGAGTTTAGCTCAGTAGCAGTATTACCGGTACAAAACAATTTGCCCAATAACGAAAATGACTATCTCCTTGCTGGGTTTCATGATGGTATTATTACAGAGTTGGGGAAGCTGGGTACTTTGAAGACCATTTCAAGAACAACAATGGCACACTATGCCAATTCTTCAAAAGACCTAAGATCTATAGCAAAAGAACTTGATGTAAATACAGTATTAGAATCAAGTCTTTCACCTTCTCAAGGTCAATTTGTTTTAAGAGTACGTCTACTAGATGCATTCTCTGAAGATTTACTTTGGAGTGATGAATTTAAGACAACAGTTTCTGAGATGCCAGGTTTGTTTGAGACGGTTTCTCAGATCATTGCCACTAAACTAGATCCGAACACTATTGAAAATGTTCGAGTCCATGAAGAAGTTAATCATGAAGCATACATCGAAATTGTGAAGGGCAATATCCTGCTTCAAAAATTTACTTCATCTGCACTTTGGGAAGCTTTGAACCATTTTCAAAAAACCATTCATCTGGACTCTATGAATATAGAAGGCTATCTTGGAGTGGCCAAAGCCTGGATCTACTTGCAACAACTTAGTGTTGTGAACCCGCAAAGAGCACGCCCATATATTTACGAGTATTATTTACTAGCCAAAGAATTAGAACCAGATCATTGGCAGATTCATTATATCGACGCAGCAATCAAGTTCTTTATTGAATTTAATTTTGACGAAGGTATAAAAAGTGCTCTCAGGAGCATCGAACAGAATCCAAACAACTCTGATAGTCGCTCACTACTTGCACATTGCTATATGATCACGGGAGACTGGCAAAAAGCCTGGGAACAGATGAGATATGCCAAAGAAATCGACCCGTTAAATCCACAAGTTATTGGTTTTGAGTTTCTCATGTTTGGACAGCAAGGTAAGTTCCTTAGCGCTATAAAATCCATGGAATTACTCGCTGCCATTGACCCTGATAACTTATTTTATCGGACCTTCTCTACTGTTAAAAATAGAGACTTAGGCAATGATAAGGAGGCAATTAAATGGCTCAAATTACAGTATTCAGATATTTCCGATGATTTGGCTATTGAAAGATTTGTTGAAGAAACCTATAAGGAAACGTCAAGTGTAGGTGAAACGTGGTATAGAGTAGTTACCGAATTTTGTCCATCAAATTGTGAAGCCTATCTTCCTGCACTAATAACACGAACACTTTATAGTTTTTATCCTGGTCATAATGATGATTTACTCTTCGAAAATTTAGTCATCATGATTCAGGATGGACATCCTGACCTTCCGTATTTCAATATCAAAGATGGTAGTCCCATCCAAAATGACCCTCGATATATTAAAGCAATGCAGGACCTTGGCTTTTGGTAACGTATTAGTATAGCTTTTCTAGATCAAACTTCTTCTTCAAATAATTTCGGCCCCAATCGGGACTTAATTCTCGTAGTATCAATGCTTCTGCAAAGCCTACATCGTAAACAGCAACGCGTCCTACCTCATCTAATTTGAGGTTTCGAACACTCTCGATATGCTTTTCAAAAAATTCTTTCTTGTAAGAATCGAAGGACACAAAATCTTTCAGATTTTTTACTTCCTCAGTAGGCTCATATTCCTCAACTATTCGCTCAAGAAATGCATATTCGGTGTATCGCGCTATGCCCTCCTGATACCATTGAAAAGAAATGTATTTGTAATCATTAGGAGAAAGTGATTCTTTGAACGCTTGTCTTGCCTTTAAAAATTTGTCTTTCAAAGTTATCCATTGATCTGTTTCGATCGCTTTGACTGCTGCATACAATGCTTCAGTATATTCGGTGTAAGACTTGACCACCTTTAGATCTTTGTAAGGAAAAGGATAGTTGAGTTGCCACATTCCGGTTTCATCTCCATTGGCTAATCCTAATTCATTGGTTTCCAACATGTATTTAGGTGATGAAAATTGATACTGATGGAATCGCTCGTGCAATAGAGTAATGATCCACTCAGTACTATTCAATCCAGTATTCTCGGGAGTGCCAATTACAATGGTGTTCAAACCTGCAAAGGGAAAGGTGGCAAGAAAGCCTTTGTTCATTTGAGTTTTCCTTCGATGAAGCGTGGAATGTATGATTGTATCATATTCCATTCGCTCAAAGTCATCAGGTTGATAATAATGTTCAATCAGATATTCATATTCATCGGTGATATAAAGGATAGAAAATGGAGGATCATTGTACCCACTCCAGATTAACCCACCGAGTTGATAAGAAATTTGTTGCGCTTCTTTTATTCGGACTTTGTCTTCATACCGAAGTTGTCCTCTTAGCTCAACACAGATAATTGTGAGTATTGATAATATGAAAAATCGCATGTTGGTGTAATTGAGTTTCGTTTTTAAATAAACGAAACTCAATACACAAAGGCTGTTAAAGGCCGTGAAAGTATGTTAATCGATATTAAACAGTCTCTACAAAGAGGCCTTCATCAGTTTTTTCAACTTTGGCAAAGCCACCTTGTGTCAGTTTTTTGATTGCCTTGTCCCACTTCTTATTTGACAAGCCAGACTGTTCTTTCAGACCATTCAAGTCCATTTTTCCTTCTTTTTCCAGCACTTCAAAGACCAGCTTCTCATCTCCACTTAGCTCTGCAGCCTTAGATTTCACTTCAGGTCTCATTTGCGGGAAGAATAACACATCCTGAATAGAATTAGAGTTAGTCATGATCATCGATAATCTATCGATACCAAGACCAACACCTGCTGTTGGCGGCATGCCAAATTCAAGTGCTCGAAGAAAATCTTCATCTAAAGTCATCGCTTCATCATCACCTCTCTTGCCTAGCTCCAATTGCTCCTCAAATCGCTCTCTTTGATCAACCGGATCGTTAAGCTCAGAGTATGAATTCATTATCTCTTTTCCATTACAAATAGCTTCAAAGCGCTCAACTAGCCCTTCTTTGGAACGGTGTTTTTTCGTTAGTGGCGACATTTCTACAGGATAGTCCGTAATAAATGTTGGCTGTATCAATAGCGGCTCACACTTTTCACCAAAAATCTCATCGATGATCTTTCCTTTACCCATAGTATCATCTAATGGCACTTCAAGCTTCTTAGCTGTCTCGCGTAGTTGTGCTTCATCCATCTCTGAGATATCAATATTGGTGAAGTGCTCAATAGCTTCAAACATTGTGAATCGTTTCCAAGGACGCTGAAAATCAATCACATTTTCGCCAACTTGTACTTTGGTATCGCCATGAAGGTCCATCGCCACTTTTTCAATCATCTCCTCCATCGTATCCATCATCCAGTTGTAATCCTTGTAGGCAACATATAGCTCCACTTGAGTAAACTCAGGATTGTGGAATCGACTCATCCCTTCATTTCTAAAGTCTTTTGCAAACTCAAAGACACCATCGTATCCTCCAACAATCAATCGCTTGAGGTAAAGCTCATTCGCAATCCTCAAATAAAGCGTCATGTCTAGCGTATTGTGATGCGTCTTAAACGGACGCGCGGCAGCTCCACCATATAAAGGCTGAAGGATCGGAGTCTCAACTTCCAGGTATCCCTTTCCTGCTAAATATTCTCGAATCGAATTTACAAGTATTGTACGCTGAACGAATGTCTCTCTGATCTCGGGATTTACAATCAAATCAAGGTACCGCTGGCGGTATCGTTGCTCAGGATCTGTAAATGCATCATAAGTCTTTTTATTGCCTTCATCATCAGTTGCTTCTTTCACAATCGGTAATGGGCGAAGTGATTTTGTCAACATCTTCAGATCCGTAACATGAATTGAAATCTCCCCTACTTCTGTTGTGAAGACATATCCTTTAATACCAATGATATCACCGATATCCATCTTCTTTTTGAAGACTTCATTGTAAAGGGCTTTGTCTTCACCTTCGCAGATATCATCCCTTCGGATATAAATCTGAATTCTTCCGCTAGAATCTTGAATCTCAGCAAATGATGCTGATCCCATAATTCGTCTACTCATCAGTCTACCTGCAATTGAGATGTTGGTGTAATCTCCCGGTCTGCTTTGAAAGTTCTTCTTGATGTGTTTGGCAGTTACATTCACATCAAAAGATTCAGCTGGGTATGGATCAATGCCCATAGCCATTAATTCTTCACGAGATTTTCTTCGTTGGATTTCCTGTTCGCTTAACTGCATGTCTTTAGCTCGTATTCTATTTTATCGTATTCTTTAAGCCGATTTCCTTCGGCGAAGTTCATTTTTTACTAATGTATATTCTCTACCGCTTTGACCTGCGATAGAAGTATTTTCCTCAGCCCTTCTAAAAAGGTAAGGAAGCACTTTTTCTACGGGACCATAAGGCACATATTTCGCAACGTTGTAACCCATGGCCGCAAGTTTAAAGGAGATGTTGTCGCTCATCCCTAGCAACTGTCCGAAAAAGATTCGATTGTCATTATTAGCAAGTTTTTGCTCCTCCATCAATTGAGTCAATAACTTGCTTGATTCTTCATTGTGTGTGCCAGCACAAATACCCATCCTTCCGATATGCTCCATGCAAAACTTCAAAGCTTCATCATAGTCTTTATCGACCCCCTCTTTATTCTTGTGGATAGGAGATTCATATCCCATCTCCTCAGCACGAGCACGTTCTTTCTCCATGTATGCACCACGAACAAGCTTTGCACCTATATAATAGCCATCAACCTCTGCTTGAATTTGCGCACGCTTCAACCGATCTAGCATATCGTGTCTATAAAGCTGATAGGTATTGTAAACGATTGGACGCTCTTTGTTGTATTTCTCCATCATCCGATAGGCAACACCATCAATAAATCCCTGGAACCAAGATTCTTCGGCATCTATCATCACCATAAGTCCCTTGCTGCTAGCCTTCTTAATAATTTCATCTACGCGCAGCTCTGCATTATACAGCTTGGTCTTTTCCACCTCCGATAGCGCCTCCTTAGCTTGAGCTTTGGTCATTAAATCAGTGGAACCAAGTCCTGATAGTTTCAAGACGCAAAATGGAATATGATCATTGGTAGAAGCAAAATCGATCACACGAAGCGCCTCATCTCTGGTATCATTGTAACCGTCCTCCGACTTCAATCCTTCAACTGAATAATCCAAAATGGTTTGGACATTATGATCACCTAGCAAGGAGATAGTCTTACTCGAATCTTTCACTGATTCTCCACCGCAAAACTGATTAAACAGTGTTTTTTTAATAATGCCTTTGACAGGTAATCTTAGCTTTAATGCTAAGTTGGTCATAACCGTACCTAGCTTCACCATCCATGGTTTGCTCATAGTAGTAAACACAAAATGAGAGTTCTTTAGCTCCCCCGTAGTGCGGTAAGCAAATGCCGTGGCAGTGTCATCAAAATTGATTGGCTCTGATTGCATATTTTTGAAAATCGGTGTGCAAAGATAGCTAACAGATCCACACCATTACTGTTTATTTAAATGTCAAATAATCTCCCTACATACTTAACCATATCTTCTGATATCCAAGCGGATCTGGAAGAGGCAATTATGGCAATACAGCCGGACAAAATTGCTATTCTAGTTGATGAAAATACGCGCACTCATTGCCTTTCCAAAATCAACTATATCCCAGATATACTTATAGAAATAAAAAGTGGCGAATCAGAAAAAAATCTGAGTACATGTCAGCATCTCTGGAACGAATTAACAGAATCAGGTTTCACCAGAAAAAGTCTTCTGATCAATCTCGGCGGAGGGGTCATTGGTGACATGGGAGGATTTGTCGCAGCTACATTTAAGCGTGGAATGGCCTTTATCAACATTCCAACAACGCTACTGTCTCAAGTGGATGCCAGTATAGGAGGAAAATTGGGAGTAGATTTCAATGGATTAAAAAACCATATCGGGATCTTTCAAGAACCTCACGCCGTAATTGTGTATCCTAATTTTTTGGAAACCTTACCTGAAAGGGAATTAAAATCTGGCTTTGCTGAAGTCATCAAGCACGCGTTAATAAAAGATGAAAGTCAGTGGGAATATTTAACAAAACACTCTTTTGATCAAAAAAACTGGCATGAAATAATTCCGAGATCAATTGCAATCAAGAATGAAATTGTAAATGAAGACCCTCGAGAACAGGGGTTAAGGAAAATCCTTAACTACGGTCATACAGTTGGTCATGCGATAGAATCATACTTGTTGGAGACATCTGATGCACTTTTACATGGGGAGGCCGTAGCCCTTGGAATGATTCTCGAAAATGAAATAGCGGTAAGAAAAAATCTCCTTGACAAAGATTCTGCAGCAGAGATCAGGGAATATATTGATAGCATTTATCAATTATCTATATCCATTCCCTCATATAATGTGTTGGAAAATTTGCTAATTCAAGATAAAAAAAATGATCAAGGAGGAATTCGTTTTTCACTTATTGAAAAAGTAGGGACGTGCGTTTACGATGAACTAGTAGATAGCTCTGTCCTTAAAGAAGTACTTAAATAAACAAGTCTTCTTGCTCGCTCTTAGCATCATCTTGCGAAGTTTGCTGTTCTTTCTTTTTAGCCACTTTTTTTGGTGTACTTAAAAAGAAAGTCAAAGCTCCAAGTGCTACTGAGGCGAAAATAGTTCCTATGGTACGAGTTCTTGACATATTATAATTTATTGACAACTTAGCAACGTAAATAGTTGTGATGTTGTTCACCAAAAAACCTGCCAAAAATTGAAATATCGATTAAAAAAGTATAATTCACGATTAAAAGGGACGATTACGCTCGAATCTTCGAAAAGTGAAAGTAATAGGGCATTGATTTTAAATGCGCTTGCAGGGGGTGATATTGCTAATCTTAGAAACTTGTCTAATGCACGCGATACGCAGACAATGAACAATTTATTGAGTCAAAAGCTCGATGAATATGACGTAAAAGATGCTGGAACTACCATGCGATTTTTAACAGCATACTTTGCAATTCATGGACAGAATGTAACCATTACTGGGACGGATAGAATGAAAAAAAGACCTATCGGTCCGCTGGTGGAAGCATTGCGCAATCTTGGAGCTGATATCACATATTTGGAAAATGAGGGGTACCCTCCTCTTAGGATAAGCAAAATAGAAAGTCAGGCAACTAACGAGATATCAATACCGGGTAACATTAGCAGTCAATATATCAGTGCACTTCTAATGATAGCCCCGAGTCTACCGCAAGGATTGACTATTACGCTTAAGACGGAAATTTACAGCCGACCTTATATACAAATGACTTTAGATCTGATGGAAGCATTTGGTGTATCTTCTCGATGGATAGGAAAAAAAATCTCCATAGGTCCACAGATTTATAAGCCCGTATGCTACAACATCGAAGGCGATTGGTCAGGAGCCAGTTATTGGTACGGTTTTATGTCTATTTCTCAAGATAAAGGATACCTCAACTTGCCTGGTATAAGAAATTATTCAACTCAAGGGGATAATAAAATTGCAAACATTATGTTCCAATTTGGAATCGCAAGCCACTTTGAGGCTGGAAAAGTGAAGCTATTGAAAAGGGATGAGCGTTCTAAAGCTTTGACTCTTGATTTTAAGGATTGTCCTGACCTTGCTCAAACGGTGATGGTGGCAGCTGCAGTAACTGGTACATCTTTAGAAATGATTGGACTTGAAAGCCTTAAGATCAAAGAGACTGATCGAGTGGCTGCTATGCAAAACGAGCTTAGTAAAATCAACGCCAAGCTTATAGAAGAAAATAATATGTGGACGTTAGTACCATCAGAAGATCTTCCTGAATCAGTTGAAATTGACACATACGAAGATCATCGAATGGCCATGGCATTTGCTCCGCTATGTCAATTGATGGATGTTACCATAGACGATCCTTTGGTTGTTGAAAAGTCATATCCGAGATTTTGGAAGGAATTAAGAGATCTAGGTATAGACATTGAGGTGATTAAATAAGGCTGTTGACATTCTGTTGACTTTATTGGCTCTAAAAATGGATCAACTTATTTTTGAGTCTATTTAAACGTCTTACCAATGACCACCACACAATGGCTTCAAGAAATAATAGCTGATGAATCCGGTGAAAAACCGGAAAGTGTCTCTATTTCCCGAAAATTTGAGACTATGAATTTAGATTCTTTATCTCTCCTATCCTTGGCTCATGAGATTGAATCCAAACTATCTCTCGAAATAGATCCTACTGCACTTACAGAGTACGATACCATAGAAAAACTTGCCAAATGGATCGAATCGAACAGCTAGTTTGGAATCCTTTTACTCCTGGATACTATCAAAATCCTCTTGCACATTTGAATGATTGTAGAGAGATCGTGCCTATCCATGTAGGATCTCAAGGTGCAATTACATTTTTTAAATATGATCATGTCAGCGAAATGCTTCGGTCGAAAGATTATGAAGCAACTAGTTTAAGTGATTATTTAGGCGAGAAGGAGGATTATCTTTTTAAAGGTGTAGATCAATGTCCGTATCTAAGTACAGCATCTAAAGCATGGCCTTTTTACAATAATGGACATACTCACAAAATGCTCAGGGTTGGAATGATGAAGGCATTCAACCAGATTAATTTTAAGGATATTATACAAGAATCAGTTGAAGTCACTAACAGGAGTTTCGCTGATAAAGATGAATTTGACTTCTCCGATTATTGTGGTCTGTTTATCTATGAAATTCTAAAAAGAGCATTTGATCTTCAGATGACCCTTGAGGAGATGACTAATTACTCAAGTATGCTCACTTTAAGTCAGGATATTTTCGTTCCAAAACAAGTTTATTTAGAGATTAATAAATGGATGTTATGGGGTAAAAAGATTTTCAAAAATTCCGCATATAAAGATCAGCTTATTGCTAATTATTCGGATATAAGTCAAGAATTTGATTTAGAAACTATTTATTCGTTAATGGGCGTGACAGTAATGGCTGGTTATGAAACTTCAAAAGCCAATTTGGGTATAGCATTATTGGAGGCAATTAGAAATCCACAACTATTAGAAATAGCTTTAACATTAGGAGAAAGGGAGCAAAGCATACTGATTGAGGAGTTATTTAGATATTCCTCTCCTACTCAATTTACCATTAGAGTAAATAAGAAACCTCTTCAGATAGAAGGTTTTGAAATTCCTGCAAATTCAAAACTCTACCTATGTATTGCTAGCGCAAACCATGATCCAAGAAAGTTTGATAATCCAAATAGTATACAATTTGATCGCTCGCCAAATGATCACCTGTCGTTTGGTGCCGGACCACACTTTTGCTTAGGAGCCAATATAGCTCGAACAGAGCTTAGGATAGGTTTAAAGCCAATGCTATCTTTTCTCAAAAATTTCAAGATTAATGAGGGTAGCATTAAGTGGAAAAAACAGATCATTATGCGGAATCTTGATTCAGCCTTGATGGCTAGAAATCATGCATAGTCTCAATATTTTAATATTAGGAGCCTACATCCTCATCACAATCCTGCTGACACTCCTATTCGTGGATAAGAAAAAGTGGATAGCCTTATTAATTAGTAGTCTCTTATCCTATTTCTACTATGTTGATATCCAAATTCTAATTCTTCTCTCTGTATGGATTATAGTTTATGGATTTAGTTTTTCTGTTAAAAAATCTAAATTCATATTTAGACTTTCAGTCCTTCTATCATTAATTCCATTACTCACCTACAAATTAACCGTGGGCGTTGGACACTTTGACTCATTTATGTCCAGGGGAATTACTGTGGAAGGAACTAACTGGATCAATATTTTTCAAGTCCTTGGCATCTCCTACTTTACCTTCATTGCCATAAGCTATCTAATCGATATCAAGAGAGGCTATATTCAGCCAGAAAAGAACTTCTTCAGACTATTACTTTATTTATCTTATTTCCCAACCATTTTCTCTGGTCCACTACACAGATATAAATATCTCTCAAAGCAATTTGAGAACATCCGCATTACGCAAGAATCGCTGACAAATGGGACACGATTGATATTGTGGGGATTACTTAAAAGCATAGTTGTAGCTCCGAGAATTTTCCAGTTGATGCATTCATTGAACAACAACGGTATATCCGGAACTTACTATTTAGTCGTCGGGTTGCTATTCTTCCTTTACTTGTTCATCAGCTTCAGTTCCTTCATCGACATTTTCCAAGGAGTATCTGAATGTATCAATATAAGGTTGAATGATAATTTTAAAAGTCGAATTTATCTTTCATATTCCAGGCAAAACTTCTGGAGTGGTTGGCATATTACACTAAATGAGTGGTTCAGAGATTACTTTTTTTTCCCATTGGCAAAAAAGAAAAAAAACACAACATATGTTGACCTAATCTTACTTCTAACATTTTTATCTATAGCAATGTGGCACGAGGTTTCCATAGCAATGCTTATTTGGGGCTCTTGCAATGGGCTTTGGATTGTGTTGGAAAAAAAGATGAATTTACAAAAATGGCCATATGCCAAATTTCGAAGAGTTTTTGGAACGATTTATCACTTGTTTTTTTCAAGCATATTAGCTCTGATCTTTATCAATTCTGATTTGTCGAGCCTAATTGAAAGATTGAGTCTGGCATCTCATTTTCCTTCTGAAAGTTTGAATTTTTCCAAGTTGATAATTCTCATTTTTTGCTTCCTATTTATGGATTTGATTTCTGGTCAAATAAAAAATAGAAGAATTGATGAGTATTTAGCTAGTGTTTCTGACAACTTTAGATGGACAATCTACTCAGTCTTAGTGCTATCAATCCTATTGTTTGGAAGCATAGGAAAGATTGATAACTACTATATCATATTTTGATATGACTAAATACTTAAGATCCATAGCATACCTATCTTTTATCATTCTTTTTTGGTGTACCATTAAACTATATGCTCCGGAAAATTTTGAGAGTCAGAGATTTAAATCTACTATAGAAGGACTTAATAATAAGTCAGTGGTTTTCGTGGGATCAAGTAGATTTCGTCGAGGGATTTCAGACAAAGAATTAGCTGCAAGAATTCCAAATCGTCAATTTGTCAATCTTGGAGTTTTCAGAAATACAATGCTTCCAAATTTTATATTATCAGAATTTTTGATCGACAGCACGGAAGTGGAATTGATTTTCTTTGAGTTGTCTTTGCTAAACTTTGAGTTTACATCATCACAAATGGATCTCATTCGCTCATTGGAATTATCTATTCCAAATAGTCTCAATTTAATTAGTAGTGGAAATTCATTAGAAGATTTACGAACTACGGTAAGTATCCACAATGATCTTTTGTTAAGTAAGCTGATTATTAAAAATCAGATAAATGCTATTCTTGGAAAGAAAAATACTCAACCTCTTTTCGGATACCTTCCAAGTAAAGACAATGATGTAGCGGATGAATCTTCTTTTCTCAAATTGGAAGAATTAACATCTACTCCGGGTCAAAAGATTGATTTACATTCATACCGGATCCTTCTTAACACTTTGATAAGAAAAGCAGATGCCAGAAACAAGAAAATTGTATTTATGATACCTTCAACTTCTAGAAGGCCAGCAGAAAAAGATGTTATAATTCCTTTATTTAATTCTATTTCTAGGGAAAATAAGCTGATTGTTGATTCACTATTCTTTCAAAGAATCACAAAAGCTGAATATTTAATGGATAGAAATCATTTCAATCTCGAAGGAGCCATTGTTCATACCAATGAATTAGCTCGGCTAATTCTAGATCAAAAATTCATTGAACTTCCAAGTCCGTAATCTCCAGATCAATCACTTTACTTGGGTGAAAAGTTGAAAACCATACGCCTTCTTGTTCAACCCATCCACCCCATTTTAATTCCAAGCCTCCAAGTGGGACATTCGAAGTCCATAGTTTCCATGCTTTTGGGAATCCACGATCATCAATAATCCAGAGGTAGCTATCACCAGGTGTAACTCCACCAGAAGTGTAAGTAACCAATAGTCCTCTACCATCCTTTAAGTCTACAGTAGATCGTACCACCCCATTATCACGAACCTTGAAAGGTGCGATAAGCCAAAAAGAATCATTGATAAAGTACTTATACCCTTGATATTCAATGGCGTCATAGCTTTCAGGAGAGCTATTCAAATCTAAAAACACATCATTCTCACCCCATTTCACTCTCACGTTATTATCGCTTCTGTTCCATTCGTAGCTATGCCCTCCGGGATAAGTGAATTTTATCATTGAAAGTGTATCAAATCCAGGTTTATTGAGCGCTTGAAGCATTTCATCTGCTAGTTCTTCTGCTTCTACTCCCTGTGTCCCGGTAGGAACGGATTCATTTACAAACAAAAAGGTAAGGACTCCTAAAATGATTAATGTTAGCAGTCCTATACCAATAAATTTTAAAATCTTTTTGATCATGGTAATGGTAATGTAGGTATAAGCTTAGGTGCCTTTCTCACCTTAGTAGCTTGCTCGAATGAATAAGCAATACTGATAAGTTTTGGCTCCTGGTACTTACCTCCAAAAATAGACATCCCAACTGGAAGTCCATGAACAAAACCTGCAGGCACTGTAATATTAGGATATCCTGATCTAGCCGCAGGTGTAGAGCTACTGATCCCGTAATGATCACCACTGATTACATCAATTGGCCAGGCTGGGCCTCCAGTTACCCCAACGATGGCATCCAAATTGTTCTCTTTAAGTGCATTATCTAATCCGTCTCTAGATACAGAAAGCATTTTTTCTAATGCTTCTTGATACTCTTTATCAGACAGTGGGCCTTTGGACTCTGACTGTTCTAATATTCCCTGCTGGAAATACGGCATCTCCACATCAGCCTTATCCTTATTAAACTGAATTACGTCGGCAAGTGTCTTAACTTGAGCATCTGGACGAGAGGCCAAATACTTGTTTAGCCCGTCTTTAAATTCATATAGCAATACTTCAAATCCTGAATTACCATAGGCTCCATCTTCGTTTACTTTGATATCCTTTACTACAGTAGCACCCTGAGCCTCTATTGCTTCAAAAGCTTTTTCCATTATCGCGTCAACACCTTCATGCTGTCCAATCGTACCAGCAAGCACACCTATCCGCTTTCCATTTAATCCATTAATGTCCAAAAATTGCGTGTAATCTATATGAGAGTTTCCTTCGCTTTCCGAAGTCCGTGGATCAGCCGCATCAACGCCAGTTAGGGCTCCTAGCAAAGCTGCTGCGTCAGCGACAGATCTACCCATGGGACCAGCAGTATCCTGAGTTTCTGAAATTGGTATAATGCCATCTCTACTCCAAAGTCCTACTGTAGGTTTTATACCAACTACTCCATTGGCCGAAGATGGGCACACTATCGATCCATTGGTCTCTGTCCCAATGGTTATTGCACACATATTACCAGATACTGCAGAGCCAGAACCTGAGCTTGAGCCGCATGGATTACGATCCAATGCAAAAGGGTTTCTTGTCTGACGTCCTCTACCACTCCATCCACTTGACGATCTGAAAGACCTGAAGTTTGCCCATTCACTTAAGTTAGTTTTCCCTAAAAGAACTGCACCTGCCTCTCTTAATTTTTTAACAATAAATGCATCGTCTGGTGCGGAAGCACCTGCTAGAGCCATAGATCCAGCTGTAGTCATCATTTTATCTCCTGAGTCAATATTATCCTTGATCATCACAGGGATTCCATGTAGTGGGCCTCTTACATTTCCATCTGCACGCTCCTTGTCTAGTGCATCTGCAATATCTAATGCATCAGGATTAACTTCAATCACACTATTCAATCCATTTTCAGATTGATCTTTTTCAGCGATTCTATCCAAATACAATTGACAAATTTGCTTTGAAGTATACTTTCCAGACTCCATCGCTTCTCTTAGCTCACTTACCTCCCACTCTTCAAGTTCAAAGGGTTTTTCATCTGCTGCATTGTCATTTGATTCATTTTCTGGGGCTGCACATGCTTTGATTCCTAAAAATGGTATCGCGCCTGTTATCGCGCTTAGCTGGATAAAATTTCGTCTTTTCATGGATTTAATTTTTTGATGGAATGGTTAGTAAAGTCTAAACACTAAATTTAACTCATCGTTTTACCTAAACAAACCAGCTATTTAAACCAATTTACCTCGATGAAGAAACAGCTTTTAACTCATCTACTCACTTTGTCAGCCATTTTCCTTTATGCTCAGCCTGATACTGAAGTTTATTTAATGGATTTGAGACGATCTTCAGATGGACTTGTTATCGAAAAACCAATTAACATTTCAAGCAATGTTGGATATGATAATCAACCTTCTTTTTGGTCTGATAGCGAATCTGTTTTGTATTCGCGCAATGTCGAAGGCCAGACAGAAATTGCACGATACTATATTGGATCTGGAAACACGTTAATTATTACCAACACATTCGGAGGTAGTGAATATTCACCTACATTGATGCCAGACGGACGAATATCAAGTATCCGATTAGATACAACAGGCCTCCAACTTCTCTATGCATATACCTATAGAGGTTTGGATGAGGTGCTAGTTCCCAAACTAAAAATTGGATATCATGCCTGGATTAATTCAACTGATATTGTTGCTTTTGTTTTAGGTGATCCAGCAACCATGCAGATAATAAATACAAAAAGTGGAGATGCTAGAATTGTGGGAGAAAATATTGGTAGATCGCTGCATAAAATCCCAGGCAGTCCATCCTTTAGCTATGTAGACAAAAGTCAGGATCAGTGGGTCATCAAAAGTTATAATCCGGAAAATGACTCTTCAAAAGATCTAGTGAATGTACTCGAAGGGTCTGAAGACTACTGCTGGACGCCAAAAGAAGAGATCTTGATGGCATCAGGGAGTAAACTCTATGTTTGGAAAAATCAGACATCATGGACGGAGTTTGCTGATTTATCTACCCACGGGATATCTAGCATCACTCGAATTTCACTTTCTCCAGATGGTAAGAAGCTTGCAGTGGTAAGTAATTGATTTACGCTTCTCCAGCTGCAATTAATTCCAGGATCATCCGTATTTGCTTTATTGCACGCCTGTATTGATACTGTAGATTGTTTCCAATATCCTATTACTTATTCAGCACGCTTGTAGTTTATGCGCCACGAAAGCTGCCAATTTTCTCCACCGTCTGTAGAAGCCTCCCAATCCCAATCGAAAGAATCTTCAGTTATATTGTAAAACCTCATCCTTGAGATTGATGTATTCCCATTGGGAAGTGTACGCGGACTCGTCATTTGAAATATTCTAGTATCACCTTCCATAATACCAACTAGATCTATATATCCTCCATTGCTGTCTGCCCACGCTTGATGCCATTTCCCATCTTGAGGGCTGAAAGTACTTATACTTGTACCTAGATACCCCTTGAAGTTTCCTTCAGTTGCTTCAAAATTTTCCTGAATCACACGCCCATTTAGCTTCTTTTCTATCAAGTTTGTACCCTTACCTCCTTGCCAGGTAAGCTCCCATTTACCTACCCAAAAGTCGAGTTTGGATAAATCTTCAGATGAAGGCTGAGGTGCTTGAGCCAATGATGTCATGCCGAGAATTAATGCTGTTAGTGATAAAATTGCTTTCATAAATATTGAGTTTTTATAATTTCAATAATAGCGCGAGCTCTTAAGGATTGCTTAGATACAGGAACAGTTGAAGTAAATATTAGCTAATATTTATCTCCAAACCTGAATTCATTCTTATCTTGAAGTGAACATTATCGTTAAAGATCGACTATGTCGTGGGAAATAATACTTTTCTTAACATCTGCCATCCATGGGGTCATTCTTGCCCTATTATTCATTGGCGATTACAAAAACAGGAGAAAAGTATTTCTTGGTATTTACTTATTGTCTTTCTCTGTGACGATACTTTATTACGTCAACTTCTGGACAAAAGCTTTTCAGCTGTCTCCAATGCTTCTTTGGCTTTGTGTCGGATCTAGTTGGATCATGCCTTTTACATTTTACTACTACATGAATGAAAAGGCTTCTACTGGTAAGTTGAGATATCACCTAATTCCACCAATCGTATTTTCTATTTACTGGTTCGGATTAGGAGCTTTTCCAGCATCTGCAGCTTATTTCAAAGTAGTTCAATCCATAGTTATTATCGCTCAGCTTTTGACTTTTATTTCATACGGTATTGCCGCCTTAAAATCATCTCCTACGAGCAAACAGAATGTGATATTTTACTTACCATATTCCTTTTTCATTATCGGACTCATCGCTTACCATCTATCTGTCGCATTCGGTTTTTATACCCTGAGGATTGACTATATCATTTGTGGAGGGTTCGTAATTCTAACATATGGCATTACCTATTTGAGTGAGTATAGTTTTATAAGGGATAAAGTGAGGCCGAAATATTCATCAAGCAGTTTAACCAAAGAAGACGGAGATTACCTCGTGCAAAAGATCAATGCAGTGCTTGAACAAAATAAATACTATAAAGATCCGGACTTTAACCTTTCTTCCTTTGCTGAGAAATTAGGTGTACCAAAATATCGAATATCACAAGCGTTAAATGCATTTTCAGAAAAGTCTTTCTCAGAGTTAATAAATGAATTTAGAATTGAAGAAGCCAAAGAAAGGTTAGTGGAAAAATCATCTAGCCATCTTAAGCTAGAGGCGATAGGTGAAGAAGTTGGATTCAGGAATAAAGTTTCCTTCTACAAAAATTTTAAAAAACTAGTAGGTTCTTCACCAGGAGAATATCGAGAGGATCATTTCAAGAAAAGTGCATAAGATCTAACATTGATGCATAACCAGAGTTAATAGCTCATGGGAATATTTAGTAGAAAGTCTCCTAAGGACAAGCTTCAGAAGAAATATGAGAAGCTAATGAAAGAATCATACAACCTCTCAAGGAGCAATAGAAAAGCCAGTGATCAAAAAGTAGTGGAGGCAGAAAAGATTCTTAAGGAAATCAATGCTTTAGTCTAAATGGGAGTTAAGCGTCCCTGGAATATCGTAAATGTGCCTATTTACAGTCTAGCTACCTACGCTGGAGAAAAGATCAATATGAACATTTGCACGTATGTTTCAGCGGTAAGCATGAAACCAAAGATCTACATGATAGCTGTAGACTACAGCACTCACACTTACGAAATGTTAAAGAATGGGGCCAATGCAGTGTTGCAATTGTTGGATCAAAGTCAAATCAACTTAATAAAACCTTTAGGTAAAAAAACGGGAAAGAACTTTGACAAGCACCAATATCTCGAGAAGAAAGAATACCTCTCTTTTTGGAAGGGACACACAGTATTGAGAGACGCATGTGCCTATCTCGAATTAAACATGCTGGATCAAGAAAACATCGATGGAGATCATCACCTTTTTTGGTTTGAAGTAAAAAAATCAAAAACAATATCCGAAGATGGGATCCTAATGTTTCAAGATTTAATCAATCAGGGAATAATTCTATAAGCTTGTATGCACATAAAT
Organism: Ekhidna sp.; assembly: GCF_963691765.1. GTDB lineage: Bacteria > Bacteroidota > Bacteroidia > Cytophagales > Cyclobacteriaceae > Ekhidna. Next base: position 833,738 of record NZ_OY829375.1, read on the forward strand.
AAGAGAGATTTAGATGGTCTAGAAAGACGGTATCGACTGAACATCATCAATTCAATTACTGGCATCAAGCCAGCTAATCTTATTGGGACTAAATCAAATTCAGGGCAAATCAACGTTGCTATTTTTAGCAGTGTGGTTCATTTGGGAAGCAATCCGGCTTTAATAGGTTTTATCATGAGACCTACAGGAGATGTCCCGAGACATACGTATGATAACATTAAGGAAAATGGTGCTTACACCATCAATCAGATTCCGACAGTGATTGTAGACAAGGCTCACTACACATCAGCTAAGTTGGATCGTTCTGTGTCAGAATTTGACGTGTGCGGATTGACAGAAGAATACATTAATGATTTTCATGCCCCATTTGTCAAAGAGTGCCACATAAAAATGGGACTAAATTTTATAGATGAAATACCTATCAAAATAAATGGCACAATTATGATCGTAGGTGAGATCCAAGAACTAGTTATTCCCGATCAAGCAATAAACGAAAAAGGCTATATAGACTTGTCTGTTTTTAATACTTCCGGGATTTCGGGATTAAATAATTATTACAGTCTATCACCGATAGCAACCTTCCCATACGCCAGGCCAGAAGAGATCCCAGATTTTTCAAAATGAAAAAACAGCATTTACCATCAAAAATCTGCGTCAAGTGTGGAAGACCTTTCAATTGGCGAAAAAAATGGAAATCAGTTTGGGATGACGTCAAGTATTGCAGCGAGCAATGCAGGAGAAATAAAAACCGTTTAGCATAAAATCAATAAACAAAGATGGATAATTACGTACTTTGATATTGAAACGCTAATTATATGGCAAACCGAAAAAACAAATATCCTATGGGTGTTGCGCTAGGCATCTCATTTGGTACAGCTATTGGGGTCATCACTGGAGATTTAGCTCTTTGGCTCAGTTTAGGTATTGCAATTGGTGCTGGCATGGATGCTAATAAGCAGCGCACTTGCTTCAATAAAAAAGAAGGGTGATTCCATAAAAAAGCCATCCAAAAATGGATAGCCTTTTTATTTTGAGTTTTTAGTCCTTGACCTTAGAGTTCATCTAGCGATTTTTTGTACATCCTGAAGAAAAGGAATGGCAAAAATCCGAATCCAAACACAAGAAAGCTTAACGCCAGCATTAAGGAAGCTCCCATGAGATGAAGCATTTTCATTGTAATTGAAGTAAGCAGCAAAATGATTGAGGCAATACCGAATATATACTTCATCTTCTCCGACATCACTTCTCTTGCAAAGTTTCTGTATCTATTGACAAGCAATAGAGGTAAGAAAATAAATGCGATTCCAAGTCCTCCAATTCCTAGAAGCATTCCAGCTCCTTGGAGATTAAGCACCTTAAACAATGCTCCTGCTGCCCATGTCAGCGAGAACAAATAACCTGATAAATAAGTCACTCTTTTCATAATGATAATTTTTGAGTAATTGAGTAAAAAAATAGTTTCCTTTTGAATTTCTTCCAGCCCATTTGGGGCTGTTTGCACATATGCTTTTTCTAAAGCTTTTTCGAACGATAATCCCTTGGTCATCTCAATTTCGACCAGGCAGCAGAAATGATCAATGAGATCATCTTTCAATATTTGACTTTTAATTGAACTGTTGTTCACTTCTTCAATTATTCGTTCTTCATACTCTTCTGCTATCATAGGGCCACTGAAGTTTTTAATTCACTAAAAATTACCTTCTCGATGGTCTTAATAAAGTCCTGCATTTCATGCAGCAAGGTTTCCTTCTGCTCTTCTCCCTTACTGGTCAATTTGTAATACTTCCGTACCCTTTTCCCAATATTGACTTCTTCGAAAGTCAAAATCCCATCCTTAGTAAGTTTATGTAATGCCGGATAAAGTGAGCCATCTTTTAGATGTATTTTACCCTCAGTCTCTTCTTTCACTTTTTGCGAAAGCTCATAGCCATACATTTTGCCGTGTTCCGAAAGGAGTTTGAGTACGATGACTTCTAATGTCCCTTTTAACAGTTCTTTTGAATACATAATGCAACAATACATCAAGTTTTGATGTATTGCAAATAAATACCTCATTATTTGAGATATTGACTTTAAAAACAGTTACTAAGGGCTGAAAAAGAGGTTTATTGGATGTAATTGCTTATATAAAGCGATAGAAAAACGACGATTTTCTCTATCATCAAAAATCAAAATCATCTCAATAGAACAAAACACACAATTAGTGAGTTAATATTCTGTGTTCATCCATAATTACCTAATATCATTAGCTAATACGCGTGATTTGAATATTTTTAATATACCATAAGCAAAAAACACTTATGTCAGTAAGAGAAATTGCTATCCTGTATGTAGATGATGAAGAGCTTAACCTTTTCATCTTTAAGAATAATTTCGAATCCAATTATCCTGTCTTTACAGCTTCTTCAGGAGAAGAAGGGCTAGAGATTTTAAAGCAAAACAGTGATAAGATTATCGTCGTGATTAGCGATATGAGAATGCCAACAATGAGTGGAATTGAATTTATAAGCAAAGCCAAGGCACTCTACGACAATATTGTTTATTTCATTCTCACCGGCTACAATAGCAACAAAGAGATTGAGCAGGCACTAGAAGATAAGCTTATAGCAAAATGGTTTAGCAAGCCATTCAGTGTTGAAAATATAGAATCTGCCATCCAGGAAGCACTCCCAGAACTCGATATTTAGCGTTGCCACCCATATGCTACCCATAGTTTCTTTTACTCGATAGTAAAACCTAAGAATTTAGCAATCCATCAAAACCAGTTTGAGTATTGCTATGAAAATCAAGTTTCTATTACTATCATTTCTAACCTTATTTATTTCAAAAGTATCCTTTAGTCAATATGCTATCACAGGTGAAGCAACACAGACTTTTGATCTTTCAACTTTCACAGGAACAGGCTTTACACCTGGCTCAGTTACGTCTGGCAGTCTAGATTCAGATATTTGGGGTGTTGATTTTGATAATGATGGTACTATGGATGCCAACTTCGGCGATACGAATACTGGAGGAGACTATACTGGATCGAGCGCCAATCAATACAATGCGGGAGCTTTTGATCGAAAAAGCTTTTATGCTTACACCTTTGGAGTCACCAGAATAGGAGTTCAACTTGCAAATACTGGCAATGGAGATGTCGCACTTATCATGCGGATCCAAAATAATACTGGAGGAGATATCACAACACTTGATATTGCTTATGATGTTCAAAGCAGAATATCTGCAGGCGGTACATCTGGAGATCTTGAGTTTTGGCACAGCGCTGATAACATTTCATACACTGAGATCACATCGATGCGTAGAACTAGAACACTTACAACCAGTTGGGGTGATAATGAAGACAATGTCTCAGGCACTATTAGTACCACTATTTCGAATGGAGATTTTTATTATTTGAAATGGGTATTTACCGAAAGCACCTCTACCAATGAAGCTGCAATTGGAATCTATGATATCGAGTTAACTGCTGATGTAGCAGCGGGTGCTGGAATTGGAACGTTAACATCAGGGTCTACAAACTTTGGCAATCTCAGCTCAACTTCAATTTCAGATCCTGGTGAGGATGTTTTTGACTTTACCATAGCAGATGATGCTGGAGCTGGTTCTGATGCATTTCCAATACAGTTTACTGGAATAGTATTTAATGAGGGAGCAAGTGATGGTATAGATGATTGGAGTGATGTTATTGCAGGCGCTAGGCTTGAAGATTCTGGTGGCAATTTTATCAATGCCAGTGTGATAGAAACCAATTCAATTACTTTTTCTGGCATTCCTATAACCTCCTCAGACTTAGGATATATCGCTGATGATGGAAGTGAAACTTATACCCTCAGTGTATGGTTAAACACCTCCGTTGAGGAAGAAATAGATAATGACCTGTTACACATTAGCCTGTCTGGAGCAGACTTTACCGTAAGTGGAGCCACAAGTTCAGTTGGAACCACTGAATCCGCAGAGTCAAACACCTCATACAACTCCATTGATGTTGTAGGAACAAACTGGGGGTTTGAGAATCCTCCAAATACTGTTGGTGTAGATGAAGACTTTATATTGGTTGTTGCCTCTGTAGATGCATATGGAAACATTGATTTGGATGACAATTCTTCAACGTTTATTCTTAGTAGAGGATCAACAGGATCTAACAGCCTCACCGAAGGCGGCTCTTCAAAGACGACATTGTCTGCAAAAACACTTTCTTTAGGAAGATATACATACGCTGATCTGCAGTACAATGCTTCAGAGAACTTCAATATTGATGTGGATGATTCAGGTGGATCTTTTCTCGCATCAGCTACTTCTGCGGATATTACCGCAGCCATCTCTTATCAGTCGGTAGGTTCTGGTGACTGGACCACAGATTTTGCCACTATCTGGGAGTTTTGGAATGGAACAGGGTGGCAAACTGCAACCACATTTCCAAGTTCCGCAACGGGTACGATTTACGTGAGAAACGGCACAACAATAGAAGTGAATGCAGATTTAACAGCTGACCAAATAATCGTTGAAAATGGAGGTGCTATAAGCATGGGTACTAACAATGCCAACCTTACCATTGCAGACGGTCCAGGAGAGGATTTAATCATAGAAAATGGAGGATCTCTGAGTTTGACAAACTACAACGCTTTGCCAGTTTTTACAGGAACAATCCAGGTACAAGGTGGGGGTACTTTCAGCTGTTCTGTGGGCCGATTTAATAACATTGCTACCTCTACACAAATAGACTGGCAAACGGATGCTACTTTCCTTTTTACTGGTAGTTCGGCCTTTTCTTATAACACAGATTACTTTCCAAGTGTAGCCACAGGTGTTTACCCAATTATTGAAATAGATGGAGCAACAACAAATGGCAACTCGCTATGGACAATGAACGGCATACTTAAAGTTTCATCTGCTTCATTCAATATCTCAAATGCAGGAATCGAAATTAGAGATGGTATTCTGGCTGATGGAAATGTAACCCTTGGAAATGATATTGACTTCAGCGGAAATACCCTTCATTTTGGAGGCACTGGTTCTATCAATTTAGATGGCGAATCGTATAGCTGGTCTGGTAAAACCATTGAAATGCTTGGCGATCAAGAGATTTACAATGGTAGCATTAGCCTGGATGGCAGTAGCTTGGTAAACGGATCTACGTTTTCACTAAACGATGGCACTAATAACAACCTGAATCTATCAATAGCAGATGGTGCAATTGTGAATTCAGACGCTGGATCAGGCCTTGGGACAACACTGGCGGTAGATGGCACTGTAACCATTGGAAATGGTGTTGACTACAATTTTAATGGCAGTAGCCAGCAAACCTTAAATTTCGGCACGCTCGGAATAACACAGGCAGATAGAGTGAGCATTGATAATTCTTCGGGTGTGATACTTAACTCCGATTTGACTATCAATGATAGACTTACACTAACCAATGGAATCTTTCAAACTTCATCTTCCTCAGAAGTAATAACTATCGCTACTTCGGGAATAATTGTAGGGGCCTCAAGTACGAATTATTTTGACGGACCATTAGAAGTACAAGGATTGTCAAGTTCGTATACCTTTCATTCTGGCGACGGAAGCATGTATCGTCCTGTAACTGCAACACCAGCATCTAATTCTGACATTACTGTGGAATTTTTCAATGGCACTCCCCCTGATAACACTTCAGTAGGAACCGGACTTGCGGCAGAAATGCCAAATATTTATTGGGAGATAAAAAGAGGTTCTGGATCTGGCGACGTTTCAGTTGAGCTATTTTACAAGGAATCCACAAGTGGTACGGTCCCGGATAATGACGAAATTATCGATGGTAGCTACTTAAGGTTAATACAATATGACAATGGAGGAACTGCTTGGGGCGATCTAGGCCTCGATGCCAATTCATCTGATCTAGTAAACTTAAGTTCTATAACTGGAACCATTACCTCATTCTTCGGTACTGATGACTTTTATACCATCGGTTCGGAAGCAAGCAACACGCTACTCCCAGTAGAGATGATAAGTTTTTCAGGACAAAGTACCAACTCAAGTATCACCTTGAATTGGAGTACTTCTTCTGAGCTAAACAATGATAAATTTGAAATTCAGCACAGCGTAGACGGTAAAGAGTTCAAAGTAATTGGCGCTGTAGATGGCGCTGGCACCGTTAACGAACAGCGAGACTACAGGTTCCTTCACAGTACACCTTATTTAGCAGACAACTATTATCGGCTAAGGCAAATAGACTTTGATGGGCAGTTCGAATTCAGCAATATCATTCTAGTCTCTCATGATGGGTTCACAAATCCTTTTAGCCTCTATGCAAATCCAATTAGTGATGGGGTTCTTAAGTTCTCTTATAAATCAGATGAACAACCGAATATTTCGCTGACGGACTTAAATGGAAAAATTGTTTGGACCGATCTCTTTTTAAATGGTAGCGATACTTACGAAATCGATGTTAGCACACTAAATACTGGTGTTTATATATTGAGAGTAAATCAAGAGTCTGAAAAGGTTATCATACGGTAACGCATAACTTAACTACCTATGTAGCATTATTTCGTAGATAAAAAGTAAATTGGTCCTTTAGCCGTCACCCTGTGGAAGGATCATTTACCATCAATAAGAATTTCAACAGATACGCACTAAGTGTAGTGTGCCTATTTGGACTCCTCCGAATCATCATTGAGATGTCTATCAATACATCTACTTCGGGGGTAGTAGATTTTTATTTGGATCTTGCCTATGGGATAATGTTTCTCATGACCTTGATTATTTTGTGGACCGATCGTTCCTATCGATCACTCTATTACACATTTTATATCCCATTGGTTATCCTTCTATGCTTTACCCTTATTGATAGAAGAGGATTGGCCAGTTCGGTTGAAAACAACATTTATGTAGGTCTAATAGTCATTGCGCTAACCATGCGCAGCAAAGACGCAAGGAAGTTTTCCATTGCTCTGATCTGCGGCACATTGATCTCTTTAGCGATAGTTGAATTTCAAAATGACTTTTTAACGGATTTTACTAACTACTCCACTGCCAAGTTCAACTATATATTCATGGCCATCGGCACGGTGGTGATCACCTTCTATTCTAAAAGGCTATTTGAAAATTGGAAAATGAAACTATTCCTTCTAAAAAATGAACTGACTGAAAATCATTCGATCCTCGCAGAGAAACAAGCAGAACTTGAAAAGCAGACCAAAGAATTAGAATTTTTAAATAAAGAACTTGAAAGTAAAGTAAATGAAAGGTTAATCCTCCTGAACAAACAGAAACAGGCGATGGAGAAATACCTCTACCTAACAACAAAAGAGCTTCAAAATGAATATCGAGGCATTCATGAACTCACTGAATCTGTGATTAAACTCCATGATCATGATATGAAGAAGATGATGAACTCTTCTTCTCGCAAATTGGAAGAAGAAATAGATTCTTTGGTGAATAAACTAAAGGCGGAACAATGAAGGGAGTACTAAAGTGGCTTTATATCGATCGATCCGTTGAAGAAATCATTTTTTCATGCATCCTTATTGCCGGCATCCCATATTTTCTTATCAACGAAATAGTTGATCTGTATACAAATCAAAACCTGATCATAGGAATTATAAACATCACACTTCTACTCACGGTCATCTATCTTTTGAGGCTTAGTATCAAAAGAAAACTCAGGAGCTATCATATTTTCAGTTTCAGCCTCTTGCTAAGCACAGCATTCGCATTTTTCTGGCCTTCTTCCACTGGTTTAGAAGGAGCAGGCGCATATGTACTTCAAACGCTTATTGTGGTTTTATTACTCATCAATAGAGGCTGGTCAAGTCTGTTTTTCGCAGTTTATGCAGTTGTAATAATTGGAGTTGCGGGATTTGCAGATATAAATTATACAGGAGCAATCGTGTATAAAAGTCAACTGATTTCCTTTACAGTAAATATGCTTGCCATTGCGCTGGTCATGAATATCTTCAAAATCGCCCTCGATCGGGAACGACGTAAACTGATATTCAGAGTTAACAAGTTGGATAAGCTAAACGCCGAAATCGCGGAGAAAAATGACACTTTGGAGAAGAATCATGAGGAGATCATTCGGATTCAGACCCAACTCCAACAGATCATCGAAAAACGAACGGTAGAAATTGAAAAAGAGAATGAGCGCATCGTTAACTATGCCTTCATTAATGCCCATCTGGTACGTGCTCCGTTATCCAACATGCTTGGGCTACTGCAGCTCATGGATATGAAAGACCAAGAAGTAAAAAAGCTAAAAGACCGAGTAGAACGACTTGATCAGGTAGTAAGGAAGATTAGCGGGGTGTTGACGATTAAGAAATAGGAATCATCACTACTTTCTTAGTATCTTTTTCACATGGAATGGATAATTAGCTACGGTAAATATGGGCTCATTGTACTCCTTATCGTTGTTGGAATACTAGCAATAAGTTGGTCAAAGAAAGAATTGAAAAAAGACGATGATCCTGAAATGAAAAATGTAGCCAAAGCCTTCGGTGCTGTTGGATGGCTACTATTAGGAATTGCATTACTCCTAGTCATATTTTCGGTAGGCTAGTATCTATCGCTATCTTCGTGCCCGACTATGGGTAATAAAAAATCAAACCAAGAAAGCAACCTCTTTATTTACGTCTTCATGGCTTTGTTATTGGCAGTGTTGGTTGCTTGCTACATTTTTATGTAGAATGCATGAAATCTAATATTCAAATCAAGACTTAACCAGTACTTTTTGATCGAAAAAATTTTCTAATTCTTCAGTATGAGTAATCCAAAGCGGTAACTGGTCATCAGGATACTCTTTTTGCTTTAATTCTCTAATGAAGTTCCTTAGTTCATAGAAAAATTGTCTATGATATTGATACTGCCTAGCAAGAACTAAGCACAACCTCCTTTGAATTAACCCTTGCTGAACAGACAACCAAAAGTCTGACCAAAATTCTAAATACATCGTTAGGGCTTCATGCTCGGTTTGTGAAGTCAAATTCAATTTACTTAGATAATGGTCTGAATAGTAGTCATCTTTCAACTCAAAATCTGGAATCCAGTTTCTTAGGATTTCATTGGGTGATTGGCTTTCAAAACCGATCCAGCCTAGTGCAATTGCTCTTTTGTATTCTTCCCTTTGTGGCGATGGCAAATACTTCCATTTTAAGTACATCTTCCATACTGGAGACAAAATCTGTATATAGAAATTGATCTCTTGATGACGTTGACTAAACTCAAGAGTTCGCTCTTTCTTTGATTTGTTTGTTTGAAATTTATAAATCAATATGGTTGCTACTACTGCAGCTACTGCAAGGATAGTCTGAGTTATGAAACTTAAAAGTGGCAGCATTCTTTTTTAGTAAATGTAAAAAAATAACTCCTAATGGTTAATGGCTAGTTCACCAATCTCCATCCCCCTTCCAGACAACCATCCTTACCTTATTTGCATTTATACATCTGATGATTAAATCTGCAAGATTCCTTCAAGTCATATTTCTATTGGCTTGTTTTCAGAGCAAAGCCCAGACAAACTACTTAGACTATCACTCCAAGGTAATAGCGTGCGAACAATTAATTGCGGAAGAACAGTTTACCAAAGCAATTGAAGGTCTCGATTCCCTTTTCAATCAATATGAATTCTCATTTCTGAGAGAAATTAAACTGGCCACCGAACTAAGCGCTCACACAGAAGACTATGAAACAAGTTTGAAATTTATACAACTAGGAATTCAAGGTGGTTGGTCGATGAAGAGCATAAAAAAAAGTAAAACGCTCGCACCATTGCAAGATCGTCAAGCATGGTCCAAAATTGAATCAGACTATGATTCGCTCCACCAAATCTTTTTATCGAGATTAAATATTCCTCTTAGGACACAAGTCCATAAAATGATCAAAAAGGATCAGAAAATGGCATTGGGTGTACTATTGAGAATTACCCAAAAGGCTCAGGATAAATACGCCAAGAACAAGTTTGCACCACATAGTGAACAGCAACTACAACTACTAGATAGTATCCTAACTCATCATGGATATCCCGGAGAGCAACTGATTGGTAATAGAGTCTGGACCTACGTCATCTTAAGTCATCACAATTCTATTTCTCTTAGTTATAATTCCGAGGATACTTTGTACGATCAACTGCGACCTAAGCTGTTGACTGCATTAAGAAGGGGAGAATTATCTCCATATGAGTTAGCTCAAATGGACGATTGGAGAGCTGCAGCACTAACCGGACATGATTCTACTTCAGTTGGATTTATTGGTAAAATCTTAAGTGAATCAGATTTCAAAATCGCAAATGAAAACCGATCAGCAATTGGACTAAGAAGCATCGAACTCCGCAATAAGCTCATCGATATTGAAGATTCTACTGGATTGAATTTGTATCTTCCTAAAGGCTGGCAGAAAGGAAAGATTATGAGTGATGACCACAAATAATCTTACTGATAACCTATTCCATATCTCCTCGTATACCAACTCTTTTATTTTTTACCAACCTTTGTGTCATGCGCATCAAAGATCACTATCAGTATTCCGATGAAGAATATGAACATGTATTCGAAAGCTACAAGCTTAAGCCTGGTCTTTTCTCCCATGAAGCTCACCTAAGACTCGCCTATATACACATCAAAAAGTATGGTCGTGAGCAAGCAGAAGTAAACATGTGTAATCAAATCAAGGGATTTGCTGAATCATTAGGTGTTTTTGATAAGTTCAACAAGACCGTAACAATTGCATCAGTGAAGGTTATGGACCATTTCATGCAAAAGGCTAAATCGGACAATTTCCCTGATTTAATGAAGGAGTTTCCTCGACTACTTACAAACTTTAAAGATTTACTTTCTCAGCACTATGGTTTCAATGTATTTGCTGATAAAAAGGCTAAGCTCGAATATATAGAACCTGATTTGATGCCTTTCTAATTTTTGCGCTTAGGATGCAACTCATGAAAGAAGATGTCACCATTCGGAACATCAAACTCAATACCCTCTACTTCTAAGTTGTTGTCTAATTCAAATGAGACCGTTCCAAAGTCGAACCATGCGTGGTCTTCATCCCATTTAATCTCATATGTATCATAATGCCAATGCTCGAGAGTAGCACCAAGATTCGGAGCGTCAGCAAATGCAATCCGGTATTTCTCTCCTTCTTTAGACACGATGATATCCCCGAACATTGGATCGCTGTAAGTACCCACAAACAAATCAGAATTGACAGAGGTGCTGGTGCCTGAAACTCGCTTTGACTTACGCTCTTCAACATCATCCCTGTGACTATTACGTGACCTTGCTCTTTCCAAGTATTCTGCTGACCAATCGCGCATATCTTCTTGCAAGTATTGGTTGACGATATAATAAGCCAAAGGAGTAGAAATACCCTCCATAGTATTCGTAAGAACAACCACTCCTAGTTTTTGATCTGGCACCATCATCACACGTGAATACATGCCATCATATCCACCGCCATGACTGACTACAAGATTCCCAAAATAATCCATCACTCCCCATCCAAGCCCGTAGCCAGAAAAATGTCTTCCAGGGATGAATTCTTTTGATCGCTCACTTAACTTAAAGTTGTTATGAGGAGTCCAAAGCAAATTTTGCTGTTCTTTGTTGATGTACTGTGTACCATTCCACTCACCTCCATTCAAATTCATCATCATCCATTTTGCCATGTCTGAAGAGCTAGAAATTATTCCTCCTGCTGCACTTGAATTATCCCAGCTAGCCCACACACTTGGAACTGTTCCATTCTCCAATGTTGGCTTATGAGGTGTAGCTGCATTATCGCCTAAATCACGAATGCTGATAACCGTATTATCCATTCCCAATGGCTGCATGAAATTTTCTTTGACATAATCTTCCCACGGATTCCCGGTTACTGCACGAATTACTTCCCCAGCCGCAATGAACATTAAATTGGTATATCCATACCCATCTCGGTACCTGAATGCCTCGGGAACATATGCCGCTCTTTTAATTATCTCCTCGGGGGATTTTTCTGACTTATACCAGATCACATCGCCGCTAAAGGTGCCTAATCCAACCCGATGACAGAGTAAGTCCTCCACTGTTACTTCTGCTGAAACGTATTCATTACCATAAAGAGAGAAATAGGGCAAATAGTCTCTCACCTTATCCTTCCAGGAAAGTTTCCCTTCATCTACAAGCTTGCTGATGACGGAGGCTACAAATGCCTTTGAATTCGAAGCAATCGCAAATTGAGTATTATCATCAACTTTATCTTTTTTACCCAACTCCTTTATTCCGTATCCTTTACTGAGCACTACTTCTCCATCTTTAACTATCGCAACAGCCATACCTGGAACGTCCCAAGATTTTCTGGCTTTCTCAATGTATTTATCAATGGACTTGACATCTACCTGTGCATGTGAGACAAAGAGAAATAAGACACTTACGTAGAAAAGAGCTAATTTTTTCATTCGTTTAGAGAGTTAGTGGTTTTATCTTCATTAATAGCTTCTAAGAGCGGCTTTTGAGCCACCGGTTTAGAGAAATACCTGTCAAAGCCCTGATCTAAAAAATTTTCCTTATCACCAGGTAGTGAATAGCATGTGACAGCATATATGGGAACCTGCGCGTATTCGCTCTTGGCTTTTAGGATTTTCATAACTTCTGTTCCATCCATCAAACCGTCGCCCAGATTGATATCCATCAATACTAGATCAAATTGCTCACTCTCGCTTTTTTCGAGCGCTGTTTTAGCATCTTCTGCTATGGAGACATTCGATTCAAAGCCGAGATCTTTAAGCATGATATCAAGAAGTTTGGCATTGATATCGTTATCTTCAACTATTAAAATGTTCATTAGTGGTAGCCTATTTTCCGTAGATTTTAAATATCGGATATTACTGGTAATCTAACAATAAACTCCGATCCTTCTCCTACAACACTTTCGAGTTCCACGGAACCTCCCATTAGCTGAATAAACTTCTTGGCAATTGACAATCCAATGCCTGCGCCTTCATATTTAAGATTTAATCCAAAATTGGCTACTTCGAAATTTTCAAAAATACGCTCCCTACTTTCTTCTTCGATTCCTATCCCTGTATCTACAATCCGGATCTCCCCATTTTCTTGCTCATCTACACAACAGACAATTTTGACGGAACCCTCAGAGGTGTATTTCAACGCATTATTTACGATTGCTGCAAGAGCAGCTTGTATCATCTCATAGTCTACTAGCATGATCCCTTCTACCTCACTCTTTTCAAGGACAAAATCAAGCTTCTTCATTTTTGCCTGATGATTGTACATATCGAAACATGTCTGCGCTAAATCATTAATGTTATGCTGCTTTAGACGCATATTTAAACGCATAGCATCAAGATCACTCAATGTGATAAGGTCACTAAGCGTTTTGAGGAGTCTCTTTTCACTGTCATGTTGCATATTCAACATTTCCTTCACATCATCATCAAAATCCTGATTAAGCATAAGGTTAGTAACCCCCATTATGCCATTCAGAGGCGTGCGCATTTCATGACTCATATTTGAAAGAATCCCAGATTTCAATCTACTGAGTGCCTGAGCTTGATTGCCTGCATCTCTTATTGATATCTCAGCACGTTTTCTTTCGGTGATATCAAGCAGGTTGGTCAGAACCTGAATGACATTCCCTTCTTCATCCTTTATTGGATGATACATAACATCCAACCATTGCATCGAACCTTCGAGCAGCGGTCTCTCAACCTCCTTACGTATAGTTTCTCCTTGTAAAGCCTTATTAAATTCTTCTAAAAAAGGTTTCTTAAAGATGTCCGGCATCACATCGATGTACTTCACTTCTTCTTTAGTCGGATCAACAGAAAAGTCATGCTGAATAATCGCCAAAGACTGCTGGTCAGCCATTAGGATAACACCATTGCTATCCAAAAGCATGCTGTATATATACCCATTGTTGACCATTGCCTCAAGGCAATTTTTTACTCGCTCCTTCTCCTGCTCAGCAAGTACCTTTTTATTTACATTGATAAGGTTCCCTACCATGCGAGTAGTTTTTCCATTTTTATCACGCTTCATCCAGCCATAAACCTCGTAGTGTTCATAGCTTCCGTCCTTCTTTCTTAAGCGATATTGATTTTCATGGTAGTTATCTGACTTTAAAAGATCTTCTTCTATCTTCTTTTGTGTTGCAGCTCTATCATCAGGATGAATCCATTCAAATATTTCTGAGCCCTTCAACCTATCGACATCCGTAGGTAATCCCAGATCTTCACGGAAATCTGGATTAATAAACATCATGTCGGTTTCTACATCGTAATCAAATAATGCCGACTTGATTCCTTTAAGTGCCAACATCCGGGTCTCAGATTCATGTTTGATCTTCTCCAGGTTGCGATGCAGTCTAGTTTGATCTACTGTAACACCACAGATATAAATAATCTTATCATCCTGTACCATCGGTTTAGCGATGGTACGAATCCACTTCTTATTGCCCTTAGCCGTAACAATCTCCCCCGCAAACTCATACGATTTATGATCAGCATAAAGCTCATTTACCAACTGCTCAATTTTTTCCTTGTAATCTTCGGTATAAAACCGGAGTGCTTTTTCCGCATCCATTTCGCTATTGGGATCTAGCTCATGAATTCTGTAAACTTCTTCTGTCCAATAGGTTTTATCTCTGATAGGATCATAGTACCACGCGCCAGTCTTTGAGAGTCGTGACATATCTATCAAAGAAACATGCTCACGCGCATGATCTGTCACATCGAATCCTACTAAATAAATGTTATTGTTGGTATATGTTAAGTCGAATTGAAAAGAATGGGCAGCCAGTTCACGACCTATCATAGTTACTATCTTGTGGCACTCCTGACCATGTTCTTTTGCTTGGTTTAAGATTATCTCAAATTCACCAACTTCTAGTTCATGGATTAACTCAAATATTGAAGTCCCAATTAGTTGATCAATTGTATAGTCGAAGCGCTGAGTCCATCGCACGTTGGCTTTCAAGAAGACCCCTTCTTCATCCAAAATTGCCATAAATACTTCTGTACCTCTGGCAAAGGTTTCTAGTTCGGCATTGGTAAACTCCATCTATTTCAGTGGCTTAGACTATTAAGTTAATAAACTGCCCAGATAGAGATGAGTTAATTTGAAATTATTTGATGGGTAGTACAATTTTGTCTACCAGGTCGCACTCTTAGTATTAAGAACCGCTTTCATTATATCTTTCTGACTGATTTGCCCAATAAGTTTTCCATCGTGAATAACAGGAAATCTTCTTAGTCTTTTTTCTAGAAACATTTTGGCCGCAGCGAAAATATTGAGGTCAGGCGAGACTGTAATCACGTTTTTTGCCATGTGTTCTTCTACCAATCCAGTGAAAATCGGCATATTATCATATTTACCTTTCACAACTTCTTTTAGGCAATCTCCTTCCGATATTACACCCACCAATTCGCCTTGATCGTTGACTACAGGACCACCAGAAATTTTATTCTTCATCAGAGCATCAACCACTTCATGCATAGGTTGATCAGGTTTGAAAGTGATCAGCTTTCTCGCCATGTAATCTTCGACTTTAAGCGCTTGAGTTTCTTGGGGTTTAGGAGCCTCTGCCCCTCTGTAGCTCATTACCATATTATGCTGACTTAAGTTATCCTATAGCTTAGAATATACTTAAAATTGGACGAAACCCCAAATTAACTACTACCGAAAATCAGCTTGAATGATCAGAAACAATAACCCATTCATCTCCCAATCTTCTGAAAATAAGCGAAAAATGCCCTTGAGGATTATCAGATTTTCTTTGAAGACTCCACTGCCCAATTACGGTCCAGAAATCATTACTTAGAGGTTCAACAATTAGGAGTTTAAAGGACAACTTTCCCATAGCATCTTTATCAGGGTAACTCTTCTTATAGTTATCAAGCGTTTTTTGCCAGCCATAAGTAACTCCAGATTTTCCTAT
Source organism: Ekhidna sp. (assembly GCF_963691765.1). Taxonomy (GTDB): domain Bacteria; phylum Bacteroidota; class Bacteroidia; order Cytophagales; family Cyclobacteriaceae; genus Ekhidna. The sequence continues at coordinate 849,647 of NZ_OY829375.1, forward strand.
AAAAACGAGCTGATCAGATTTCCAATAGCCCTCCATGAAGCACTCTAGATCTCCATTATTCCAACACTCTTCTTGTTGAGATAATACATTTCTGATTGCGCGTTCATCATCAGGGTTGATTTGGGAGAATGACTGATATGACAGAATTATTGAGGTAACGAAAATGAAAAGCGACTTCATCTTCTTAGATACGTTTGAATTTTAGCTTTCAACGTTTCTTTATCTGTGGTAATATGAGGATCGCTGTAAATCTTCAACATCATTTCTCTCAACACATTCTCGTCATATCCTAGCTTGCTAGCGATCTTCGCACAGAATTTAATCTCTTCTTTGTAAATCCTGCCGTCGATCTTCATCAATTGAACGACATTGTAGAGGTAGTCATATCGCTGGTCATCAGACAGCATTTCCAATCCTTCTATCACAGATGGATCCTCGAAGCATTCGCTGATCTCCTCGGCTGACATCCCATTGGCTTTACCAATTTGCTTAATTAAATCAATTTCTTCTTGAACAACCACACCATCTACACGTGCAAGCTGCACAAGCATGTTCAAATGAGATCGGACGATATTTGGAAAATTATTCTCGATGACCGTTTTAAATAAAGTTTGCTATAGATTTATACTATGAGCTTCACAAAAGTAAACCCACGTTTGTTAATCTCAAACTATTTGTCACACTAGCGGTTAGGACATAAATGAACTTTTTAGCACATCTGTACTTAAGTGGAGAAGACGAAATGGTTCTCGTGGGCAATTTTATCGGAGATTTTGTTAAGGGTTCTCAGATGGATCAATACTCTGAAAGGATTCAAAAAGGGATACGTCTACATCGAAGTATTGATCATTTTACTGATAATCATTCAATCGTTTTAGAAAGTAAAATAAGACTGCGAGAAAAGTTCAGACACTATGCTCCCGTAATTGTGGATGTATTCTATGATCATTTTTTAGCCAAAGACTGGTCAAAATTTTCGGAAACTCCATTGAAGGATTACACTGAAAATTTTTACAACCTCATGAAAGGCTATTTCAATATTATCCCACAGGGAGTTATCCATATACTCGGATTCATGTCTAGAGATAACTGGCTGTATCAGTATCAATTTATTGAAGGAATAGATCGTGCGCTGACAGGTATGAGTAGGCGTACCAAATTTGAAAATAAAATGGACGAGGCTTCGCTATCTCTAAGAGAGTACTATGAAGATTTTGAAAAAGAATTCAATCAATTTTTTCCTGAATTGGAATCTCATGTTAGCAACTTTGAGAGATGAAAGACCTGTTAATCGTAGGACTAGGCGGATTTATTGGCAGCACAGCCAGGTATGGTGTTTACCTCATCACGCTAAAAAGCTTTGCAGATAAGCCGTATAATGCTACGCTAGCAGTTAACCTGATCGGATGTTTGCTAATTGGATTGCTAACAGGCGGTCTTATTAAACTCAATAACCAAACTTCCCTCTTCCTCATAGCAGGGCTTTGTGGCGGATTCACCACCTTTTCAACTTTTGCACTGGATGGGTTGAAACTGATCAAGGAAGGGCTATTTGCTCAATTTCTTGCTTACTCAACAATTAGTTTAATTGGTGGGCTGGCATTGTGTTCAATCGGCTTTTATATCACCAATCGATTGCATCCTTAAGCAATCGATTCAGACCTCCAATTTCTTCTTTAGTATACCCCTTGTATACGCTCCATTTTATGGTCGATGAATTTCCTATTCTAACATTGTAATCACCTGCTGCAAAGGCCTATCTTCTATTCATACCACCAGATTTTAAGACATTAATCCACAGCTGTCAAGCGACAATGCTAAGGAGATTAAACAATAATTCCTCTTAACAACTAGTTAAAGCATCCGTTCCATGGACGGATGTTTTTTTATATCTTTTTGATGAATTCTGACGTTAAAAGAGCACCACAGTTAATCTAATGACGAACTACTATCATGTATTAGGGCTTAACGAAGATGCCTCACCAGCAGAAATAAAAGCCGCATTCAAACGTCTTGCAGTTAAGTATCACCCAGACAAACATCCCGGTAGACCCGAGATGGAAGAAAAGTTTAAGGAGATAAATAGGGCCCATCAAGTCTTATCTGATGAATATGAAAAGGCCAGGTTTGATTTAAAACTAAAGTACCGACAGTTTTCTGAGTCTGAAGCACGGCCTTATACCTATCAAGCTCCTAATACCAATGCATGGAAAAATAGAAATAGAACCAGGTATGCACCAGGCAAAGTTGACTATAAACAAAATGCCATTGCTACTGCCTATGCTTTTGGTATTACGTTTCTTATTGCGTTAGTGGTAATGACAGGAGTATGGATCAAACAGAGCTACGAAGATCATAAACTTGCTGAGCTCCTCGAAGAAAGGAGAATGACCTATACCGAGGCCAAACAACTATTCGAAGAAGGCGATTACAAAACTGCTTTTGAATTAATGACTTCATTAAAATTTTTCAGATCTGAAGAGAAAGACATGAGGCAATTCAAGAGTTCCATGCTGGACAAAATCATAGAAAATGGAGACCTTCAATTTGATAAGAATAACTATGAGGGAGCAATAGCGCTTTATGAACTTGTTCAAGAATTTGCTCCAAATCTTCCCTTCTATGAAGTAAGGCAGAAATTGGCAGATGCATACAAAAAAACAAATCAACCGAAGAAGGCGATTGAAATCCTTAATGACTTTCTTGTAGGAGAATATGAAATCATATCATCACTAGTAAAAATTGCAGAAATTCATAGAGATGAACTTGACGACCCAGAAGAGGCTTTAGATCATTTGCAAATTGCTCATAGGTTAGCTATTAAGCGTTATAAGAAGTTCTTTGGAGAAGGGTATGCATTGGTTATTAACGAAGAGTATGTACCTAAATCGCACTATTACTTGTACACCAGTCTTGCAGATCTATATTTAGAATTAGATGATCCTGAAATGGCAATTAAGGCCTCAGATTGGAATAAGTATGTTTGGCCAGACAGTGCAGCCTCATATGTTACCACTGCAAAAGCATATATTGCGCTTGATGAGCAGCAAAAAGCTTGTCTCGAATTTCGTGGTGCAAAAGACCGAAATTGGTTTGGTCAAACACCAAATTACTGTAATTAATGGCTGGGTACTCTAAAAATCCATTGTGGAAAAAGTTGGGAATTAAAGAAGGCTACAATTGCTTTTTGTACAATTCCCCAGAAAACTATTTTGATCTTCTTGAGGAAACACCAAATGATACTCAGTGGGATGATGAACTGGAATCAGGACCCTATGACTTCCAGCATGTATTCACCACCCAACTAAAGACTTTAAAATCTGAATGGAATAATTGGAAAGAAGCTCTAAAAAAAGATGGAACCCTGTGGGTATCCTGGCCAAAAGGGACCTCAAAAATGGAGACAGACCTAAACGGTAACATTGTTCGAGAATTCGGATTACAAGGAGGCCTTGTGGATGTTAAAGTATGTGCCGTTGATGAAGATTGGTCTGGTTTAAAATTTATGTATCGGAAAAAAGATCGTTAAAGTCATCATCGAGTTTAAATTCTATTTTGCATCGATGATTGCTTAACAATTCCATGTCGTCCACAGGAATAAACTCTCCCTGCTCCTTCTGGATCTTAGCATTTGCCTCTTTTTTGACTTCCATGCGTTTAATAGCATCAGCGAACCTGCGCATTTCATTGATATCTTCCAATACCAGTTCAGGAACTTGAGCTGGCTTGCCATCATCACCTTTTGCCACCATCGTGAAGTAACTATTGTTTGTATGCTTCACCATGTTAGTTTTTACATTTTCAGAAGTAACCTTGATTCCAACTACTAATGAACTATTTCCAACGTAGTGAACCGCAGCATCAAGTGTTAGTAACTCACCAACCTCTACTGGCTGAAGGAATTCCACGCCATCGACTGTTACTGTTACACAATATGTGCCCGCATGCTTGCTTGCCGCAGCATACGCTACTTTATCCATAAGTGATAAGATGAGGCCTCCATGCACCTTACCTCCAAAATTGGCAAAAGAAGGAATCATCAATTCGGTAAGTTTGGTTCGCGAAAACTGTACAGTACGAGGTTCCATAACTAAAAATCTATTTTGACATCAGACGATTGCTCTCCATTGATCACTTTGAGCAACTCAAATTCGTAGATTACATCTTTCCCCTTTTGTTCCACCAACTGATTAGAACTTGCATTTTTCGCCTTCCTTGGCAAATGAACAATGAACCTTGATTTAGCTCCTTGAAGCATCACATTAAGCATCATTGCGGTCGAATCACTCATATCAAGAAAGTCCTCCATTTGAGTTGTTCTTGAAAAGGAACTTCCATCAAACGAATACTTTACATTCAAATTTGGCACATCAGTACCGACTGTTCCTCCCGATCCAACTGCTTGATTTTGATTTAAAAACATCAAAAAATCCTCTAGGTCTTTAACGGCGTCAAACTTGTAGCTCATCCCAGAATTCAAGTAACCTTTTTCTTTACTTCCTCTCATGAACATCTCCATTTTATCAAGATATTTTTGACTCTCAGGGTCATTTTTCACACTATCCGGAACTCGCGAGGTGAAATCAATGATCGAATCAACCTCTGCTGGAAAGTCTGCCCATATCTGAGCTTCTACTACTTGCCTCAAGCTATCTTCAGATGCATCGGGATAGATACTACTCATCATTCCAAGCATCATATCTCTCGAGCTACTTACCACATCCGAATAGACCATATATTCTCCACTACCATCACTATTCAAATATATTTCTTCAGTAATGCTGGTACAGGATATTAAAAGCAATAAGAATACAAGGCGCAAAGCTTTCATAATTGTGAGATTAGGTTCGAAATATGACTAGAAGTTAATGCTTTATCCAACGAGATCCCCACTCATGGTTCTACATTTCTTAATCTTTTTGTTAAGAATCATTTTCCAAAAAGGAGTTCTGGTAAAAACCAATTTAGTTTTCACCCAAAGATTATTGATGAATTTACCTTTCCCAGTTTTGCTTCCAGAAATATTCGGAGGTTCTACTAAGTATTCAAACCCCATTTTTCTGGTTTCTTCCGTCGCACACTTGTTGCCATACAGGATCCTATTGGCGTTTGGCACATAAATCACATCATAAGTTTTTCTTTTAGGCTTATTGGCCTTCTTATTTGAGTCCTTATTGAAGGCCAAATTTTCTGTAGGTAGCTCATCCTGCACCGGTTTTTCCTTTTGAGCTAAGCACCAAATAGATGCTAATATTAGAATTGATGTAAAAAGTACTCGTTTCATTCTAAAACCAAAATAGAGAAATTTTGGTCAATGATTGTGCGTCGATTGCTGAATAAATAACTTGCGCCGCAAAATAGGCGCTAAGTGAAGTTTATAATTTCCTTCTTCTTAAGACATGTACCTCGGAAGTACTTGCAACTGTTCAGTCATATTGCTATGCGAATTATGGCCGTATTTTACCGAGGGGATACGGTTGAATGTCCAGTATGCGAATCTCACTTTCGAAAGTTTTTACCTTATGGGCGTATCTCTTCTCGAAGCAATGCTCTTTGTCCCAATTGTCTAGCACTCGAACGCCATCGTTTAATCTGGCTTTACCTGAAAAGGAAAACTGACTTCTTTACTAAGGAGGCCAAAATGCTACATATTGCACCCGAACTCTGTTTTATGGATCGGTTTGAAGCACTAGACAACCTTGAATATATCACCGCAGATATTGAATCTCCTTTGGCTAAAGTGAAAATGGACATCCATGAAATTCCCTTTGAAGACAATTCAATTGATATTATTTTCTGCAACCACGTGTTAGAACATGTTTATGATGATATTCAGGCACTAAGCGAAATGAAACGGGTATTGAAACCAGGTGGCTGGGCTATTCTACAAGTACCATTCTTTCATCCCCTTCCAGAAACTACCTACGAGGATAAAAGCATTACTGACCCGAAGGAAAGAGAAAAAGCCTTTGGCCAAGATGACCATGTGCGAATGTATGGTGAGGACTATGCCGAGCGGCTCCGAGGCACAGGGTTTAACGTTGTTGAAGAGCGTTTGATTGAAGAGCTAAGTGATCAAGAAATCTCTCGATACGCTCTCCCTGACAATGAAATAATTTATAAGGTGATGAAGTAATCACTCTTCGTCTGTAATTGAATAGGTTTCACGAGCAAAATCATTAAAGTCTCGGAGTTCTTTTATCATCGCCCGCTCAATCGACCCAAAATCACTAAAAAGGATAAAGAATACATTTTTTAGCCGCGGATCATCAAAGAATGCCGGTTGAAAGATGATATCTCCAATTTTGACATTGTAACGATTGACAAGTACCTCGTACTTTTCAATTTCAGCCAAACGATTGATAAACTCATAAGACACTAAGGTATGCTTGGAGTCCTGAACCAAAAACTTCCAGGTAGTGGATTTCAAGTCTGGAGAGTAAACACCTCTCGCCTTTTTCAATACATCTGCCAACGTAAATAGATCATCCTCCAAGTAGTTATCAAGTGTATCAATGAATGTAGCCTGTCTGCTCAGCGCGTACTCGAGCTCTTTTATATTCTCTTCGTTTTCAAGAATAATAGACCTTACAGAATTCCTTATGTATTCTTCCTCAGATCTTGACTGTTGATATTGATTAATAAATAGTGCCAGGAGTATACCTACTAAAACCGGAACAATGTCCGCGAGTACTTTCTTTAGCTTCATAGGTAAATATCAATCAAATAGACTAAATGAAAAAGGGCTCCAAGAGGAGCCCTTTATTTGTTATTCTTCAGATGTCTCAACCTCTTCATCAGCCTTTGCCTCTGAAGGTTCGGACCTATTATCGTTAGAAACAACATCTATTAGTTTGTAATAGGGATCTATCCCTACAGAAGTAGGCTTCTCATCTACAATTATCTTAATCTCATTATTGATTTGATTAAACTTTTGCTTTTCAAGATAGAGCGGCACTTCTTTCGTCTCTCCATTAACTTCCTTCTCTACAAATACTCCCACTTCAACCCAATCATTCAATGGCAAAGAAATAAGCGGCTTACGTCTTCCTTCTACTTTGTAGCTTAAGCTATCTCCATTGACATCAGTAAAAATACGTTCCCCTTTTTCATCTGCACGATACTTGGAAACCAAAGCTTCTAAACTCACTTCAAATTTGCCATTGTCTAGTTCTTTGTAAGTCGCCTCAGTCACCTTGTTATTATAAAGTGTAATGGTCTCTAACATATCGTAAACTAAATAATTCAGAGAATCTGGCGTAATAGATTTTATTACCTCTAAATACTCCAATGAAGTAGTGTAAGGTGGTTCTTGAAATGCCACACTATCGATGTATCTACTCATTGCTGCGTTAAATACTTCCTCACCCAAATAATCGCTCAGAGCATATAGAACAAGTGAGCCTTTGTTATAGTGTATATACTGTTGATTTTCATTGAAAATAAGAGGCTTCTCTTTCAATCTCTCAAAGGTTCTTCCTTGCAAATACTTGTCTAATGCATCTTTCAGGAAAACTCGCATCTTTTCGGATCCGTATTCTTTTTCTAAAACTCTTAGGCAGCTATACTCTGCCAAACTCTCAGACATTACAGTTGCTCCTTGAACATTCGCACCAATTACTTGGTGCGCCCACCATTGATGCGCCACTTCATGAGAGGTGACGCTAAATGGATAATCTATTCCATCTGGGTCATCATCATCCACCTCAGCTATAAATCCTATTGCTTCAGAGAAAGGAATAGTATTTGCAAAAGATTGTGCAAATGTCCCACCAGTCCTAGGAAATTCAATAATTCGTACTTGCTTGTGCTGGTATGGACTAAAGTTTTCCGTATAATAATCAAGGGATTTTTTGATACCCTTAACCATTCTATCAAGGTTATATTCGTGTCCTTTATGATAATAAATTTCAATTTTAATATCATTCCAGCTATCTCGTACCACCTCGTATCTTGCAGATTGGAAGGCATAAAAGTTGAGCATTTTGCTGTCCATTTTATAATGGAAATATCTCCTGCCATCTTCCACCCATTCTTTTTGTAAATAGCCAGGTGCTATAGCAATTTGATCTTCTGAAGTACTTACGGTGGTTTCAAAATCTATCCAATCAGCAGTCGAAGAAATGTATGTATCACCGAGAGCAGTCGTATCATAAGGAGACATCATACGCTCCTTGTGCGGCAATCCATATTTCTCCCTGACTTTATTATCTCGAAGTTCACCGCCATCGGAATAACCGAATGAAGGGAATAATCCACTATTGATGAACGTACCATTGTACCGAATTGGAGAATTGCTTCTCAGCAAGGTGTTAGACTTATTCCACATCTTAAATTCGAAGGTGATGGAATCTCCTGGCTTCATAGATTCCGCTAGTTGATAAAAGTCATAATTGTAAATTGTATCCTCCAAAACCAACTCATTTTGTACTGAGAATTTAAATTCGCTAGGATAACTATTATGATCCAAGATCAATGAATCTATGTTTTCATTCGTCTTATTTACAATCACAAATTTCCCATTAACCATTATATCTCTCGATTCGGGGAAAATATCCACATCAACTTTAACATCAGTGATTCTAGGCTGTGCCATATCTCCGAACTTGCTATATAGTTTTTCCTGTTCGACTCTTTGTTCCTCGCGCTGTTTCGAAGACACATATTCATTCTCTATATTATTTACATACCAGATGTAACTTCCCATGCTTAAGAATGCCAGTAAAAAGAATGTAAATGCAATCTTAAGTGGTGTTGTAAATGCTTGAATACCGTCCTTAAACTTATTCTTAAAAGAAGTCGGCATTCCTCTTCTCCAGAATGCTATTGCAAATACATACATAGCTCCACCTAACAACAACCAATATACTTTATAGGTAAAGTATCTGGCAATAGTGATTCCATAACCATTCATTGGTGAATAAGTTGTACCTGGTCCCTCATTGTATTTGAAAATCGACTGCTCAACTCCAACAGAATCAAGGAAGTTAATTCCAATACCCACACCGAGTGTCACAAAAAACCCTACCAGATAATTTGGAATAAGTGTGTGAATAAAAATTGCCAACAGACTCCAAACAAGAATATTCCAGATTCTTAAGAAGTACAGATCTTTCAAATACAGTCCGATATCGTACTCATAAAATCCAGCGTATGATTGAATCAGAATTCCACTAATCATTATAAGAATTAGTAAAACGAGTTGAATCTTAACAAGTGCTATGAACTTCGATAAAAGCATTGTCCAATTAGGAATTGGAGCCACATCTACTAGTTGATTAATCTTGGAAATTCGATGTCTGTGAATCAACATACCAGCATATAGGTAAGTAATCGGAAGAATTGCAATCCTAGTAAATACTGCACCTGCAATATCCAACATTTGCCATGTTACAGGGTAAGTAGTTGTCCCGTAAATTTGCTGTCCTACAGCCAAAGTGGTAGTTAGAATCAATAATCCAATCAGCGAAATAATGATGAAGGGCCAACTTTTTACAACAAAAAGAAAATCGTTATTAGAAAGTGTCCATGCTGACTTGATCCTGCGAATAAAACTATAATCAAATGATATTTTTGGTATGTCTATTCGAACCATGCTACCAAAGTTATTTTTGGTTAAGCGTTCTCCTTTTTTCTTTTTAAAGCTGAATGAAAGTGGATTGTGAGAGAATTTGAAAATCCAGAAAACTCCCATGTAAATCAACAATCCTAGTCCACCCCATATTAACCTGTTGTAGATAACATAACCTTCGAATGGCAACAGATTTTCGTTTTGCTCGGCAACGGTCCAATATTCAGTATAGTAAGTACTTGCTCCAGCCCCAAAAGGATCCAACAATGCACCAAGTTCCTTATTATCTAAGTTTCCAATGACAGTTTCGGCAACTCCTTGCAATAGAAATAATGCAATTACTGCCACAAAACCAGCAGAAATATTCCTAGAGAAAGTCACAACACCAAATATGATTGCGCTAAAAAATATAAGATTTGGTATTACATATATGAGATAGGGCTGCAGGTAGTTGAGTAAACTAAAGTCACCAAGCAATTCTGGGTTTGTTCCTGGCAAATAGCCCCCAACAATAGCCCCTAGTGCAATGGATAATAAAACCAGAATCGTTATTACCAATCCACTTAAAAATTTGGCAACCAAGTAATCAGTCTTCGTAAATGGATAAGAATAAAGCACATTGCTTGTATTGCTGCTATAATCCTTATTGATGGTTCCGCCTACAATTGAAGGGATTAGAAAAAAAGCAATAATGGAAAATCCATTAATAAAATTATTCAGTGCAAAAGCTGAGTTGATATAGGCAATGGAACTCCTCGTTACAGTAATGGAATCAAAGATTCCTGCATTGGAGGCCATCGCTAATGTAGAAATGGCAAACAATGATCCTAAATAGATATAAAACAGTGGATTCTTAACCCAATATTTTATTTCGAAAGAAAATATTTTAAAAAACATCTTGGATGGGTTAAGCTTCTACAGATTTTTCTTGACCAAGCGTAGTGAAGTAAACATCTTCGAGATTGGCCTCCACTGAATTAAATCCGTCTCCTGGATTGGAATCACCCATTACTCTGATATTTACTGTATTATCATCATTGAAGTTTGAAGAAATCACATTGTATTTAGCTTCTTCAGCTTCCAACTCATCTCGCTCGATGACCTTTTTCCAGATTTTTCCTTCCAGCGATTTTACAGCTTCTTTTGGCGTCTGATGAGACAGGATTCTCCCACCATTCAAGATTGCCATATCGGTACATAATTCCTTTACATCATCGACAATGTGAGTTGAGAAAATCACAATGTTGTTTGTACCTATTTCTCTTAAAACATTTAAAAATCGTTGTCTTTCAGTCGGATCGAGACCTGCTGTAGGCTCATCCACGATGATTAGTTTAGGATCGTTTAGTAGCAATTGAGCAATACCGAATCTTTGCTTCATACCGCCAGAATACTTAGCTACGTCCTTTTTTCTTACTTCATACAGGTTGGTAACCTCGAGTGCACTTTTCACAATTGCATCTCGCTCTTCCTTGGAAGCAACTCCTTTTAAAGTGGCAAAATATTGAAGTAATGCCTCCGCGGACATCTTCCCATATACTCCGAATTCCTGAGGTAGATAGCCAAGTCTCTTTCTAAATTCCATTTGGTTCTCATGGATGTTCATATCATCCATATGAATCTCACCTGCATCAGGAGATTGCAGGGTTGCTATGGTACGCATTAGCGAAGATTTCCCAGCTCCATTTGGACCTAACAGCCCAAACATTCCTGAAGTAATCTCGAGTGAAACATCGTCAATGGCTTTCACGCCATTCTTATATGTTTTTGAAAGGTTAGAAATAGTTAGTTTCATGAGTATCGATTATGTTTTTCGAATTTGCAAGATTAGTATCTCGTAAACTTAAAAACTTACAGTTGAATGCTAGAAAGTCTTCATAGCAATCAAATGGTCGAGAACTCTGTTGAATGGAAATCTGAAGAATTGGATTCCTAAAAATAGAAAAGCAAAAAATCGAAGATTAAACACTCATTATCCTGAAGGATATATTGTCTTCAGAGATCCCAATGGAAATTGCATACAACTTTTTAAGCAAACTGATTCATTGCTACATCTGCAAATCTATATTTGCTAGAAACAGCAAGCTTATGGATAATGTAGCAGATCTCATCGCAAAACTTGATCTTGAACCACACCCTGAAGGAGGTTATTTCAAAGAGACCTACCGAAGTGAGGAATACATTAGCGCAGAAGCACTATCAGAAGAATATGTAGGAAGCAGAAACCATTCTACCTGTATTTATTTCCTATTGACCTCCGACACGTTCTCGGCATTTCATAAAATCAATCAGGACGAAATCTGGCATTTTTATCAAGGATCACCAATTCAACTTCATACCATATCCGAAGAAGGAAATCATGAAGAATTTTTGATTGGATCCGATCTATCAGAAGGACAATCTCCGCAATTGGTTGTACCCGGTAATCATTGGTTTGCCGCCAAAGTGATTACCCCAGACAGCTATGCGCTTCTGGGATGTACAGTAGCTCCAGGTTTCGATTTTCAGGACTTTACTCTAGCTGTAAGAAAGAAGCTCATTGAGCTGTTTCCACAGCACAGTGATTTGATCACTGAATTTACAAGAGAAGACTAGCAACCAAAGTCCTCTTCTTTTCTCCACATGTCCAGCGCCTTGTTGATAAAAGAATCAATTTGAGTCTCTGAAATATTCGTTGACTTTTTAAATCGAAGGCATCCTTTGCCATGATCTATACCTGCCAGTAACTCACCGGTTGGATCTACTTTACTGGCATTGCCCACGTAAAGAGCAACATAGTTTTTTTGGGCATTCAACTGAAACATGATGCCTTTTTCATCAGCATAGCTAAGCATCTTGTATTTGATCCCTTCTTCGAGACTTAACTCAAGGAGCATTTTTCTCAACTCCGTGAGTTTATCTTTTCTCCAATCATCTTCGAGAAGACTCATGTATTCGGAAGGATTTGATGCTTCGTACTGCATTACATATTGCGTCTATATTGTCCGCCCACCTCAAACATTGCATGTGTGATCTGTCCAAGCGAACAGTACTTAGTTGCCTCCATTAGTGTGGCAAACGTATTTTCGTTGTGTAGTGCAGTTTCTTGCAGCTTGGTCAACATCTCATCTGATTTACCCTTATTGCCATCCTTCAGTGCATTCAAGTTGGTTATCTGCTGTTCTTTTTCATCTTGGGTTGCTCTGATTACCTCATCTGGTATGATCGTTGGAGAACCTTTAGAAGAAAGGAATGTATTTACCCCAATAATTGGCAATTCGCCAGTATGCTTCTTGGTCTCATAGTACAGAGATTCTTCTTGAATCTTACCTCGTTGATACATGCTTTCCATCGCTCCGAGCACTCCTCCTCTTTCAGTAATACGATCAAACTCCATCATAACCGCCTCCTCTACTAGATCCGTTAGTTCTTCTGTTATGAAAGATCCTTGCATTGGGTTCTCATTCTTCGCAAGACCTAATTCCTTGTTGATGATCAATTGGATCGCCATGGCACGACGAACAGAATCTTCTGTAGGCGTTGTGATGGCCTCATCGTATGCATTTGTATGCAAAGAATTACAGTTATCATAGATTGCATAAAGTGCCTGCAACGTGGTTCGGATATCGTTGAAATCGATTTCCTGGGCATGTAGCGAACGTCCTGAAGTTTGAATGTGATACTTCAGTTTTTGAGCTCTTTCATTTGCTCCGTACTTCAACTTCATTGCCTTAGACCAGATTCGTCTGGCCACACGTCCAATAACTGCATATTCTGCATCTACTCCATTCGAGAAGAAGAATGATAGGTTTGGCGCAAACGCATTGATATCCATACCACGAGACAGGTAGTATTCAACGAATGTAAATCCGTTCGCCAATGTAAATGCGAGCTGTGTGATTGGATTCGCTCCAGCCTCTGCAATGTGATAACCCGAAATAGAAACAGAATAAAAGTTTCTGACCATGTTATCAATAAAGTATTTCTGCACATCGCCCATGAGCCTCAATGAGAACTCTGTTGAGAAAATACAGGTATTCTGTGCTTGGTCTTCTTTCAGGATGTCGGCCTGAACAGTACCTCTAACTGAAGAAAGTGCTTTCACTTTCATCTCCTGATACACATCTGCTGGCAATACTTGGTCACCAGTAACACCGAGAAGCATTAACCCAAGTCCATTGTGACCTTCAGGAAGATCTCCTTTATAAACCGGTCTTGCAACGCCTCTATCCTTGTATATTTTGTCAATCTTCTTGTCGATCTCTTTTTCGATCCCTTGCTCAGTAATGTATTTTTCGCATTGCTGATCGATTGCGGCATTCATGAAAAACGCACAAATAGTAGCTGCAGGTCCATTTATAGTCATTGATACCGAAGTGGTCGGATCACATAGGTCAAAGCCTGAGTATAGTTTTTTCGCATCATCGAGACAGCAAATACTCACACCTGAGTTACCTATCTTTCCATAAATGTCGGGACGATAGTCCGGATCTTCTCCATAAAGTGTCACAGAGTCGAATGCAGTAGAAAGTCTTGCTGCAGGAAGTCCTTGTGATACATAATGGAATCGCTTGTTTGTTCGCTCCGGTCCTCCTTCACCAGCAAACATTCTGGTTGGATCCTCTCCTTTTCTCTTGAATGGGAACACACCCGCAGTAAATGGAAATTCTCCAGGCACATTTTCCTGAAGACTCCAATGCAAGATATCTCCCCATCCTTCATATTTCGGTAGTGAGACTTTAGGCACTTTTGTGTGAGAGAGTGTCTCAGTAGTAGTCTCTACTCTAATTTCTTTGCCACGTACCTCGTAGCTATACTCATCACCTTCATAGTTTGCTTTCTTAGCTTCCCATCCTTCAATGATTTTCAGATTATGTGGATCTAGGTCAAGCTTGAGGTCTTCTTTGGCTTTGTCAATTGCTGCAAGTGCTTCTTTCTGATCTTTCAGGATGTCGCCAGATTTATCCAGGCTGTAAAGCTTTTGTGCAATCTCTCTTTGCTCCGTTGCCTTATCGTTATATGCACGGATAGTTTCAGTGATCTCAGAAAGGTATCTCGTTCTTTTTGGAGGAATGATGAATACTTTTTCACTCATCTCTTCTGTGCTGGCAAATGAAGATTTAAGGTCTGAGCCTGTCTTCTCCGCAATTAAATTCATCAACGATAGATAGAGTTGATTCATACCTGGATCATTGAATTGAGAAGCGATCGTTCCAAACACAGGAAGATCTTCTGGTTTAGCATCCCACAATTGATGATTTCTTTGATATTGCTTCTTTACATCTCTCAATGCATCGAGTGCTCCTCGCTTATCAAACTTGTTGAGTGCGATGATGTCAGCAAAGTCTAGCATGTCGATTTTTTCCAGCTGTGTAGCGGCACCGTACTCAGGTGTCATTACATACAGTGAAGCATCAGAGTGATCCGTTATTTCGGTATCCGACTGGCCAATACCTGACGTTTCAAGAATGATCAAATCGAATCCTGCTGCCTTCACTATGTCGATGGCATCTTGCACATACTTTGAAAGCGCTAGGTTGGACTGACGAGTTGCTAGCGAGCGCATGTACACACGATTGTTGAAAATCGCATTCATGCGGATTCTATCTCCGAGTAGCGCTCCTCCCGTTTTACGTTTCGAAGGATCGACAGAGATTACTGCGATGTTTTTGTCTTTGAAGTCTACAAGAAATCTGCGCACCAACTCATCGACCAAAGAGGACTTTCCGGCTCCTCCGGTTCCAGTGATACCGAGTACCGGAGTTTCTGATGCTTGCTTTCTCAAAGCTTCCATCTCTTCGCGATTATCATCCGGGTAGTTTTCTACCGCAGAGATTACCCGAGCAATTGCCGAATGATCTTTCGTGCTGATTTTCTTTACTTGACCATTCAGGTTTTCCCCTACAGCAAAGTCACTTTGCTTCACCAAGTCGTTGATCATCCCTTGGAGTCCCATAGCTCTCCCATCATCAGGAGAGTAAATTCGGGTGATTCCATGATCATGAAGTTCTTTGATCTCTTCCGGCAAGATGGTTCCTCCTCCTCCTCCGAAAAGTTTGATGTTTGCTCCTCGTTCTTTTAGTAGGTCAAACATATATTTGAAATACTCCACATGCCCACCCTGATAGGATGTGATGGCTATTGCTTGAGCATCTTCCTGGATTGCACAATCCACAATTTCCTGCACTGAACGGTTGTGGCCAAGATGAATCACCTCACAGCCTGTTGACTGGATGATTCTTCGCATAATGTTGATTGCAGCATCATGCCCATCAAATAGGGATGCAGCTGTTACTATACGTATGTGATTCTTGGGCTTATAAATCTCAACTTCTGGGGTCATGTCGCTTCAATTTTAAGGAGGGTAAAGTTACTGAAAATGAAGATCATTGGAAGGTATTTGGATTACCGTTGATTTAGGAAAAGATCCCTTTGGGATAATTACTGACATATCATCAATTCTTTGCTTAGAATGATAAAATGCAGAATAAATTAAGCCCTCATCAAATACACTAAACCATTTGAGTTAGTATTCTTCAATTTCAGCCTCAATCATCGGCAAACTTGATTGAAAATCATTGATAGTTTCCTCATGCAAAAAATACGCATTCAAATGCAAGGCTTGCAATCTTCCTACTACAGCTTCAAACCGAGAATCATGGGTAAAAGCCTTCCATCTTTCCATTTCTTCCTCCGAAGACTTAATACCTGATAAGTATGGAACAATTACTTGAAATAGAGAATCAGGAATTGATGGTGTATAAAACTTGGTATGAAGATCATAATCTTGAAGTATTTGCGTAATCTCTTTCTCATACTCAAAAGACCAATCCATCAGGCGGCTATTTTCTAATTCATAATCATTCAATCGAAAGAAAAAAGATGCCAATGTGTCATTTTTAACATGGCGATACTCTTGTCTTTCTGTTATGGTAGATGTCTTATATAAGTCATCCAGAAAGTCTGATTTTAACAAAAATCGTTGTACACCAATGAATCCAAATGTCGAATCATTAAGAACATAATTATCATCATTTCTGATGAGCGAACAGATTTTGTTAAAATCAACATAATACGAATCATATTCAACAGATCTCATGGAGTCATTCACTAGCTTGAATTCGTTAAGCAACTTTTCAAACTGCTTTTTCATGGACTCCTGCTCGTTTTTATTCTCACGATAATTTTCCACCCAAAAGCTTGCCGTAACCGCTGCAAACAGCAGGATAAACTCATAGAGGTATTTAGAGATTGCTGATTTCATGCTTTTAAGATAAGCATTGTATCTCAAGTGTCTCTTACGATATATCTTCGAATCATGTCTCGAATCATCGGAATAGGCGGATGCAGTAGGTCAGGGAAATCAACACTGGCTAGAAGAATCAAGGAACGATTTAGCGATCTACGTGTCTTAATACTTGACATGGATGATTTTGTTCTCCCTGAAGATCAGATTCCTAAAATCAAAGACCTAACGGATTGGGAGCTGCCTGCGTCTGTAGATTTCAAAAAACTGATTCAAGCCGTCAAAACCAATCAGGAAGACCACGACATCATTATTGTGGAGGGGATTTTAATCTTCGCCTATACAGCACTCCTGGATCTATTCGATACCACTATTTTCATTGAAATTTCTAAGGAGACATTCTTAGATAGAAGAAAGCGAGAAACTCGATGGGGAGAAGAACCCGATTGGTTTATCGAGCATGTTTGGGAATCACATTTGAAATATGGGACATACAAGAAGACAGACATTATCGTATCTGGAGAGAACCAAATTACAAACGAAGTGTTGAATGATGTAATTAACAATCTATAGCTATCAAATTCCTAATTTTATCCAATGGCTGAAAATCGCTTAAAGAAAAATTTAAAGGCTGCACTAGAAGAGACCGGATTTGGTAGCAAAAGCTTCAGTGACATTGATCGGCTGATCCTCGAAGATGGATCATTCAATGTCACTAAAAAAGGAGCAGGACTGAAGAGTTTTAGCTTTTACTATTGGCTATTAAATCTTCATTGGACTCGCCTTATTCTGTACGGAGTAATCGGCTATTTCATTGTCAACCTAATTTTTGCAAGCTTCTATTTCCTGGCAGGCCCAGAACAATTAAGCGGTGGTGTAGATCAGGCCTCTTCATTTGACTTCTTTTTGCATTGTTTTTACTTCTCTACGCAAACCTTAACAACAGTCGGTTACGGATTTATTAGTCCCGTGAAAGGATTAAGCAGTATTCTCGCAGCATTTGAGGCCATGTTTGGCTTACTGAGCTTTGCGCTAGCGACAAGTGTCCTTTATGGAAGATTTTCTAAGGCTAAATCCAAAATTTTGTTCAGCAAGGTCATGGTAATAAGCCCTTATCATGGAATCAAAGGGTTGAAATTCAGAATTGCCAACCCTAGAAAGAGTCAAGTGATTGAACTAAAAGCCAGAGTCATCTACTCTCACCTTGAATTTGAAAATGGAGTTTCAAAAAGGCGCTATGAGCAGCTGGACTTGGAAATAGACTTCATCAACATGTTTCCCCTCCCATGGACGATTGTTCACCCCCTGGGAAAAGACAGTCCGCTAAATGGTAAGTCTAAGGCAGATCTTGAAAAGGAACAAACCGAGTTTATCGTACTGCTCAAAGGATATGATGACACGTTTAATCAATATGTTCATCAAATCAACTCTTACCGAGCGAATGAAGTATTATTCGATGCTGATTTCGAGCCTATGTTTGATGCGGGATATGAAACGTCCACTACAGTACAATTAGACAAGATAAGCGACACCAAGCGGGCCTAATCCAGCTCAATGCCGTTTCAATTTGCTTCATTTGCTCCATGATTTCATTACAATCATTCTTTTTCCAAATTGTACTATTGACTGGTTGTGCAAACGCGGACACAATTGCTGAAGGTAAGCAAGCAGATGTAGAGAAGGTAACAGCATCTGGTTCTGATAATAATTTCACATTTTCTGTCACCATTTCAAGTCCAGACACGGGCTGCGATCAGTATGCTGATTGGTGGGAAGTGGTTTCAGAATCTGGAGAGTTGTTGTATAGGAGGATTCTTTTGCACAGCCATACCAATGAACAACCTTTTAGCAGGAGCGGTGGTCCAGTAAGAATTGCTAAAAACGAAATTGTATGGGTAAGAGCCCATATGAACAACTCTGGATATGGTGGACAAGCAATGAAAGGTTCAGTCGCTCAAGGTTTTGCTATTGATGAGATTCCAGAAGGATTGGGTGATGGACTTGACACTGTCGCTCCTCTTCCATCAAATTGCGCTTTTTAGTAAGTTTGATATAATCCTTATACCTCAATGAGACATCTAATTTTCATTTTAGCGTTATCAATTTTTTCAATTAAAAGCATGGGACAATCCTCGGAAGAAATCGTACAGAAGCAACTAGATTTTTACAACAATAGAAATATAGAAGGCTTCATGTCTCTATTTGCAAATGATGCAATGCTGGTTAATCAAACAGATGGTAAAGTATTGGCTGAAGGCAAAGAAGCTGTACGGGAGATCTACACCAACCTTTTTGAAAAATCTCCCAACTTAAAATCAGTCTTGAAAAACAGAATGGTTCTCGGAAATACGGTGATCGATCATGAAAACATTACCGGTAGAATGGGTAATTCAGAAGCTATTGAGCTAATAGTAATCTATGAGATAAGGGCAGAAAAGATATTCAGATGTACGGTGATAAGAGGCAATTCTGATCAATAGACCTTTATGAAAAACGAAATATTCCAACTCACCCTGGTAGTAAAGGACTATGATGAGGCCATCGAATTTTATACTGAGAAACTAGGTTTTATCCTCCATGAAGACACGAGATTGAGTGATACCAAAAGATGGGTTCGAGTGGCGCCTCCAGGATCAAATACATCATTGCTTTTTGGCAAGGCTGCAACTCCTCAACAAGAAAAAGCTATCGGTAATCAGACAGGAGGTCGCGTTTTCTTATTCATGTATACGGATGATTTAGAAGGATATTACACACAGTTGCTTGCACACGATGTTCAAATTATTCGCGGTCCCTCAGAAGAAGATTTTGGAAAAGTCTTAGTGTTTGCTGACCTCTATGGCAATCTTTGGGACTTGATTCAACCTAATTAACCTAACATAGATTGTTCATATATTTAAAACTTATATGATCGATCTTGCTTTCATATTGCATGCGCTCATTGCGTTTGGTGCTTTTCAAGCAGTATTTCTTTCCGTAATATTTTTTACTCGCGAAAACAGCAAACTTCCTGACAAATTCCTTGGTCTATTCTTGGCGATAGAAGGCATAACATTGATTGAACGACTTCTTGCCGAAACCAAATTGATCGAGTCATTCCCTCACCTTTTGGGAATAAGCTATCCTATTAATTTTATTAAGCCCCCGATCCTCTTCTTTTTAGCGCTGCTATTAATCGAACCTAAATTTCAGCTACGAGCCAAACATGCTTTACATGCCATCCCATTCTTCTTAATGCTTCTCATGAATATTCCATTTTATGGGATGCTAGCAGAAGAAAAGCTGGCTTACGTTGCAAATTTCATCAACTATGTGCCTGCTTATAGCAGCTTCGACTTCTGGTTCTTCATTACTTTTTTTCTATATATCGGCATTTACTTGTGGAGGAGTATTTCCAAATTGGATCATTTCCAAGCGCACATAAAAAACAACAAACATGTAAACTGGTATCGCTCAGTTCTTAGGTTGTACTTTCTCGGATTGAGCATTGGCTTTGGCTATTATTTACTAAGACCATCAGGTTGGGTAGAAATACCGTATTTCAACCAAATAAGTATGCTTGTGATGACCTTCCTTATTCAATCAATTGCATACAATTTCATAGCAAAGAATAATTTATTCGCAGGACCAATAACCAGTAATTTCAATGACTTAGAAAAGCGTGCGCATGATGAAAAAAGAATCAAAGAGAAATTGGAAATGGAAAAATCGTATTTAGATGACACGTTGACTCTTACCTCATTCGCACAATCCCTAGATCTTTCTAAAAAATATGTTTCAGACCTTATCAATCAAAGATTAGGATACACTTTCCGCGAAGCAATCAACTATTACCGTGTTGAAGAAGCGCGGCGACTTATTGAAAACAAGGAGCACCATCAGGATGGTCTCATCCAAATCGGTATGAAATCAGGATTCAATAATAAGGTCAGTTTCTATCGCACTTTCAAGAGGTTCACAGGAAAGTCGCCATCAGAGTATGCAGATGCATCTGGCACTCAAATGAAAAAATAATTTTCATTTTTTTAGGTTACAAAATCGTTTGGTAACCTGATGAGAATCGTGATGGCTTATTCTTGAGGGAAAACAAGTAAAAACATGAAATTCAGCGGATCAATAGACATCAATCATTCTCTTGAAAAAGTAACAGAGCTTTTTGCGGACCCAAAGTATTTAAAAGAATATCAAGAGGGTTTCGATAGAAAGGAACTCTTAAAAGGAGATGCAGGACAAAGCGGGGCAATTTCTAAGATGTACTATAAAAATGGAAAACATGAAATGGAGCTCACCGAGACCATCATTTCCAACAACCTACCCTCCTCATTCGAAGCACTTTATCACCATAAGTACATGGATAACACCATGAAGTGTACATTCATCGAGATGGACAATGGCATGATACGTTATCAAACGGAAGTTGAATACACACGAATAGATTGGGTGATGCCAAGGTTAATGGCAATTCTTTTTCCAAGCATGTATAAAAAGCCTGCGCAACGATGGATGAACAACTTCAAAACCTTTGTTGAAAATCAAAAAAAGGAATTATGAAAACTTGGGAAGAAAAGCTGGCATTCTTTGATAAGATCATCGATAACCATCCAGAGCTGGAAAGAAAAGGAAAAACAATGCCATACACTTCGGCGAATGGACATATGTTTTCATTGTTGAACAAAGCCGGTGAAATCGGTTTCAGGTTCTCAAAAGAAAAGGGGGAAGCATTTATGTCGAAGTACGATACCACACGCTTCAAATCGCATGGAAGCTTCATGCAAGGTTATGTGCTTATTCCTGAAAGCCTTTACAACGACTTGGACTGCTTACCAAATACTTAGATGAATCATATAAATATGTTCTCACTTTAGAACCCAAGTAGACTTAACCGGTTCAATATTTAATATTTTTGATCACGACGATCATTAATGTTCTTTATGCAAGGTCTATCCATGTCAGGTGTTTTAGAATTAATTGTACAACTCTCTGGAGCGTACCTGTTAGTAAATGGACTGATTGGAATTTTGAGATTGAAGCAACAGAAAGTTGCCATCTACTTCTTCTTGACATGTATTTGTTTTTCAATTGTGCCTCTATCTAAGACGTATGCAGCACTAATTGAACTATCGAAACCTGCCGCACTTGCAACATGGTCTTTCTACTTTCTATTTGTCTTTAGTGGTTCCACATATAGGTGGAAATGGATTGCACTGACAATCCCCCTTGCCTTGTTATTCATTCCTTCATCACTATTCAATACGATATACTTTCTCCACCTGATCGTATTGTTGATTTTAAGTGCTAAGAGAGCCTATCAATTAAAGTCATCACAATTTTTGGACAACCCTGCCATGAGAAAATTATGGAAGTGGAATTTCTATGGAATTATAGCTCTTATCGGAGTTCGACTGCTTTTACCTATTGTAATTTCTGACTGGGAGACATACATGTATCTATTTCATTTAGCCTCAATGATATTCATTGTTGGAACAGCTTCTTTCATAAATCGCTCAGGAGCTGAAAATGTGATTTCTCAAAAGCTTTTGATAAAAGAGGAGTCTAGTAATTATGAAGAAGAAATCAAACGGAGACTTGATAATGTATTAAAGAATGAAAGGGTGTATTTAATTACAGATCTGACCATTCAAGAGCTAGCAGCTAAAATGCACATGCGCTCCTCTGACTTATCTACTTTCTTAAGTAATAAGTTGAGGAAAAACTTTAATGATGTAATTAATGAGTACCGAGTCGATGAGGTCAAACGTTTGATCACCGATCCGAAAACAGATCCAAAAGCCACTGTGATGGAGCTTGCTTACAAAGCCGGTTTTAATTCTAAGGCTACATTTAATCGTATTTTCAAGCAAAACACCGGGCATACTCCCAAAGAGTACCGGAAGGCTCATATTTCCAGTATTGGACAATAAATAATTGGTCTCAAATTATTTTTAAGTCTTTTTAGACCTTTTTTACCACTTGATTTGGGTCCATTGAAACACAAATCTCATGGAATTAAGAGAACTCAAGTTTGCAACGCGAAAGCTAATTAAGGATTCGAATCATACCTTGATAAACCTCATAGGACTAACCATAAGCATCAGCTTTTCTTTTCTCATTTTCTTATATGTTTTTGAGCAGGGAAGCTATGACAAACACATAGTTGATGCTGAAAATATCTATCGCGTATCATCTGATTTTCATATCAATGGGCATCAGGATATCTACTCTAACTCACCCAGACCAATGGGCAAAACCCTGGTGGAAGAGTTCCCATCGATAATTGCAGCAACAAAGATCATGGGATACAATGGCCTACAAATTCATAGTGGATTTATGTGGCAAAATGAGAACCACATAAAATCTGACCACCTGTTTGTAGCGGACTCTAATTTTCTAAAAGTATTCAACCTGCCATTATTACAAGGGGATGCAAGAGCGTTGCAAAATCCTAACTCAGCCATCATTTCAAAGGCGGCTGCGAAAAAGCTATTTGGCAGCGAAGAACCAATGGGGCAAACAATCACATTGGAAGATCAATCTACTGCACAAGTCACAGGTATTTTTGAAGATTTGCCCAATGCCTCATACATGAAATTTGAGGTGATCGTATCCTACACCACATTTTATCCGGGGACGAATAGCGAAATCTGGTGGTATGGTGGACATGTCTACACATACATAAAAACGACTAGCTCATTTGAACCAAAGATTGTTCAGGAACGCTGGGATGATTTCTTCAATAAATACATGAAGCCTACTTTCGACGAGCTCAATGGAACTGCCAGTATCATATTACAACCTCTACTAGATCTATATTTATCAGACGAATTTATTTGGGAACCTTACCCACATGGAAGTAAAACCAACATCCGAACTTTTACACTCATCGGGATATTCCTTCTTCTGGTAGCGGCTTTCAACTATGCGAATCTATCGCTCAGCTATGCCTTTCACAGACAAGAAGAAATGCGTACAAAAAGGATTTTGGGCGCTAGTAAAATTCAAATAGTCAAACAAAATCTTACTGAAGCTGCACTAACCTCTGCTTTGGTTGCCTTACTTTCAATCTCCTTGGTTGGAACCTTACTTCCCATTTTCAATCAATTTACGGAACAAATAGCTCCAATCAACCTAATTTCTACGCCAAGTCACTCACTAATAATACTCGGAATGAGTCTACTGATCACTTTAGCTGCAAGCATCTTTCCTTCATTTAAAATAGCAAGCATGGCGAGTGACGAAGTTGCTCCAAACAACCTTACCATAAGAAAAATATTCGTTTCTGGTCAGCTATCAATTGCTGTTGCGCTTATCGCTTGCACCATTATCGTAGTTGACCAACTTTCATACTTACGAAGAATTGATGTTGGATTTGATAAAGAGAATTTAGTCGTATTACACATAAATGATCGTAACCTACGAAAAGATCTTGATGCGTTTCAGAACAAGGTTAAAACCATTTCAGGAGTTGTAGATGTTACGAGAATTGATGAGCCGCCGGTAACTGGAGCCAATGAATTTACTTACCAGATGCAAAGTAAAAGTGGAGCGTTTGTTTCAAACCCATCTCAGACATTCGAAGTAGGCCACGACTTTTTCAAAACCATGGGCATCGATTTAATTGCTGGGAGACCTTTCAAAACCGAAGACACAGAATACAAAGGTGTAATCATCAATGAGTTCTTGTCGGATAAAATGGGATACTCGCCTGAAGAAGCGATTGGTGCCAAATTGATATTTGGAGAAGATGACCCCATAGATCGAAAAGTTATTGGTGTGGCAAAAGATTTCAGATTAGGTTCTGTACATGATCCCGATCAAGCAATGACCATTAGTTTAAATGAACCCAGAGGAAGATATCTAATCATTCGACTTGATGAAAAAAATCAGCAAAAGACCATCAATAAAATAAAGTCTGAATGGTCAAATTTTGGCAGCAATTTACCATTCCAGTTTACTGTGATGACAGATGACTTTGAGCAATTACTTGCTCGAGAAAATCGCCTATTTGAATTGCTTGTAATTGGATCCATTTTGATTATCCTAATCTCATGTCTTGGACTAATCGGGCTTGTTGCTCATATCGTCACGCAACGAACCAAAGAAATAGGGATAAGAAAAGTAATGGGTGCGTCAAGTGCACACTTGTATGCGCTTCTTCAAACGGATTTTTTAAAGACATACTTAATAGCATTAGCAATTGGATCTGTTGTGGCATGGTTCATTGGTAATAGCTGGCTAGAAAATTATTCTTATCGAATAGATATGAGCGGATTTCCTTTTGCAGCCACTGCAGTTATCAGTTTGCTAATTATCCTTTTCACATTGAGTTATCACACATTCCATATCATCAAGTCTAACCCAATAGATAGTCTAAGAGATGAGTGATATTTCTTATGGTAAAAGGAATGCAAAAACCATTGTTGGTGTTTATGCTAAAATTGCCATCATGAATCACACGCTTTCATTTCTACAAGATCTCAGCAAAAACAACAATCGAGAATGGTTTCAAGCACATCGCTCCGAATATGAGAAAGCTCATAATGAGATGATTGCATTTGCTGACTCCCTGATTGAAGAAATGAATAAGCATGATGTAATCGAGACTCCGACTGGCAAGAAAAGTCTATTCCGAATTTATCGTGACGTGCGCTTTGGTAAAGACAAAACACCATATAAGACTCATTGGGCAGGATTTATGAAACGGGCTGGAGCAGATCGCAGAGGTGGATACTTTTACAGGGTGGGCCTAGATGGTGCTCATGTTTTAGGCGGTTTTTTTAATCCAAATGCGCAAGACCTACTTCATATCAGAAATCAAATTTCACAAGATGCCGATATTTTGAGAGATGTGATTACTTCTAAAGCGTTTAAAAATTTCTTTGGAGAGCTTAGTGGCAATCAATTAAAAACAGCTCCCAGAGGATTTGAAAAAGATCATCCTGACGTTGACTTACTTCGATATAAACAATTTATAGTAAGGCATGATTTCTCTAAAAAAGAGATGATGCAACCAGATTTTCATAAAACCTTATCGAATGCTTTCACACAAATGCGTCCATTTTTTGACAGCATGACAGAAATATTGACCACTGACCTGAATGGCATTTCATTGATTTAAAATGAAGCGGTATTTTTCATATTCGAAAAATCGATTCAAATATGATCTTTGAGACTCATCAATTGCCAGAACAATTATCTACTTATGTAGAATCCGTCTTTCACTTTAAAAATTTCATCCCAGACCACTCGATTGAGCGAGTTGTGCCAACTGGACACATATTTATCATATTCGAGCTCGATGGATTCGTAAGAAACACTTTTGATAATGACACACTGAAACCGAACGCTACTTTTAAAAAGGTATGGATTTCAGGAGCACACAAAAACTATATTTCAATATCTGCGCATGAAAATTCAGAGATGTTCGTCATCCAGTTTAAACCATACGGTGCTTTTCCATTTTTACAGACTCCAATGGAGAAGATAGCAGAACAAGTAGTAGACGCAAAAGAGGTGTTAGGAGATGAGATTTTAGATCTAAGAGATTCAATTTTAGCTGCAACTAGTTCAAATGATAAATTCGAAAAAGCAGAAAAATGGCTTCTTAGCAGACTTACAGTTGATAAAACTCCGCCTCAAGTTTTGATCGATTTTTACGAAGAGTTGCAGAAAGCTCCTGCAGCCAACTATCCTTTGATCGTTGAAAATTATCCAAATACACAAAAGCATTTAATAGATCAATTCAAAAAATACATTGGATTGACTCCTAAAGTATCTCAACGCATATTACGATTCAATGAAATATTAGGTAAAGTCCATAAAAAGGAAATGATTTCCTGGGCTCAAATTGCTTACCAATGTGGATTCACTGATCAATCGTATTTCATAAAAGAATTTAAACTCTTCTCCGGCTTCAACCCTGAAGAGTTTATCGATCAAGACTTCAATCAAGAGGATGCTCCCAACTTTTTCCCTTTAGATCGGTAGGTTAATTTTTTACTATGGCGACCAAAAGTCTGTTGCTAACCTTGTCAAAAACTAAAGAACATGGATTTAACAACAGCACTTCAGAACATCAATTGGCTATCGGTAATGATAGCTGCAATTTCTACATTTTTGATTGGAGGTATCTGGTATGGACCTCTTTTTGGGAGGGCCTGGATGGATGCATTTGGATACTCAGAAGATGATTTAAAAAAGAGAAGCATTCCTAAAACATTTGGATTATCTCTCCTGCTGGCCTTTATAGCAGCATTGATCCTGGAAATGTTTATTGGTCCAGAAGCGGATATGATTTTTGGATCATTGGCTGGTTTTTTTGCAGGTTTTGGATGGGTAGCTACATTTCTTGGTATCCTATACCTATTTGAAATGCAGTCAATAAAGGTATATTTAATCAATGCTGGATACTGCGTACTTTCTCTTACACTAATGGGTTTGATTCTCGGAATTTGGTAATCTAAATAATTGACAAAATGGAAAAAGGTTTATTAGAAAAAACAGGAAAAACGTTGGATCACTGGATCAAGGTGGTCATTGATTCTAAAATTGAAAAACATAAAGCGATAATAGATTTCCTGAAGCAAGAACACAGCTTCACATATGGCTATGCCAACTTCGTTGCAATGAAAGCCAGAAATGCAGATGCTGCCTCTCACGATCCAGAAGATCTACTTACTAATCAGTACAATGGAAAAGAATCATTAAAACCTATTTATGATAAGTTAATTGAGGAGATATCGAAGTTTGGAGCTGATGTAACACGGACACCTAAAAAAGAAAGCGTAAGCATGATTCGCAACAAACAGTTTGCACTCATCAAACCGGCAACCAAAACCAGAATCGATTTAGGTTTAAAACTTAAGGATAAGGCCACTACTGATCGTCTAGGTAATTCTGGTCCATTTGGCAGCATGTGCACGCATCGTGTCCAAATTACGACTGTAGAAGATATCGATCAAGAACTAATTGATTGGATCAAAGAAGCTTATGATACAAACTGATAGAGTTCACGACCATACAGTCGGGATTCTATTTACTCATCAACCATAAATTTCGTTCATCAAGTATATCAATCCCGGAAAGTATCAGACCAAAGTGTAAAAGCGGGTCTCTCTACCCCATCTTCATTCAGCAATCCAGTATCTCTCCATATTTGCCCGAGATCTTTTACCTCCTCTGGGAAAGTTTCCCAGAGCGCATCATAATCTCTATGGGCCCACCAAATGATGAATTCATATTCTTCATGCGCTGCATTCTCCAGCAACGTCTCGAGGTATAAGTTTTGACCGATCTCGCTCCCATCAATTGATACATTCAAATTAGGGATCACAAGATTTTCAGCAATGTGAGCAGTTTCTACAAAAGCAATAGGCTTGTTTGATTTATCATGCAAAAAATCAAGCGTCTCCTGCATTTCTGATTTTGAACTTTGATTCTTCAAAAACGGATAGTAGCTAATTGCTATGAAGTCATTTTGATTGACATGATCCATAATTTCATCAATGTAGGCTGACGGGTCAGAGATTTCTGGTTCATATAGATTGTGCAATGAGACCGATTCTGCAATTTTTAGGTCTGGATAGGCTAATCTAATTCTTGATTTGACATCCGCAATTAGATTTTTATAACCATTCCACTTTTCAGATGATCTTAACCTAAGTTCATTCACCTCTATTGCTATGACTAGATAATCTGGATCAAACTCTCCAACCAAATAGTTGACATGCTTGAAATAAGCACCTTTCAAATCATCATCATCGAGGTTGGTATAGGATGGAATCGTACCATCTAAATTCGAAGCCAACTCGTCTCTATTTGAGTTTAAAAGGCTTACTGAGAGCAGCAATTGCTTCCCTGAAATTTTCTTAGCAGCTCTTCCAGTTATCTCATTTGTGAAATCTGATGGAAGGGTCTGATCATTAATCCATTCATTCCATGGAATGGAATTATCGATGTGTTCGGCATAAATATCAGCATTATCCGAAATGAAGGAATACGTATTAGTTACATCCTCTATATTGGGACCATAGCTCCATGTGGTAAATCCCATCCCAAATTCTCGTTCGGCGTCTAAATTTGGACTTGAGTCATCACTTGAACATCCACTTAGAAGCAGCAGAGATAGAATTAACAATACTTTAGTTTCCATCTTAATTTGACTTATTGATTTTACTACAAGAATCGGGAACCTAACCCTACAATAAGTTACATATTTTTGATAGTCTGATCTAAATCACCCTATAGGTTTCCACTAAATTCGCTTTCTAATTTTTCACTTATGATTGATCACAAAGGAGCCAGCATTAAAGAGTTATTTTTTAAAAAAATAGAAGAAGAATCAACCGAGCATCACTTAGTTCAAAATGAATTTTCTCCTAGTGAAGAAGAAATGTTAAAGAGCATTTTTTTAAAGCCTTTTGGCACAGTCACAAACACATATCAATTCACACACAATGTTGATTTGGAACTCAATGTGCTTTACAATCTGGCCAGAGAAATTGACTCCAATCAAACGATAGGTGATACACATGAAGGAATTGTATCACATTTGCGATCAAGCTCCAGGCATCCAAACATCAAAGAAGGTGAGCTATTCATAATCCGTTTTACAGACATTTTTATTGATGGTATGACTATCGATGCTTTGGGGATTTTTAAAGTGGAGAAAAAAGACCCATTTATCGAGACGCCTGATTGGACGAAAGAGCCTACGCTATTGTTCAAAGAGGGTATTGGAGAGAAAAAACTAGACAAAGCATGTTTGATCCTTTTTTCAGAAGATCCATACACGATTCTAGCGTACGATAATAACTCAAGTGAGGCCGTTTATTGGAAGAATGATTTTATCAGCTTAGACTTTAAGAAAGATCACGTCAATAACACCAATCACTTTCTGGAGATGATAAAAACGTATATCACTGACCAGATGCCTGAAGAATTTGAAGTAACGAAGACGGATCAAATAGATCTTTTAAATAAATCCATCAAATACTTTAAAGAGGCTGAAACTTTTGATAAAGGCGAATTTGAGCTTTCAGTATTTGGTCAGGAAGATGAAGCCGTCCAATCATTCAGGTATTTCGATAAGCAATACCAGGAAGACATGGACTTGGAAATAGATGATAACTTCAAAATCGCTGTTCAATCAGTAAAAAAGCAAGCAAGGGTCTTCAAAAGCGTATTGAAGCTAGACAAAAACTTCCACGTTTACATCCATGGCAATCGTGAATTAATTGAACAAGGCGTAGATTCTGATGGAAGAAAGTACTACAAAATTTATTATGAAAACGAATCGTAAAATTGCTTCAAAACAGATGCTTGCCTGCCTCCTTGTTGAAGATGATCTTTCTGAATTCTCCAGGCTTCTTATCATTTAGTAACGCAAGTGGGCCTTTTTCTTCAATCAACTTACCGAATCTTTCTTCAGACTGATCAAAGTCCTCCTTATTTGAATAGGTCGTTTTCAGGATTAGGTGGAATGGAGCCTCCTCAGATGATTCTACTTCAATCAACTCATAGGATTCAATAAATCCCCTTTCTAGAGCCATTTTTCGCAATACTAGCCAGTTATTTTCATAGTAATAAATTGTCTCCGCACGATTTCCATTTTGGATCTGAACAAAATCCATAGTAGAAATCTTTGTACTTTGAGCAGTACTGGTAATTGCAAGAACTAATAGCAGCGTGTAGATTGTTTGTTTCATAAGGAGTAATCGTTTTTCTAAACCATTACTACTTACGCATCTAGCCATTCTTTTGATTCATTCTTTTTGCAACAAGCTTTCGCTGATACTTGCCCTGTACTATATCAATTACTACAAGAATGAAAATGATGAAATAAAAGGTAGTCTTACTCATTGGAGTAATGTGATTACCAAAAAGCTCAAGATGTGCAAGGTGGCCTCCTTCTGAAAGTAGCATTACCCCTACCAAAAAGAGAATAAACAAACCTAATACTTCGTATAGACGATTCTTTGCTAGGAATTTAGATACACCATCCGATAACCAGATCATTAATCCTCCACTGATGATTATTGCAACAGCCATTACCCAAAATACATCACTTAGGGCCATGGCACTAAGAATGGAATCGAAAGAGAAAATTAAATTCATCAATACAATCATGAATATTGTTTTCCCAACACTTTGACTTTTTTGATTCTCGCCCTCATGTTCTTCGAGATACACTAAGTGGAAGATCTCTTTGACCGCAGTATATAGAATAAAAGCACCTCCGAACAACACAATCAAACTATGAACGCTAATAGAACCGGCAATAAAGCTGTAATCAAGCTCTATGAAAGGATCTTGAAAATATTTGATCACACTAACAAGAACATACAATAAGATAATCCTCAATGCTATTGCAATACCAATACCTACTGTTCGTACCATCTTTTGCTTCTCCGCTGGTGCGCGCTTAGATTCTAAAGAGATGTAAAGCAAATTGTCGAAACCAAGAACGGCCTGCAATACGATGAGCATTAAAAGAGTGAATATATTTTCTACCATGATCAATGAATTTGTTGCAATAAACAAAACAGAAAAAATTGATGCAACTAATTCAGTAGATATAGCATGAATAGGATTAGATCAATGCTATTTAATAGCACTAATTATGATGAATAAATTAACTTCACCTTGTGAGTGTTAAACATTGAATCAGCTAATCAATAAAATACTGCCATCTACAAGTCGATCGTTAAAGATCGAACAGCGTTTGTTTGAGGTTACCTTAGGAATGACGGTAGTTGTCTTTCTTTTCTGGTCCTTATACGGATTTTATGTGGGTTATGAATACATTATACAGTCCGTTTATACTGCGGGTATATTCATATTTTGTTGCCTCTACATCCTTCAAAAACGAGGGTTTAGTTTTCGAGCTTTAAGTCTTACATATTACTACCTTATTCTTTTCCTTTTGGCCATATCATGGCTTCCTTCAGGTGGAATCAAAGCTGCAATACCAACATTCCTCGTTCTGGTTTTCCTTTCGGGCTTATTGGTCTTGCGTTTAAGAGACTACTTAATATTCATTGCAATCACATTTAGCCTTGTTTTTGGATTGACCATCTACGAAATCCAAAACCCTGAACTGGTAGGCGTTTATGAAAGCAACGACTTATTGATGCAAGATTTGGCTGTTGTCCTTTTAACCACATTGCTGGTTATGGGATTTAGCTTATACGTGTTTAAAAGAACCTATCTGAGAGATCGAAAAGAACTTCGATTACGTAACGAAGAGCTGCAAAAAGAGAAAAAAAATGCTGAGACTACAGATCAAGCAAAAAGTACTTTTTTAGCCACAATATCCCATGAAATGAGAACTCCTTTGAATGGCATTGTGGGAATGACGGAACTACTATCTAAGACAAACATCAACAAAGAACAGACTGAGCTTATAGAAAGCTTGGTTTATAGCAGTAATATTTTACATGGTTTAATTAGTAATGTTTTGGACATTACCACGATTGAAGCTGGTAAACTAAAACTTCAAATAGGGTCGTTTGCGATAAAGGATGAATTGACCGGCATTTGGAAGATATTTCAGAAAAAGACCCAGTCTAACAGTCAGCTGGAAATCAAGCTAGAGATGGATGAAAAATTGCCTGAGTATCTAACTGGCGATATGACCAGAATCAGACAAGTACTTGTGAACCTGATGAACAATGCTATCAAGTTTACTTACAAGGGCTCAATTACATTAAAAGTAGCCGTTTTGGGTCAAGCAGGAGATGTCGTCTCAGTCCAGTTCCTAATAGTAGACACTGGTGCAGGAATTCCTCTGGAAAAACAACCACATCTTTTTGAAACATTTTACAAAGGGACGGATGAAGATGGATATGAAGGTACCGGATTAGGTCTTTCTATTGTTGAAAAACTAGTCACCCTAATGCGAGGAACCATAGACTTCCAGTCTACACCGCAACAAGGGTCTTCTTTCTTCTTCACACTTCCATTAGGCATTGCTAATAGTGAAGACATTGATGATATCTCACAAATTGAAGTTCCTGGTCTCAGTGACCTTAAAGTACTTATAGTTGAAGATGTTGAAATCAATAGGCTCGTAGCAACCAAGATGCTTAATAGCATGAATATATCAGACGTGGACATAGCTGTAAATGGAACAGAAGGTGTTGAAAAAGCAAAAGAAAAACGTCATGACATTATTTTAATGGACCTTCAGATGCCAGATATTTCAGGCTTTGAAGCATCCAAGAGAATAAGTGAATTTTATGCCGATAAAGTACGAAAGCCAACAATTATTGCACTGACAGCCAATGCCATGAAAAATAGCATGGAAGAATGTCTTGCAGCTGGAATGAGTGATTACGTCCTGAAACCCATTAAGACAGAAACTTTAAAAGAAGTACTAATCAAGCATTTGACGGCATTCCAATGATTGTACTTTCCTATATGCTATTTTCAATCTTTCTTGCATTGTCTGCTTTGCATTTAAGCTGGGGATTTGGCAGCTCGTGGGGATTTGAAGATGCCATTCCTGAAAATGAAGATGGCAAACCAATGCTTAATCCTAAGAAAATAGATAGCATCATTGTAGGGTTAGGACTACTAATGTTGGCAGTTTTTACTTGATTAAAGCCAATGTTATTCCACTCCTATTGCCTTCAATAGTCGTCTCAGTCGTCAATTGGGTGATACCCATCATTTTCCTGCTGAGAGCAATGGGTGATTTCAGATATGTTGGTTTCACAAAAAAAATTCGCTCTACCCAATTTGCAAGAAAGGATACGCGCTATTATTCTCCTCTCTGCCTAACTATCGCAATTATTGGTTTCATTCTAGGAATGACTTAACTTATACAAGTAACCAAAAATCCGATATACATACTTACTGCGTATGTAACAACATCTATCATTAAAGTGAAAAATAATATGTTGACAGAAAAGACAAACTCCTTGAAATGGAGAGAAGTTTATAGTCTTGCAGCACTAAATGCAGCGGTAGTTATTAGCTGGATTGCCTATCATGAATATCAACCCATTCTCATGGAGAATTTGGGAATTACGCATTTATTGGATTTTCTAATTATTGCAAAAGCGATAATCCTGGTGACAATTCCGCCAATCGCTGGTTGGCTTTCAGATAAGATCCTAAAGAAAAACGGGAAGTACCTAATCATCTTTACAGTAGGCATCGGAGCTACAGCAATGGTTTTCATGGTTGTAGCAACATTAGTCGGAACAGCACATATCATGGATGTAAGTTCAATAGTACCATTTATGATTGTCATCTGGCTCATAAGTATGAATCTATTTATTAGTCCGGCAAACTCAATGATTGAAGCTTTTGCTCCTGTTCAGAAGCTACCGATAGTAGTTGGTGTCCTATTTCTGGTTACTGAGTTACTCTATGCATTAGAGCCAGTGGTAGTAGCTCTTGTGACATTTTTCGGAGATACTTTGACCTTTGTTGTTGGAGGGATTCTCATTTCTGTTACCGGATTTATTTTTCACCGAGTATCTCGAGATGAAGTAATGCAGAGAAAATCCGAATTGATTGAAAACGACAGAGTGGAAAAACAAACACCTATCTCGTATTTAGCTATTGTGGTTGTTGGCTTATTCCTCGGTTTAGGAAAGGCCTTCTTAGTCGAATTTTTGCCAGAGCATTTTGCCACTCGCTTTCCAGGATTTACTGAATATGAAGGCTATATCTCTTTTGCCATTCTCGGGCTTTGTGCATTTTCAGGATTCCTTATTAGTAAGCGGATAGCTAAATCAGATCTTAAAAATGTAATCATAAGCAGCTTTGTAGTTCTGGCCATTGGAGTAGCTGCATTAATCTTTTCTTCGAATCCCTATTTAACGATTGTAGCTGCACTGATTATTGGCGCTGGGTTCACAATGGCTAACATTAGCGGGTTGCCTTATGTCATTAAAAACCTTTCCGTAAGGCATGTAACCTATGGAGTCGGCATCTATATTGGAGCTTCTGAAATTCTAACTGGGTTATTTGAATATATGCTTCGTTGATATTTAAATGATTTTGATGAAGGCGCTGAATTCTGTTCAGCGCCTTTTTTTATTGTTCACCCCTCATTTTTTTGTGTTCACAGATAAAATTTCTCCAGGATAAGCCAAAACCTCACTTTCGTATCATGTTCAACAAAACAAAATGCGAAATGAAAAAGCTAACTACATACCTATTTATTATTATCGTTTCATTGTATGCTCATGCACAACTTGAAATTACTATTTACGGTGATGTCAATGACTCTACCGTGATTAAGCGTAAGCAAGCGATGGAAGCCAAAGGCTTTAGTGTACAAGTAAAGCCTGAGAGAAATTTAGGCGCTTATGAGACTGATGACAACAATGAATTTATTGCTAAATGGACTGGTAAGAAGCTCCCTTCATTTACCCTGACGGATCTTGAAGGCAATATGGTTTCAAATAAAGACCTTCAAGGGAAAATCGTGCATATCAATTTCTGGAGCGTGACTTGCAGACCATGTATTGAAGAATTTCCAGAACTCGATCAATTAAAAGAAAAGTATGGCCAGGAAGTAATGTTTCTTGCTATAGCTCCAGAAAACACTAAAAAAGTGAATAAGGTTTTTGCTAGACATTCTCTGGAATATCAAAGAATAGCAGATGGCTCTAGCATCTTTGAAGAACTCGGTATCGACGGGTATCCAAAAAATTTCTTCATCAACAAGGAAGGGATCATTGAAAAAATCATCGATGGAACTCATTATAAAATTGGTGATGATAATGGGAAGGCCATTATGGTGCCTGACAACTTCAAATATTATGACAAAGTATTGGCTTCAATGACCAGTTCTGAACGATAGACCAATCATCAATTATCTTTAACTCGAAAGCTACAATTATGAAGAAGCAAACATTAGTACTATTAGGGTTTTTAGCAGTGCTACTAAATTCATGTGTATACTCTCTTTTCCCTATCTACACCGAGGACACATTGGTCTTTAAAGAAGAACTTCTAGGAATGTGGGATCTTGGTGAGGGGCAATACATGATCATTCGACAAGGAGGCGATAATGACGGCAAGGAGGAAGAAGAAAAGGAGCAATATGAATATGTGATGGTAGTAGATGAAGACCTAACAATAAGGTCCAATGATCCCATTTTCGTAATGATCGATGGCAAAAAAGTATATGATGAAGATTCAGTTAGGCAAACGCTTAGAGCTCGCTTAAACAGCGATGATGAGGAAGATGAAGAAGTCGCATCAATAGATGAGGAAGATATCTCAGACCAAAACGAAAAGCCGAAAATCACTGAATACAAAGGCTCTGTCGCGGTTTATGAAGAAAAAAGTTATCACCTCACGGTAGTCAATGAAAAGGAAGAAACAGAAACATCATACACAGCACATTTGGTTGAAATAGGTGGCGATTTATTTCTAGATCTTTACCCAATTACCGAGTACGACTCCAAGAATTTTTCAGACAATTACTTTCCAGTTCACACTTTTTACAAAGTGGAACTCACTGAAAATGAGTTTACGATGATCCACTTCGATTTAGATAAGCTTAACGACTTGTTTGAGAGTAATCTGATTAGACTCCGTCATGAAAATGTGGAAGGAACTATTCTAATCACTGCACAACCTAAAGAGCTTCAAAAATTCTTTGATAAGTATTCTGATGATGAATCTGTGTTTGATCATAGAGAAACCTATAAAAGAGCTTCTATATAATGGAAAAAATCAAGAGCATTTTATTTAGTAACAAGGTTCTGCACCTGGCATTCTGGGTGCTTTCCTTTTATGCAGTTGGAAGCTACTTCTCCATCTCTAGTGAAATCAAGATTATAGATTTTATTTACTCTGCATTTTTTCATGTGCCGCTTTTAGTTCTCGTTTACTTAAACCTCAACTACCATGTACCCAAATTTCTCTTAAAAGAAAGGTACATAGTCTATCTTTTGCTTAGCGCTTTCAATATCGCGTTTGCGTATTTCTTACACGAGTTAGTTTTTGAGATTCTAATCCCAATCATGCCTACCGATTTCTATATGGTTTCATTCACTGACATGGATGTACTCCTGACCATATTTGCAATATATTGGGCAGTAACTACCTTGTTAAGGTTGTCTAAATCATGGTATCAACTGCAGCACTTAGAAAAGGAGAAACTAGCACTTGAATTGAATTCGTTGAAGATGCAAATCAATCCTCACTTTCTCTTCAATAGCTTGAACAGTATGTATTCTCTGGCGCGGAAGAAAAGTGATAAAACGCCTGATGCTATACTGAGACTCTCTAATCTAATGAGATACATGATTTATGAGGTTTCTGAAGATGTATCATTGGCAAAAGAAATTGAATCTATAAACGATTACCTCGATCTCCAGCGATTAAGAATCAACGATGACGCTAAAATTACCTTTGAAACAATCGGTGAAATGGAAAATAGAATGGTTGCTCCACTTTTATTTTTCCCGCTTGTTGAGAATAGTTTTAAGCATGGATTGAAAGGAGAAAAAGGAGAAAATTATGTGAAAATCAGTCTTAACAACAATAAGAAAAATCTTTTATTCCACATCCTCAATAACAAAGGTCAGGTAGATGATATGGAAGAATCGAAATACGGAGGTATTGGGCTAGAAAATGTGAGAAAAAGAATTAAACTTATCTATGGAGATCGAGCAACCATGCAGGTAAATGAAACAAAAGAACAATTTGAGGTTTCAATTGAAATTAAGTGGTAATGATTAGATGTTTGATTGTTGACGATGAACCATTGGCAAGAGAGGTTCTTGAGTCCTATGTAGAAGACATGCCAGCACTAGAGCTAGTAGCCTGTTGCTCGGATGCGATGGAGGCTCTTGATTGGCTTGGTCAAGAACAAATCGATTTACTCTTTTTAGATATCAATATGCCAAAGTTGTCTGGCATCAATTTCTACAAGTCTTTATCTCAGAAGCCGAAAGTCATTTTCACCACTGCCTACTCCAATCATGCCGTAGAAGGGTTTGAACTTGAAGCTGTCGATTACCTACTCAAGCCATTCTCGTTTGAGCGCTTTGTCAAAGCCGTCAATAAAGTTCAAGTCGATCAGCGCGAAAGTCAAACTGCTGATTTTATTATGCTCAAAGCCGATAAGAAAACGCATAAAATCAATTTTGATAAAATACGCTACTTCGAATCTATTGGAGACTATGTAAAACTACATTTAGAAGATGGTAAAACATTGATCATCAATGAGACCTTGAGAAAGCTTGAAGAGATGCTTCCTAAAAACTTCCTAAGGGTTCATAAGTCATTCATAATTGCATTGACCCAGCTAGAATATTTAGAAGGCAATCAAGCCAAAATTGGGGAAATAAAAATCCCGATAGGTCAATCCTACCGGGACAAGGTCAATGCTTTGCTGAGAAAGTAGTTTTCTAGGCAGTTCTTTTCAACAAAATAGCCCTATTAAGCAAGATAGATTTTTGTGTTTCGATCAAAACCTCGCGATGGTACGCACTCTTAATCTTTGCTTTATCTTTTTGCTTATTCTTTGCTTTCCCCTTCCCTTTGTTCTTTGACTTTTGCTTGTTCTTATTTTTGTTTTTTGTGGTAATCTCTATTACTCCATCATTACCATCTTTGCCATATTTATCCTTAGCACTTTTTCCTTTTAGAACCTCAATTTGTTCAATATTACTTGGATCTAAATCCTCAATCTCCTCTACCACTCTTCCATCAATAACAAATAGAGGTCTCATATTATCATTAAAACGAATAGTTGGATTCTGATTTTGATCTTCAAATTTCAGCTTCTCGTTCAATATCCTTGTCTCAATTTCTTTTCTCTCCTCATCAAGTTTTTGCTTTTCAATGGCATCTTGAGCTGAACTATTGGCTAATTCCATTTCTTTCATAGCCAATTCTTTTTCTCGCATTACCAGCATTTGTTGCTTTTCAGCAATCTTTCGCTCTTGCTCTGCCAACTGTCGCTCATACTCAGCTTTATCAATCTCAACCTGAGCAGTTCCGCTTGCCTTCGCTGATTTAGGTATCAAGTCATAATCCTTGATGAAATTGGCTGGATCAACATGTTTTCCGTCTTTCAACACTTCATAATGCAAATGCGGAGCCGTTGACATTCCAGAATTTCCGGATAGCGCGATAAGATCTCCTTTCTTCACCTCATCTCCTTCTTTCACTTTAAATTCCGAAAGCTGCGCATACTTCGTTTGATAATCGTCACCATGCGCTATTACAACTAAGTTTCCATAACCCTTAGGATTGGAGGATATCTTAGCCACCTTTCCATCTGCAGTTGCACGTACTTCGCTTCCAGTCGGACATGAAAAATCCATACCTAAGTGCATCTTTTTTACTTTATAAATTGGGTGCGTCCTCATCCCAAAACCAGATGCCATTCGATTCAGATCTTCATTCCTTATCGGAGAAATAGAAGGCACATTGTCATCTTGCGAAGATTCATGTCGTATGATAGTTTGAGTCGATAAGATATCTGATATTGATAATCCTGGCCAGTCTATACCGTTTTCTGGTCCAATCATGGCAGCTATTTCATCGCCAACTTCATTAATTGGTTTCATTGCCTCTTTACTAGAAAAAGCAAATACCACCATTAGCATAACTGGTGCAGTCAATAAGTAGACCCACCCAGACATTTTACGTTGTTTGTTCATCATTACAATCCTTTTTTTGATCATTGAAAAATTGAAATGACTCACCAAACCTGAGTATTGTGCTGATTGGAGCTGAGAAAATAAAATCTCCTGATACCCCACCGGATCGTTGAACCGATCAAGGACCAACTCATCAGCTTGATATTCATGGATTTCGATGAGTTCATTTCGATACAAATAGATGAAGGGATTGAACCAAAACAGTGAAACAACAAAATCCGTGAGCAGGCGATCAATCGAATGTCGCTGCCTTACATGTTCACATTCATGCGCCAAAATCTGGTCAAAAGAATCACTGCCAAAAAGAGTCCTTGGCATAAAAACGTTTGAAAAGAAACTGAACGGACGATCTTGTGATATTTTAAATAACCTGAACCAATGCTTATTAATGTATTCAGACCTTTTTTTAAGTCTTGCCAACAAGGCTAGATAGATGATTGACCTGGAAATAAAAATGACGGAAATCAATCCAATTCCTAATGGAATTAGAAACCAATACGTGCTGGTCGTTTTTTGTTCGACAGGTACAAGCTCTATGTTCATATCATATGCAGGCTCTGCTAGCCACATAATTACAGAGGTGTCCGATTGATAACTTTGATTCGGAAGTGAAATCTCAATAAGTGGAATAAAAAATGCGATAAGAAGCGCCCCAAGGAGATAGAATCTATTGAAAACATGTCGCCCTGAGTTTTTTAAAACTAGCCGATAGAATACATACAATAGCCCATGAATGGCTATTACTTTGAGTAAGTATATGACGACCTCATTCATGACTTTCTTTTTTCTATTTGATCATCAATTAGTTTCCTAATTTCTTGTAGCTCTTCTACCGATAAATCCTTTTGCGAAGTAAAAAAGGATGCGAATTTCTTGGCGGAATTATCAAAAAAGCTGGTCATCAGACCGTTCATTGACTGTTGCGTATATTTCTCTTTGGAAATGAGCGCATAATACTCTCTTGATTTTCCATGTGTATTGAAACCAATAAAGCCCTTCTTAACAAGAACATTTACTACTGTGGATATTGTCGTATACGCTGGAGCAGGTACTGGATATTGCTCCACAATGTCTTTTAAATATGCTTTTTTTAACATCCAGAGGTAATGCATGAGTTGCTCCTCTGCTTTGGTCAATTCCTTCATAACACAATACTATAACTATATTTATAATTATACAACTATTTTTATAGTTATATAATTTTCACTAAAAATTGAGAACTTCTTTTAGTCGGGTATATCCGGATCGACTCACAGTTAGTTGAGTCCCATCTTGCAGAAGAACCACGTGAGAATCTTTGCCCATTAACTCTACGCGACTAATCTCTTTTAAGCGAACGATATAAGATCTATGAATACGAAGGAAGTCATCTTGAGGTAAATGACTTTCATAAAATTTCATTGTTTGCTGCTTCAAATGATTCCCTTCTTCTGTATACAGCTTTACGTAATCATCCTGTGCCTCTAGGTATTTAATCTTATCGACGGCAACGATATTAATCTTTGCCCCTGTCCTTACTGCAACTCGTGATAACACCTCTGTCTTATCATGGTGTTGTTCTATTACTTTATTTATAGTCTCAACACTCTGACCACTTGCATTCAGCTTCGCCTTTGCTTTGGATAACGCTTCAACAAATCGTGTTTCATCGTAAGGCTTGAGAAGATAGTCTACCGCGTTTTGATCAAAGGCTTTAATGGCATATTCATCATAGGCTGTGCTAAAAACGATGACAGGTGGTTGTTCGATCAGTTCCAACATTTCAAAGCCAGTTAATTTGGGCATCATAACGTCAAGAAAAATCAAATCAGGTTTCAACTCATTGATTAGCTTATACCCTTCAAATCCATTATCACATTCACCAATTATTTCGATTTGATCATCATTATTCAAATAGCCCCTAATAATCTCACGAGCTAAATACTCATCATCTATAATTAATGTTCTAATTCGTGTCATTAGATAATTCTATTGGAATCTTTAAAGTCACTAAAAATTCAGCTTCTCCTTTTCTTATATCTATCAAATCATTTCTACCATAAACCAAATTAAGTCTTTTCTTGACATTCGCTAGACCAATGCCTTCGCCCTTAGGTGTTACAGAAGAAGGGTCGAAATCATTTCTGATAATTAGATACACCATATCGTCATGCTTTTCGCCCTTTAAATGGATGGTCACTGGATCAATGCTATCATAAACACCATAC
This sequence comes from Ekhidna sp., assembly GCF_963691765.1. GTDB lineage: Bacteria > Bacteroidota > Bacteroidia > Cytophagales > Cyclobacteriaceae > Ekhidna. The sequence continues at coordinate 891,290 of NZ_OY829375.1, forward strand.
TTTATCGCATTTTCAAAAAGTGGCTGCAAAATAAGGTTAGGAACCTTCACCCCATCACAATCATTAGATACTTCTTTTACGAAATTGAGTTTATCACCAAATCGTACTTTTTCGATGTCTAAATAGAGAGAGGCATTCTTTACTTCTTGATCGAGCGTGTTCAATTCACTATTGTCCTTGCCTAATGAGTATCTTAGAAAGTCACTTAACTTAATGACCATCTTTCTTGCATTCTCAGGTTGAGAAACGGTAAGCGCACTAACGGAATTAAGACTATTAAAGATAAAATGCGGATTGATCTGAGACTTCAACATCCGCAGTTCAGAATCCTTAAGCAGGTTTTGTAACTCCAACTCACGATTCAGACGTTTCTGCATATCCTGATAGTACTTGATCAAGTAAAAAATCAAAACGCTGATGCTATAAAATAGCACTCCTACAATCACCCTCCATATACTAGATTCTTTCAGAAATGTGATGTAAGCGATATCTTGATTGAAAAAGGAATTGAGTGTAAAACTGGATAGCGACACCCACACTAAAATGGTAAGAATAGCCGCTCCTAAGTGTGTTCCGATTAGTGAAAGCTCATCTTTGTTTATTCCTCCGAAAGTAACGATAAACCAAAATCCAGGTGCAATTGCTCCAAAGATTAGATTATGAACTACACTGTCGGCTATTGCTATGGTAGCTTGAAAGTCATAAAAAAAATAAAGCACCGAGCTGTGAACAGCCATGACCACCAACCATACTCCGATGTATAATTTATAGCCAAAACCGCTCAGTACTGGGTGCTTCATTATTGGTTAGGTTTGAATTAGTCCTAAAGGTATTAAACGAATCATTAAGACTTAACCACCTCTTAGTTCCATCCCACCAAATAGGACCATACCTTTTAGTCTTATTACTTTATCTGGATCTTGCTTCTCTCCTGAAACCGTCGCTCGTTTATCAGAGTAGCCTCCAAAAATCACAAACATTTCATTCACTACAGTCCAGTCATTTGGCACTATTATTTCGTTGCCTCCAAAAACACATAGGCAGTCTAGCATTACTTCTTTTTGTCCCAGTTCAGCGTGAAGCATGTTTAACTCTGAACCTCCGAATATTGAATTGATTCGTCCCCCTTTTAAATTCCGTGTAGTGATAGATTTTTCTGCACCTCCAAAAATCGAAGTGCTATCAAAGTATTCGTCACTTACTGATTCTACATTTTCATAGCTTCGTCTTCTTAAAAAAAAAGAGACTCCAACTGCTATCAAAATAACTGGCCACCAGTCACTAAAATGAAAATGAGGAATGCCTATGATGTCTGGCAGAAGGAAGAAAGCTCCTATGCCTAGAAAAACAAATCCTTCTCTTCTTCTTGTGGCTAGCATTGATCCACCTATCAGGATGAAAATCATTTCCCAGCTAAACAGCCAGTAAGGTAAAAATGATGGAATCAAATAGAGATTGTCTAATAAGAAGTAACCTCCAATCAATACTAGGACTAAACCTAGCCATACTTTTGAGTCTGTGTTTTCTTGTCGTGTCATAACCTTTGAGTTTTAAATTGATACCCAAAACTCGCTATGAGAAGCAAACACTGAAATAGGAAATCGGTAAGCTGCGGTTCCTTACCGGTAAAGTGTAGTTTCACTTATATAAAAAAACTCCGATCATTCAATCGGAGTCTTACATAGCTGATTCTTATTCAAAAGTTATTGGTGTTGTTTCTGAGTAATCATTACTAGAGATTGAAACCAGATAAGAGCCGGGATTGAATTTAAATCGCTTCCCTATTAATCCAATCTTGCCTTCGATCCTTTCATAATAAAGGTGATCACCATTGCTTGATCTGATATCAATATGCAAATCGTTTGATTCATCTGATAGCAACTTCACCAACATTTCGTCTTCTTCTTTTACCAGTTTTGGAAAAAATGTCTTCTTAAATTCTTCTGACTGAACTTTAATTTCATCACCAATTAATCTGAATGGTACAGTCTGACTTTTACTCTCATCTTTTAATGTAAGGAAATAGACTCCATCAGTTAGATCAGAGACATCGTATATAAGATTAACTTCTTCTCCAATTTTCACTCTCTTTCTGCTAAGAATTTTCCCATTTTCATCCTTAATGAATGAAGTTGCTCTACCCTGAATGTTTGACATCTTCACTTGTAATTTCATATCGCCAATTGCTAAAACATTAAGTGTAGATTTCGCTTGCGATGTTTGTGCTGCTGATACAATCAATGTAATTGTGATCATCATTAATTTGAATGCCTGTTTCATATTATTCTGTTTTTGATTTGAAGACATTACAAACCTAGACGACGAAAAGGAGCACAAACACCATGTAATTATCATATATCTATAGAATATTAACATTTAATGAATGAAATGATAGTAAAATCAAGTTTCATTGAAGAATTTTACCAATAAATTCAATTTCATTAAACGAAATCACATTGAAAGTAAATATTGCTGCATCAAAAAAATTGACCCGACCACCACTTGAAAAAGTTGTCTTGCCTCATGATGCATCAATACTGATTCGTCACTTTCATGAAAATCAAAGAAATTCTATGCCGTTCTGGCACTTCCATCCTGAACTGGAATTGGTTTACGTAAAAGGAGGTAATGGTAAACGACACATCGGAAGCCACCTTTCTTACTTCAACGATGGAGAACTTGTATTGATTGGATCGAACCTTCCGCATGAAGGGTTTACGAATAGACTAAGTCACTATAAATGTGAAATTGTAGTGCAGATGCTTCCCGATTTCTTGGGTGACCAATTCTTCAAAATACCCGAGATGAAAGGCATATACAGCCTATTTGAAAAAGCTAAAGGAGGATTGGCTTTTGGAAATAATGACAAAGAGCGAATTGGTGCTCAGCTAGAGGAGCTTGCGGAAATGGATAAATTCAATCAAATATTACACTTAATAAAAATCCTAAAGGATTTATCACAATCCACTGATTACAAAATCCTCAATGCTAATGGATTTTCTTTGGTTGCCAACATCCAAGACAATGATCGACTAAATAAAGTATTAAACCATGTGAAAGAAAATTTCAGGAACCCAATCTCTTTATCAGAAATATGCGACTTGGTAAGTATGACTGAACCCTCATTCTGTAGGTACTTTAAAAAAATGACGCATAAGACATTCACCCAGTTTTTGAATGAATATCGACTTGTTCATGCCTCAAAATTGCTATCAGAAAAACAAATAAGTATTACCGAGGTATGTTTTGAAAGTGGGTTTAGTAACTACTCTCACTTTGTATCCCAATTCAAATCCTTTGCAAGGAAAAGTCCTTCCGAATACAGGAAGGAAATTCAGGATATATTATAAAAAAAGGCTTACAGAAAACTGTAAGCCTTATCTCAATTAAAATATTGATATTATTTGCTTGGATAGATCGCAACATCACCAAGCTCCTCCTCTATTCGAAGAAGTTGGTTGTATTTAGCCATTCTATCTGATCTACTCATAGAACCAGTTTTGATTTGACCTGCATTGGTTGCCACAGCAATATCAGCGATAGTGGCATCCTCGGTTTCACCAGATCTATGAGAAACTACAGCTGTCCATCCTGCTTTGTGAGCCATCTCGATTGCATCAAGAGTCTCCGTAAGCGTACCTATCTGATTTACTTTAATCAAAATTGAGTTTGCAGCATTTTCTTTAATTCCTTTTTCAAGAAACTTCACATTGGTCACAAGTAGATCATCCCCAACTAGCTGGCACTTGTCTCCAACTTTTTCTGTAAGCATTTTCCAGCCGTCCCAATCATTTTCGTCGCAGCCATCTTCGATGCTATCTATTGGATAATCGTTAACAAGCTTAGCAAGATATTCTGCTTGCTCAGCGCTAGTTCTTTTCGCTCCATTCTCTCCTTCGAACTTACTGTAGTTATAAACTCCATCCTCAAAAAATTCAGAAGATGCACAATCAAGAGCAATCGTAACATCAGCTCCAGCTTTATACCCAGCTTTCTTGATTGCCTCTAGAATACTTTCCAGTGCTTCCTCAGTCCCACCTTCAAAATTTGGTGCAAACCCACCTTCATCACCAACAGCCGTACTCAATCCTTTGTCATGAATAATGGCTTTGAGATTGTGAAAAATCTCACCACCCATTCTTAACGCTTCTGTAAAAGTTGGTGCGCCTACAGGTCGTATCATAAACTCTTGAAATGCAATTGGTGCATCAGAGTGAGATCCTCCATTAATGATATTCATCATTGGAACTGGTAATACTTTCGCATTGACTCCACCAATGTATCGATACAATGGCAGCTGACAAGAGTCTGCTCCTGCTTTTGCAACAGCCAGTGAAACACCAAGAATTGCATTAGCTCCAAGCTTGGATTTATTAGGAGTACCATCTAAATCAATCATCAATTGATCGATGTACGCTTGCTCTACTACTAGCTGGCCTTCGATTTCAGGAGCAATAATGTTGTTTACATTATCAACAGCTTTTTGAACTCCTTTGCCCATATATCTTGACTTGTCTCCGTCACGCAGCTCAACAGCCTCATGCTCGCCTGTTGAAGCTCCTGATGGAACCGCAGCACGTCCAATATCACCGGACTCTGTTATTACTTCTACTTCTACAGTAGGGTTGCCCCTCGAATCCATGATCTGACGGGCAAAAACGCTCTCTATAACGCTCATTATTTGTTTTCTTTTATAAGTTGAATAAAATCGTCAAATAGGTATGTTGAATCATTTGGTCCTGGTGAGGACTCGGGGTGATATTGAACAGCGAAAGCTGGCTTATCTTTTAAGCGAAGCCCTTCAACTGTATCATGATTTAAATCAATGTGGGTAAGTTCTGCCTTATCTGACTGCTCCAAAGCCTTCATATCTACAGCAAAACCATGATTTTGGGATGTAATTTCACTATATCCAGTCTTCAAATTTTTAACTGGATGGTTAAGGCCCCTATGACCGTGATGCATTTTGTATGTAGCTATTCCTACAGCTTTAGCCAGAATTTGACTTCCCATGCAAATACCGAAGGTAGGTTTATTCTTATCCAGAATTTCACTTACGGTATTAGAAGCATAGTCCATCACAGAAGGATCGCCAGGACCGTTTGAGATAAAGTATCCATCAGGGCTCCATTTTTCCATTTCTTCGAAAGACGTCTGAGCTGGAAATACTTTACAGTAACAATCTCTATCTACCAGATTTTTAAGTATAGATTTCTTGATACCAAGATCGAGTACCGCTACTTTAAATCCTTTGTTATCAGCACCTAGTTCGTAGGCCTCCTTAGTGGTAACAACTGTAGATAATTCCAATGCCTCCATGCTCGGCACTTTATCCAATTCAGCTTTCAATGCATCACCTTCAAGTTCTGAAGAAATGATTGCATTCATAGCTCCTTTGGTTCGTATATGTCTTACAATTTTTCGCGTGTCAACACCTGCTATTCCTACAGTATTATTTCTTTCCAGAAATTCCTGTAAGCTTTCATTTGCTAAATCACGACTGTAGATCTGAGAGAAATCATTTACAACCAATCCTTTAATTGTAGGGTTATCACTCTCGACTTCTTGCTCCATCGCGCCATAATTCCCAATATGCGAAGTTGTATTAACAATGATTTGACCATAATATGATGGATCAGTGTAAATCTCCTGATATCCAGTCATTCCGGTATTGAAACAAATTTCTCCTCCTGAGGTACCTTCCTTACCTATGGAGTGTCCAGTAAATGTGGTGCCGTCTTCAAGTAAAAGTGTGGCTTTTTTGCGGGTAGGGTATTTCATACTGGGGAGCAAAAATAGTTATGGATTTGCCAATAAAAAAAGCCATCCCTTTTCATTTCTGGGATGGCTTCTTAAAAAGCTTTAAAACAAGTTTTATTCCTTGATTAGTTTGCTCGTTATTTCTTTACCACCAAAATTGAAAGTAACATAATAGACTCCCGAATTTAGACCTGATATATCAAGCAATGAACGAGTAGATTTCTGATTTTTAGGATAGGTTCTCTCAAGTAATACTTCTTTACCATCTAAGCTAACTAGTCTTACTTCTACATCACCTATATAATCATTTATCATTTCAATACTGGTTCTACCTTTCGACGGATTAGGGTATATCGTTATTCCGGCTTTTTCCCACTCATCGACCGCTAAAACATCGGAAATATTTACTTGGAAAGACTTTGTGAATGTATTTCCATCATCGTCTTCTGTCTCTATTCGGATGGTATAAACAGACCCGTCAGCGAAATCAAAACTTTCTTTGGAAAGCAATTCATTTCCAGCGACTGAGAAGCTGCCGTTATCATCAGATCCATCTCCATCTACTAATCTAAACGAGTGTGTATCATCATCTTCATCAGTCGCTTCAAACTCACCAATACTAGTACCAGTATCTAGACCTTCTTCTATGGTATTATTAGATAAACTAATATCTGTTGGAACAGCCAGACTGACAACATCTGCTGATAAGACATTCAGACTAAGATCTTCATCACCATCCAAATCAACTTCTACTCTTATGGAATACGCACCTATAGTTGTAAAATCATAAGTCTGAGAAAAAGTATGTTGATAAGTTCCCAGACTGCTAATCGTTGTTGTCACATCATCAGAAACAATCAACGCATCGTCGATATATAATGAGATCGAAAAATCTGTGACTTCAAGATTACCATTGTTTTGAACGGTAACAACCACATCCGTATCTGTATCAGAAAATACCCCAGTTACAGGAGCATCTATACTTTGAACACCCATATCTACATCAAAGAATCCAACATTTGCAGAGTATACACCATTGCCATGAGTAGCCGCCACAACTAAACCATCTGCTCTAGTAAGCATATGCTCAACCACAGTACTACCAATACCACTCTCATCTTCACGCGTCCATATAGTATTTTCACCATCCAATGTTTCTGTCGAATAAAGTCCTGTACTTGTTCCAACATAAAACTTAAATGCATTTCCATGGATTCTACCTACTCTTACAGATGTCCCACTACCCGATCCATCTGCATTTTCTTCTAAGTTTCCACTGACGTCTGTCCATGTTACTCCTCCATCGCTCGTATAGAAAACGCTTGGGATTTCGTAGTTTGAGAATGTAACAAGTACACTATTATTATTACTTTGATTGACACTTACTCCAGAAATGTATCCGCCAGGAAAATTTGAACCAGTTACATTCTCTACCGTAGGGCTAGCATCGCTCGCATTCGTTACTCGCACAAGATTTCCAGAAGATGTTCCTGCATAAACAACCTCGCCTGATCCAATCCCAATTTCACTAACAATTCCTGCAACGCCAGTATTAATAGATTTCCACCCTTGATTTGACCCACTTCTATTTTCAGTAGAAACAGCTTCGGTATTAACCCATAATTCATTGTCTCCTCCTAAATAGAATAGATCATTATTGTCTGGATCAAGATAAAATGGAGTGATAAACAAATTCGTAGTATATCCATCAGCTTCATCTGGCACGAAGAAAAATGCAGAAGAGGCGCTTGGATCATTTGCATCAGAATAATTCCATATGGTTACATTCGCATTTTGTGAAGACAAAAACCTAACAGTTCCATCAGTATTCACCGCGCTATATGCTCCATCTCCCCCCCAAGCATCATCCCATGCATCTGTAGCTGTTGTTGAATTATCTGCAAACCAGGTGCCGTTATCTTGAAGTCCTATTAATAACTGATCTTCTGGCCCTGCCGAAACAGCATATATCTGCGCAGTGATATATCCATTATTAAGTGGCGTCCAAGCAACAGTGGATGCAGTAATATCAGTAGTTAGCTGCACGCCGCCATCATTACCAGAATAGGCTCTATCTCCATCCAAGAAAATAAATGAATGCTGATCTGGGTGATGATTATCATAAAGTGCAAATGAATTATTAGCAGCAGTATATCCACCAATCCAATTCACATTGTCTGATTGATCGTCATTAATCGTTGAAAATCCATCAGTAGATGTCCACAAGTTTCTACCTCCAATCACAACGAAATTAGGGTCGTCTTTCTTTACTTTAACAACTAAGTCATAACCACCTTGCGAATTAAAATCTCCAGTTTGACCACCAATTAATGGAATATTCGCAGAGCGATCAACCCAAGCATCCGTCTCGTCATCAAATACCCACAGCGCATGCGTATCATTGTCTGAATCTTCACCAAGCGCATAAATAACATCTTCATCCGAAGGTGCAATAGCTAATTCATACCTATCACCACTGGCAAATGGCATATTAATATCTCCAATACTTGACCATGTACTTACCCCACCTCCTGTGGTAGATTGATAAATACCATCACCTGAAATAAATGCATATAAAATTCCAGTTGAAGTTACTGCTACATCCGTCCATGTACCTCCAGATAGTACTTGGCTCCATGTAGTCCCACCATCATCGGATAAAAATATTCCACTTTGATTCGCAACCAAAACATCTCCATTGGTTGGGTTCACTACTATTTCATTGTTATAATCAAACGAGTTATCATTTGACTCAGGAATATCGGTTGAAGTACTTGCTAGTAAATTCCAAGTAGAGCCGCCATCCGTAGATTTAAAAATTCCATCACCTCTATAGAATGCTGTAAAGCCTGCCGCACTTGCAGAATTACCACTTAATTCACCTGTGCCATAGTACCAGGTATTTTCTTGTCCAGATCTTGTATCCTGCGCAATGCAAGTAATACTTTGTAGATCAGTGGATGTAGTCATCTTAGACCAATTAGCTCCACCATCTGTTGTTCTCCATAGTCCTCCAGAGACACCTCCTGCCAAAATTGTATTCTCTGTGGCATCAGAAACGTCTACTGCTAAAGCTCGAGTTCTACCTCCTACATTGTAAGGGCCTCTATTCACCCAGTCTGTAGAAGAAGCAACTGCTCTACTGCTTGATTTAAGCTCCTTCTGTCTTTTATCCATAAGGGTTTGCTCTTTGATACGAATGCCTATTGGAACTTCGTTGGTAATTGGATTTTTGGTTCTCATAAACTCAAATTCCAATCTTGCTTGCGGGTCGTCTTTTTGATTCTGAACTTGTGCCATAACATTGGCTACTCCTAGAATCAGGAATAATGTGATTATTCTTCTCATATTCTTACTTTAAAAATCTTGTAATTCGGTAGGTACTATTGTCTCCTGGAACATCGGCAACTTCAAATGCGCAAATGAAATTATCTGAAGGTTTAGAACTAGTAGATAAAGACAGTTCGTCACCAGGACTTAATACCGCCTTGGCTCCAAACCCTGTTGCCAATTGTTTTATTACTTCAACCTTTGCAACGTTGTCACTAAAGGAAATCAATCTAGCTGAAATTACTACTTCATCAGGATTCGGCTTATAGTCGCTGGCAAAAGCTAAATCCGGATTATCTACAATTGATTTTGAATCGTCTGCTGCTGTATTTCTAGCGCATCCAGTTAATAATAAAAGGGAAACCCCAATAATTGTAAAAAAACGCATTTTATAATTTTTATGTAAAATAAAAAAAGGGATTAAGCTTATGCTCAATCCCTTAATATTTTCGACGACTAAGTCGTTAAATTGTCTTACTTCTTGCTTTCTTCTTCAGAATCTTGATCTTCTGATTTTTCTTCAGCATCCTCTGCATTGACTTCTGGTGCTTCTTCAGTAGCTTCTGTTTCTTCCACTACTTCTGCCTCAACCACTTCTTCTGCTTTAGCTTCCTCTACTACTTCCTCGTTTACTACTTCTTCAGCCGCTTCAGCTTTAGGAGTCTCAGCTTTCGCTTTGCTTGCTCCACCTCTTCTTGATCTTCTAGTTTTAGCTTTTCCAGCAGTTTCATCTCCTAGTAATAGCTCATTGAAGTCTACAAGTTCCATCATGCACATTTCTGCGTTATCACCAAGTCTAGCTCCAGTCTTGATGATTCGAGTATATCCACCAGGTCTACTAGCAATCTTTTCTGCTACAGTATTGAATAACTCTGTTACAGACTCTTTATCCTGAAGGTAAGAGAAAACCACTCTTCTAGAATTCGTATCATCTGTCTTAGACTTAGTAAGAATAGGCTCAATATACTTTTTCAAAGCTTTAGCTTTAGCAACAGTAGTATTGATTCTCTTATGCATGATAAGAGAAGAAGCCATATTAGAAAGCATTGCACTTCTATGCGCTGTCTTTCTACCTAGGTGATTAAATTTCTTTCCGTGTCTCATTATTCTTCCTCCAATTTGTATTTACCAAGGTCCATACCGAAAGTAAGGCCTTTATCAGAAACTAATTGCTCCAGTTCAGCCAATGATTTCTTACCGAAGTTTCTGAACTTCATCATATCAGAAATCTCAAGAGATACAAGATCTCCAAGAGTTCTTACATCCGCAGCCTTAAGGCAATTGTATGCACGTACTGAAAGATCCAAATCGTTAAGATTAGTCTTCAACATCTTTCTCATGTGCAACAATTCTTCATCTACTTGCTCTGGCTCACCAGCCTCCTGGGTCTCAAGAATCATGTTCTGATCAGAGAATAGCATGAAGTGTTGGATCAATATATTAGCTGCTCCTTTAAGCGCATTTTCAGGGTGAATTGAGCCATCAGTCTGAATATCTAATGTCAACTGCTCGTAGTCAGTTTTCTGCTCTACCCTTGTGTTCTCAACGCTGTACTTTACATTCTTAATCGGTGTAAAGATTGAGTCGATAGCTATGAACCCAAAGTTTTGTTCAGCTGGCTTATTGTCATCAGCTCCAACATAACCTCTACCTTTTTCTACGGTAAGCTCCATTTCGAACTTAGCAGATTCATCTAGGTGACAGATTACGTGCTCTGGATTTAAAATTTCAAATGAAGTAGTAGCCTTTGCAAGGTCACCTGCAGTTAGCTTCTTCATGTTAGATACATTGATAGTAATGCTGCTATCTGCTACATCTTCAATCTTTTTGAACCTTACCATCTTAAGATTAAGGATCATTTCACTCACATCTTCTACAACTCCTTCTACAGTAGAGAATTCGTGCAATACACCAGGTATTTTAACTCCAGTTATTGCATACCCTTCCAAAGAAGAAAGAAGAATCCTTCTCAACGCATTACCTACAGTAACGCCGTATCCTTTTTCTAAGGGTTTGAAAGTAAAGAGGCCATGGAAATCATCTGCTTTATCCATCACCACCTTTTCCGGCATTTGAAATGCTAGGATTGACATATATCTTATTTTTTGAGTGTTTACTTAGAGTACAATTCTACGATCAGCTGCTCCTTGATATTCTCAGGGATTTCCTCTCTGCTAGGAGAGTTAAGGAATTTACCAGACATGTTAGTAGAATCCCACTCCAACCAAGAGTAACTACGAGCATTAGATGCAAGGCTATCAGTGATAGCTTCAAGAGATTTTGACTTCTCTCTCACACCTATGATATCGTTATTTCTTAATGTATATGAAGGTACGTTTACAACTTCTCCATTTACAGTAATATGCTTATGCGAAACAAGTTGTCTAGCAGCTCTTCTTGTAGGAGCTATACCTAGACGGAATACGGTGTTATCCAATCTTGCCTCCAATAATTGAAGAAGGATCTCACCAGTAATACCACTTTTTCTTGAAGCCTTATCAAAAACGTTAGCAAATTGACGCTCTAGTACACCATAAGTGTATTTCGCTTTTTGCTTCTCTGCTAGCTGAATTGCATATTCAGACTGCTTCTTTCTTCTTCCTCGACCGTGTTGTCCAGGAGGATAAGCTTTCTTCTGCAAAGCCTTGCTAGCTCCGAAGATAGGCTCTCCGAATCGTCTTGAAATTTTAGTCTTAGGCCCAGTATATCTTGCCATTATCTATTACTGTTTTAATATCTTAAACTCTTCTTCTTTTAGGAGGTCTGCATCCATTGTGAGGTAGTGGAGTTACATCTTTGATCATTGTAACTTCAATACCAATATTTTGAATGGTTCTGATTGCAGATTCTCTTCCTGATCCAGGTCCTTTAACAAAAACCTCAACCTTTCTTAATCCAAGATCATATGCTTTTTGAGCACACTCTTGCGCTGCTACCTGAGCTGCATATGGCGTATTTTTCTTTGATCCACGGAATCCCATTTTACCCGCTGAAGCCCAGCTGATAACTTGACCGGTTCCGTTGGTCATTGAAATGATAATGTTATTGAATGATGCTTTGATATGAGCTTGGCCCATAGCATCAACTGCAACAACTCTCTTTTTAGCTTTATCTTTTCTCTTTTGTGCCATCTATCTATTACTTAACAGCTTTTTTCTTATTAGCAACCGTCTTTCTCTTTCCTTTTCGAGTCCTAGCATTATTCTTAGTATGCTGACCTCTAACAGGCAATCCTTTTCTATGACGAAGACCTCTATAACAACCGATATCCAAAAGTCTTTTGATACTCATTTGGATCTCACCTTTAAGTACACCTTCTACTTTGTACTTTTCTCGAATGGCGGTTCTGATTTTACCACCTTCATCATCAGTCCAATCTTGAACTTTCTTGTTTAGGTCAACACCAGCTTCTTCCAAAATCTTTTGGGCTGAAGTTCTACCTATACCAAAGATGTAAGTCAAGGCGATTTCGCCTCGCTTGTTATCGGGAATATCTACTCCTGCAACTCTTGCCATAATTATCCTTGTCTTTGTTTAAACTTTGGATTCTTTTTATTAATTACATAAAGCTTCCCTTTTCTTCTGATCACTTTGCAATCAGCGCTTCGTTTTTTTACGGATGCTCTTACTTTCATTTTCTTTTCTCTTTATCAGCCTAGGCTGTTATTTATAGCGATAAACTATTCTTCCTTTAGTTAGATCATAAGGCGACATTTCCAATTTCACCTTATCTCCAGGCAAAATCTTAATGTAGTGCATTCTCATCTTCCCAGAGATATGCGCTATTACCTCGTGACCATTTTCAAGTTCTACCCTAAACATTGCATTAGACAATGCTTCCACGATAGTTCCGTCTTGCTCTATGGATGCTTGCTTTGCCATTACGCTGCTTGGGTTCTCCCTTTAACTCTACCTGATTTCATCATACCTTCATAATGCCTCATGAGCAGGTAGCTCTCAATCTGCTGAAGGGTATCTAGAATTACACCCACCATAATCAAAAGTGACGTTCCTCCGTAAAACTGAGCAAAGCCTTGATTAACGCCCGCAATCATAGCGAAAGCAGGAAGGATCGCGATGATCGCTAGGAAAATCGCTCCTGGTAAAGTGATTCTTGATAGAATGTTATCTAAATAATCAGCGGTTTGCTTACCCGGCTTGATTCCAGGAACAAATCCACCATTTCTTTTCATGTCATCTGCAATCTGATTAGGATTGATCGTTATCGCAGTATAGAAAAATGTGAAAACGATAATCATTATGGCAAATGTTAAATTGTATTGCCACGACGTAAAATCAGAGAACGTTGTACCTATATAGTTAGCGAAATCACTTTCCTCCCTCCACAACCCAGCTAGCATCGCTGGCAAAAACATAATTGACTGAGCAAAGATGATTGGCATAACTCCTGAAGCATTCACTTTCAACGGAATGTATTGTCTTTGACCACCATACACTTTATTTCCAACCACTTGCTTTGCGTATTGTACTGGCACTCTTCTTACTGCCTGAACAAGAGCTACTGTTACTAGAACAACGAAGAACAACGCAACTAACTCAAGTATAAATAGTAGCATTTCGCTCATTCCTCTTGTGATTGCTTCTGCAGCAATACTTCCTGGGAACCTTGAGATAATACCGATCATGATCAGCATTGAAATACCATTACCAATTCCTTTATCAGTAATCTTTTCTCCAAGCCACATGCAGAAGATGGTACCTGAAGTAAGTATTATCACTGAAGTAAACTTGAAAAAGAAACTATTGTCAATGATTGCAGTAGGCTCAATTGCAGCTGAAACATAGCTGAAACCTTGTGCCATACAGATTGCAATTGTCAATACTCTTGTCAGTTGGTTAATTTTCTTTCTACCACTATCTCCCTCTTTCTGTAACTTTTGGAAATACGGTACTGCCACTGTCATCAACTGCAATACAATAGATGCAGATATGTAAGGCATGATACCAAGCGCAAACACAGATGCATTACTAAATGCTCCACCCAAGAAAGTATCCAATAATCCAAAAATACCAGACGCTTGTCCAGTAAGTCTTGAAGGGTCTACTCCAGGAAGTACCACAAAAGAACCGATTCTGAATATAACCAAGAACCCTATGGTATTTAGGATTCTAGTTCTCAGTTCCTCAATGGAAAAAATGTTTTTTATGGTATCTATGAATTTCTTCATTATTCAACTATCGTAATTGATCCACCAGCTTTCTCAATAGCCTCTTGAGCAGTTTTCGAGAATTTGTGTGCTGTAACTTTAAGTGATGCTTTCAATTCTCCTCTTCCTAAAACCTTCACTACATCTTTCTTTTGTGCAAGACCGTTTTCTTTAAGAATTTCAGGAGTGATTTCCTTCAATTTCTTTGCCTCACTCAACTTCTGAAGGTCGTCAAGGTTGATAGCTTTAGAAACAATCTTATTGTTGTTCTTAAATCCGAACTTAGGAACTCTTCTCTGTAAAGGCATTTGACCACCTTCAAATCCAGTTTTCCTAGAGTATCCAGCTCTAGACTGAGCACCCTTGTGTCCTTTTGTAGAAGTACCACCTCTTCCAGAGCCTTGACCTCTACCGATTCTCTTTCTATTCTTTGTTGAGCCTTCTGCAGGCTTTAGTGATTCAAGTCTCATGTTTACAGCTCTTTAACTTCTATTAAGTGATTAACCGTTTTGATCATCCCGCTAATAGAAGGTGTCAATTCTTTTTCAACGGATCTATTGATTTTACCAAGACCTAGAGCAGAAATTGTTCTTTTCTGGTTCTCAGGACGATTGATCGTACTTCTCTTTTGTGTGATTAATACTTTTGCCATTATCTTAGCCATTGAAAACTTTATCTAAAGACACTCCTCTTTGCTGTGCTACAGCAAACGGATCTCTCATTTTATTTAACGCATCGAAAGTTGCTTTCACCACGTTGTGTGGATTTGAAGATCCTTTCGATTTTGCAAGTACGTCGTGTACTCCCGCACTCTCCAATACAGCACGCATCGCTCCACCTGCTATTACTCCTGTACCAGCAGCTGCAGGCTTAAGAAGTACAAGTCCACCACCGAATTTTCCGATTGCTTCGTGAGGCACAGTACCTTTGAAAACAGGTACCTTAACCAAATTCTTTTTAGCATCGTCAATTCCCTTAGTAATCGCGTCAGTTACTTCATTCGCTTTACCTAGTCCGTATCCTACAACACCGTTTCCATCTCCCACTACTACGATTGCAGAGAAGCTGAATCTACGACCACCCTTCACTACCTTAGCTACTCTTTTTATCGCAACTACTCTCTCCTGAAGGTCGATTTCACTTGCTTTTATAGATCTTATATTGCTTTGTGACATAATTTTCTTCTTAGAATTTTAATCCTCCTTCACGAGCACCTTCAGCCAAAGACTTTACTCTACCATGGTACGGGTATCCACCTCTATCGAAAATAACAGTCTCGATACCTGCACTTTTAGCATTCTCAGCCAATTTTTTACCAACTTCTTTTGCGATCTCTACATTAAGAGCTCCTTTACCAAGCTCCTTAGTAGACGCGGATGCCAAAGTTTTGCCATTAACATCATCAATCAACTGAGCATAAATGCCTTTGTTGCTTTTGAAAACAGAAACTCTTGGTCTTTCAGCAGTACCAGAAATCTTTCTTCTGATACCCAGTCTAAGTCTTTTTCTTCTTGCTGTTTTAGTAATCGCCATGTCTTATTATTTAGCAGCAGTTTTACCAGCTTTTCTTCTAATTTGCTCACCAACAAAGCGAATACCTTTTCCTTTGTATGGTTCAACTTTTCTGAGTGACTTAATTTTAGCAGATACCTGACCAACTAATTGCTTGTCAATACCTTCTACTGTCACTTTTGGATTTTGTCCTTTTACTGTATCCGCAGTAACCTTAATTTCTTCTGGAACAGCAAAGTATATACTGTGAGAATACCCAAGATTAAGCTCTAAAACATTGTTTTGAACAGCGGCTT
Organism: Ekhidna sp.; assembly: GCF_963691765.1. GTDB lineage: Bacteria > Bacteroidota > Bacteroidia > Cytophagales > Cyclobacteriaceae > Ekhidna. Next base: position 907,356 of record NZ_OY829375.1, read on the forward strand.
TATAACCTACACCCACAAGTTCCATCTCCTTCTTGTATCCATTGCTCACTCCTTCAACCATGTTGTTTACCAATGAACGGTAAAGTCCATGAAGAGACTTGTGTCTTTTTTGTTCAGTTGGACGCTCAACAGTGATTACTCCATCTTCTACTTTACAAGTAATATCCGGATCTATTTGTTGAGAAAGTTCTCCTTTAGGGCCCTTTACGCTAACAACATTGTTGTCAACAGTGATTGAAACTCCTTCGGGTACATTAATTGGCGCTTTTCCTATCCTTGACATCTCAATTCAATTAATAAACGTAACATAAAACCTCACCACCTATATTCTCTCTTCTAGCTTCTTTATCGGAGATTACTCCTTTAGAAGTAGATAGAATCGCGATACCAAGACCGTTTAATACTCTTGGTAGAGTTTCAGCTCCTGCGTATTTTCTAAGTCCAGGAGTACTCACTCTCTCTAGACTAGTAATCGCTGACTGCTTCGTTTGCGGGTTGTATTTCAAAGCAATTTTGATAATACCTTGCTTCGAATCATCCTCAAACTTGTAGTTTCTGATGAAGCCCTTACTGTGCAATACTTTAGTGATCTCCTTCTTTAAATTAGAAGCAGGCACTTCTACCACACGGTGATTCGCGCCTATCGCGTTGCGAATTCTTGTTAAATAATCTGCTATCGGGTCTGTTACCATTTCTTAAACACACTTATCCCCCTCGAAAAAGGGGGTGCAAAAATAATAATTTATATTTTGAAACGAAAGGAAGATTGAAAATCTACCAGCTTGCTTTAGTTACACCTGGTATTTTTCCATCAGATGCCATTTCTCTGAATGTCACCCTAGAGATTCCAAACCTTCTCATGTAGCCCTTAGGTCTACCAGTAAGCTTACATCTGTTGTGCAATCTTACTTTTGAAGAGTTTCTTGGAAGCTTGTCAAGACCTTCCCAATCACCAGCTTCTTTCAAAGCGGCTCTTTTCTCGGCATATCTTGCTACAAGTTTTTCTCTTTTTCTTTCTCTCGCTTTTACTGCTTCTCTAGCCATAATTTCTTAGTTCTTCTTTGAAGTAAACGGCATTCCGAAAGATCTCAATAATTCAAGACTCTCCTCATCAGACTGTGCGCTTGTCACAAACGTGATGTCCATACCTGTAATTTTGTTTACTTTATCGATACTGATTTCAGGGAAGATGATCTGCTCCTGTACACCAAGAGTATAATTTCCTCTGCCATCAAATCCTTTTTCTCTAATTCCTTTGAAGTCTCTTACTCGTGGGAGAGCAACAGTCATTAGTCTATCAAGGAATTCATACATTCTGTCTCCTCTCAGAGTAACTTTAGCTCCGATAGGCATTCCCTCTCTTAACTTAAAGTTTGAAACAGATTTTTTCGCTATTGTAGGTACAGCCTTTTGACCAGTGATTTGTGTCAACTCTTCAACACCTGTATCTACCAATTTCTTATCAGACACAGCAGCACCAATACCTTTATTGATTGCAATCTTAGTCAGTTTAGGCACCTGCATAACAGAGCTATACTGAAACTTGTCCTTCAAATGAGGAACGATCTCTTTGCTGTATTTTTCTTTTAATCTAGGACTAGCCATTCGTGATAAATTCTCCTGATTTTTTTGAATATCTCTGCAGCTTACCATCTGCATTTTTCTTTCTACCTATTCTTGTAGGCTCACCTGATGATGGATCAACTACTTTAAGGTTGCTAAGGTGAATTGCAGCTTCAGTTTCCTGAATTCCTCCTTCTGGATTTTCAGCTGAAGGCTTAACATGCTTAGTTATCATGTTTGCTCCTTCAACAATAGCTCTGTACTTAGTAGTGTTTACTTCTAGTACTTTACCAGTTTTACCTTTATCGTTACCGCCAATAATCTTAACGGTATCTCCTTTTCTTACGTGGAATTTTACTTTGCTCATCATTAAAGTACTTCAGGTGCTAATGATACAATTTTCATGAACTGCTTCTCTCTAAGTTCTCTAGCCACAGGGCCGAAGATCCTTGTTCCTCTAGGCTCATCATTTGCAGTAAGTAATACAGCAGCATTATCTTCAAATCTGATGTAGCTACCATCTTTTCTTCGTACTTCTTTTTTAGTACGAACTACCACTGCTCTTGATACAGTTCCTTTTTTCAAACTACTTGATGAAAGTGCGTGCTTTACAGTCACAATAATTTTGTCACCAACAGAAGCATATCGCTTCTTAGTGCCACCAAGCACACGGATTACTAGTACTTCTTTAGCACCACTATTGTCCGCAACCGATAATCTTGACTCCTGCTGTACCATTATTTTGCTCTTTCAATAATTTCAACTAACCTCCATCTTTTGTTTTTGCTCATTGGACGAGTCTCCATTACTTTCACCGTATCACCGATGTTGCAATCATCTTTCTCATCGTGAGCTGTGAGCTTAGTAGTTTTTCTCACAAATTTTCCGTAGATCGGGTGCTTTACTTTTCTTTCAACAGCAACAGTGATGCTTTTCTGCATTTTGTTGCTTACCACTTGCCCGATTCTTTCTTTTCTTAAATTTCTTTCCATCACCGAAAATTATTTGCTTGCTTCAGCAGCTTGGTTTAACTCTTTGGCTTTAATTTCTGTCTGAATTCTTGCCACCAATTTTCTATTCTCACGAATTTTCATTGGGTTCTCAATTGGAGTGATACTGTGAGCAAATTTCAATTTGCTGTAAGTCTCCTTTTCTACTGCAAGCTTATTTTTCAGCTCGTCCAGACTCAATCCTCTTAGTTCAGAATTTTTCATTACTCTGGCTTATAATCTTTTGCTAATGTAAATTTTGTAGAAATCGGCAGTTTTTGCGCCGCAAGTCTTAAAGCTTCTTTCGCCAACTCAATATCTACTCCAGCTGCTTCAAAAAGAACTGTTCCAGGCTTTACAGTAGCTACCCAATATTCTGGTGCTCCTTTACCCTTACCCATCCTTACTTCTGCAGGCTTCTTTGTCACTGGCTTGTCAGGAAAGATTCGGATCCAAACTTGACCTTCTCTTTTCATAGCTCTAGTCATTGCAATCCTAGCAGCTTCGATCTGGCGGCTAGTGATCCATCCTGGCTCCATTGCCTTAATTCCAAAAGTTCCGAATGCTAATCTATGCCCACGTTGAGCTAGACCCTTCACTCGGCCTTTTTGCATTTTTCTATATTTCGTTCGTTTCGGCTGTAACATGCTTTACAAAACTTTACTTTCTTCTTCTATTTTCTCTTCTCCTTCTGTTAGGAGCTCCGCCACCAGACTGGTTGCTATTGCCACCACCTGATTGACCTACGTTTGGTGAAAGATCTCTTTTACCGAAAACCTCTCCTTTGAAAATCCATACCTTGATACCGATTTTACCGTAAATAGTGTTCGCTTCAGTGATAGCGTAATCAATATCTGCTCTAAGTGTGTGCAAAGGAATTCTTCCTTCCTTGTACTGCTCACTTCTTGCCATCTCAGCACCACCTAATCTTCCAGAGCATTTGATTTTAATTCCTTGAGCCCCAACTCTCATTGAAGATGCGATTGCTTGCTTCATTGCTCTTCTAAAAGAGATTCTTGCTTGCAATTGCTGAGCGATAGACTCACCAACAAGTTTCGCATCTAGTTCAGGTCTTTTGATCTCGAAGATGTTTATCTGAAGATCTTTTCCAGTTAAGTTTTTCAACTCTTCCTTGATTTTGTCTACTTCAGATCCTCCTTTACCGATAACTACTCCTGGACGAGCTGTATGTACAGTCAAGGTAATTCTCTTAAGTGTTCGCTCGATTACGATCTTAGATATACCACCCTTTGGCATACGAGCCATGATGTACTTACGGATTTTGTTGTCCTCAACAATTTTATCAGCGTAAGACTTGCTATCGAACCAGGCAGAATCCCACCCTTTGATAACTCCTAATCTAAATCCAACTGGGTTTACTTTTTGTCCCATTACTTGTTGCTTTCTTTAGTTTCTTCTTGGTTGTGATTATCTACTACGATAGTCACATGATTTGATCTCTTTCTAATTCTATGTGCTCTCCCTTGAGGAGCTGGTCTCAATCGCTTCAACATTCTCGCACTATCCACATAGATTTCTTTCACATAAAGATCAGCCTCTTCGATGCTGATATCTTCATTTTGCATTTGCCAATCCGCAATTGCCGTTAGTAACAACTTCTCAAGAGCATTTGATGCATGGTGTGCATCAAATCTTAAGATATTAAGAGCAATGTTTGCTCTCTCTCCTCGGATCATGTCCGCTACTAGTCTCATTTTTCGTGGAGAAGTAGGTACATTTCGAAGTGATGACTTAACAGCACCAAGTTTTCCCTTGTTCTCTTCACGGAATTTCTTATCAGCTTCTTTTTGAAGTCTGATTTTGACTGATTTCTTTAATTTCTTTTCAGCTTCCATTGGTGCGCTTATCTTTTACCTTTATCCTTCTTAGCGATGTGTCCTCTAAAGTTTCTAGTCGGAGCGAATTCGCCAAGTTTATGTCCTACCATGTTTTCAGTTACGAAAACAGGAATGAATTTATTTCCGTTATGAACTGCGAATGTGTGACCTACGAAATCCGGAGAGATCATTGATCTCCTAGACCAAGTTTTGATCACTGATTTCTTACCAGAATCATTCATCGCATCGACTTTTTTCTCAAGTCGGAAGTCTATATAAGGTCCCTTCTTTAATGATCTTGACATTATTTCCTTCGTTTAACTATCTGCTTATCAGAATATTTATTTGGACGACGAGTTTTAAGACCCTTCGTATACTGACCATTTCTTGATCTTGGATGACCTCCTGAAGATCTTCCTTCTCCACCTCCCATTGGGTGATCAACCGGGTTCATAGCAACACCTCTTACTCTAGGTCTTCTTCCTAACCATCTATTTCTTCCCGCTTTACCTAGTCTCACACTCATGTGATCAGAGTTAGAAACTGTTCCTATGGTAGCAAGACAAGTGTTTAATACCATTCTCATCTCACCTGAAGGAAGCTTTACTGTAGAATACTTTCCTTCTCTCGCAACAAGCTGAACATACGTCCCAGCACTTCTCGCCATTACTCCACCTTTACCAGGCTTCAACTCAATGTTGTGAATGATTGTACCTAGAGGAATTTCTGATAAGAAAAGTGTGTTTCCTACCTCAGGAGCAATTCCTTTTCCAGAATTAACCGTTGTACCTACCTCAAGTCCTGCTGGAGCGATGATATATCTTTTCTCTCCATCTGCGTAGTAAAGCAATGCTATTCTTGCAGATCTGTTTGGATCGTACTCAATTGCTTTAACAGTTGCAGGAATACCGTGCTTGTCTCTTTTGAAGTCGATAAGTCTAAGCTTGCGCTTGTGACCACCGCCAACATTTCTCACGGTCATTCTACCCTGGTTATTTCTACCTCCATTTCTCTTTGAAGTAGTTACCAAAGATCTCTCAGGAGTACTTTTGGTAATATCATCAAAGACAGGTGCCATTCGGAACCTTTGTCCTGGAGTTGTCGGTTTAAGTTTTCTTACAGCCATCTCTGTATATTATATTCCGCTATAAAAATCAATTATATCTCCCTCAGCCACCTGCACAATTGCCTTTTTGTAAGCTGGAGTTCTACCTTCAATAACTCTTGACTTAGTGTATCGTCGCTTAGATGCACCAGGCTGAATCATTGTATTCACAGACTCAACAGTTACCCCGTAAGTCTTTTCAACCTCAGTCTTGATCTGAACTTTATTCGCATTTTTAGCAACTACAAATCCGTATTTGCCATGCTCATTAAGAGCAGATACTTTTTCCGTAACTAGTGGTTTAATTAAAACTCCCATCTTAGTTAAATCTTTCTTTTAGTTGGTCAAGTGTTCCTTCACAAAGGATCAGACGCTCAGCGTTGATCAAATCGTAAGTATTCACTTCGTCAACTGTTGAAACATGTGTTTTCTTAAGGTTTCTTGAAGACAAGAAAACGTTCTTGTTTTTGTCACTAACAAGTAACAATGATTTCTTATCGCTTACCGAAAGACTATTAAGGATGTTGATAAACTCTTTAGTCTTTGGAGCTTCGAAAGAAAAATCTTCAAGTACTTGAATAGCTTTTTCTTTAGCTCGAGAAGAAAGTACAGACTTGCGAGCAAGCTTCTTCACTTTCTTATTCAGTTTGAAACCATAATCTCTTGGCTGAGGACCGAAGAACGTTCCTCCACCTCTCATAAGACCAGACTTCACACTACCAGCCCTAGCTGTACCAGTACCCTTCTGCTTCTTAATCTTACGAGTTGATGCTGTGATCTCACCTTTATCTTTCGTCTTAGCAGTACCTTGTCTTTGGTTTGCCAAGTAATTCTTTACATCAAGGTAGACAGCATGCTCATTTGGCTCTATGCCAAAGATGCTCTTGTCAAGGTTGATTTCTCTACCTGTCTCTTCTCCTTTAATATTTAATACAGCTACCTTCATGATTACTTCTCAAGTATTACGAATGAATTTTTAGCGCCTGGGATAGAACCTGATATTAACACCAAGTTTTTCTCAGGATATACTTTCAATACTCTTAGGTTCAAAACTTTTACTCTGTCACCACCAGTTCTACCAGCCATTTTAAGGCCTTTGAAAACTCTAGATGGGAAAGACGCAGCACCAATTGAACCTGGAGCTCTTAGTCTGTTATGCTGACCGTGTGTTGCTTGACCAACTCCACCGAATCCATGTCTCTTCACAACCCCTTGAAATCCTTTACCTTTTGAAGTTGCTACTGCATCAACATAATCTTGCTCTGCAAATACATCTTCAATTTTGATTTCATTACCCAACTTCACTTTATCGTCGAATTCAGATCTAAAATCTCTAAACTCAACTACCTTTTGCTTTGGAGTAGTTTTTGCTTTCGCAAAATGCCCCTGAAGCGCTTTAGGTGTATTTTTTTCCTTTCTTTCTCCGTAAGCCAACTGCACAGCTTTGTATCCGTCTGTCTCTTCGTTCTTAACTTGAGTCACGACGCAAGGACCAGCTTCAACAAGGGTACAAGCGATGCTTTTACCATTCTCGTCAAAGACATTTGTCATTCCTACTTTCCTTCCTATTAAACCAGGCATTTTCTACTCGTTTATATCTTATAATTACCCCTTCAGGCAAACTTTTCGTGAAAAGGACTGCAAAGATAGCAAATCCAGATGCCGATCAAAACTTTGATCGGTTATTTTTTTAGACAAAAAAAGAACCAATCGATATAAACCAATTGGTTCTTCATTTCCGAACTAAATCGGACTATACTTTTATCTCTACGTCTACTCCACTTGGAAGCTCTAGCTTCATCAAAGCATCTACAGTCTTAGCACTGTTGCTATAGATATCTACAAGTCTCTTGTAGGTACATAGCTGAAATTGCTCTCTTGCTTTTTTGTTCACGTGAGGTGACTTAAGCACAGTGAATTTCTCTTTTACAGTAGGAAGCGGAATTGGTCCGCTTACAACTGCTCCAGTAGTCTTTACTGCTCGAACAATTTTCTCAGAAGACTTGTCAACCAAGTTGTGGTCGTAAGACTTAAGTTTTATTCTAATTTTTTGATTCATGATCTTTTAATCAAACTCTTTTAAACGTTTGCAGTGCCTTTAACATCTGCAATTACTTTTTCAGCAATATTCTTTGGAACCGGATCATAGTGAGAGAACGTCAATGAAGCCGTCGCTCTACCTGAACTGATAGTTCTCAAATCAGTAACATAACCGAATAGTTCTGACAATGGAACATCTGCTTTAACCACAGTTGAAGTTCCTTTTGTATCCATCCCTTTCATTAGACCTCTTCTTTTATTGAGGTCACCTGTAATTGAACCTGTATACTCATCAGGAGTTACTACTTCAACACCCATTACTGGCTCAAGAATCACTGGGTTACATTTAGAAGCAGCTTCTTTGAAGCCATTTCTTGCAGCCAACTCAAACGATAGTGCATCTGAATCTACATCGTGGAATGAACCATGATATAGTCTTACTTTCATATTATCTATCGGATAGTTTGCTAAAGGACCGTTAGACATTGCTTGCTTAAATCCTTTTTCAGTTGGGCCAATGAATTCTTTTGGAATCACACCCCCAACAATTTCATTCACAAACTGAAGCCCGTCTTTTTCGTAATCCTCATCCTTAGGTCCGATTTCGAATACGATATCCGCAAACTTACCTTTACCCCCAGTTTGTTTCTTATAAACTTCTTTATGTTCTGTAGAAGTAGTGATCGCCTCTTTGTAAGCAACTTGAGGAGCTCCCTGATTAATTTCTACTTTGAATTCTCTCTTCAAACGATCAATGATAATGTCAAGGTGTAGCTCACCCATTCCTTTAAGGATCGTTTGTCCAGTCTCGTGGTTAGTTTCAACTTGAAGAGTTGGATCCTCTTCAATCAACTTACCAATTGCAATTCCTAATTTGTCTACATCAGCTTGAGTTTTAGGCTCAATTGCGTATCCAATTACTGGATCTGGGAAGTCCATTGCCTCAAGAACAATCTTTGAATCTTCAGCACAAAGTGTATCTCCAGTTTTGATATCCTTAAATCCAACAGCAGCTCCAATATCTCCAGCATGAAGCGCATCAATCTGATTTTGCTTATTAGCATGCATCTGGAAGATTCTGGAAATTCTTTCTTTCTTGTTAGTTCTTGTATTGTATACATAAGAACCAGACTCAAGCATTCCTGAGTAAGATCTCATGAAGCAAAGTCTACCTACGAATGGATCCGTAGCGATTTTGAAAGCAAGAGCAGTAAATGGCTCACTTGGATCTGGCTTTCTAGTAACTTCTTCTTCAGTATCAGGATTTGTACCAACAATATTATCTCTATCTAGTGGTGAAGGCAATAGCTCCATCACATAGTCAAGTAGTGTTTGAACACCTTTGTTCTTGAATGCAGAACCACAAAGCATTGGCACGAAAGCCAAATCGATTGTAGCAGCTCTAAGCGCAGCTACGATTTCATCTCTTGTAATGCTATCTGGATCTTCGAAGAACTTCTCAAGAAGATTCTCATCGTATTCTGCAACAGACTCTACTAATTTCTCTCTGTACTCAGCAACCTCATCAACCATATCCTCAGGAATATCGATCTCCTCGAAAGTCATTCCCATATCGTCTTCGTTCCAAACGATTGCTTTGTTCTCCACTAAATCAACTACACCTCTAAAGTTTTCTTCAGCTCCAATTGGCAATTGAAGAGGCACTGATTTTGTACCTAGCATTTCAACCACCTGGTTACAAACGTTAAGGAAGTTTGCACCTTGACGGTCCATTTTATTAACGAAACCAATTCTTGCTACTTTGTAGTTATCAGCAAGTCTCCAGTTAGTCTCAGACTGAGGCTCAACTCCGTCAACCGCACTAAATAAGAATACCAATCCATCCAATACACGCAAAGACCTGTTTACCTCAACAGTAAAATCCACGTGACCAGGAGTATCAATAATATTGATGTGGTAATCGTCATTTTTGTATTTCCAGAATACAGTAGTTGCAGCAGAAGTAATGGTAATACCTCTTTCCTGCTCCTGCTCCATCCAGTCCATTGTAGCACCACCGTCGTGCACTTCACCAATTTTATGGTTTACACCAGCGTAATAAAGAATACGCTCAGTAGTTGTTGTTTTACCGGCATCAATGTGAGCTGCGATACCGATGTTTCTAGTAAATCTTAAGTCTCTAGCCATTTTGGTTCTTAGAATCTGAAGTGTGAGAATGCTTTGTTTGCGTCTGCCATTCTATGCATGTCGTCTTTCTTCTTCACAGAAGCTCCTTCACCTTTTGACGCAGCGATGATTTCTGCTGCTAATCGATCTTGCATAGTTTTTTCGCCTCTTAGTCTTGCGTACTTGATCATCCACTTGATACCAAGAGCGATTTTTCTATCAGGTCTAACCTCGATAGGTACTTGGAAGTTAGCTCCACCAACTCTTCGAGCTTTAACTTCAACAGAAGGCATGATGTTACTCAATGCAGTCTTCCATGTTTCAAGACCATTTTCACCTGTCTTTTCTTCTACTTGCTGAATAGCGTTATAAAAGATTTTGTAAGAAATACTCTTTTTACCACTCAACATAAGATTGTTAACAAACTTAGTTACAAGTGTATCCTGATAAATAGGATCAGGAAGGATGTATCTCTTTTTTGGTTTTGCTTTTCTCATTTCTTCTGCAAATTATTTTTTAGGTCGCTTAGCGCCGTATTTAGATCTTCTTTGTAGACGTCCGCTTACACCAGCAGTATCCAACGCACCTCTAATGATGTGATATCTTACACCTGGTAAATCTTTTACTCTACCACCTCTGATAAGCACAATCGAGTGCTCCTGAAGGTTGTGTCCTTCTCCTGGGATATAAGCATTTACTTCTTTACCGTTGGTAAGTCTTACCCTAGCCACTTTTCTCATCGCTGAGTTAGGCTTCTTTGGAGTAGTTGTGTACACTCTAGTACAAACCCCTCTTCTTTGAGGACATGAGTCCAATGCAGGGGATTTTGACTTAGAAGTCAACTTCTTTCTTCCCTTCCTTACTAATTGTTGTATAGTTGGCATACGCTATTTAATTCTAACTGTCCCAAATTTTGGGAACGCAAAGATAGATATAATCGGAATATATCAAAACACTGAAAGATGAATTAATAAAGATTTCTTAAATGTTAGAACATTCACCCTATAAATGCCTATCAATCAACCCATAGATAACCTCATATCTCATACTATCATCAGTAATCTTTGCCAACACTGTCTCGATACTATCTATTTTTTGAAAAATCTATTGGCTTTCAGCTTTTAATAGATTGGGTAACAGCAATAAAGTCAATAGGATAATATAATGTAAGCCTTTCATAGGTTGTATTTAAACAGCAATTAACTGTTTGGCTCAAATTGAATTAGCGAAAATAAAAAAAGGGATGCAAAATGCATCCCTTCAAAATTTTCAAATGATTATCTTCTTAGGCTTCACCCATGGTTCCTCCAAAATTCATTGGGAATTTTGGCATCTCATCGGCTTGCTTCACTTCTCCGAAAGAAGCTTCATACTTCTTGATATTATCTTCTAAAGCATGTAAAAGACGTTTTGCATGCTCTGGAGTAACCACAATCCTCGACTTCACTTTCGCTTTCGGTACTCCTGGCATCAAACGAATAAAATCAATGACAAACTCGCTACTTGAATGAGCGATCATTGCCAAATTAGCATAGACACCCTCGGCAGTTTCCTCCGAGAGCTCTATGTTAATCTGATTATTTGGATTCTTATCGTCTTTCTTTTTTGGATCGTCGCTCATGACTAAGCTTCTTCTACTTCCTTAGATTCAAACTCCTCTTTAGAAGAAACCAGATTATCGTACTCCTCTTGAGAATTTACGATGTACTTCTGATGTCTTCTGATTCCAGTACCCGCTGGAATCAAGTGTCCAACGATCACATTTTCCTTAAGACCAATCAAGGTATCAGCTTTTCCTTTGATAGAGGCTTCACTCAATACTTTCGTAGTCTCCTGGAATGATGCAGCTGAAATAAAGCTTTCAGTTCCAAGTGATGCTTGCGTAATTCCTTGAAGCGTTGGCTTACCTGTTGCCGGCTCGGCATCACGTGTAGTCATTGCTTTAAGATCTCTACGTTTCAAGCTTGAAACTTCATCTCTTAGACTTCTTGCATCAATAATTTGTCCTGCTTTGTAGTTAGTAGAATCTCCCGGATCAACTACCACTTTCTTGTCAAGAATATTATCATTCTCTTCCATGAAAGCGAATCTATCAGCCAATTGATTAGTCAAGAAGCTCGTATCACCTGGATTCTCAATAACTACTTTCTGCATCATCTGACGAACAATCGCTTCGATGTGCTTATCATTTATTTTCACCCCTTGTAGTCGGTATACTTCTTGAATTTCATTCACCAAGTATTCCTGTACAGCTGTAGGGCCTTTGATCTTTAAGATATCTGCAGGTGTGATTGCTCCATCAGATAGCGCATCTCCTGCTCTAACGTAATCATTGTCTTGAACAAGGATATGCTTAGATAAAGGCACCATGTAACGCTTCTTCACACCGTCTTTTGACTCAATGTAAATTTCTCTGTTACCTCTCTTGATTCCACCGTACTCAACTACACCATCAATTTCACTTACAACAGCAGGGTTAGATGGATTTCTTGCCTCAAATAACTCAGTTACTCTTGGTAGACCTCCAGTAATATCTCTGTTTTTACCTGCTTTTCTAGGAATCTTAGCGATAACCTGTCCTGGCTTCAATTTATCTCCTTCTTCAACAGCTAAGTGAGAACCTACTGGCACGTTGTAAGACTTCTGAGTTTCCCCATCTTTACCAACAACCTCAATAGCAGGGTTCTTAGTTTTATCCTTAGTGTCGATAATCACTTTCTCTCTGTGACCTGTTTGTTCATCAGACTCCTCTTTGAAAGTGATTCCTTCAATAATGGAATCGAATGAGGCAGTTCCATCAAACTCAGACATGATCACCGCATTGTATGGATCCCAGAAGCATAGTTCATCACCTTTCGCAACTTTACCACCATTCTTAACTTTTAGGATTGCTCCATAAGGTACGTGGTTTGAAATCAATACTTTCTCTTTCTTCTCATCCAAGATTTTGATCTCTCCTGATCTACCCATCACAACTTCAATCTTGTTGCCTTCATCGTCAGTTGACTTGACTGTTCTTAGTTCGTCAAATTCGATTACACCATCAAACTTCGCTTTGATGTTTGCTTCAACTGCGATGTTAGATGCAGTACCTCCAACGTGGAATGTTCTCAATGTAAGCTGAGTACCTGGCTCACCAATTGACTGAGCAGCAATTACTCCTACAGACTCTCCAACGTGAGACATTTTTCCAGAAGATAGGTTTCTACCGTAGCACTTCGCACATACTCCTTGACGAGTTTCACATGTAAGTACTGATCTGATTTCTACTTCTTCTATGCTCGACTGATCAATGTAATCAGCGATTTCTTCAGTAAATTCAGCACCTGCTTCAATTACTAATTCTTCCGTAATTGGATCGTAGATATCATGAACAGATACTCTACCAAGTACTCTTTCAGAAAGTGGCTCAACGATCTCCTCATTGTCTTTCAATGCAGATACTGATAAACCTCTTAATGTTCCACAATCGTCTTCATTGATAACTACATCTTGTGCAACGTCAACTAGACGTCTGGTCAAGTAACCCGCATCAGCAGTTTTCAACGCTGTATCTGCAAGTCCTTTTCTCGCACCGTGTGTAGAGATGAAGTACTCAATAACATCTAGACCTTCCTTAAAGTTTGAAAGGATCGGGTTTTCAATGATTTCACCAACAGAACCTTGAAGGTTTTTCTGTGGCTTAGCCATCAACCCTCTCATTCCTCCAAGCTGACGAATCTGCTCTCTAGATCCCCTTGCACCTGAGTGCATCATCATGTAGATCGAGTTGAAGCCTTGATCATCTTCTTCCATTTGCTTCATCAGCGAGTTGGTAAGCATCGTGTTGGTTCTTGTCCAGATATCGATTACCTGATTGTATCGCTCATTATCTGTAATAAGACCCATCAAGTAGTTTTGCCATACTGCATCCACTTCTTCTTTCGCCTGCACTACCAATTTTTCCTTCTCCGCAGGGATGTTGATGTTATCAAGTCCCATTGAAAGTCCACCTTTATAAGCCATTTGGAAACCAAGTGCCTTAATATCATCTAGGAAGTGAGCAGTTCTTGCCATTCCTACAATCTTGAAGACATGAGAAATGATCTTCTGAAGTTTTTTCTTAGTCAAAAGCTCATCTACAAATCCAACTTCTTCTGGTACAGACTCATTGAATAGTACTCTACCCGCTACTGTTTCTATTACTTTTGTTTCTAGCTCACCATTCTCGTTTCGAACCGTCGTTCTTACTTTGATGTATGCGTGCTGAGAAATTTGTTTCTCGTTAAGAGCAATTATTACCTCTTCATGAGAATAGAAAATTCTTCCTTCACCAGCTACTTTTTCTTTATCAGTACTTCTTCTTCCTTTAGTGATGTAGTAAAGTCCCAATACCATGTCCTGAGAAGGTACCGCAATTGGTGCTCCGTTAGCAGGGTTCAAAATATTGTGAGAAGAAAGCATCAAAAGAGAAGCTTCAAGAATTGCCTCATGTCCAAGTGGAACGTGAACAGCCATCTGGTCACCATCAAAATCGGCGTTGAATGCCGTACATGCTAGTGGGTGAAGCTGAATTGCTTTTCCTTCAATAAGCTTTGGCTGGAAAGCCTGAATACCTAGTCTGTGAAGTGTAGGTGCCCTGTTAAGTAATACTGGGTGTCCTTTCAATACATTTTCAAGGATATCCCAAACCACAGGATCTTTTCTATCTACAATTTTCTTAGCAGACTTAACAGTCTTAACGATTCCACGCTCGATCAATTTCCTGATAATAAATGGCTTGAATAGCTCAGCTGCCATATTCTTAGGCAGACCACATTCATGCATTTTCAATTCAGGACCTACTACGATTACTGATCTACCAGAGTAGTCAACCCTTTTACCAAGTAGGTTTTGACGGAATCGACCTTGCTTACCTTTAAGCATGTCACTCAAAGATTTCAACGCTCTGTTTCCATCAGATCTTACAGCGTTTACTTTTCGAGAGTTATCGAAAAGTGAATCTACTGCTTCCTGAAGCATCCTTTTCTCGTTTCGAAGGATTACTTCTGGAGCCTTGATGTCTATTAATCTTTTTAGACGATTGTTTCTGATTATAACTCTTCTGTAAAGATCATTCAAATCAGAAGTTGCAAATCGACCTCCATCCAATGGCACTAACGGACGTAATTCAGGTGGAATTACAGGCACCATTTTCACTATCATCCACTCAGGTCTGTTCTCAATTCGAGTTTTTGCATCTCTGAAAGCTTCTACTACTCTCAATCTCTTCAACGCTTCAGCCTTTCTCTGCTGAGAAGTATCAGTTGCAGCCTGATGTCTTAGTTCATAAGAAAGCTCATCTAACTGAGTTCTAGCAAGAAGCATTTCCAATGCATCTGCTCCCATCATTGCGATGAACTTATTTGGATCATCATCCTCTAACAATTGATTCTCTCTAGGGAGCTTATCAAGGATATCAAGGTATTCTTCCTCGGTAAGGAAGTCAAGTTTGGAAATACCATCTTCTTCTTTTACTCCTGGCTGAATTACGATATATCGCTCGTAATAGATAATCTGATCAAGCTTCTTTGTAGGAACACCAAGAAGGTATCCAATCTTATTTGGCAAAGACTTAAAGTACCAAATATGTGCTACAGGAACTACTAATTCAATGTGTCCCATTCGCTCTCTTCTAACCTTTTTCTCGGTTACTTCAACACCACATCTATCACAGATAATCCCTTTATATCGGATTCTTTTATACTTACCACAGTGACATTCCCAATCTTTAACTGGACCGAATATTCGCTCACAGAAAAGGCCACCCATCTCAGGTTTATAAGTCCTATAGTTGATAGTTTCCGGCTGTGTTACTTCACCATGCGAACTTTCCAGGATCGACTCTGGAGAAGCAAGACTGATCGTAACTTTAGAGAAGTCGTTGTGAATTTTTTTGTTTTTTCTGAACGCCATGTTGTATATCAATAAAGCCTCCCGATTGCT
The DNA here is from genome assembly GCF_963691765.1 of Ekhidna sp. Classification (GTDB taxonomy): domain Bacteria; phylum Bacteroidota; class Bacteroidia; order Cytophagales; family Cyclobacteriaceae; genus Ekhidna. Next base: position 922,982 of record NZ_OY829375.1, read on the forward strand.
CGGGAGAATGATTTTCAATAATTAATTAGTCCAAAGTAATTTCAAGAGCCAATCCTCTCAATTCATGTATTAATACATTGAATGATTCAGGAATGTTTGGCTTATTCATGTTCTCGCCTTTAACGATCGCTTCATAAGCTTTTGCTCTACCTATTACATCATCGGATTTGATTGTAAGGATTTCCTGAAGCACATTGGCAGCACCAAATGCCTCCAAAGCCCAAACCTCCATCTCTCCGAAACGCTGACCTCCAAACTGTGCCTTACCACCAAGCGGTTGCTGAGTAATAAGTGAGTATGGTCCGATGCTTCTCGCGTGCATCTTATCATCAACCAAGTGACCTAGTTTAAGCATGTAAATCACACCAACAGTCACAGGTTGATCAAATCGCTCACCAGAAAGCCCATCGTATAGATAAGTTCTACCGAAGCTTGGTAGACCTGCCTCTTTCAATTCGTTTTGAACCTCTTCCTCAGAAGCACCATCAAATATTGGAGTAGCATACTTTCTATCTAGCTTCAATCCTGCCCATCCTAACACCGTCTCATATATCTGACCGATATTCATCCTTGAAGGTACACCTAGTGGATTCAATACGATATCTACCGGAGTTCCATCTTCCATGAAAGGCATATCTTCCTCACGAACAATCTTGGCCACAACCCCTTTGTTTCCGTGCCTTCCAGCCATTTTATCTCCAACTTGGAGCTTACGCTTTTTAGCAACATACACTTTTGCTAGCTGAACAATTCCTGCTGGCAACTCATCACCAACTTCTAGTGTAAATCTTTCACGCTTGAAATGACCTGATATATCGTTTCTATGTCCAATATAGTTTTTCACCAAATTGAAGATCAAGTCATTGATTTTCTCATCGCTTACCCAGTTTTCGATAAGTAAATCAGAAATCAAGTTAGCTTCTTCAGGTACGTTATAGTTACTTTCGTCCCTATACTTATTCTTAGGTGGGAATAAATTTGCTTCGATGTTCTTCTTAGAAAACTTAACTCCTTTGCTCATCACTTCCTCACCAAACTTGTGCTTAATTCCCTGACAAGTTTTTCCATCAAGAAGCTTAGCGATCTTATCGAGCATAGTAGCTCTTGCTTCAGTAAGTTGTTGACTGTATTTATTCTTAAGCAGTTCAACCTCTTTCTTAGCTCGGGCTCTTACATCCTTATCCTTCTTTGGTCTAGAGAATAATTTGGTGTCAATCACCACACCTTTTAGTGATGGAGAAGCTTTCAATGAAGCATCCTTAACATCACCAGCTTTATCACCAAAGATTGCTCTTAGTAGTTTTTCCTCTGGAGTTGGATCAGACTCTCCTTTAGGAGTAATCTTACCTATAAGGATATCTCCTTCTTTGATCTCAGCACCTGTTCTGATAATTCCATTTTCATCAAGGTTTTTCACAGCCTCTTCAGAAACGTTCGGAATTTCACTTGTAAGTTCTTCTTCTCCTCTTTTCGTATCTCTAACTTCAAGCTCAAACTCATCAATATGAATGGAAGTGAAGATATCTTCACGAACTACTCGCTCCGATATTACAATCGCATCCTCAAAGTTGTACCCTTGCCAAGGCATAAATGCAACCTGCATGTTAATTCCTAATGCAAGTTCTCCCTTTTCAGTAGCGAAGCCATCGCATAGTGCTTGACCTTCTTTAACCTTGTCACCTTTCTGAACGATAGGCTTCAAGTTTATACATGTATCTTGGTTCGTTCTTCTGAACTTAACCAAGTCATATGTTACAACTGAATCATTGAAAGTAATGATCTGCTCATCAGCATTTAAATCATACTTTACTGTGATCTTATTAGCGTCAACGTACTCTATCAACCCATCTCTCTCCGCTCTAATCAAGGCTCTTGAGTCAAGAGCTACTCTTTCTTCAAGACCAGTACCAACGATAGGTGCTTGTGGTCTCATCAAAGGAACTGCTTGACGTTGCATGTTTGATCCCATCAAAGCCCTGTTTGCATCATCATGCTCCAAGAAAGGAATCATTGATGCTGCTACAGATACAATCTGATTTGGAGCAACATCCATGTAGCTTACTTCATCTTCATTACAAAGTGGGAAGTCTCCCTCAAACCTTGCTTTAATCTTATCATTTAAGAATTTACCCTTGTCTGATAATGGCGCATTAGCCTGTGCAATGTTGTGAGTATCTTCTTCTTCAGCAGTCAAATACTTTACATTTCCTGACATGTCTACAGTGCCACTTTCTACTTCTCTGTAAGGAGTTTCGATGAATCCCATTTGATTCACTTTAGCGTGAACACAAAGAGAAGAAATCAAACCAATGTTTGGTCCTTCCGGAGTTTCAATCGTACAAAGTCTACCGTAGTGCGTATAGTGAACATCTCGAACCTCGAAACCAGCTCTTTCTCTTGAAAGACCACCTGGCCCAAGTGCAGACATTCTTCTTTTGTGTGTTACCTCTGCTAATGGATTCGTTTGATCCATAAACTGAGATAGCTGATTCGTTCCAAAGAATGAGTTGATCACAGAAGATAATGTTCTAGCGTTGATTAGATCAACAGGCTTGAAATCTTCATTATCTCTTACATTCATTCTTTCACGAATGGTTCTTGCCATTCTTGCAAGACCAACACCAAATTGAGAGTAAAGCTGCTCACCTACTGTTCTAACTCTTCTATTACTCAAGTGGTCAATATCATCGACAACTGCTTTACTGTTGATAAGTCCAATCAAGTACTTAACAATAAGAATAATATCTTCAGTAGTCAATACTCTTCTGTCCCAATCAGTATCGATACCTAATTTTTTATTGATTCTGTATCGACCTACCTCGCCAAGATCATATCTCTTATCAGAGAAGAACAAGCTCGTGATAATATCACGTGCAGTTTGTTCGTCAGGAGCCTCCGTATTTCTCAACTGACGATAAATCTGCTCAACTGCTTCTTTTTCAGAGTTTGAATTATCTTTTTGAAGTGTATTGTAAACGATTGAATATTCTGCAATATTCACATCCTTTCTGTGTACAATTATTGATTTAGAACCCGAGTCGATAATTGTTTGGATGTCATCTTCAGTGATAATACTGTCACGCTCCAAAACAACCTCGTTTCTATCGATAGATACCACCTCTCCAGTATCTTCATCCACGAAATCTTCTGTCCAGGTTCTTAGAACCCTTGCAGCAAGTCTTCGATCTATTACTTTCTTCAGATCCTTTTCAGTCGCCTCTATTTCTTCAGACAGTCCGAATAAATCAAGAATTTCTTTATCAGATCCATATCCAATAGATCTTAGAAGGGTTGTAATAGGGAATTTTTTCTTACGATCGATGTAAGCATACATCACGTTATTAACGTCTGTTGCAAACTCAATCCAAGATCCCTTGAAAGGGATAATTCTAGCACTATATAACAGTGTTCCGTTGGTATGCTTGCTTTGCGCAAAGAATACTCCAGGAGATCTGTGTAGCTGTGATACAATCACACGCTCAGCACCATTAATAACGAAGGAGCCTTTTTCGGTCATATATGGGATATTACCCAAAAATACCTCTTGCTCAATCGTTTCAAAATCTTCATTTTCTTCGTCATTACAAAGCAGACGAAGTTTTGCTTTTAGAGGAACGGAATAAGTCAACCCTCTTTCGATGCACTCTTGAATGCTATACTTTGGAGGATCTACCGTATAATCCACAAATTCCAATACGAAATTCTCTCGAGAATCTGTAATTGGGAAGTTTTCCATGAACACCTTGTAAAGGCCTTCGCCTTCTTTCCTTTCAGCAGGTGTATCTAGCTGGAAAAAGTCAACAAACGACTTTAATTGTACATCCAGAAAATCCGGATAATCAATAACTGATTTGATTGAAGAGAAATTTATTCTCGTGTTATTGTTGTTAGCCAAAGCTTACGGAGTTTTAGTTTATAAAAATTGAAAAGGACAATTAGCTTTTTATACAAACAGGAAAAGACCTGATCCCTTATCTCGAAAAATTCGAGAGGGAGCCAGGCCTAAACCTTTGGTATTATGTGCTAATTACTTTAATTCTACTTCAGCACCAGCTTCTTCAAGCTGCTTTTTCAATGCTTCAGCTTCGTCCTTAGCGATTCCTTCTTTCACTGGCTTAGGAGCACCATCAACAAGCTCTTTCGCTTCTTTCAGACCTAGTCCAGTAAGTTCTTTTACTAGCTTAACGATAGCAAGTTTTGCGCCACCTGGAGACTTAAGGATTACGTCGAATGAAGATTTTTCTTCTTCTCCGCCGCCTTCAGCTCCACCGCCACCAGCAACCATTACTGGTCCTGCTGCTGCAGCTGGCTCAATTCCGTACTCATCTTTAAGGATAGTAGCTAATTCGTTTACCTCTTTCACTGAAAGGTTAACTAGTTGCTCTGCAAATTCTTTTAAATCCGCCATTTTATTAAAGTGTTAATTCTGTTTAAAAATTTTTAATTCTCTCTTTCTGAGAGTGTTTTAACAATACCAGCAAGTTTGTGCTCTCCACTTTGAAGTAGAGTAAGTACATTCTTAGCAGGCGATTGCAATAATGTGACGATCTCACCAATAAGCTCTTGCTTAGATTTCAAGCTAGCAAGTGCACCTAGTTGATCTTCTCCGATAAATAAATCTGAGTCAATAGAAGCAGCCTTGAATTTCGGTCTGTCATTTGCGTCTCCTTTCTTGAAGTCTTTAATGATCTTCGCTGGAGCGTTAGCAGCCTCATTTACGAACATGATTCCCGACGTTCCTTTCAACACATCATCTAATGATGAAAAATCTCCATCAACGTTCTCAAGAGCTTTCTTTATAAGCGTGTTTTTCACAAGCTTATACTCTACACCTTTATTGAAGCACATTTCTCTGAACTTATTGATCTCAGCCACTGTGAGACCTGAAGTGTCAGCTATATAGAAATGATCTGTTTCCTTAAACTTTGTTGTAAGGTCACTTATTAATTGTGCTTTGTCTTCTCGTGTCATAACTTCTTATATGTTTGTTATGCTACTTTTATCCACTGCAATTCCACTACTCATAGTACTAGAGAGTGTTATCGACTTGAAGTATGTCCCTTTAGCAGAGGCAGGCTTCAATTTTGATACTGTCTGAACCATTTCAACCACATTGTCTTTGATTTTATCAGCATCAAAAGATACTTTCCCAACACTTGTGTGTATGATTCCGAACTTATCAACTTTAAAGTCGATTTTTCCAGCTTTTACTTCTTTTACTGCCTGTCCAATATCCATTGTCACTGTTCCTGACTTTGGATTAGGCATCAAACCTCTTGGTCCAAGTACTCGTCCGAGTTTACCTACTTGCGCCATCACAGTCGGCATAGTAATGATTACATCTATGTCCGTCCAACCTCCTTCGATCTTCTTAACATAATCATCTAGTCCAACATGATCAGCACCAGCATCTTTAGCATCTTGCTCTTTATCAGGTGTACATAGTACCAAAACTCTCACATCTTTACCTACTCCATGAGGTAGAGATACAACTCCTCGAACCATTTGGTCAGCCTTCTTTGGATCAACACCCAATCGGATGTCAATATCAACTGAAGCGTCGAACTTCGTGAAAGTAATTTCTTTCACAAGCTTTGCCGCTTCCTCCAAAGAGTACTCTTTACCAACTTCTAAAAGTTCTTGAGCTTTCTTTTGATTTTTTGTAAGCTTTCCCATTACCAAATATTAATTTGCCCAAGGGGCTTTACCTGAAATTTTCACACCCATGCTTCGTGCAGTACCGGCAACTACTTTCATAGCTGACTCGATAGTAAATGCGTTCAAATCTGGCATCTTAGTTTCAGCTATCACTTTAACTTGATCCCATGATACAGAACCCACTTTTACACGATTTGGCTCGGAAGATCCTTTTTTTAACTTAGCTGCTTCCATTATAAGTGAAGCAGCAGGAGGTGTCTTAATTACAAAATCAAAAGACTTGTCTGCATAGATTGTCACAAGAACTGGAAGAAGCTGTCCTGGCTTATCCTGTGTTCTAGCGTTAAACTGCTTACAGAAGTCCATGATATTCAGACCTTTAGCACCAAGTGCAGGTCCTACTGGAGGTGAGGGATTAGCCGCTCCTCCTCGAATCTGTAATTTCAAATAGCCTGATATTTCTTTAGCCATTTTTACCTAATTAATCTTCTTTTTCTACCTGTATATAATTCAATTCGACAGGTGTATTTCTGCCAAATATCTTAACCGTAACGTTAAGCTTCTTACGATCCTCAAATACCTCCTCTACTGTACCCGTGAAGCCACTAAAGGGACCGTCCATCACTTTCACGCTTTCACCCACAATAAATGGGGTATCCAGCTTTTCTTCGTACTCCTCAACCTCATCAACTTTACCGAGGATTCTATTAACCTCAGCTTGCCTCAAAGGAATCGGATCTTTTGTAGTGCTACTACCAGTTGATCCTAGGAAGCCGATCACATTTGGTATTAGCTCTTTATTCGTAACCAGGTGCTGAACCTCACCATTGGAGAAGTCGGCTTGAATCAACACATAACCTGGAAAGAAATTTCTTTCTCTAACTCTTTTCTTGCCATTGCGCATCTCATATACTTTCTCCGAAGGGATAAGTACTTGAGGGATATATTCAGCCAATTCTTGTCTCACCACCTCATTTTCGATGGCTTCTTTGACTTTCTTTTCCTTGCCGCTAACGGCTCTTACTACGTACCACTTATGCTCCATCCTGACCCGTACGTATTATAGTTCCTGATAAATAAATTCCATTAAATTCTCGAAGGCATAGTCTATTGCTCCAATCATAAGCGCAAAAATCAACGATGCTACGAGCACCAAAATGGCGCTATTTTGCAAATCACCATACTTCGGCCATGACACTTTGTGTGTCAATTCGTCGTACGAATCCTTGAAAAATGTGATAACTTTAGACATAATTTTCCTTCGTTTAAAAGCACGGGAGGAGGGACTCGAACCCCCAACCAACGGTTTTGGAGACCGCTACTCTACCAATTGAGCTACACCCGTAAAAAACAAGCAGTCCCAAAAGGACTGCAAATTTAGAGTAATCAGTTTGTATAAACAAATCCCGACCTACTTACGTACGTCGGGATAACTATTTATTAATCAAGAATTTCAGTTACCTGACCAGAACCTACAGTTCGTCCACCTTCTCTGATTGCAAATCGCAATCCTTTTTCTAGTGCTACTGCGTTAATCAAGTTCACTTCAATAGTAACGTTGTCACCTGGCATAACCATTTCAACGTTTTCAGGAAGCATGATTTCACCAGTTACGTCTGTAGTTCTTAAGTAGAACTGAGGTCTATACTTGTTGAAGAATGGAGTGTGACGTCCACCTTCTTCTTTTGATAGAACGTAAACCTCTGCTTTGAATTTAGCGTGAGGAGTTACAGAACCTGGCTTACAGATAATCATTCCTCTTTTGATATCAGTTTTCTCGATACCTCTTAAAAGAAGACCAACGTTATCTCCAGCTTCACCTCTGTCTAGAATCTTACGGAACATCTCTACTCCAGTGATTGTAGACTTAAGGTCTTCAGCACCCATACCAATGATATCAACTGGATCTCCAGAGTTAATTACACCTCTTTCAATTCTACCAGTTGCAACAGTTCCTCTACCAGTAATTGAGAATACATCCTCAACAGGCATCAAGAAATCCTTATCAACAGCTCTTTCTGGAAGTGGGATGTACTCATCCACAGCAGCCATAAGTTCTTCAATTTTTCCAACCCAGTTAGCATCTCCGTTAAGTCCGCCAAGAGCAGAACCTTGGATAACAGGGATATCATCACCTGGGAAGTCGTAATCAGAAAGAAGCTCTCTGATTTCCATCTCTACTAGTTCAAGAAGTTCAGGATCATCTACCAAGTCAACTTTGTTCATGAATACAACAAGAGCTGGTACACCTACCTGTCTTGAAAGAAGGATGTGCTCTCTAGTTTGAGGCATAGGACCGTCAGTTGCAGCTACCACGATGATAGCTCCATCCATCTGCGCTGCTCCAGTTACCATGTTTTTAACGTAATCCGCGTGACCAGGACAGTCAACGTGAGCGTAGTGACGATTTTCTGTTTGATACTCAATGTGTGAAGTATTAATGGTAATACCTCTTTCTTTCTCTTCTGGTGCGTTGTCAATAGAAGAGAAATCTTTTTGCTCTGCAAGTCCTTTATTAGCAAGTACTGCTGAAATTGCTGCAGTTAAAGTTGTTTTACCATGGTCAACGTGTCCGATTGTACCAATGTTTACGTGTGGTTTCGAACGATCAAAGGTTTCTTTAGCCATGCTTGATAATCCTCGTTTGTTTAAATTATTGTTATTACTCTATTTTTAATATTCTCATTTCCTTTCGAAAAAAGAGCCAATGAGGGGATTTGAACCCCTGACCTCTTCCTTACCAAGGAAACGCTCTACCCCTGAGCTACATCGGCTAGTTCTAAACTCTTTGAGTTCAGAATTTTGAACCAAATAGCTCAAAGACCCTGAATATTCAGGGATTTTGAGCGGGTGACGAGGCTCGAACCCGCGACCTACAGCTTGGAAGGCTGTCGCTCTACCAACTGAGCTACACCCGCTTGTTTAATTGCTGAGCTATCAGCTAAACAATTTCATTAAAAAATCACACTGACTTTTCAGTGTTGAAAGTGGCTTTCGCTCTACCAATCGGAACGCCGACCCGGTGAGCTATACCAGCTTAAAAATGGTGGGGAGAGCAGGATTCGAACCTGCGAAGGAATACACCAACAGATTTACAGTCTGTCCTCGTTGGCCGCTTGAGTATCTCCCCTTGTTTTAACTACTTTCAAGAACGTCTTTTTCCAGATGCTTTCCAGAAAAAGGATTGCAAAAGTATATGGTTTTTTGAACTAATCAAACTTTCATTTTTATATAAAAAAATATTTCCTTGCTATGAGCTGTTTTTTCCCCATTTGCGACTTGAACCAATAGAATTATTCACATACTAAATTTAAAAATTGGACCTAAATTTTTAATAAATGTTAGTATCCATATTTTTGGGCCACGGAAATTTAAAACACCAAATTCAATGATAGAAGTAAAGGTTGGTTCGGCTGAAAAAATCTCGGTAGAGAATAAGAAAGATGAATTACTCATTAATGATCAACTTTTTGATGGAGAGATCATTAAGCTAAGTGACACTTCTTACAATGTCTATCGATTGAATAAAATATATAAGGTTGAATTGGTGGACAGGCAAGGCAAAGAAATGAGGTTGAAAATAAATAATCAGCTATTGGAAGTTTCCGTCACAGATCATATTGATCAAATATTGGATAAATTAGGAATGAATGCTGCAGAAAGCGCTGCAGTAAAAGATGTAAAGGCCCCTATGCCTGGTTCCATATTAAATATTATTGCCAAAGAAGGAGATGAAGTCAAACAAGGAGACCAACTCCTCGTTCTAGAAGCAATGAAAATGGAGAATGTCATTAAATCTCCAGGAGAAGGAACGATTAGTAAAATTCATGTCTCGGAAAAGGAGAATGTTGAAAAAAATCAAGTCTTGATTTCATTCGATTAATTTGACAGAAAAAGCTATATATATATTTGCACGATTTCGACATATTAAACCCAAATAATGACCTACAAACGAATATTACTAAAGCTTAGCGGTGAAGCCCTAATGGGTGACCAGCAACATGGCATTGATTCAGCACGCCTAACTCAATATGCGGAAGAAATCAAGAAAGTAGTCAGCCAAGGTATTGAAGTGGCTGTAGTAATAGGTGGAGGTAACATTTTTAGAGGAGTAGAAGCTGAAGCATCTGGGATAGACAGAGTGCAAGGTGATTACATGGGCATGCTAGCAACGGTTATTAACGCAATGGCCTTACAGAGTATGTTTGAAAAACAGGGAATGTATACTCGACTTATGGCAGGACTTAAAATGGAACAAGTATGTGAACCATTTATTCGAAGGAGAGCCATCCGACACCTGGAAAAAGGAAGAGTGGTAATATTTGGAGCAGGAATTGGAAATCCTTACTTCACAACAGACTCTACAGCAAGTTTAAGAGCTATTGAAATAGAAGCTGATGTTGTGCTTAAAGGCACTAGAGTTGATGGAGTCTACTCAGAGGATCCGGAAAAAAATCCGAATGCAGAACGCTATTCAAAGATTACTTTTCAAGAAGCTTATGAAAAGAATTTAAATATTATGGATATGACTGCTTTCACATTATGTCAAGAAAATAATTTACCAATTATTGTCTTTGATATGAACACTAAAGGTAACCTTGAAAAAATTGTTGCAGGAGAAGAGGTAGGCACACTCATTAATTGATTAAAAAATTTTCACCCATGGAAGAAATAGAGATATATCTAGATACAGCAAAGGAAATGATGGAAAATGCTATTCAGCATACCGTAGATGAATTTGCAAAAATCAGAGCGGGAAAAGCACTACCTAGTATGCTTGATGGAATTGAGGTAGAGTATTACGGTACAATGACCCCATTGAACCAAGTTGCTGGTGTGACAACACCTGATGCACGAACTTTAAGTGTTAAGCCTTGGGAAAAAACGATGCTTCAGGAAATTGAGCGAGCTATCATCAATAGTAACCTTGGCTTCAATCCACAAAATGATGGTGAGCAAATCAGAATCAATATTCCACCTTTGACCGAAGAGAGACGCTTGCAGCTGATGAAACAAGTTAAGGCTGAAGCAGAGAAGGGTAAAATCAGTGTGAGAAATGCAAGAAAGGACACCAATGATTCTTTAAAAAAATTAGATGGTGTTTCAGAAGATTTAATTAAAGGTGCCGAGGACGATGTTCAGAAATTGACCGACACTTATACAAGTAAAATTGATGCTCTTGTAAATAGTAAGGAACAGGACATCATGACTGTCTAGGGCTAACTAAAGTAGTTTTTTGATTGAATCAAAGACGCTACTGATTCTGGCACCAAATACTTTATTGACTTCCCCTCTTTTATCAATTTTCTGATAAGTGTAGCTGATATATCAACTTCTGGAGCTTCAATTAATCTGACTTTTTCAGAGTCTATAAGGTTACTGTCTTTAGAATTTGGTCTTGGGTAGACTATCAATCCAAAGTGCTCCAAAATCATTTCGTGATTTTTCCACTTAGGAAATGAGGCAAGATTGTCCTCTCCTATTATAAGATGAAATTTTTTTTCTGGATGCTTTTCCTGTAAAAGAGTTAAAGTATCTATCGTATAGCTTGGCCTTGGCATATTAAATTCAACGTCACTAGATCTAAACTTATAGTCATCTCCGATTGCCGCATTAACCATATCTAGCCGATCGAATTCATGCAAAAGGCTTTTATTTTTTTTGAAAGGATTTTGAGGACTTACTATAAACCAAACTTCTTCCACTTGAGTGGTCTCTTTTACTAGGTTCGCTATAATCATATGCCCAGTGTGAATAGGGTTAAATGATCCGAAAAAAAGTCCCACCTCCATTAATTTGCGATAAAAGATTTAACAATAACTTCTGCTTGACTAATCGCTTCGTCCAAGTTTTCATTTAATACTACCTTGTCAAAATGAACTTCTTCTTTCATTTCTTCAGCAGCTTTATTAACTCGAATATTTAATACCTCTTCACTTTCAGTATTCCGAATTGTCAATCGCTCTCTTAGGACCTCCTCACTTTTCACTCTGATGAAAATTGATACTGCTTTACTCTTAAAAATTTCTTTCAATCTTTTTCCTCCCTTCACATCTACATCAAATATTACGTGGTTTCCTTCACTCCATATCCTCTCTACTTCACTGTTCAATGTACCATAAAAAGTGTCTTGATATACTTCCTCCCACTCCAGCAATTCGCCAGACTGTTTTTTTTCTTGAAAATCTTCCAATGATAAAAAATGATAATCGCGACCATCTATTTCAGTCGATCTTTTGGAGCGTGTTGTTGCTGAAATGGAAAACCTAAGGCTAGGTATCCGATCTAGTAAACTATGAACAATAGTAGTTTTTCCAGCCCCTGATGGTGCAGAAAATATGATAGCTTTTCCCTCCATCTGGCGAATTTAAAATGATCACCTCACAATCTTGCCCCTAATCTCATTTGCCAATGCATTTGGGACTGATTTATTACTCATCTTCGTTTTGATGAGCTGTCTAATTTGCTTCTCCATGTTACAATGAGCAAAGCAAATTGAACATTTCTCTATGTGAGACTTAAAATACTCTTCTTGACTTGGTGTAGCCTCGTTATCTAAAATAAGATTTAATATCTTCAGACATTTTTCAAATTCATCACAGTTACAATCTAGACAATCTGACATTTCTCGAATGTTAATTTGTTAAGATATCGAATGCAAAAGAGTCAAAAAAAGTTCCGATTAATTATATCCCATAGAGAGTGCATAAGAACCAAGCTTTTCTCTTAGAAGATTTCTAGCTCGGTGAAGTCTTGATCTTACCGTCCCAATAGGAATATCAAGAATCTTTGCCATTTCTTCGTATGTAAACCCTTCGAGATCACATAAGATTACAACTGTTCTGAAATCGACTGCCAATGAGTTTAGTGCATTACTAATTTCATCACCAATCATATCTTTCGTTGTTTCCAATCTTAGATCGACAGTAGCGTTACTAATAGTGTCTTCAGAATTATAGAACTGCTCTACCTCTTGATAGTCTACCTTCGATGGCTGCTTGCTTTTCTTTCTATAATCATTAATAAAGCTATTTTTTAGGATTCTATATAGCCATGCCTTTGCATTAGTTCCCTCTTGGAATGAATTAATGAAACGATAAGCTTTCATGTAGGTATCCTGCACTAAATCTTTTGCGTCGTCTTCATCGAATGTCAATCGATATGCAAAATTGTACATCGAATCTATATGAGGCATAAACTCCCCATCAAATACCTTCACTTTTTTAGCTTCTGAATATGTTCTTTTTACTGGTGTGTCTATTATTTGATCGGTCATCTCTCTTCAATTTACATGTATATACATCTATTATACGACGCTGATTTAGATTTGTTCTAAATAAGAGAATTCTTTTTTTGAATTCAAGATATCTAACCCAATTCCATATCGATTGTTCAGCAAGTGACAATCAATTATTCAACGTATGATGAAATGATCCAAAATCTTGCCAGACATCAAAGTCTGCCATTCAGTCAGAAGTAATAAAAAAAGGATCCTACAAAATGCAGGATCCTTCTCTAAAGTCGTTGTACAGTTGATTAGTATCTGTAATACTCTGGCTTGAACGGCCCAGCTACCTCAACTCCTATGTAATCTGCTTGATCTTGTGAAAGCGTATCCAATTCAACACCAATTTTTGCTAGATGAAGTGCTGCCACTTTCTCATCTAGATGCTTAGGCAACATATACACTTCGTTTTCATAAGAATCACTGTTATTCCACAATTCTAATTGAGCAAGTGTTTGATTTGTAAATGAATTAGACATCACAAATGAAGGGTGTCCAGTTGCACATCCAAGATTCACCAGTCTTCCTTCAGCTAGAATGATAATGTCATTACCATCAACATTGTAAAGATCTACTTGAGGCTTAATCTCTACTTTGGTACTTCCATAGTTTTCAATCATCCAGGCCATATCAATCTCATTATCGAAGTGTCCGATGTTACAAACAATTGTCTTATCCTTCATGGCTTTGAAGTGCTCACCTTTTACAATATCCTTATTACCTGTAGTAGTAACGACAATATCAGCTCTAGAAACAGCATTGCTCATTTTCTTCACCTCAAATCCATCCATTGCTGCCTGAAGTGCACATATCGGATCGATTTCGGTAACTATTACTCTAACGCCTGCTCCTCTCAATGAAGCAGCAGATCCTTTTCCTACATCACCATATCCGGCTACAACTGCAACTTTTCCTGCCAACATAATATCTGTTGCTCTTCTGATTGCATCTACTAATGATTCCTTACATCCGTACTTGTTATCAAACTTTGATTTTGTAACAGAATCATTCACATTAATCGCTGGCATCGGAAGTGTCCCGTTCTTCACTCTTTCGTAAAGTCTGTGAACTCCAGTAGTCGTCTCTTCAGAAAGTCCTTTGATATCAGCAACTAACTCAGGGTAACGATCCAATACCATGTTGGTAAGATCTCCACCGTCATCAAGAATCATGTTTAATGGCTTCCCGTCTTCAAAAGCGAATAACGTTTGTTCTATACACCAATCAAATTCCTCCTCATTCATTCCCTTCCAAGCATAAACAGGAACTCCTGCTTTGGCGATCGCTGCTGCTGCATGATCCTGTGTTGAGAAAATGTTACAAGAAGACCATGTTACATCAGCACCTAGCTCAACCAATGTCTCAATCAAAACAGCTGTTTGAATAGTCATATGAAGACATCCTGCAATTCGAGCTCCTGCCAAAGGCTTTTCCTTGCCATATTCTTCGCGAAGCGCCATCAAACCAGGCATTTCAGCTTCTGCTAACTCGATTTCCTTTCTTCCCCAATCTGCAAGGGCAATGTCTTTTACTTTGAATTTTTCCGTAGTTACGCTCATTACTTATATTGTTTCACGAATTGATTTCTAAATTTCGGAGTGCAAAGATATAACCATTAATCATCATTTTGGTTCCTGCCTTTTATCTTAAGAATTCAACTTCCTTAATTCCGAAAGTCTGCAGAGTGCCTGATTGATTAATAGAAAGTCTTCCGTTCTTATCAATGCCTATTATTTCACCTTCAAATTCACCTGAACTGGATCTGAAAATGTGTAATTCACCTCTCCATCTTAATAAGTTATGATACTCATCTAAAATGTTTGTTTTATCACCATTTTTAAGCTTCAGATACCACTTTTCAACGTTAAAAAGTAGATCCTCGATAAGTACTTCTCTTTCAAATAAACTGTTGGATTCCAACCAAATTGAAGTTGCTGTACTCAAAGCAAATCCTTTTTGATTTACATTAATTCCAATTCCAACAACTGAAGATTCCAGCGAACTGCCACGCAAATTGTTTTCTATCAAAATTCCCGCAACCTTTTTATCGTTCAAATAGACATCATTTGGCCACTTTAATTCAATTTCAGCCTCAACCACATTTCGAATGGTGTCGACAACTGCAAGTCCTATTACGAGGTTAAGGTAAAATTGATCCGCAGGTGCCAGAAATTTAGGTCGAAGCAACAGTGACATTAGGATATTTTTTCCCGGCTCTGCCAACCAGACATTTCCTCTTTGACCTTTACCTTGAATTTGATCATCTGTATACACCAAAAGCCCCTCCGGTTCATCAATTTCCTTTATCATCTTGGTCAACTCATCGTTGGTAGAATGACATTGTGGCAGAAAAACTACTTTTTTACCTAAGAATAAGGGTTTGGCAAAGATTTTATGCAATAGAATTAATGTAAATTTGTGACAAAATTAATTGTTAACATTTAGTGAATCAGCAGACAAGTAAGGACATAGACTCTAAAGTACTAAGCGAGTGGGTAGTTGAGGGGATGTTAGATAAAAAAGCCATAGATGTGATAGTTATGGATTTACGTGATGTGAAGCACGCAATAGCTGATTATTTTGTTGTTTGCAGTGGAAATTCAGATACTCAGATTGATGCAATATCTGACTCTATTGAAGAACAAATTCACAAAAACTCTAAACAAAATCCTTGGAAACGAGAAGGCAGGCAAAACAAAGAATGGATATTGCTCGACTATGTTGATGTAGTTGCCCATGTATTCAATAAAGAAAAAAGAACATTTTACGGACTAGAGGAGTTATGGGGTGATGCACAAATTACCCGCGTAGAAGTGAACTAATAACCGATCACCTCGTTTAGCTAAACAGAAAAATTTTACAGGAGGAACAAAAGAATGCCCGATAAGAAAAGAAAAGATGCACCAAAGCCAAGACCCGGATTTCAGGGATGGCTAATTGGAGGACTACTAGCACTAGTCATAGGACTAACTGTATTTTCAAATGATAGTGGAGCAGTAACCACAACCTATCGTTCATTTGAGAAAATGGTTCGATCCAATGACGTGCAAAAAATTGTACTAATAAAGAACCAAGATTTCATTGAGATCACACTTAAGCCTGAAGCTTTAAGTAATACCAAATACAAAATTGAACTTGAGCAGAATCGCAGTATACTAAATAACGGAGGTGGACCACACTATAAAGTAGAGATCGTAAGCGTGGAGAAATTCGTTAGAGACTATGAAGCACTGCAATCCGAAATCCCGGAAGATCAAAGGTTAGATTTTAAAATTGAAGAAAGAGGAGACTATACTAGCATCTTCTTTAATTGGGGATTTTTGATCCTATTAATATTCGGCTTCTGGTTCCTCATGCGAAGAATGACTGGTGGTGGAGGTCCTGGTGGACAGATATTTAATATTGGTAAATCAAGAGCTTCATTATTTGACGCAGAGAATAAAGTTAAGATCACCTTCTCTGACGCAGCAGGATTAGAAGAAGCAAAAGAAGAAATTCGAGAAATCGTAGAGTTCCTTAAAAATCCAGGAAAATTTACCAAACTAGGTGGTAAAATACCTAAGGGTGCGCTTTTAGTAGGCCCTCCAGGAACGGGTAAAACGCTATTGGCAAAAGCTGTAGCTGGCGAAGCTGGCGTTCCATTCTTCACACTCTCTGGATCTGACTTTGTAGAAATGTTTGTTGGAGTCGGTGCCGCAAGAGTTAGAGACCTCTTTAAGCAAGCAAAAGAAAAGGCGCCTTGTATCGTTTTCATTGATGAAATCGATGCCATTGGTCGTTCAAGAGGTAGAGGTCAAATGCCCGGATCTAACGATGAGCGTGAGAACACATTAAACTCATTACTAGTAGAGATGGATGGATTCTCTACTGACGTTGGTGTAATAATTTTAGCAGCAACCAACAGACCGGATGTACTTGATTCCGCATTACTAAGACCTGGAAGATTTGACCGTCAAATCAGTATAGATAAGCCTGACATTGTTGGACGTGAAGCAATTTTCAAAGTACACATCAAACCTATTCAGTTAGCAAAAGATGTAGATACTAAAAAGCTTGCAGCGCAGACTCCTGGGTTCGCGGGTGCAGAAATTGCTAACGTTTGTAATGAGGCCGCTCTAATTGCAGCAAGAAAAGATAAATCCAAGGTTGACATGACGGATTTTCAAGATGCAATAGACAGAGTTATTGGTGGTCTTGAGAAAAAGAATAAAATCATTTCTCCTGAAGAGAAGAAAATTGTTGCATACCATGAAGCAGGCCATGCAGTAGCTGGCTGGTTCTTAGAGCATGCTGACCCATTGGTGAAAGTTAGTATTGTACCACGTGGTGTTGCTGCACTTGGATATGCACAATATCTACCTAAGGAGCAGTTCTTGTATCAGACAGAGCAACTGATGGACGAGATGTGCATGGCATTGGGAGGCCGTGTGGCTGAGGATATTATTTTCGGCAAAATTTCTACTGGCGCATTGAGTGACCTAGAAAGAATAACAAAGTTGGCTTACAGCATTGTAACCGTTTACGGTATGAATGACCGAATTGGAAATGTATCATTTTATGACTCTAAGCAGTCTGATTACAACTTCACAAAGCCTTATTCTGATGCCACTGCAGAATTGATAGACAAAGAAGTAAAGGCATTAATTGATGTTGCATATGCACGAACCAAGAAGCTATTACTTTCTAAGAAGAATGAACTTGAAATCCTTGCCCAAGAGCTTCTCAAACGAGAAATAATTTTCCAATCGGATCTTGAAGAATTAATCGGCAAGCGACCATTTAAGACTCAAACCACGTATGATGCGTTTACAAATGGAACGTCAGATGCTGAGGAAGAGGATAAGAAAAAAGAAGCTAAGGACTTAGATAAAGTTAAAAATGATGTAAAGGAAGCGGTAGAACAGGAAGAGTCTACAGCGGAAGCAAAAAGTGAATAAATAGATGAAGGTACCTGAGCTTATAAGCTCTTTTAAGGAGCTACCTTCAGATAAGAAACTTTACTTTGCAAGTGATTTTCATCTAGGCGCACCAAACGAGAAAGAAAGCCTGGAGCGTGAAAAGAAAATAATTAGATGGCTGGAGCATGTATCTAAAGATGCTTCAGCCATTTTTTTGGTTGGTGATATCTTCGATTTTTGGTTTGAGTATCATACAACAATACCTAAAGGCTTCATTCGCTTTCAAGGTAAGCTCGCAGAGCTTGTGGATCAAGGCATTACTATTGTCTTATTTGTTGGCAACCACGATTTATGGATGGACAAATATTTTCCATCTCAACTTGGAATTCCAGTTTACAAAAAGCCTGTTTCGATAGAAGTGATGAACACAAAGATTTTTGTAGGACATGGAGATGGACTGGGTCCAGGAGATCGTTTCTTCAAATTTGCTAAGAGCGTATTTACAAATTCTTTTTTTCAATGGCTTTTTCAATGGTTACATCCAAATGTAGGTGTCAGTATTGCCAAGTATTGGAGTAAAAAAAGCAGAGAATCTAGCGGGCATTTAGATGAAGCTTTCAAAGGTGATGATGAGCCAATATGGCAGTTCTGTAAATCTATGAATGACAACCTACATCATGACTACTATATATTAGGTCATCGTCACTTGCCGCTAGAGTTGGAGGTATCAGAAAATTCTAAGTATTTTAATTTAGGAGAGTGGATTAATCAATGTTCATATCTCGAATTTGATGGAAATCATGCGGTACTTAAAAATTTTGAAGGTTAGTCTTAGTTTATTCCCTCTATACATTTATGGCCAAGGTTGGGAGGAAGTTAGATCAATAGATCTCGCACAAAATCCCTCATCTTACACTGTCGACTATCAGGGGAATATTTTTCTAGGATTCGAGGATGGAAAACTTCTTAAGTACAGTGCTGAAGGTCAGGTTCTCGAAAACTTCTCACTTTCCAATTATTCATCAATTACGTCAATTGATGTCCAGAATAATTTAAAACCATTCTTATTTTACTTTGACAATCAAAGAATTACTATTCTCGATAGGTTTTCTTCTGTCCCTAAAAATTACTTACTTTCTGATCTTGACCTTGAAATAGGAATGGCAGCATGCCCTGCTCCTGATGGTGATTTTTGGATCATAGAAAACAACCCGCAACGATTAAAAAAGATTGATCCACTACTTCAAACCACGGTGTTAGAAGTACAAATTCAAGTTGGTGACTCAATCAAGAGGATTCAAGCATATCAAAATATCCTCATAATTGGGAGCGAAGAAGGTATGAAAATTTTAGATCAGTTTGGTGGAGTCATTCAAGATTTGGAAATCAATGGTTTTATAGATTTTCAAATTGATAAAGGAAGACTTTATTGCATCAGTAATGAAGAGGTAATTGAAATTAATCCTTACAAGGGAACAGTGAAAAAGGCGCTAGCTAACCCTTCAAAAAATAATGCACTCCTAAAGTCAAATGATCTTTTCTTGAGTTTAGAAAATAAGCGCATTACTTACTACCAATTGACAGAGTAAAGCTTAAACTCTACTCATTATCTCGATATAAATCTAAAATTCGCTTTCTAAATACAAATGAGTACTTAGCTCTTAACAACTGAAGGTCTGCTCTATTCTTATTGGTAAGACTTTCTTGATAAGAGTTGAAATCAGTATTACCTGTTTCAAATCTCTTTTTCATGAACTCAAAAATTGACTGCTGAGCTTCTAAGTTATCTTTTGCCGCTGAATAACTAGTCTGTGCATTAACCATATCTAAATATGCTCTTTGAACAAGATTGGTAACACTAACTACTGCATCTTGATAGTCCAAATCAGCATTAAGCACACCAACTTTGGCAGTTTGAACATTAGTATTAGTTCTCCATCTGTTAAAAATTGGAATATTTAATGTGAAGTTCAGGTATTCAAATTCATTAAATCTCAATTGGTCTGCAAACGATGCGTCCGGTTCAAATGCACCAGTTTCTGGATTTAGTGCTCCATTCGACGAGTAATTAGATCCGATTCTGCCGAATGCAGTGATTGTTGGTAGTCTTTGTGCTGAATTATTTTTGAGATTATACTTTGCAGCTTTTCTATCAGCTTCTGCACCTTCGATTGATGGATTTAACTCAAGCGCTTCACCAAGAATTAAATCGAATGGCTCTAAATCAGCCAATAGATCTTCTTCTGCAATAAATTCAGGTTTTACATCATACCTATTTTTCGGATCCAACTGCATGCTTTGAATCAAAGTCAGCATGTTTGATTCGACTAGGTTTCTTGCATCAATAAGATTCTGTCTTTCATTAGATAACTGCGATCTTAAGTTGTAAACAGCATCGAGATTGCCAACTCCTACTGATACCCTTTTCTCTTCACGATCAAGTTGATTTTCTAGAAGTTCAACTCTCTCTGTAGCGATTTTTAGATTTTCCTTACTTAGGACAACATCCAGGTAAGAAGACAATACACTCGCGCGTACATTAAGCATTGCATTATCAACATTTGCTTTTGCTGATCTTTCCTCATTGATTCTTTGCTTCAATGAATACTGATTGGCAAAGCCATTGAATAAAGTAGCGTTGGCAGAAAGATTCGGATTTGAAGTATTTGTAGTTGCGGAAACTTGACGTGCAGCATTTTGATCAAAAAAGTTACCTAAGAAGTAATCATAGTTGATTCCTGCTGTTACAGACGGGAAAAAGTTCATTATCGCCTGAAATCTATTAGCCTTAGCAATGAGCTGATTGTTTTTAGCTCTTTTAAGTCCAATATTTCTTTCAAGAGCAACATTGATACATTCATCAAGTGAAAGTTCTTGTACTGCCTGTTCGTTCTGAGCAGAAGACAGAAAGTACATGATAAGCATAGTCCCGAAAATGAGTTTTCGCATGGTTATAAGGTCTTGATAAGGTTTTCTAAGGAGTACAGTTACACTGGTCTATCAAAATTGATAGACCAGGAACTGACCGTGTAAGTATGAAGAGAGATTACACTAAAGCTTCTTTTGCATTGATGTTTTCAGACACAATCTGTCCATCAAACAAGTGCACGACTCTGTGCGAGTATTCAGCATCAACAGGAGAGTGAGTCACCATGATTACTGTAGTCCCAGCTTCATTAAGCTCAGTAAGCAGGTTCATCACTTCTTGTCCGTTTGCAGAATCCAAGTTACCAGTAGGCTCATCCGCAAGAATCAATTTAGGTTTTGCAACTACAGCTCTTGAAATAGCCACACGTTGTTGCTGACCTCCTGATAGCTGTTGAGGAAAGTGGTTTCTTCTGTGCATAATTTTCATATGCTCCATTACCTCCTCCACTCTTTTCTTACGTTCAGATGCAGAATACTTCAAGTAAATCAATGGAAGCTCGATGTTTTCGAATACAGTAAGCTCATCAATTAGGTTAAAGCTCTGGAATACGAAACCGATATTCGCTTTTCTTAGATCTGCTCTCTGACGCTCCTTATATTGTGAGATTTCTAAGTCCGTAAAATGAAACTCACCTTCAGAAGGGTTGTCTAATAGTCCAATTATATTGAGTAGTGTTGATTTACCACAACCAGACGGTCCCATGATCGCAACGAATTCCCCCTCTTTGATAGTAAGGTTAACTCCAGCAAGAGCAGTCGTTTCGATCTCATCTGTGTAGTAGAATTTCTTCAAATCTTTCGTTTGAATAAGTGCTTTAGCGTTTTCCATGATTTATTGAGTTTAGTCTTTGGATTCTATTTAATTACTTTCTTTTATCTAATTGGTTACTTAACTACGAGAATGTCTTTGTCTTCATATCCTCTATATGAAGAGACAACAACTTTTTCTCCAGGTTGCAATCCTTCCACCACTTCGTAGTAGCGTTGATTTTGTCGACCTAGTCTTATATCCCTTCTCACTGCTTCAGTTTCACCTTCATTCACTACGAATATCCAGTTTCCACCAGTGGTCTGATAAAAACTACCTCTAGGTATCTGCACTGCAGTAATATTTTCACTAAGCTGAAGTCTAATTTGAAGTGTCTGACCTCTTCTAATCCCATCTGGAATGGTATCGAAAGCCATATCAACTTCAAAAAGTCCATTATTCACTTCAGGATACACTTTTGTAATCGCTAAGCCGAAATCATTTCCAGCAAAAGTGAACGTGCCATTTAGTCCCGCATATATTCTAGATATATAATGTTCGTCAATAGTTGCACGAACCTTAAATCCATTTAGGTCGTCAATCTGTCCAATGTTCTGTCCAGTACCAATTGATTCTCCTACTTCGACGTTCACAGTAGACAATCTTCCAGAGATTGGAGCCTTGATATATAAGTTTTCAAGGTTCTTTTTAATCATCTCCAGGTTGTTTCTAGTCCTTTCTAATGTAGCTTCCGTTTGTCTAATCTGAGTAACCGCAGTAATTGAGTCGAAACGATTTGATTCAACTTGAATCTCACGGTTATCGCTCAACCTGTTATACTCGCGTTTAAGATTTAGGAATTCTTGTTCAGAGATAATTTTGTCCTCGTAGAGTTTTTGACCTCTTTCATATGCATCTCTTGCTTGATCAATCTGATAGTCTAGTTCTAATAAGTTACGTTTTAAATCAAATTGATTCCTCTGTAGTCCTAGCTTCGTATTCTCGAGATTATTTACAAGAATAAAAGCCTGCGTTTCTTCTCTCACAAAACTTTGCAGTAAATCATTATTTGCGAGAGATAAGATTGTATCTCCCTTATCTACTAAAATTCCACCGTCATAGAATTTTTCAGCAACAACTCCGCCTTCAATTGCATCAAGACGAATAGTTAAAATTGGGAGAACGTTTCCGTCTACAGGAATAAATTCTTGAAAATCTCCTTCATGCACAGTGGCAATATTGATTTTATTCCTTTCAACATTGAGTCTGGTTCCTCCTCCCGAGAGTAAGAAGTTGTAAACAATGAAGACTACCAATAGTCCACTACCGCAGTAGATGCTAATCTTCTTTACCGTCCATTTTTTCTTTTTGATCTTTCTATCCATCTAACAATTTGGTCGTTTTAGGTTTTCGGTTGACCACAATGCCAATAAGGATGCCATTAATTGTAACTCACTGTAAAACAATTGATTACGAGATGTGTCAGGAAAAACAAAGCAAATGTCGTGTACATAATGGTACATAATTGTGTTCGTATTCGATCACAAATTTTGTAGAATTTCAATTTTTAAGGGAATTGTGCGTGAGCCGCTGACTTTGGTTAAGTGGCAAAAAAAAAGGTTCAGGAGGACTAACACCTGAACCCAAAGGTCAAAAACTCAAAATAAAAAGGACTAATGACTTCAATGATAGCAAAAAAAGAACTTAAAAAAAAATGAAAACCATATTGATTTTAATTCGTTATGATAGCTTTACTATTATTTTTGATAGTGAACTAAACTGAAATGATAGCAAAACTTCAAATTCAACTAAATCCTGCACTCTATTTAAGGGATCCACAATCAAGTGATTTAGGCCAGAAAATCGTTCAAGAAAGCATTCTATTGATAAATAAAATTGGTTTTGAATCTTTCACTTTCAAGAAGCTTTCGGTAGAAATAGGGTCAACAGAGGCTTCTATCTATCGATATTTTGAAAATAAACACCGACTTCTTGTTTATTTAATTTCTTGGTATTGGAGTTATGTGGAGTATCGAATCACCTTCGAAACACACAACATAGCCGACCCGGAAGAAAAACTAAGCATCGCTATTCGATTAATCACAGAGGAGCTAAAGGATGATGATAATTTCCCAGGGATAAGTGAATCAGAACTTCAGCAAATTGTTATAAACGAATCCGATAAAACATATTTAACAAAGAATGTAGATGAAATTAATAAGGAAGGGGTATTTCGAGGTTATAAGTCTTTATGTGAAACCATTGCTTCATATATGACTGAAATAAATCCTGATTTTGAATTTCCAAGATCTCTATCAAGCACTTGCTTAGAAGCCGCTCATCAGCAATTATTTTTTGCTGAGCATTTACCACGACTATCAGATTTAAAGAACGGCGCTGATGTTCGTGAACAAAATTTCCAATATGTATCTACCATCATTTTCAACTCTCTGAAAAAATGAATAATCAGCAAATAATAAGATGCCTTCAGGAATGTGCATCAAAGCTTAAAATGGATTTGAATATTTCAAATCTTCAGAGCGTTGACATGATTCCACGACAATACGAGACTCATGAAATCGCTGAATTTCAGCGAGATCTGATTGAGGCAGCAAACGATGCAGGTGTCGTTTTGATGGAGAAGTATTTGAACAAAGAAACACTCAAAGACCTCATTACAGACAATAAGACTCCTTTGATTGTTTTTGTTGAGCAAGAAGGTTTTTACCCTGCCTTTTTGACAAAGGACAGGAAGAAGATGTATTTGGAATTTATCACCAATTCCGGTGATATGAAGCAATTGGAAATCAATAACCTTGAGGAGCTCAATTTCTCTTCCAATCAACATGGTGAAGTTTATACCCTTTCTTGCTTTGCTTATCAAAGCTTTATGTCTGCCAACGAAGATGAAGAAAAGAAAGCCTCGCCTGTAAGGCGATTGTTTCAATTGCTTTCAGCAGATAAGAAAGACATCTTTTTTGTTTATGTATATGCCGCTCTTATTGGACTGGTAAGCTTAACTCTTCCATTAGGAATTCAGGCAGCGGTAGAGCTAATCTCTGGGGGTGTTGTCTTCAGCTCAGTTTATTTACTAATTGGGTTAATCATATTTGGAACTATTGGCACTGGAGTTTTACAGGTACTTCAGATAACTATCGTGGAGTACCTACAACGTAGAGTATTTACAAAATCAGCTTTTGAATTTGCGTTCCGGGTACCTAGAATTCGAATGGAGTCTGTACTGAACATGCACATGCCAGAATTGATGAATCGATTCTTTGACGTGCTTACACTACAAAAAGGATTGCCTAAAATTCTAATTGACCTTTCAACAGGTATCATACAAATACTTTTCGGTCTTCTCCTATTAGCATTTTACCACCCATTCTTTATAGCGTTTGGCATTGGCCTTTTAGGACTCTTGTTCTTGATATTCTTTTTCACTGGCCCTAAAGGGTTAAAAAGTTCGATTAAGGAATCAAAATATAAATACAAAGTGGTTTACTGGTTAGAGGAAATGGCTCGCACGCTCTATTCTTTCAAACTAGCTGGAAATACTGTGCTACCGCTTAGGAAAACCGATTATTTGGTCAATAATTATCTTGAAAACAGAAATTCTCACTTTAAGATTCTTATTGCGCAATATTCATTTATCCTTCTTTTTAAAGCAATCATTACTGGCGGCTTGCTAATACTAGGTACGATACTCGTTATGCAACGAGAAATCACCTTAGGCCAGTTTGTAGCGTCAGAAGTAATTATCATCCTTGTGCTGGCTTCAGTTGAGAAAATCATCATGTATATGGACGTAGTATACGACATGCTCACAGCTGTAGACAAGATCTCGCATGTAACAGATCTTCCACTTGAAAATTCGGGTGGTATTGATATTCCTGAAGGCCAGCTTAAGGATGGGTATGAAGTAAAAATGGATGATGTATCATATACATACCCTTCAGGCACAAAGCCTTCATTAAAAAACTTGTCTCTGCAAGTTGATAAAGGAAGGTCATTATGTATCAGCGGAGGAAGTGGATCTGGGAAGACAACCCTGACTAATATCATTGCTGGAATACATCAAAATTATTCCGGCATCATGACTTATAATGGATATTCTCTTCGAGATCTTGATGCTACCTATATCCGAGATAGAATTGGGAAAAACGTATCACAGGAAGATATTTTTGAAGGGACAATTCTTGAAAACATCCTGGTAGGTAAACCCACATCAGACATTAAAAATGCACTTGATGCAATTGAGGATGTAGGATTAAAAGATCAAATCAACGTGTTACCTGGAGGCTTGCATACAGAGATGCTTGCAGGAGGTAAAGGTTTTTCATCGTCGTTTGTGAATAAAATGGTATTGGCAAGATGTCTAGCAAAAAGACCTGCAATGCTCATACTCAATGATTTTTTCAACAATTTCTCCAAGAGAGAGAGAATTGAACTAATCAATCTACTTACCGACAAGAAAAGGAAATGGACCTTGATAGTTGTATCAAACGATCCATTGGTAATGGCAGCATGTGACAATGTTTTATTCTTAGAGGAAGGCGAAGAACGCGCTTATGGTCCGTTCGAGGAATTAATTAAAAAAGAGGAAATACTTAAAGACATCTACTAATGGATCAATTAGACAAACTAGCAGAAACCCAACTGTATTCTCTCAGAACTTTAAAAACACCAAGTATTGGGCGTACAGTGGCCAAGGTATTGATGATTGCGGTTACCATATTCATCTTATTTCTATTTCTACCTTGGCAGCAAAACATACGAGGAAAAGGTAGACTTACCGCCTTGAATCCCGGTAATCGGCCACAAATGGTGGAGTCGGCCATAGCTGGCAGAATCACTAATTGGCATGTCATTGAAGGCGATTATGTAAATAAAGGAGATGTACTCCTCACGATATCTGAAATAAAGGATAAGTATTTTGATCCAAATCTGATTTCAAGAATTGAAGAACAGGTGAGGGCTAAGAAGAATGCTGCTGAGGCTAAAGACAATAAAATTGCAGCTCTTAACAAACAAATTGTAGCACTTGGCAACGCAGTAACAGCCAAAATGGCACAAGCTAAAAATAAGCTTCAACAGTCAAGGTTAAAGTTGGAAGCAGACTCGCTTGCTTTTGTTGCAGCTCAAGTGAACTATGAAAACGCCGAAAGTATATTCAATCGAAACAAAAATCGATTTGATGCTGGAAACATTACGCTAACCAAGTTTCAGGAGATTGAGAATAAATTTCAAATGAGTGGAGCCAAAGTACTGAAAGCAGAAAATGAATGGCTTCAGAGAAAAGCGGATTTAGCAAACGCAACACTTGAACTTGCATCTATTGACGCAGAATATTCTGACAAAATCAGCAAAGCTCAATCGAATTTGAACGAAACCATCGCGGGCAGGAATGAGACACAAGCTGAAATTGTGAAGATGGAAAATGAATTAACCAATGTTCAGGTTCGACAATCTCAGTATCAAATTAAAGCGCCACAATCTGGATATGTTGTTCATGCCGTTAAAGTCGGGATTGGAGAAACAATAAAAGAAGGAGGTGCCGTAGCTACTATCCTACCTGAATCAGAAGACATAGCATTTGAAATGTACATCGAGGCTATGGACATGCCTTTGATTGCAAAGGGAAGAAAAGTAAGAGTTGAATTTGATGGTTGGCCGGCGTTAGCCTTTTCAGGGTGGCCAAATGCATCAGTAGGAACTTTTGGTGGTGAGGTAGCTATCATTGACCGAGTTGAAAGTAAAAATGGGAAATTTCGAATAATAGTTAAACCAGATATTACTGATGAAAAGTGGCCATCACTACTAAGAATCGGCTCTGCTGCAAAAGGATGGGTTATGCTTAATGATGTGCCAATTTGGTACGAAATCTGGCGTAATATGAATGGATTTCCTGCCACCATGTATCAGGATACCGAAACAGAAGCAAAATCAGCTAAGAAATGAGACGGTATTTACTAGCTATATTTCTAATACCTATTCTTGGAGCAGGTCAGGTAAACACTACTGATTCCATAGCAATAGACACTTCGTTTCTGACATTGGAAACGGTGCTCAAAATGTCTCTTTCCTATCATCCAATAGTAAAGCAAGCTGACTTACTCAATGAAAATGCCAGGGCTACACTACGAGAAGCGAGGGGTCAACTCGATCCTAAAGTAGAATTAGACTATGATCTAAAGGATTTTAAAGAGACTGAATATTACAACTTATTGAAGACCACCTTTAAAATCCCAACCTATATTGGTATCGATCCGAAAATAGAGTTTATTCAGAATACTGGAGATTTTGTAAGCCGCGAAAATTTAATTCCTGATGCCAATGACAACCA
This sequence comes from Ekhidna sp., assembly GCF_963691765.1. Taxonomy (GTDB): domain Bacteria; phylum Bacteroidota; class Bacteroidia; order Cytophagales; family Cyclobacteriaceae; genus Ekhidna. Next base: position 950,845 of record NZ_OY829375.1, read on the forward strand.
ACAAGTAGCCGTAGGAATATCTGTTCCGCTTGGTAAAGGTTTGTTCTTCGACGAAAGGCGAAACATGATTAAAAGAGCAGATGCTTTTTCTCAAATAGCTGCTGCAGAGCAAGTGAAAGAAGTAAATAAGATACTTTTCACAATAATCAAAGATTACTGGAATTGGTACTTATATTATCAAAAGAGTCAATTGATGATTCAAGCGATTGATTTAGCTCAAAACCTTTTTGATCGTACATTAATAGACTTTGAGTTTGGAGAAGCTGCTGTCGTAGATACATTGCAAGCTAAAATCAACTTACAAAAACGAACAGTTGATTACAGAAATACTTTATTAGAATTTGAACTAGCAAAACTTAACCTTGCGAAACATCTTTGGTCTGAAAATTTGGTTCCGCTCGAACTGTTTCCTGGTGTTCTACCAGATTCTCTCACACTTTTTGACACCCCGCAAGATTCCGAACTAAAACAAGGAATTGAATTTGCATTAACTAGCCACCCTCAAATAAACAAACTTGAAGGAAAACGGAATCAACTAGATGCAGATTTGAAATGGGCTAAAGAGAGTATTAAACCGCAAGTTGATCTTTCTTATTCACTAATAGATGCACCCATTGACCCTGATTTTAATGGCAGGGGAGTTGAATTTGGAGAAAACTATAAAATGGGAATTGACTTCTCCTTCCCTATTTTGCTTCGAAAGGAGCGCGGAAAATTGCAACAAACCAGACTTAAACTTCAAAGTAACGAATATGAAATTGCGCAAAGTCAAATTGCAATAAAGAATGATGTTTTAGGTGCTTTCGCTCAGAGTACTACTTTCCAAGCATTACTAATTCAATATCAAGGTGTTTCTCAAAATTATCGTCGCCTCTTAGATGCGGAAATAATCAATCTGCAAAATGGTGAAACTGACTTATTCAAATTGAACATCCAGCAAGACAAGTATATTGAAGCTCAAACCGACTACTTTGAAGCATTCACCAAATGGGAAAAGAGTAAAGCAGAATACTATCATATCACAGGTGTTCCAATCCTAGGACTTAGTGATGTGTTCAGTATTGTAAATAATCCTTAATACGCTGTTCAATTTCGAACAATTATTTCATTATTTTTAGGCAATAACTGCCCTGAGAGTCTATTTTAACTCTTGGCACAGTTGTAGCCATTCAATAATTACTTAAAAAGAAAATCCGTGGAAGAAGAAATAAATAAAATTCTAATTATCGATGACGATGAGGACGTGCTATTAGCCGCTAAGATGTTGCTCAAAAAGCACATTAAAGAAGTGGTCATAGAAAAGGATCCTCGTAAAATTCCATTCTTATTAAATAATGATTCGTTTGATGTCATTCTTCTTGACATGAACTACAGTCAAGATACAACTAGTGGTAAAGAAGGATTTTATTGGTTAGAACAAATCCTAGAAAAAGATCCACAGGCTGTCGTTATTCTTATCACTGCATTCGGAGATGTAGAAATGGCGGTGCAAGCACTTAAGGCTGGGGCTACAGACTTTGTACTGAAGCCATGGCAAAACGAAAAACTTCTAGCCACCTTGTCTAGTGCATCAAGGCTGAATAAGAGCTATAAAGAAGTAACACAGCTAAAGCAAACAAGTAAAACACTTCAAGCAGATAGTAGTAAAGCCTTCAAGGATATTATTGGAGAAAGTGATGCCATTAAAAAAGTATTCAAACTAATAGATAAGGTAGCCGCTACTGATGCCAATGTTTTAATCCTTGGTGAAAATGGTACTGGTAAAGAGCTCATTGCGCGAGCAATTCATCAAAAATCACTTAGAAAAGACATGCCTTTTATTGGTGTGGATATGGGAGCAATTACAGAATCCCTTTTTGAGAGTGAGCTGTTTGGACATAAGAAAGGATCATTTACTGATGCAAAAGAAGATCGAGCTGGCCGTTTTGAAGTGGCTTCTGGTGGAACGCTATTCTTAGATGAAATTGGCAATCTGAGTCAGCCACTGCAGTCAAAACTTTTGACAGCCATTCAGAATAGAAAAGTTACAAGAATAGGTAGCAATCAAGAAGTACCTGTAGACATACGATTGATAAGTGCTACGAACATGCCTGTTTATGACATGGTGAATGAAAACACGTTCAGACAAGATCTACTCTATCGAATCAATACTGTTGAAATTCAACTTCCTCCACTTAGGGAACGAATGGAAGACATGGAACAACTGGCAAATCATTTTGTGAAAATGTATGCTGGCAAATACAGAAAAAATATTGAAGGTGTCGCGCCATCTACAGTCAACAAATTGCAGAAGTATCCATGGCCCGGAAATATCCGAGAATTACAACATGCGATTGAGCGCTCCATTATTATGAGCGACAACAATCAGCTCATGCCAGAAGATTTTTTCTTCCTTGCACAAAAACCAGAAAGCAACCTTTCGCTAGAACCAGACTCTTATAATCTAGATGACATGGAAAAAGTTGCTATTCAGAAAGTGGTAAACAAGTACGAGGGTAATATTTCTAAGGCAGCAAAAGAATTGGGGCTTACAAGAGCCTCTTTATACAGAAGATTAGAAAAACATGGTTTATAAGTCATTTAGATTTCAGTTGATAGGCAGGATGATTCTTCTCCTGCTCACCATGTTTCTATTTACGTCTCTGTATTATTCAGACTCGTACTTTTTCACCAAGTTCTTGGTGTTCTGTTTGACCTTATTTCAAGCATACAGTCTATATCAATTTCTTGAGAAGTCTAACCGAGAGATCGTGCATTTCTTGGAAAGCATTCATTATGATGATTTCACAAACACGTACCCTGAAAAGAAAACAGGGTCGAGCCGAGATATGCTTTATCATGAGTTCAATGAGATTCTTAAGAAGTTTCGTGAAATAAGAGCAGACAAAGAGGCGCAACACCAATACCTACGCACGATTGTGCAGCATATCGGTATTGGCATCATCACTTTTGACGTTGATGGTGAAGTACAAATCATGAATAATGCCGCCAAAAAGCTGCTCGATATCAAGATGATTAAAAACATTAATCAGATAGGCAGAGACCACCCAAATCTTCAGAATTCATTTACAGAGTTGAAAACTGGCGGTAGAGATTTGATTAAGATTACCAAAAATGATGACGAAGTACAATTGGCTGTTTATGCGATCGAACTTTCACTTCTAGGCAAAGCTTTTAAGCTGGTTTCTATTCAAAATATTCAGTCAGAGCTGGAAGAAAAAGAAATGGAGGCATGGCAAAACCTTATCCGAGTGCTGACCCATGAAATCATGAATTCTGTGACGCCAATTTCTTCATTAGCAGCCACAGTTGAGACCGAGCTTGATGAATTCTTAAAGAACGGAACGAAAATCAATGAGATTCCTGATGACACTATTGAAGATTTCTATCTGTCAGTCAAAACAATACATAATAGGAGCGAAAGTCTGATAAAGTTTGTTTCTGACTTCAGAAATATGACTAGAATAAAACTTCCAAACCTTGAACCTGTAGAGGTAGAAGATATGATTAAGCATGTCCTAATGTTACTCAGACCAGATTCAGAACAAGCAAACATAGTTGTGAATTGTTCCGTCAAACCAGCACTGACGGTTAATATCGATAGGGAGCAGATAGAGCAGGTGATAATTAATGTTGTAAAGAACGCTATTCAGGCGTTGGCTGCTGCTGATAAAGAAAATAAATCATTAACAATAACTGCAATGCCTACGGATGGAGGCGGAGCATATATCTCAGTTGCTGATAATGGGACAGGTATTGAAGAAGATGCTTTGAAGAAAATCTTCATTCCATTCTTTACTACCAAGAAAAATGGTTCTGGAATTGGATTAAGCCTTTCGAAACAAATCATGCGGAAACATGGTGGTAACATAACCGCAAAATCACAAATCGGAGAAGGAACAGAGTTTCTACTTAAGTTTGCAAGCTAAGTAACTAGCTCAATTTGAAATACATTTTCATCGTGCAAGGCGAAGGTCGTGGGCACATGACTCAAGCCATTTCATTGTACCAAATCTTGTCGGATATTGGTCATGAGATATCCCATGTCATTGTGGGTAAAAGCCAGAGAAGAGAGCTTCCAAAATTCTTTACCGATCAAATCAAAAGCCCTGTTACTCAACTTGAAAGTCCGAATTTTGTAACCGATAAAAATGCTCGATCAGTCAATATTTATCGCACAATAACAACCAACTTAAGGAAGTACAGAACTTTTCTAGCAAGCATCCGAAGCATTGATGAAATAGTAAAGAAAGAGCAACCTGATACAGTCATTAATTTCTACGATTTTCTAAGCGGTCTTTACTTTCTATTAAAAAAACCAAAGGCTAAACACATTGCAATTGCTCATCAATTTCTTTTGAATCATACAGAATTCGAATTTCCAAAGGGCAGGATCTATGATAAATTTTCTCTACTTCTAAGCAATCGGCTTGCTGCATATGGAGCGGATAAAATTCTGGGACTATCTTTTCAACACATGATTGATGAGTCAAGCAAAAGATTATATGTTGTGCCACCGCTTTTGAGGGAAAAAGCCAAGAAACAGGCAACAAAAACTCAAAACCATTTTTTGGTGTACATGGTCAATCATGGTTATTCTAAAGAAGTTCATGCCTTTCATAATGAACATCCTGAAATCACAATTCATTGTTTTTGGGACAAAAAAGATGAACCCGCTGAATTGAAAATAGATGACACACTGACTTTTCATCAATTAGATGATGAAAAATTTATCAAATACATGGCTACCTGCAAAGGCTATCTTACCACAGCTGGTTTTGAATCAGTGTGCGAGGCAATGTATATGGGTAAGCCAATTTTAATGGTGCCGGTAGAGGGGCATTATGAACAGGCATGCAATGCACTAGATGCAAAGAAAGCTGGAGCTGGGGTATCGAGTGAAATCTTTGATCTGGAAGTTTTGTTAGACTATCTTCCAAAACATATTGAAGTGGGAGATAAATTTAGAGACTGGTGTAGTTCTTCTAAAAACAAGTTTCTCGAAATATTGACCTGATATGATAATTAAATACTCCGATAACCCATTTAAGGCAGTCATAGGAATTGCCTTCTACAACAGAAAAAGCATATTACTATTCACACTCATTTCTATTGTTGCTGTTTTTCAATACGAATTTGGCGAAATTTTCGATTTTGAGCCTGCAACACTGCCAGTTGTTCCAGTGACTATTCTTGGTGGTGCATTAGCCATTTTCCTAGGTTTTAGAAACAATAGCGCTTATGACAGGTGGTGGGAGGCAAGAAAAGTATGGGGCGGTATTGTGAATGCAAGTCGCACATTTGGTGTGATGATCTGCACATTTTCTTCTGGCTATTTTTCGAATGGAAAGGTCAAAGACAAAGAAGTCTTTGAATGGAGAAAAGAACTCATCATGCGTCATATCGGATGGCTTTATGCATTAGTTATGCATTTGAGAAAGGAAACAAGCTGGGATGAGCTGGAAAAATTTCTCTCAAAAAAGGAAGTTGAAAAACTGAAAGGTTTTCATAACAAGCCTACGCAGATGCTTCACAAGCAAGGTGAGCGTCTCCAAGAGGCTTATGAAAGTGAGATGATTGAAAATTTCAGGCACATGGAATTGGCGAATGTGATTAAGGAATTTTATGATTTACAGGGCAAAGCTGAACGAATTAAAGGAACAATATTCCCCTACTATTACAATTATTTCACAAGTGTCTTTTTATGGCTTTTCATTACCTGTTTGCCATTTTCATTGGTCACAGAGATGAGTTGGAGTACAATTCCTATGTGTATTGCCATTTCATTTGTATTCACCATTCTAGAAAAATCAGGAGCTGTGACAGAAGATCCTTTTGAAGGAAGAGCTGCTGATACACCTATCACCACTATTGCGCGAAACATTGAAATTGATCTACTAGAAATGATCAAGAGTGATACAATTCCCGCTCCTAATGAGCAAAAGACAGGAAGGTTTGGAGTTAAATACCTGGATTAGAATAGGCATCCGATGGCAATAATTAGTAAGAAGAAGGAGATCTTCCAAATTAGCAGTGTGCTTAGGTCATATATCAAGAAATATGATCGGGAGATTGATTTGCCAATCTATTACAGCGATTTGCTCAGGTATGACAATTCTATTCCTCTCTATGATAAAGCTGGCAATGATACGCTTTGGGAAACAGTTTTTTTTCCACAAAGTGATATGTCGCACATAAATGCATCGCTAAAAAAAGTGTATGCTATCATGAAGGCAGATGGCGATCTATCTGTTATGGATCACTTAATCATCGACCGAGTCGATTTATGTGCTTATGGCAATACACAGCCTTTTCGAGTAAGAGTCGTAAATCAAATCAATGACAACTTTGATTACTTCTACATAAAAAATGCCGATGCATCTCGTATCTATGGTTTAGAACTAGAGCACCTACTATCACCCAATAAAATTAGCTATGTTGTCAACAAGGAAACCTTAATAGAAGAACACATTGTAGGAGTCCCTGCCGAACTATTTATCAAAAAGTATCTTGGTGACTCCAATCTCAATGAGATTCGCCTAGCTAAAGAGTTTGTAAAATTTAACGAGCGTTGTTTTGTGAGGCTGCTTGGAGACATGCACAGCAGCAACTTTGTGGTCGATATTACGCCAGATTTTGAAGATGTAGAATATCGCCTAAGAGCTATTGATTTTGATCAGCAGTCTTATGAAGGAAGGCGAGCTATCTATCTTCCTCAATACTACACGCAAAACAATCCGATTATTAAAATTGGGTTGAAACACATGACTCCTGAGACTGTGAGACAATATCAGCGAGAGGAGCGTTCCAATATTGCAAATAGGTTGAAAGTCGAAAAAGTCCGAGTATCAGACCTTCTGAAAGCAATGAAGAAGGACCAATTGTCAAAGCCTGAAAACATCAAGAAGCTTAGCAAAGAACTAGCAGAATTTTATGAGGAAGAAGACTTTAAGGCTTGTGAATGCATGGGCGACCTTGTAGAAATGAGCTTAGAGATGCTATCTAGAAAGCCCAACCTATATAAAGACTACTAAGCTCCTGTCATTTGATATCGTGGAAGCTGGAATATAAAAGTGCTTCCTTCGTTTGGATTGCTGCTAACTTGAATAGTAGTATTATGTAATTCCATGATCTTTTTAACAATAGCGAGGCCTAACCCAACTCCTTCTTGATTGGATGTCTTTTTAGATTGACGATATCTGTCAAATATGACTGATTGGTCATGTTTATTGATCCCTGGGCCTGTATCCGATATGCCAACTTCCACCTGACTTCTATTTGACGAAACATTTAAAGATATTCGACCTCCCTCTGGCGTAAATTTTAGTGCATTATCCAGCAGATTTTGTAAAGCTCTCTCTACAAGACTAATGTCTGCAAAAACAAGAGGAACTCCTTCATCAGCCTTCAACTCTATTTTCACATCTTTCTCCTCACCTAGTACTTGATACTTCGAGACAAGGTCCATAGCCAGGTCAGTCATCGCGAAAGGTTCTTTTAAGGGTTCTACTTGTTTGGCTTCAAGTTTTGAATATTCAAAAAGCTGAGAAACTAATCTTGAAAGCTTTTCTGAACTTGTCTTAATGATATTCAGATACTTATCCTTATCATCTTCAGAAAGATCATTTTTCTTGATTTGTAGTGTTTCGATATAACCATTAATGATTGCCAGAGGAGTTCTTAAATCATGAGAAACGTTTGCGATGAGTTCTCTACGCAAGACATCGACAGACTTAATCTCTTCCATGTTCTTCTCAATGGTATCAGCCATTTCATTGAAGTTTACTGCTAAAATGGATAAATCAGCTTTGTCAGGATCGTCTATTCTAATATTTAGATCCCCTTCTCTGAACCTTTTAACCGTGTGAATAATTGATCGTAGATTTTTGGTTAGAAACCAAAAACTCACGAGTCCTAAAAAAAGAACAAACACCATTGTTATGATAGATGCCCCGACTCCAAGCTTCATGAAGTAGCTTGAAAAAAGTGTTGATGATACCTTATCAATTTCCTGCCCAGCAAGGACAATGTAGATATACCCTTCCCTTCCTTCATGGTTAAACTTTGCTGTCGAAAAAATCTTTTTCTTTCCAATCTGCCTAGGATCATCACCTAGTATGTACTTATCGCCATTGCACGCTATAAACTCATTTATCGGAGCTAGGTCAACATATTGAGCAGGGTCGTTTGGATTATCATGACTTAAAACAACCGAGTATAATATTTTACCATCGGTATTTAGCAGATATACTTCTATGCCTCTATTCACGGCCATCATATCATGCATCAAATCCCCAAACAAGGGTTTGTTTACACTTCCATCTTCTAAAAAAGGAGAGTTACCTTGAAATTTTTCTTCTATGAGGTGGTTAGCAAGTTCAGAATTTAGCTTCTGTGATCTTTCCTCAAAATGTTTATTTGTCAGATATACTGAAGTGAAGATGTAGCTCACCCCCATTACTATTACCAATAAGAAAAAAACAATAGCAATTTTCTTAATTAATCTATTTGTTAATAATCTGGTATTACTCATAGCTCTTCATTGAATTTATATCCTACTCCCCAAGTGGTTAATATATACTTTGGGTCAGCCATATCCGGCTCAAGTTTCGCCCTCAACCTATTGATATGCGAGTTGACCGTATGTTCATAGCCGTCAAAGTCATAACCCCAAATAATCTTAAGCAAGTCACTTCGTGTATAGCTCTTCCCAGGATGGGAAGCCATAAGTACTAATAATTCAAACTCTTTAGGTGATAAGTCCACCCTCTCCTCTTCCTTCAGTACTTTTCTTTTTTCTATGTCTATGTAAAGTCCTTCAAACTCTATGATTTGAGAAGCATCTTCCGACAGGCTTTCTTGAATGAATTTTGTTCTTCTAAATATGGCCTTTACTCGTGCAGTAAATTCTCGTATGCTAAAAGGTTTTGTGATATAATCATCCGCACCCACCTCTAAACCTAACACTCGATCTATTTCCTCTGACTTTGCAGTTAGCATTATAATCGGAGTCTTCTGGCTTGCCCTCACTTTTTGACACACCTCAATACCATCCATTTCAGGAAGAGAGATATCTAAAATGATTAGATCCGGCTTCTCGGCAACCGCAAGATCGTAACCAGTCTTGCCATCCGCTGCAGAAATTGACTCACATTGTAGATCCTTTAAATGAATATCCAGCAAATTGGTAATCTCTGGATCATCCTCAATGATCAATACTTTCTTCTTTTCCATATCAATGTCCGCAATTAATTAAAAAGTTATCACAAAATGTTCACAGCGAAATCGTGTTTTATCACACCCTAAACGCATCTGACACAAGATTCATTCAAAACACGCCCCATAATCCATCAGGGCTGTGAAACAAAAATGACATTCATGTGAAGGTTTGGCAATCTTGTATTCGTTGAATTGCTCTACAAAAAATTCAAATACAAATAATGAAAACTCTAAAAAGCGTTTATTTTCTATTAGCACTGGCTGCTCTAATTTCAGCCTGTGGTGATGATGATGGTGATGGAGCCATAATTGATCCAGATGGAGGAATGATTTCCGGTGGACCTTTTAACTTCATCGTTGATGGTACAGCAGACAACATTCCTGATGGAGCAATAACTGTTGATAATAGTGGTACCGATCTTGGAAGTACCGGATGGGTAGTTACTGATGAAGATGGAAATATTCTTGGATTACCACCTTCTTTCACAGCTCCAGACTTTGATGCTGCGGGTTCAGGCGTTTGCCTTGTTTGGTACGTATCGTATGCCGAAGGTCTTACTGGATTAGAGGTAGGAAATTCAGTGGATGATATTGAAGGAACGTTCGCACTTTCTAATCCTGTAACAGTAAACCGATTAGATGCTCCTACTTTATCAGGAGGTCCATTCACGTTTACAGTAGGCGATGGTGAAGCTGATAACTTAGCTGAAGGTGACATCACAGTTGATGGTGGTTTTGCTCTTGAAAATCAAAGTGGATGGGTAGTGACCGATGATCAAGGTAATATTCTTGGTTTACCACCTTCATTTACTGCTCCAGACTTTGATGGCGCAGGTGGTGGAACATGCTATATCTACTACATCACATATGCAGAAGGTTTAACTGGATTAACGGGTCCAGATATGGATGGAAATCCAACAAGTAGCTTAGATGACCTTGATGGAGTTTACGAGCTATCAAATAATGTAGAAGTGATCAGACAGACTGCTGCAATCCTTGAAGGAGGACCATTCAATTTTGTTGTCGACGGTACTGCTGACAACATCCCTGAAGGTGGAATTACTGTAACTGCAGGAACTGACCTTGGTAATACAGGTTGGGTAGTTACTGATGAAGATGGAAATATTCTTGGATTGCCACCAGCATTTACAGGACCTGATTTTGATGCTGCTGGTCCTGGTACATGTCTAGTATATTATATCTCGTATGAAGATGGTCTGGATGGTTTGACCGGTCCAGATATGGATGGAAATGCTACAAGTAGTTTAGACGATCTAAGTGGCACGTATCTATTATCAAATTATATTGAGGTGAATAGATTGGATGCTCCTACGCTTACAGGTGGACCATTCAACTTCACGGTAAGTGATGGAATTGCTGATAACATTGGAGCAGGAGAAATTACTGTAGAAGGTGGTTATGCACCAAATGATCAAAGTAGCTGGGTAGTTACAGATGATCAAGGAGCAATATTAGGATTACCTGGTTCTTTTACCGATCCTGATTTTGACGGTGCAGGAGCGGGCACATGCTACATATATTATATAGCATACGCTGAAGGACTTGAAGGATTGACCGGTCCTGATTCGGATGGAAATGCAACAAGTAGTTTAGATGATCTTATGGGTACCTATGAGCTTTCAAACTCTATTGAAGTAAATAGAGAAGTTATTGCAGAATAAGGTAGTTTTTGGTTGCTAATCGTAAAACCCTGACAAATAATTGTCGGGGTTTTTTATGATAGGTAAACACCATCTCCTAGTCTGACCTCTACATGCTCCTTAATGGTTGTAGAAAGTTCATACCCTTTGTAATTGGCATAGATTGGGAATCGACCATGAGTTCTTAGTACTAAGACTGCTGTCTCTACTTTTTTCACTTTGAAGCCAAGCAATTTGGTAAGACTATAGGCCAAAGTTCTTCCACTGTTTAAAACATCATCACAAAGGATTACGGTTTTATTCTTGAAATCAGAGATGTCTCCATCAATTTCAATATCCTCTTTAAGCGGATTGTCTTTATCTAGGGAAATTGTATAGCATACCGACTTCTTACCCGAAATTTCTGCCAGCGTTTTATCAATCTGCTCGGCTAGGGTTCTACCACCAGAATCCACTCCAACAAGAGCAATTTCATCACCCATGTTGTTTTCATAAATCTGGTAGGCTATCCTTCGGATAATTTGATCAACCTTGGCTTGAGATAAAATTTGGTTATCACGCATTTTCAGGAACAGGCATTACTTTGCTGTCCTTGAAAGTAGATAGTATTATCATGGATTGCAAACCATCAACTACGTCTATCTCAGATACTTTCTCTAGCATCAATTTTTGATATGATTGAATATCACTAGAAATTATTTTGAGAATAAAATCTCCAGAGCCTGTAATATGGTGACACTCTATAACTTCAGGAATTGCATTTATTTGGTTGATAAATGCATCAATGTTTTTCTTGTTGTGACCTTTCAACGAAACTTGAACAAAAGTATGCACCCCCAACCCTACTTTATCTGTATCAAGCTTAGCATGATAGCTTTTTATAATACCTGATGTTTCAAGTTTCTTTACACGCTCTAATGTGGGAGCCGGAGATAATCCAATATCCTTAGAAAGTTGGGCATTAGTGATTTTTGCATTCGATTGTAAAATGTCTAAAATCTTACGATCTATTTTGTCCAGCTTAATTCGCGATGATTGTATTTTCATTTGCTGTAGAAGTTATTCGGTAGTCAAAATGGTTCTCTTAGGCGGGAATCCATATTATTTTTAATGGTTATTTATTTTAATGTGCTTTACTGCCTGGCGTGACAGAATTTTATTTGTCACAAAATTAATACTATTAATAAAAATTTTGAAGTCTGTTCAAATAAACTATAAACCTTTAACAATTAATTGACATTAGACCCTAACGATGGATCCAAATTAAAGTTTAATTACTTTTTTACGGAGTGTTTTTCCTTGTACATCTACTAACACATAATATATCCCTGGCTCGAGTGTGCTCATATCAATAAAGAAGTTATTGAGGCCATCAGTCACATCGCGCAGCTGGTTCAGTTTTATTTTACCAGCGGAATTAATAAGAGATATACTAGCTGTACTTGGTTCATTCAAAACCAATTTAAGTCTAAACTGATCAGTTACAGGATTGGGGAAAGGATCTTCGAGTCGAATTATTGGATCAATGGTTATACACTTTTCATTATTGACAGGTTCAATATCAGGATAATTCGAATATTGAGATAATAAGTTCACGCAGAAATAAGACGGTTCGGAGACCGTCAGTGGGATTCCAACATTGAGGCTTACTAAAGTAGATTCACCCACATCAATAAATTCCACAATTTGCTCGGTTATCGTAAAAGTATTTTCTAGCACAATCTGTGCTTCTGTAATTTCAATTGGCAGATTGCTAAAATTTTGTACTTCAAGAAAAATCCTACCTATGTTATCTTCACTGATAAGTTCAAAGCTTCCAATAGCTAAATCCACTTCCGGAGTTGCGATTAATATTTCTTGAATCAAAGTGTCATAACATCCTAGACTATTCTGAGTTACAAGTCCCACGTCATAGGTTCCTGCTATCGGAAAGTTAATAGTTTCTGAAATTGGATCTGAGCTCCTGACTTCACCATTTAATAGCCATTGACTCGAAATCCCTCCTGTAGAAGTATTGGTGAAAGTGATTTCATCGCCAGGAATTCCATAAGTCCGCGTGCTGCTAAAGGAAGATTCGGGAGCATTATTGATTTCCAAAATTTGAGTTGAGTTAATAACACATCCTGCCTGTGTTTCTAGTTCAAGAGCCAACTCATAGGTATTGTCCTCCAAATCCGACAATATCACTTGGCTACCACTTCCTACAACTGCTCCATCAAGCATCCATCTACGAGCAATAATCGGGTCAGAAAATTCAGATGATTGATCTGTGGCACTAATAAGTTGATTATCACATTCACCATCAACGACAAAACTTATTGCTGGTAATTCAATAATCTCTACGGTTCTGGTTATTGTTTCGGAACAAAAATTTTGACCTGTAATCTCTAGCGTTACATCAAACAATCCAGGGTTTTCAAAAACATGATCGATATCCTGCGTCCCATAATTAACTCCATCTACAGTCCAAAGCCACGAAACTATAGGATTCCCAACCGACGAAGTATTGTCTGTAAATGTCGAAGCTTCACCTTGACAACCCAAGCTGATGAGAAAATCAGGAGTAGGTGATTCTAACACTTCAATATCTTCACTGTAAGATGATTCACAGCCATTCGAACTTTGAACATCAAGTCTAATGTTCTTCAGTCCAGTGCTGCTAAATATTATCATTGGACTTTGTTCAGTAGATACTTCTTCATCATCCACAAACCATGTCCAGGAAACGAGATCTGCATTATCGACGGTCGTAAGATCAGTAAATTGAATTCCATCTGCAGCGGTACAAGGAATATCAAAATCAAAGCTTATTTGTGGACTATCAGAGACAGCTACTTCAATCACTTCAGTGTCTTCACACCCTTCTGCATCTATAGCTGTCAAGGATACGAAGAAATTTCCCGCACCGTTAAATATGTGACTAGGGTTGGTAGCAGATGACATGAAGCCATCACCAAAATCCCATGTGTAAGACGTTGCATCAGTACTTGTATTGGTAAACTGCATAGCTTCATCTTGACAAATTGAAGCAGCGAAAAAATTGGCAGTAGGACCTGGAGTTATGATCAAAGTTTGCTCTGTCACCTCAGAACATCCAGGAATACTTGAAGTAAGTCTTACTGTCTTCTGACCTTCTGTTTCAAATGCATAAATGGCATCTCTTGTATTGGCTGTAGCTACCACATTACCTGAGGGTTCATCAATAAATTCCCATAAATAAACGAGTGGACCTGTATATGAACCATCTGCAGTAGTATTAGTGAAACTATAGTCTGTATTCACACAAGTTCTTGGCGCTGAATAGGTGTAGGATGGAGCAGGTGGAGCTTCATAAATGGTGATTACTTGTTCAAAGAAATTGTTACAAGTGCCATCATTCACATCTAAGCGAACTGTATATGTCCCGGCACCAACCGCACCATAATCAAAAGTCGGATTTTGTGCATCACTATCTTCTAAACCATCGCTATCAAAATCCCATGAATAAGTAAGCGAAGAACCATCATCTACGCTATTAAATTGATTTATTACAGTTAAACATCTCGATTCGTCAATAGTAAATGAAATATCAGGAGCTACTGACGGAAGTATGGTTATACTACTATTGGATACAACTGGCTCACTAGAATTGGAATTAAACGCAGAAAACTTAATTTCATAATTGCCAGATATGGAATAAGTGATGCCCGTTGGGTCAGCATCCTCAGAAAATTCAATACTAACACCACAGTCATTCTGAAAATCAAGTCTATAAACGTCACTTGCGCCATTATCTATAGCAAAGAAATGATAACTACTTTGTTGCTGGGCTCCACCAAAACCAATGACATTACTAAAAGTTGAAAAATTCCCAAGATCGGTTACTGTGCCTGATGCATCGGAAAGATTGCTTCCTAAATTAATTCGATAAATACTTCCATTACCATCCGCCAAAATTCCGATATAGTCAGTACCATCTAAATACACTTCCATATAACTCCCTGTAGTTATAGGAACATCTAGTATGATTTCTTCAATGCTATTGGGTGTTCCGGATAGTGAGCTACCAAATGATGCCAATTCGATTATATCAGAAACCACAATGGCAAACCACTCTCCATTCTGACTAATCAGATCTACCCCTATATGTCCTGAATCAAATACAATATTGGTTACTACTCCATCATTTGTAATACTATTTCCAAATTCTATAATTCCAGATGTTCCCGTGTTTGCTCTACCATATACAGCAAAAACATTCCCGTTATCAACTGTAAGATCGATTCCAGTAGGGAGACCTATCGAGTTGCCTGTTGTCGTTACAATTTCGGCAGTAGGAACATTGGATAAATTTGATCCAAATGAGAGCCGCGCTACATTTGATGTGTTGAGATTTGTTACCAATCCATACCAAGAACCGCTCTCATTTAAGAACACAGAAGAATAGGCACCATTCAGAATTCCCAAATTTCCATGATTTGTAACAACGGGTGTATTAGTCAAATCACTTCCAAAATAGAGGTGATAAAAATTCACACTTCTAGTAGCAAATGCATGCCACTCTCCATTATCATTGACTACTTCAAAACTGGTAACGTTAGTCCCTATGGTCGTTAGTAGATCAACAAAAGTGGGTGTTTGAATCAAGTCTCCTTGACAAAAGTCCCAAGCATAGCTATCCGCATTTACGGTTGAATTATCAATATTGACAGTTTCATTAATACAGACAGAACTGGATACAGTAAAATCAATCGTAGGAGCAAGTGCTTCAGATACAGTTACCGTTTTTTGAATGGTTTCCGCACAGCCTTGCGTGGTCTCTATATCTAGCGTAACTGTATAATCAGCAGGACTACTAAATGTAAATTCTGGATTTTGTAGAGTACTTACTCCCAGCCCGTCAAAATCCCATGACCAAGAGCTTATTGCATCATCAGTGCCAGTTAAATCTTCACCAGTGAAATCGATGGCAATATTTTCAGTTGCATCGGTGAAATTAAAATCTACTTTTGGATCATTAGAAACCGTAATTGTTTCTTCGTATGTGGTACTACAGCCTGCGAGGTTGCTAACCGTCAAGCTCACATCAAAATCACCTGTAGTCAAATACATGTGAATTGGGTTAGGAAGTGCAGAAAATTGACCATCTCCGAAATCCCAACTATATGTATCTATATCTACGCCCGTAGTATTATCCTGAAATTGAATGGCTTCTCCAAAGCAATTATTGGTATAACTAAAATCGACAGAGGGTCCTTCTGCCACATTTATAACTTGAGTCTCGAGTGCAGTAGTACAACCAGGAATTCTTGCTAGCATAGTCACTGTTTTCATCCCAGTGGTCGTGAAAGTAAAGGTTGGGTCTTTATCATTGGAAGAGCCTTCTCCATTGAAATCCCATACATACTCAACAATCGGCCCTGATCCATTTTCTAGTGTGAGATTCGTAAAACTAACTTCTGAAAAAGAACATACTGTGGTTGGGGAAAAGGAAAAATCTGGATCAGTAGGTTCATCATAAATCTCAACAGTGGTTGTAGCAAACCCTGTGCAACCGGTGCTGCTGATCACTGTCAAATCGATATCGTAACTACCAGTGCTAGTAAATGTAAATGTTGGATTTTGTATATCACTGTCCTCCATACCGTCACCATCAAAATCCCACGAATATGATGTGATGCTTCCATCATCGATACTCATGAATTGATTTTGAGTATTACTACATCTTGGAGCATCGACAGAAATGGAAACACTTGGTGCAGCAGCAACCTGTACAATAAGATCTTTCGAGATATTACCTGTATTTGTACCATCAGTAGCGGACAGGTTGATACTTACAGTTCCAGATATGCTATACTGAATATTTGATGGCTCAGTTTCTTCCGAATACTCAATATTGGCACCACAATCTTTATGAAAATCCAGTGCATATACTTGACTACCTGAAAGGTTTGCAGCAAAAAAATGATATTCACTTTCTTCCTTTGCGCCTCCAATTCCAACTACATTAGTAAGTGTTCCAAAGTTACCCAAGTTGGTAACTGTTGCTGTTGCTGCTGATGGGTCATCTCCAAAATTTACTTGATAGATGTTACCATTATCTGAGGCTAGAATTCCAATGTAATCACCTGCGTCCTTAAACACATCCATACTGGTACCGTCAGTGACAGCCAAATCAAGTGTGACGTTTTCAATAGATGATGGGGTGTTAGTGATTGATGCTCCAAATGTGGCCAATTCAATTGTACTCGATACTATGTATGCATACCATACATCATTGTCTTCAATAAAGTTTACACCTATATGACCTCCTCCATTGTAGGTAATTGTCGTTTTGACAGCATCATTCGTAATGCTATTTCCAAATTCCAATATTCCTGAAGCACTGGCATTAAATCGGCCGAACAATGCAAAAACATTGCCTCCATCGGTCACAATGTCAATATCAGTTGGAAGTCCTATTCCTCCAGTAACATTCACATTTGCAGCTGTTGGCACATTGGACAGGCTTGTTCCAAAAGACAACCTTGTAATGGTACCATTATTTAAGTTTGTAATCAGTCCATACCAAGAGCCGCCCTCTTCAATAAAATCTGACGAAAAGGAACCTGTCAAGAGACCAAAACTACCATGATTGGTTACTGTTGGAGTATTAGTAAGAGAGCTGCCAAAATAAAGGTGATAGAAATTACCACCTTGACTTGTTGCAAATCCGTGCCATTCAGATTCATCTTCAATTAGTCTAATTCTTGAAATGTTGGTAGCAACAGTTAAGCTTGGATCGGTGAAGCTTGGAGTTTCACTTAAATCACCTTCACAAAAATCCCATGCATAATTGGTAAACCCTGTAGAATTATTGGTGATATCTAATGTCTGGTCTCTGCATACTGAGGCAGGGATACTAAAATCTGGATTTTGTGCATAAATCGATGCGCAAACTACCCAGAGAGCTATTTTGACCAAAAATCTCACTAAATCCCTTT
The DNA here is from genome assembly GCF_963691765.1 of Ekhidna sp. Lineage (GTDB taxonomy): Bacteria > Bacteroidota > Bacteroidia > Cytophagales > Cyclobacteriaceae > Ekhidna. The sequence continues at coordinate 968,687 of NZ_OY829375.1, forward strand.
TAATTACAAGAATAACTTATTACAATCCTATTTTCACTTTTCTTCGACAAAGACATTATTAAGAGCGATATAGCTGTTGATAAACTTTTTCAGCGATAGAGAAGTCACGATACCTTCTAGCTACTTCTCTAATTTTATCTCTACGCGAATCGGCACTTAATTTCATTAAGCTATCGATTTTCATAACAGCATCTTGATATGATTTAGTATTTAAATCATCCAGTACAGCTCCAATTCCTTCTTTTTTAATTATTCCCGAGTTGTCCGAAATTCCTTTCGTTATCACTACTGGCAATCCCATAGCCCAATACTCTCCAGTTTTTATCGGAGATCCATATCGCTTTGATGGTACGGGAATGAAAGGTGTAATAGCAAAATCAGCAAGCCCAATAAAATTTGGAACTTCATGATGTGGAACAAACTCGTGAATAACTTTTGTATGGTCAAATCCAGCCTCATCACACCAAGCTTTAATCTGCTCACTAGGATGATTATTTAATAATAAAGCTTTAAAGTCCCCATCCCAATAATCATTAGCTACTTTGAAAAAATCAAATACCTCAGATGTTAAATATGAACCTCCGAATTTTCCAGCATAAACACATATGATTTCTTTTTCAAGATTGTATCTCTTCTTCAATATATCAATCTCCTTTTTCTTGATTGAGAATAGGTCTAAGTCAACACATGCTGGTTTAACAAAGAATTTAGCTGGGCATTTGCTGTACTTATCAACTGCATATTTTTCCATTTCAGGCACACATGCTATTGCCGCTTGAGCATTTTTGGATTGCATTTTTTCCATCCAAAACAAAATCTTGAACGCTAAACCATTTGCAGCCCATGTACCACTTTCAACCATAGGTTCTGCATGAGGTTCAAAACTGTCTATAACCAGCTCTTTCCGAGTCAATTTAGAAAGTAAATATCCCAATCCACCTGCTGGTGTACACCAAGTATGAATAACATCAATTTTGGCTTTTCTTATCAAAAAAAGCAGCCGAATTAAGTTAAAAAAGTGACCAAAAATTGCCTTTATTCCGAACCTATGGTACTTAAACGAAACATGTGAAAATGTTTCTGATTCTTCAATAGTCACTTCCGGATCCAAGGTAACCAGGTGTATCTTGGCATTGGGGTGTAATTGCTTTTTGATGATCTCAACATATGGAAGTGTATATGTCTGAATCAACGCATCTTTGAATGACCAGTATGTGATGACTAGAATATTTTTCTCCATAGTTTTTTGAAAAATTCGACTGTGTTTGGTGGATATGCCAACAAAGCCTTCAAAATAAATTTAATTCCCTGGATTTTGCCATTGCCATTTCCCCACCAAGAAGCTCCTAGAATCAAATACAGATTAGAGAAACACCTATTTCTAAAACGCCTTGATTCAAAAAAACCCGACCGCTCAGCCAGTCGATAAGCTAAAATATGATCAGACTCCATTCTTGCAATATTCTGATGCATATTGGAATCATGAACACGATAAAACCAAGTGACTTGATCTACCATTCCTATTGGATATTGATTTGCCACCCGAAAGAAAAATTCCTGATCTGCAGCAGTAGATAAAGATTCTTCAAATCCCCCTACATTTTGCACAACCTCTCTCCGAACTAAAATACTACTCGGAGCAGGGATGCATGTGCCATTCCACAAAAGTAGATCTTTTAGTATTTCACCCTGCTTTCCCCGTAAGATCTGACCTGTCTTTTTGCTATCTCCATCGATTACCTCGGTATTTGAATGTACAAGTCCAAGAGACTGATTTCCATTTAAAGCATTTGCTTTTAACTCTAAGTTGATTTCATCCCAGACGTCATCGGCATCCAGAAAAGCTACATAAGCCCCATTAGATTCTTGAAATCCAATATTTCTAGCTCTGGAAACACCCCCATTTTCAACATTTAGAACCTTAACTTTTGCATTGCTTTGATAAGTGGCCAGGATAGCTTCCGTATTGTCCGTGGACCCATCATTTACGACAATGATTTCAATTTCTTTATAGGTCTGATTTAAAACAGAATCTACTGTTTCCGTAATGTATTTCTGTGCCTGATATGCCGGTATAATTACTGAAATCAACATGGTTTAAATAAGATAATACTCAAAAACTACACTTGCCTTGCAATGACATCCAAATGACATCCTTCGAAGTTCCATTCGGAATTTAGTGGTCTTTCATCTCTAGCATCAGATATTTGATAAGATAGTTCTTCCATTTTTTTAACCAGCTCTCTTGCTGAAGAATTATACGTTTTCAAATTAGTGTCATCTAATTCAAAGAACAGAATAGGCTTAAACTTTTTTATTGAATGAATTGCTCCTGCAAGAACGAAAAATTCATAGCCTTCAACATCAACTTTCATAAAATCAATTCTTGAAAGATTCGTATCATTAACATAGTCATCTACCGTTGTCATCGGTACTAAATTTCCTTCTGATTTACTGCTCGCAACACGAGTTGTCCCCAAATTGTGATCATCGTTACATTCCAAACTTACACTTCCCTTTTCTAGCCCCAGAGCAACCTGATTGAAGGTGATATTTTCAAAATGATTGAGTTTGAAATTTTCTTGTAATCTTTCGAAGTTTTTGAAGTTGGGTTCGAAAGCATGCACCTGACCATTGTCACCTACGATCCGTGAGCTTCTATAAGTTACTTCGCCAACATTTGCACCTATATCTAAAACTACATCACCCGGTGAAACATGCTTCAGTAATTTTTCTCTAGCAGGATCGACAAATCCAAAAAATATGAACCAATCAACTAAATCTGATATGTCCAGTGAAAAATTGATTCCGAATCGGTTTACCGATCTAATGGTTTTTGAATTGAATTGATCATGGTTGGGAACTAGTTTGGTCAAAAATCCACCGTATTCCTTCCCGCCGACAAGTTGAAGAATTCGTTTTTCTCCAAGAAGAGAAAAGAAAGCAGTTCTAATAAAATCAAGTGTTCTTTTTCTCATCTTATGAATTTGAAATAAAGGTCGACGTGATTTTGCCACATTCTTTCGAAAGCATACATTTTTGATACTTTCTCATATCCCTTAGCGCCTATTGAGTTACTATCATTTTCAAGCATGTATCGTATTCCATCAGCCAGCCCTTTGCTATCTCCATGCTCCACTAAGTACCCACTTTTTTCATGCTCAATAGCGTCTAGCGCTGATCCTGTTCTTGTAGAGACCAATGGTAACTTATTCATCATAGCTTCTGCAATGACAAAACCAAATGGTTCAAACGAAGCAGCATGAATATAAAAATCCATTATACCATATAGTGAAGGAATCAGGCCTCTTTCAACCCATCCTGTAAAAATTATATGCTTTTCAACGCCTCTCTCTTTTGCAAGTTGTTGAAGCTCCTCCAACTGATCTCCCACTCCTGCAAATAGAAATTTCAATTTCGGATAATCCTCTATTAATAATGCAGCAGCTTCAATGATATATCGATAGCCTTTCCATTCAATCAAACGAGCGACGGTCCCAGCTACAATGCAATCTTGTAGGTCATATTTTTCAATCAGTGATAACCGATCATTCTCAGATTGATCAGTAAATACATCTTCAGGAATGCCATGATGGATCAAATGAAGTTTAGCTGGATTCGCTTTCTCATATTTCAGAATGAAATTTTTATTCTCTTCAGAGATAGCTACAATGTGGGTAGCATTCCAATTATTAAACTTGTCCAAAGGCACACCTTTCTTATTGTAGAAAAAATGAAATCCCGCATCAGCTTTTGTAATTGCTCTAATGGGCACTCGTGCCAAACGGGCTGCCAACAAAGATGTAAGTGCATCATCAAAAAGATGAGAATGTACCACATCAGGCTTTAGTCTTCGAAACAACTTATAGAGCTCAAAAGTGGTGCTTAGGAGAAATCTCTTGCGCTTGCTATCATCAAACTTTACCCAATGGCATTCGCATCCATATTCAGCAACATCTTCTATCATATTAGGTTTTGTTGGATAAAGACAGACAAAGGTGAGTTTCACCTCTTTCTGTTTACTGCACCTTTCAGCAAACCAGTTGAAATATGGAGCTGAAGAATTATTTGCCATTGTAAATACTACGTGCATCAGTTGTGGGTTTTGGACAATTCGATTCCGATTACAATATCAAATAATTTCCTTCTGAAGACATATGGGATTTTCTCCATAAAATTTAACCTATTCAAGTTTACAAATCCGAGCATTCTAAAAATACCGACAAGCGATTTTTTAACTAGTCCTGGATTGTAAAGCTTAATGTAGCTCTCGTAAGTTGGCTTTTTATTAAGCAGTCTTTGAAGTGACAATTGATAGTCTGTGATTCTCTTTGCGTACTGTTCAAAATTTATTTGATCATTATGTATCGATTCAATTTTTGGATCATAGTAGATATCTACTCCACTATTCAGAGCTCTTATACATAAATCCAAATCCTCATTGTCCGTCAAATCCTGATCAAATCCGCCTAGTTGATTGAATAGTTCTTTTGAAAGAGACATATTAGAACTAGAAACGGTCAAGTTCTCAAATGAAATCTTCACCTTTCCTCTTCTTGTTTGGCTCTTTCTCCAAGTTTCTTCCATTTCCAACCTATAACGTTCGAAATGATTGCTTAACGGCTTATTTTCTACCCAGCTTCCGGCGGTAAGCCAAGAATTACGATGATTTTGATGATGTTTAATATGATTGATAATTAAATCGCTATCAGGTATAATATCATCGTCTAAAAAGATCATTAATCCATTTTCCACCTCATTTACCCCACTATTTCTTGCCACTGATCTGCCACTATTTTCCTGATCTATTAAAATAAAATCTTGCAGTGTGGAAAAGTCCTGTTCTTTTAGCCATTCAGACGTATCATCAGAGGAGCCATCTACAACAATGATTAGTTTGAAATCTAAATAGCTCTGCTTTAAGAGAGCATCAATTAAATTATGAATTTTATGTCTCCCATTATAGGTAGGTATGATCACCGAGATATTCAAGATAGGATTTAGTTAGGAAGATTTAGATCTTGAAAAGCTTGGTCAAACTCGGCTACTCTGTGTGACCCAACGTAATAATTAGTAAGTGCATACCTTGTTCCTGCCACTATGGGTCTACCTCTATGTATTCCATGCGTATCTGTTAGAATCACCGTGCCTCTTTTTGCCTCAAAAATTCTAGGAGCTATTCCCAAATCAATGACTTCATTTTCATTGAATCTCCTATTTATATCACTGGGGTTACTCTCAGAATTTTTTAAACATACATTTAATGCTCTTAGTACATTGGAAGTACTGTGAGATTTAGGAATATATTCATAAACTCCGTTTTTCTCCGAAACATCTGTCAAATAAACTATCGCTTTAAACTGATTGGAAAATGCGGAGTCTCTGTGCCAACCGCCGCCGGAACCAAGATTATTCTTTTTGAATTTTAGGTTTCCAGCCAAAGTCATGTAGTTTTTTAGCTTATACCCAAGATATGATTCGCCAATTTGTTGAAGTCTTTTAGACGCAAAGAAATGCTCATGTATAAGTGGTGAAAGATTTTCTATGCCAAATAATCGATGGTCAGAATCTTGATCATCGCTCCATACAAACTGTTGATGCTTCTCAACGCATTGATCTATTTCCGAAATTATTTTATCACAAAGATCAGAATCAAAGAAATCTTCAATCAAGGCAAACCCATTTTTCTTTAATGAATTTATTGCTTCACTATCCACATCCTGGACATTGGGATTTTCTCCTTTCTGCCAATCGAAAATTCGTTCACCTAATATTTTTTGATAGGTTCGAGCTTTCCATTTTATCGTATTGAGACTATCAAGCATAATATTTCAAAGTTATGAACAATTCTGGGCTCATTGCATTTTCTTCGATTGATAGGACTAATTAGCTGTTGAAAGCCAAACTCAAAAGCAACGCTATTAAAAGTGCCATACCGAGATGGACTTTAGTCAACCTAAACTCAAATTGAACTTCATTTTTAACAAGAAGGATTGTCGCAATTGTTAGTGTAATTCTAGTAATCACCATTGCTACGGCAGCACCAAGCAATCCATATTTAGGCAGCAATAATACATTGCTTAATATCATCGCTATTGCAGCAATTAAATTTAATAATGGAGCTTTTTTAAGCTTCTTATAAAAGAATAATGGCTTATTATATACACCATAGTAAAATCTGAATATAAAGCCTACCAATAAAATGGGTATGATCTTCAATGCAGAATGATAGGATTCCGGAGTGAAATTAGTTACAAAATAAGGTGCAGTAAGTGCAATAAATAATACAGATACAATGGTTACCAATCCTAAGACCTTGAAGACCCTATTTGCATTTACTATGGCATTTTGGGGGTCATTTTTTAACTGATCATATAGTTGAGGAACAAGCGCCGAATCCATCGCGATCAAAATTATTTCCATCACAGATGCTATGGTGAAAGCCATGTTGAATATGGCTAATTCCTCCAACGTGAGGTAGTTCTCTATTAACACCCTGTCAAAACCCGTATAGAAGAAAATCAACAAGGAGTATATGATCATCGGGAAGCTATATGGAAAGGCAATTCGTAGAAAGCGAAAATCAAACCTCAGAGGTTTATCCCATAAGAAATAGATCCAACCTACAACAGAAAGAACCCCAGTTGAGATTAATCTACTTTTCAAAACAAATTCGGCATCACCGTCTAGAACTAGAATGGTATAGGATTCTGCTAAGGTCGGCAGTAAAAAAAGCAGTACCGAAAAAACAGCAAATCGAGATAGTTTTTCACCATTTCTGAAGTAAACAAGTATGATTGAATTAAATGCGGAAAAAATCGCCAAACCAATAGCTATGTACCCAAAGGGGTTGAATTCATAGCGTTCATCCTTAAAGATCAATTCAAAAAGAGTATCTCCTTGCCAGAAAGCAACCAAGAACAACAATGATTGAATCGCTATGAAAGCAATGAAAATTGTAGTTATGAATGTTTTAAGAACATTTTCCTTGAACTTAAAATCGAAATAATATCGTGTAAATGCACTATCTAGACCGAATGCTAAAAGGATTGTAAGGAAAGAGAAAACAGTATTTGTCAGGCCGATTATCGCATAGTCTGTCTGGGTTAGAATGTTTACGAAAATTGGAAACAGGATGAATCGTGACATTAATGGTAAAAAGCCCAAAAAGCCATAGACAGCTGTAGATCCTATTAGTTTTTTGTAATTAATCATCCTGAAGAAGTACTTTCAACATTCTTTGAGCACTATTTCCGTCAAGAGGGCCAAGATAGCGATCGCGAATTTTAGAATAATCAATATTTCTATTTGTCAACGATTCTACAGCAGACTCAACTTCATCTAAGGAATAAACAGTCTCTACAAATTGTTCCGCACAAACTGGCATGAGATCTGAAAATGATGATTGCGCATTCTGCGATAATGAAATGAATGGCCGACCAACAAGTAGACAATCCATCACAATACTTGATCCTGCAGATATTGTAACATCAGCAGCATCAATTGCTTCTATTGCAGATATATCTTGGTGATGATAAATTTTCACCCAATCGACATTACATTCGTCCACTGTCTCCTCCACGAGGTGATCTACTTCTAATGGATGTTTTTTTATCAGCAATCCCCACGAATTTTTCTTACAGATATCGATCAACTGTCTTATTTGAAATCTCCTGATGGAATGGTCGAAACCATAACTACTCGCTAATAAGATTACGGTCCCTGAACCAATACCAAATTTTTTTCTGGTATTCAATTGTTCAAACGAAAATGAATGCCAATGATCATACTTAGGGAACCCAACAATATGGTGATTACTCAAGTCATTCCTCTTCTTCCAAATTCGTGATTGATCCGAAGATGGAACAAATTTATGATCAAAGGTTATCCCTTTTTCAAATCGAAAGTCGTCTGTGATATATGAGTAATCTAAAGAATAACTTGGAACACCTAATTTACGAGCTACATTAACCATTATTCTTCCAACTTCGTGATAGCTAATATGGAAGCATTTTGAAGGCTTAATTTCCTCAAAAGCTCTTTCCATAAAGGCAGTTTTTACTTCACTGAGATGTAAATCAAATTTTGCATTAGCAACATTTAAATTTTTCATTTCAGCTTTAATCTGATCTAAAGTGCCCTGTCTTTTCATCCTTGGTGAAGCTTTGAAAGAATCAAGCTTACACACTCTTGCTTCGTCTGGTAATAAATGGGTTATTTCTTCCACTTTATCCAAACCGGAATCTACAACCACCCAAACCACCTCCACTTCTTTTGGAATGAATCCATAAACCTGGCTAATAAGTTCGTGATGATGGATGGAGTCATATAGCAAAAACATCCATCTTATCTTTTCGGGCTTAGAAATTATTCTCTTCCTAGAAACCCAACGATATATTTTAGACTTGAGAAGTTGAAGTAAAAGTTTTTTATGAATACCACTTTTGTAAGTGGTGATTGCTGTAGTAACGTTCTGCAAGTCCTTTGCAAGGGCATAGTCTTCACTAAGCTTTGCTGTGAATTCAGCATCTTCAAAACCTTGCTTTAAAATCTCGAAGAGATTTCTAATTGCATATTTCTTAATCAATTGCTCCTTGACTGATGCATGCAAAAAAGGCATTAATTGATCTTCCCTATTCTCTGGATTAGATTCAATTAAAAAATTCTTCAGTGATTCAATTTCTGTTACAACAGATTCCGAATACTTTAAATTATGGATTAAAAATTGATCATTAATTGAAAGCCTTTTTGCTTCTTCTATGAAGTTTGTTTCTTCAATAGCGGTCAGCGTAAGATCCTTAAGAGGGTTAATAAGGATTTTATTATCACTCTTAGTTTGATCGTAAATTCTACGGCTGTCAGTTAGTAAAATCTTCATCGTAGTAGATCACCATTTTAGGCCTTCTGCCAACTTTGGTGGTCCAAAATAAATATATGGATTTGGATCATCTACAATTTCCGAAAAGTCAGATGTCCATTTACTTATGCCTCTCACGTTAGGGAGGTACATCTTAGTGAAATCTTCGGGTATAAGTTTGAGTAGATCTTCCCAATCTTGATCCTGCTCTCTTAATATTGGAGGATGCACTTCGACTAAAAAATGAGTATTTCTATTTTCAATTAACTCCTTACACCCTCTTAACGCAAATACTTCAGGGCCATCAATATCCATTTTAACTAAAAATGGAGTTCCGTTGGATTTACTGTATTGATCAAGCATGATCGTTTGCCCCACATTTTTATCGCCTGCAAAAACTTCATTGATTTTCCATCGATCTTTTGATCTTGCCGAATTGAATTTCAAAAAGATTGAAATGAAATTTCTTGGTTGAAAACAGTGCATTTCAACATTTCTCTCGAGAGCTCTGATAAGCGAAGGGAAAAAACCATGTGCAGAGCCCACATCAAATACAGTACTATTTTCTTCAACATTGTCTTTTAACCACTTACAAATCTCAGGTTCATGACCATTCTTTTGAGATAGCCGCTGCTCCCAAAGCTTATTGCCAGTATCAATACCCATAGTAATGGTCACACCATCAATTATTTCGCATGTTTTGACAGTCTCAATATTTCTGAGCAAGTAATATTTTTCTATAAGCCTAGGTGGAAGCGAATGATATAAGTCTAGTCTGGACATAAAGTTGATTTCAATTAATCAATCCATCTAACAATTTGAAAAGCCTCTGCTAAAGGTTTGCCTATGGTCATTCCTCGATATTCGGCCAATAACCTGAGCGCCTTCGGAGATCTAGGATGCGGAAAAGCTCTTTTTTCATACTCATAGCACTCCATCGCCGCGATCTTAGCTTTCAATTGTTCTTCAGAAATTGAGAGATACAAATTTGGTCTAAAAATTCTTGAATCCGCAGTAGACTGCCATTCAGTTCCTGAAGGAGTTTCGAAAGTTATTATCCCTGACACTTTTTCAAGTTCCATGGGGCGTGTCGCTGTTAAAACGGCCTGAAAAGTGATTCGGTGATCCACATTCAAATCTCCATGATGATGGGTAATAATAACATCTGGCTGGAATGCTGCTTTCTCTTTCTCGATGACCTTAACTACATCTAGAAGATCAACTGAATCAAAACGATTGTCCGGGAAATCATATGTTGATAGTGATTGATATCCTATGATTTTTTGAGCTTCCAAAATGTTTTTATTGTGAGTGGTTAGTTCACCAGATCTATTCTGAGTATCTCTTTTATCGTCTCTCGAGGTGATCCCCTCACCTAATATGACCACATGAATATGAGAATTATATTCTGTAGCCAACTTATTCAAGGTTCCACCAATACCTAGCAACTCATCATCTGGATGAGCAACTGCCACTAACACTTTTTTATTTTTTAATAATTCTAACATTGGCTTCTACTACTCCATTATCTAACTCCGCATTACGGAATTCTAATTTAAAAAATTCAGTTTCCAAGAATGCATGTGGGTATCCTTCAGCATCTAACATCCTGATGTAATCATAAATAGATTCTACATCTTCCAAATTGGCAATATTGCTCATGGATGGAGTCCTCCTTTTGAATATAACCGGATCTCCAATTTGTTCACTTGGCGTTGGGTTTGAATCGATAATCTCTAATATCATTTCACCGATTAAAACTGTGGCTCTATCAAAAATATCTTGAGCCTTTCCCGACAATGAAAGAGGCTTTTTAAGGTATATGGGACCTGCATCCAATTCTTTAACTACTTGAAGAGCAGACAAAACCGTGTCTTTTTTACCTCTGACAATTAAATTTTGAAGTGGGCTTCCTCCCCTACCATAAGGCAAGTCGGTCATATGAAACACAACACATTCAAATTTTGAATGGATAACATCTGGAATCAACTCAGACCAATGTGGGAAAAATATCTTTTCAGGCTCGGTCTTAGCTAACAATTCAACTAACTCATCTGTAGTATGTACTTGCGCCCATTGATTAGGATAAATTCCTACTAATTTATCATACAGTTTGCTGTGCCAATTCTTATTTGAGGCCAATATGAATTTGACATCCTTCATTCAATATCTTTCCAGTGAAGTGGAGTACCTCGTTCTAGTTTAGATTTAGCAACAGCCCCGTAAACTTGATCAATATATTTTGGTCTTATTCCATCGCCAGGCCTGATAACTCTTACATTCTCTTTAGTAAACTGTTCTCCTTCTTCAATATCCTTAATTACGTAAATGGACCTTTTGAATTTCAAGCTATTTCTTTCTTCTTCTTGAATCCCATAAAATACTTTTCCTTTAGCTTCAAACACGCGTTCTGATTCAATCACCAATTGTTCCAATTCGTGAGGTTCTATTGAAAACGCAGAATCTACGCCTCCATCAGCTCGACTTAATGTAAAGTGCTTTTCAACTACTGTCGCACCTAAAGCTACTGCACCAACAGCTGCTCCTATTCCACCAGTATGATCAGATAATCCGACTTGACAATCAAACAACTCTGACATATGAGGTATGGTCAAAAGATTGGTGTTTTCAGGAGAGGCGGGATAGGAACTCGTACATTTCAACAGAATCAAATCGTTGCATCCATTTTCCCTTAAGGTCTCAACAGCTAATTCCAAGTCACCTCTAGTTGCTAGGCCTGTCGACATAATTACAGGTTTTTTAGTTTGAGCAACTTTTTTAAGCAATGGGATATCGGTGTTTTCGAAGGATGCAATTTTGTATGCATCTACTCCTAATTCTTCCAAAAAATCAACAGATGAATCATCAAACGGAGTACTAAAAATTTCAATCCCTAAACTTCTCGCCTTCTCAAACAAAGGCTTATGCCAATCCCATGGGGTATGAGCTTCTTCGTACAAGTCATAAAGATTGCGTCCTACCCACAAAGATTTCGGGTCATTGATGGTGAATAAACCTCCAGAATGATCAATAGTCATCGTATCTGGAGTGTAGGTCTGTAATTTTACTGCCTGAGCTCCGGCCTTTGCAGCAGCTTCGATTATCTCCATTGCGCGCTCCAATGATTGATTGTGATTGCCTGACATTTCGGCAATAATGAGCGGCTTGTGAGTCTTTCCAACTACTACATTCCCAATTTGAATATCTCCTATTTCTTGACTCATTTGTTTATTCTACTATTATTTTTTTTGGAAAGATACATCTAATGAATTTATCGCTTATATGACCAGATATAGCCTAAAGATTGGAATTAAAACGTCCCTTGTACTTTAATTCAGCAATGGACCAATCCTCAATAGTGTCAATATCTTGTGCATGAAGTGGATTTAATTTAAGATAGCCACTGTTGGCAGAAAACATCTCACCGTGGGATAGCAGTTCCTTACAATTAAACCAGTACCACATTCCTGCATCATGAAAAATTTCTTCAAGGTCTTGGGATCGACTCTGTTGAAATTCGGGCCATTTCATTTCTACTTTATTACCTTCCAATCTAAGTCCCCTCCAAATAGGATAATCAAAAGGAACGACTGGGAATACCGTGCTGAAGCTGCCTTCTTCCAATATTGAGAATCCTTTTTGAATATCATTTTTATCTATTAAAGGCGCTGTTGGATAGATACAGCAACCAAACTTCCATCCTTTGGAGTCTTCACTGTAACATTTAAGTACCTCTTTTATTACATCAAAAGTTGTAGCATAATCATCAGAAGACTTTGGCGAACGCAAAAACGGAATTGATGCTCCGTATGATTCAGCAACTTTAGCAATTTCTTCATCATCAGTAGACACCATTACCTCATCGAAAAGCTCAGATTGAAGAGCAAGTTCAATGGAATAAGCAATAATAGGCTTACCAAGAAAATCCTTGATGTTCTTCCGCGGAATTCGTTTACTACCGCCTCTTGCAGGTATTATCGCTATTTTACTCAAAGAATTCAGTCACTTTATTGATCACAAAATTTTGTTCTTCCTCGGATAGAGTCGGAAACATTGGGAGAGAAAGACACTTACTGTAGTAGTCTTCTGCATTTGGAAAATCCCCAATTTCGAATCCCAATCCTCTGTAATAAGGAAGTGTATGTATCGGTATGTAGTGCACCTGAGCTAGAATTCCATGCGCATGTAAATGATCATAAAGTGCTTTTCGATCTTCTACCTCTATTGTAAACAGATGATATGCATGTTCAAACCCATCCGGAGTATGTTGAAATTTGATAGGAAGATGACCTAATTGATCTCTATACTTTCTTGCTATTCTTCGTCTCTTGCTTAGCCCGTCAGCTGCTTTATTTAATTGACTCAGACCTAATGCACTCTGGAGATCTGTTAATCTATAGTTGTAGCCAAGGTTATGCATCTCGTAGTACCAACCACCGTGATTAGCTTCCATTTCATCTGGATTCTTAGTGATGCCGTGAGTTCTCAGGGTTGTCAATTTCTTGTATAACTCTTCATTATTAGTGGTAATCATTCCTCCTTCACCTGAGGCAATATGCTTTACTGGGTGAAAGGAAAAAATACTTAAATCTGCAAAGTCCCCTGAACCACATTTTGAACGCCCTTTTGTGCTCGGATATGATCCTCCTGGAGCATGGCATGCATCTTCAATAAGCCATAAATCATACTTATCAGCTAATTCTCTAAAAGCTTCCATATCAACTGGCAATCCAGCATAATCGACTGGGATGATTCCTTGAATATTTTCTTTCCCTTCCTTTTTAATTATTTCTTCGCACGACTCAATTGAAAGCACATAAGTTTCTCTGTTGATGTCCGCAAAAATTGGGCTACCACCGGCATAAAGCACACAATTTGCGCTTGCCGCAAAACTTATCGGAGAGGTTATTACTTTTTTGCCTTTCTCGAGACCTAGGGCTAGAGCTGATAAATGTAATGCTGCTGTACCATTTGCAACAGCAACAGCATACTTGCTATTAACATAGCTTGCAAATGCGTTTTCGAATTCAGCAATGCGAGGCCCTTGGGTGAGAAAATCTGAGTTTAACGCATCAATAACAGCGTTAACATCTTCATCAGTTATATTTTGTCTACCATATGGTATGATCTTACGACTCATATTGAGAAATCAGGATCTACATGTTCTTTTATTAGAAGTCTAATCTCCTCAACAGATAGCCATTGATCATTAGTGCCAGAATTGTATTTAAAGCCCAACGGAACCGCTTTGGCCTGCGTTTTAGCTATATATTCTTCTTTGGTATATTGAGCTGACTGCGGTAAAATGGCAAAATATTCGCCAATATCAACCGTACTATATGAATCTGATTCAGTAATCATTTCCTCATGTAGCTTTTCCCCAGGCCGTATACCCACTATTTGTTGTTCACATTCTGGTCCAATTGCAGATGCAACGTCGGTGATTTTGTAAGAAGGAATTTTAGGCACAAAAATCTCTCCTCCAAGAGACTTTTCAAGCGCTGTAAACACAAGCTTTACTCCATCCTTAAGAGAGATATTGAAGCGAGTCATTTCCGGATCAGTAATTGGCAATACTCCTGAATCTTTCTTATTCATGAAGAACGGCATAACGGAACCCCTAGAACCCATTACATTTCCATATCTAACTACGGAGAATCTTATATCCCTTTCTCCCTTAACATTATTGGCAGCTACGAATAATTTATCGGAGCAAAGCTTAGTAGCTCCATACAAGTTAATTGGAGCAGCAGCTTTATCCGTAGAAAGTGCAACAACATTCGTGACATTACTATCTAAGGCCGCTTCAATTACATTTTGAGCACCAAGAACATTGGTTTTTATGCATTCCATTGGATTGTATTCTGCTGCAGGTACTTGCTTCAATGCCGCCGCATGAATAATAATATCGATATTCTCGCAAGCTCTTTTTAGCCTGGTATAATCACGGACATCTCCAATGAAGAACCTAATAGATGGATACTTGTCGCTAGGATAATCTTGAGACATTTCAAACTGCTTCAGCTCATCTCTAGAATAAATCACCATCCTTTTAATACCTGGAAATTGTCGGTATATCTCCCTCGTAAATTCTTTACCGAATGAACCAGTACCTCCAATAAGGAGTATCCTTTTTCCGTTTAGATCTAGCATCTATTTTTTTGTTTTCAAAAATCCAACATCAAATTTATTTATATAGGACCAACCAATAGCTATAGTTGAGGCAAAGAGTGGCAGCATAGGAATCCTGTATCTAACCATAGAACCAAAATTGAAAGTACTTGATCCAACAGCAAATCCAAACACAATAGTAAACAGTATGAAGAAGGATAAAATGGAGTGATTTTTAAACCACAAGATGTTCCATTTTGACTTGATCACAAGCGTTAAATAGAGAAGTAAAAAAACAAAACTCTCTATGGATGAAAATGCCATTAAAATGTTATTTACCTCCCATGGATATGGTCTGAAGATCGAGGTTATAATTGCGTTTGGAGCTATTCGAAGCATGGAATTCCAAGTCCCATCGTGGTCTCCTAAGCTATAAGTAGATCCAGCATCTTTCCCCGTCCAATAAGCAATATCATATGCTGTAATCTGTGACCATTTTGGGATTTCCTCAAGAGAATATCTTGAATTTCCTTCACCGATTTTTAGTGCGACAAAATAAGAAATGGAAATGAACAAAATCACCAAAATGGGTGCTATGAGTAATTTGACAGCCAAAGATCGAATAGCATTGATATTTTTCAAATACAACCAAAAAACGATTGATGGCATCAGCGTGATTAGTACATAGATCTTCACCAAATACACGATATATAGCGAAAAAACCAATAAAATAATCTTATGAGGTCTTACTTTTTTAAACTCAAAAAAATCTATGAATACCCATATAATGATAAATACGCAACCTAAAACCACACTATCCTTGAGTATACCTGATCCCCAAAAAATTATGCTTGGTAGAAAAAGAATTGCACATGCAAGGCTATTAGTTGCTTTAGAATAAATCCTTGTTAGCGATGAATACATCAACCATGAGCTTAGAAAAACGAAAGAACTCAAAATAATGCTTGCTCCCGCATAAGATCTGAATGAAAACAACCCTAAGATTGTTGTGATTCTAACCATTGCAAATGCTGAATCAGATTGAAATAACCATAGCTTAGAAAGCAATAAAAAATTCGAAGGGTTTGACTCTGGATCATAAATCAGAGAAAAACCACTCAATGGATCTTCAATAATCCTATCGATTATGACACATGCATTATTCCAATAATTAAAAGTATCGCCACCCCCGTAGTAAAGTTGATAAATTAAGCCAAGTCCTATAGCACCGACATATTTACCCCATAACGCCGGAAGGAAAAATTTTTTCGTCTTTTCATTTGTGAAGTAGGGACGTACAAATAATGCCACTACAGTAAATAGCATTATATATATTGGAGCGATAATTAAATCAATGAGTCCCATTAATTAAGCATTAGCTTCTTTATGACTTTCCGAAAGACATATTTCAATTTGATATGCAAATTTAGCTGTAAGCTATTTACTGACTTTGATAAGTAAATCGCTACTAAATAGGAATTTAAATTTTCTTTCGCGCAGAGATGAAATCTTCTTTGCTATACTAATTGAAAATGATTTAAACAATCGGCTAATTGGAAATACCGTATGATTCAATCCTTCTATCGAGTTTATACTTAGTCGATCCTTAAATAATTTTTCAATCTCTTTTCTTGAATAATATCTCGTAGAAAAATCTTGACTGATAATTCTTTCTTTCCCTGAAAACAATTTAAAAATTGGTGTCAATATTTTTCTAATGAGAATGTCAATTGAATGGTCATTTGTGAAAGTGACAATGAAAATGCCATTGTCAGATAGTAGATCTGATACCTTTTCAATATGAGACTTCATTTGCATTTCAGTCAAGTAAGTACTCACGCCTAGCATAAAAACCATATCAAACTTCTCATCAAATTTCATCGAGGTGAAGTCTCCTACAAATCGATCTTTTTCTGGAATATTACTTGATTGGAGCATGCCTGAAGAAATATCTGTTGCTGAATAACTCTTAAAATCAGTCCAATTCTTGTCTTGCAAATAATCGTAAAGCGGACCGGTTCCAGCCCCTATGTCTAAAATTGATTTATTCGTAAAGTCCAGACCATGTGTAGCCTTGTCTAGTCGCTCAAAAAAAAAGTAATTGTAAAACTTATCATTCAATTGGTATTTTGATCGATAAGCAGGCGCATGATCATCAAAAAAATCACGAACTAGTTCGCTACTTTCTTTTGTTGATTTGATTGTGTTGGTTTGCATTGTTAAAAGCAAATTTAATGAGCTATTCTTTAGTAACAGGCGGTGCCGGATTTATTGGTGCACACGTCTCTCGCAGTTTACTGCAAAGTGGAAAAAAGGTAATTGTACTCGATGATCTTAGCGGTGGATTTGAGGAAAATGTGCCGGATGATGCAATTTTCATCAAAGGGTCAATTATTGATCATGAACTATTAGAAAAGTTATTTAATGACTATCAGATAGAATATGTATATCACCTTGCGGCGTATGCTGCAGAAGGCTTGAGTCATTTTATTAAACGATTCAACTATACCAACAATTTAACTGGAAGTGTCAATCTGATCAATGAAGCCGTGAAACACAAAGTGAAATGCTTTGTCTTCACTTCATCAATTGCGACGTATGGAGCACTCCCTCCTCCAATGAGAGAGGACATGACACCACAACCAGAAGATCCCTATGGAATAGCAAAGCTTGCTGTAGAAATGGACTTAAAAGTCTCACACGAGATGTTCGGACTAGACTATGTAATCTTCAGACCACACAATGTTTACGGGGAATATCAAAATCTCGGAGATAGGTATAGAAATGTTGTCGGCATTTTCATGAATCAGCTTATGCAGGGAAATCCATTGACCATTTTTGGAGATGGATCGCAAACAAGAGCATTTACATATGTCGGAGACATTGCACCTATAATCGCTAATTGCGTCGATCATATGGAGTGTTATGGAGAAGTATTTAATATTGGTGCTGATAAGGAATACACGGTAAAAGAACTTGCAAGCGCAGTAATTGAAGCAATGGAGTTAAAGAGTGAACTTCGATTTTTGGATGCAAGAAATGAAGTTGTCCATGCACATTCCGATCATTCTAAAATCAAAAAAATATTTGGAGACTACAGTAAAACATCATTGGAAGATGGCCTAAAAGGAATGGTTGGCTGGGCCAAAGCAACAGGTGCAAAGAAGAGTTCCAAATTTGAAAATATTGAGATCACAGAAAAGCTACCTCCTGTATGGTTAGAGGACTAGACGCTATTTGATGAAGTATCGATTTGAAGAAATATCGCACTGCAATATGTGTCAGTCTAAGACAGACTCTCACAAAATCCTAGGAAGGAGATTAAATAAGAGTCAAGGGAAAAACCCAAAAAATAAGATTGGCCTAACTACCACAGTATGTAAATGTTCGAATTGTGGTCTGATATATTCCAATCCGCAACCAATTCCTCTTGACATTCAAGATCATTATGGTGTGCCTCCCGAGGACTATTGGAAAGAAGAATACTTCCAGCAAAACCCCGACTACTTTGTGGGGGAAATAAAGCAATTAAAGCAGTTGATTGATTTCAAAGCTGGCATGAAGTCTTTAGATATTGGAGCAGGTCTAGGTAAGCAAATGCTTGCTTTGGAAAACATAGGATTTGATGCATATGGATTGGAACCTTCCGTAGAATTTCATAAACGAGCGACATCCAAAATGGGTATCAAAGAAGAAAAACTTAAGTTGGGCATGATTGAAGAATTGGAATACGAAGAAAATCAGTTCGATTTTATTTCATTTGGGGTAGTACTCGAGCATCTTTATGATCCTTCAAAAGCATTGGAAAAAGCGATGAAATGGCTAAAAAAGGATGGAATTATTCATATCGAGGTTCCATCGTCAAACTGGTTCATTGGGAAATTGATAAATAAATTTTACAGATTTAAGCTAACCGATTTTGTTGGTAACATAAGCCCGATGCATGAACCATATCACTTGTATGAATTCTCTCTCGAATCTTTCACTGAAAATTCGAAGATTAATCAATTTTCGATCGCTCATTTTGAGTACTATGTTTGCCAAACTTTTTTGCCTAGAGTATTCAATCGTTTTTTAATCCCTTATATGGATCGCACAAATCAGGGAATGCAACTTTGTGTATGGTTAAGAAAGAACTAATAAACATCTCTAATTAAGAGAAATGCCCAAAATTTTATTCCTTACACTACACAGAAAAGAGCGCTCACCAGGTCAAAGATTTAGACATGAGCAATACTTAGATTTTCTTGAAAAGAATGATTTTCAGATTACTTATTCAAACATGTTGTCTGAAAAGCAGGATAAAATATTTTATGGTCCTGGAAATTTAATGGGCAAAGTTGGAGTAGGGATCTCTGCCATCTTCAAGCGACTAAAAGATGTATTTAGAGCCAATCAATTTGATTACATCTTCGTTTATCGTGATGCCTTCTTTTTTGGTATTCTATACGAATGGCTTTTTAAAAAATCAAAGGCCAAATTAGTATTCGACTTTGATGATTCAATCTGGCTACAAGATGAGAGCTCAAATCAATCTGTTTTTCAGAAGCTTAAGAATCCGGCTAAAACAGGTAAGATTATCTCATATTGCGATTTAACAATTGCAGGAAACGATTATTTGGCAAACTATGCAAGCAATCATACAGACAATATCACAATCATCCCTACTACCATAGATCTGGATGAATATAGTCGAGTTGAAATCAAAAAGAGTGAAAAAGTTTGCATTGGATGGAGCGGAAGTTTTTCAACAATTAAACACTTTGAAAGTGCAGTAGAGGCATTAAAAATCATAAAAGATAAATATCACGACAAGGTGTATTTCAAGGTAATCGGCGATGGGAATTATGCGAATCAAGAACTTGACATTAAGGGCTTGCCATGGAAGGCTCAAACTGAAGTTTCTGATCTTTGCGAAATCGATATTGGCATAATGCCACTCCCAGACGATGATTGGAGTAAAGGTAAATGCGGACTCAAAGGACTACAATACATGGCACTGGAAATCCCAACCATCATGTCTCCTGTGGGAGTAAATTCGGATATTATAAATAGTGGAGAGAACGGATTTCTTGCAGGCACCACTGAAGAATGGGTTGAAAAACTCTCTTTATTAATCGAAGATTCCCAATTGAGAATGAAGGTAGGTAAAGCAGGCAGGTCTACTGTGGAAAAAGAATACAGCGTTGACGTCAATAAAGACAAATGGCTAAGCGCGTTCCAATTTTAGATTTTCTTTAGCCGCTCTCTTGCTTCCTTATGGGCAGAGTGTTTCCGTTTTGCGGATTTTTTCACGGCCTTATAGTACTCCTTGGCAAGTTCAATTTCTCCTTCTTTCTCTGCGATCTGACCTAGGTGCACCAATGAAAAGAAATAATATCCCATTTTGGTGGCTTGAGCTTGTTCAGAATACACAAGACCTCTTTCGAAGTACTTTTTTGCCTCTGCATACTTTCTTCTGATTTGATTTACGTGCCCCAAATAAAAACACGCATATCTACCACTATTTGCTTCATATCCAACCTGCATGCTATCTATCCGCTGTAATATTTCTAGAGAGACTTTTTCAGTCTGCTGATATTTACCTGATTGATAAAGTAATCGTGCATAGTAGCGATGAAAATAGGCATTACCCGGAAACTGACTATTCAGATACTGCCCTACCTGTAGTGCTCCAGAAATATCTTTTTCTTCCGTTGCCAGTATTCGCATCAGGTAATATTGAGCTTCAGTACGTGAATAAAAAGCATTTCTTGCCACATCTTTAAGCTGTTCTATTCCCTTTTTCTTATCTCCTTTTGGGAAAAACATCATAATAGGTCTTAGCAGTGGATACTCTTCTCTAATCCATTCTGCGTAGTAATTGAATAACGCATCACCAAATAGTAGTTCTGGACTATACTCTTCATATCCCTTACATTCACCCAAATACTTCAAAGATTTACTTCCTGCGAATGCAGCCTTACGATATTCTCTCCTTTCTGAATATAATCTCCCCTCAAATGCATATGCGGCAGCTAAAAAGAAAGCTCCCTCAATTTCATTATAGTTTTCTTTTACATTTTCTGCTAGTGCTTTTGTAGTATCCATGTAAGCCAAAAATTCTTTATCCCACGTCTCATTATTGTAGTCCGGAACAATCCTCCACCAATAATTGAGTCCTTTGAGTAAGTATGGCAATGGGTGCCATGGATAGGTATTTTGAAGGTAGTTGAAATGACTGTGAGCCTTTTCAAACTCAAAATTGTACATGGAATTGATTGCTTCAGTCGATTCAATCTGAATAAATGGATTGACAAGCAAACTATACCTCACGCTATCGCCATCCGCCTGTTCATCCTGCCGTTGGGCATACAGTCCCGTCGAGAGTAGGATTAAGACGTACATGATAATATTTTTGGCTCTTAATTGCATTTATCGCAAATCTAAATGACGGATCGTTTAAGCAAGTACAGAAAACAGTTTCTCGAAGAGTGGTTTGAATTCAACGGAGTTGGGATGTTCTTAATTATATGTCTCACCTATATAGCCTTACTTTTCGTCAAGAGAATTTTTATCATAGACACAATTGCGGCCTTTGAGGTTTTAAATGAGCGCGGTGATATTTGGGTTTTTGATATCATTTATGGAATTCAGTACTTAAGTGTTCCAATTTTTCTTGCATGGAAATGGACCTGGACAACGCTAACACTTTGGATTGGCTGCTTCATGTTTGGCTACAGATTACATTTCAATCAGTTATGGAAAATGGTAATGCTTGCTGAAATATTCTTTTTCCTTCCAGAGATTACCAAAGTTTTGTGGTTCACCCTGTTTTACACAGATCCTAACTACAACGACTATATGGCATTTTATCCATTTTCTCTAATTAACCTATTTGATTACGCGCAGGTTTCGGCAAATTGGCACTACCCTTTAAAATCAATCAACTTATTTGAAATTCTCTATTGGCCTGTACTAATTTTTGGGATCTATTTTTTAAGCGGAAAGAAGTTGAAAATCTCTGCATACATAGTTGCAAGCACCTATATCCTGTTCTTTATCATCTGGTTATTCTTCTACGCTGCTGTTTATTGATAAAAGATGTTAAATGAATCATCTTGAGATCAAACAGATCCGTATAAACGAAGAAATTTATAAAGAGTAATTTCAATTCATTGCAAACCAATGAGTTATTCTAAATCATCGGACCAGATAACACAATATCTACTGGTTAATTGCTAATTTCGCCCCTCACATAATATCAAATATGGGATACCAAAAGATAAACATCATTACCGGCTGGATTGCTTTCTTAATTGCATTGGTCACTTATTGCCTCACAGTTGAACCAACAGCCAGCTTCTGGGATGCAGGTGAATTCATTGCTTGCTCATATAAGCTAGAAGTTCCACACCCTCCAGGTGCTCCTTTCTTCCTATTGACTGGTCGAATGTTTTCAATGCTCGCTGGAGGAGATGTTACTCAAGTCGCTTTCTGGGTAAATATGCTCAGTGTTTTTAGTAGTGCATTCTTCGTACTATTTATTTTTTGGTCAATCACACACCTTGCTAAGCGAGTACTTAAAGTAAAAAATGGTGAGGAGTCACTAGCAGATACAATAGCCATAATGGGCACAGGATTGGTTGGAGCATTAGCTTGTACTTTCTCCGATTCCTTCTGGTTTTCTGCTGTAGAGGCAGAGGTATATGGAATGTCTGCATTCTTTACATCTTTTGTGTTCTGGGCCATTTTGAAATGGGAAAATTTATCTGAAGAACAAGATCGGGCTCGATGGCTTATTCTCATCGCATATATGATGGGACTTTCAATTGGAGTTCACTTATTGAACTTAGTTGCAATACCAGTTTTAGGGTTGATCGTCTATTTCAAATATTATGAAAAGGTGACCAAGAAAGGGATCATTTATACAATGATCATTTCTGCTGCTATCGTACTTATTGTGCTTGAAGGTGTAATACCGGGTCTTCCATCCATTGCAGGAAAAATTGAAATTTTCTTTGTTAACAGCTTAGGGCTTCCATTTGGATCAGGTGTGATTTTCTTCGGCTTACTTGTTATCGGAGGGCTAGCTTATGGAATACACTTCTCAATCAAGAACAACAAATACGTTCTAAACACTTCATTACTAGCTCTCGCATTCATTCTTATCGGATACTCATCTTATGCAATTGCAGTTATAAGAAGTAATTACAACCCGCCGATAGATGAGAATAATCCGGAAGAAATCATCTCTTTCGTTTCTTACTTGAAAAGAGAACAGTATGGAAGTCGACCACTATTCAAAGGGCCATATTATACGGCTGACTTAATTGCTAATAATCAGGGTGCTCCTGTTTACATGAGAGGTGAAGATGAATATGTCATCAAGGATTATAAAGTCACTCAAGAGTGGGATCCGAAGCACACTACCATTTTGCCAAGAATGTACAGTTCGGATGCCAATCATATTCGAAAATATCGTCAAGTTACTGGGCTGAAAGAAGGTCAAAAACCAAGTTGGGGAGATAACTTCTACTACCTTATTGTCCATCAACTAGGACATCAATATTTCAGATACTTCATGTGGAATTTTTCTGGAAGGGAAAGTGACATTCAAGGAGCTGGATGGGTTGGCATATTGGATGCTTTTGAAACTCTTCCAGAAATGCTCGAAACTAACAAGGGAAGAAACATCTATTTTGGACTACCATTACTGCTTGGTCTTTTTGGCATGTTTATCCAATACAAAAAAGATGTCAAGCTCTTCTCTGCTACTGCTTTACTTTTCTTTATGACTGGTATTGCGATCGTATTGTATCTCAATACACCGCCGATTGAACCTAGGGAACGAGATTATATCTATGCTGGATCGTTTTACATCTTCACAATATGGGTAGGCTTTGGAGTACTAGCTCTTTACGATCTTCTTAAGAACATATCTAAAGAGAAGAAAATTGCTGCAGTACTTGCTTCCATATTAGGACTCACAATTCCAGTGCTTATGGCTAGTGAAAACTGGGATGATCATGACCGGTCAGACAGGTACTTCTCTGTAGATGCCGCTAAAAACTACCTTTCTACAGTTGCTCCAAATGGTGTAATATTTACCGGTGGTGACAATGACACTTTCCCTCTATGGTATGCCCAAGAAGTGGAAGGATTTAGAACGGATGTTCGAGTGCTAGTTTTTAGTTACTATAACACCGATTGGTATATTCAACAATCTGCAAGAAGTGCGTATGAATCAGCTCCACTTCCTTACGGGCTAGATGTAAGACTATATCAACAAGGTGGAATGAATGATTACCTTCCAGTTTTTGAAAGAGAAGAATTGAAAGGAAATGCGATAAATGCTGAAATCTTACTTCAATTCATTGCCGATGAAAATCCTGGACTTCAGATTCAAGCCAACAGCTACACAGTCTATAATTCAATTCCGGCAAAAACACTGTTCATTGATGTAGATCGATCTAAGGCTGAACAAATTGTGCCTGAAGACATGCATGACAACATCGTTGATAGAATGGTGTTAAGAATCAAAGGTAGAGGCCTAGAAAAGAAAGATCTAGCGTTTCTTGACCTTTTAGTAAACACTAATTGGGAACGTCCGATTTACCTCAACAACACTTCCATTTCTCAATTAAATCTAGACTTGAGAAACTATGTTGTGCAGGAAGGAATGGCTTATAGAGTAGTTCCAGCTTTTAATGAAGATGCAAGAGCAGGCTATCCAGTAAATACTGATGCCATGTATGACAATGTTATGAACAAGTTTACCTGGACCAACCTTGACGACCCTAGCGTTTATTACAGTCAAGATTATTTAGGCTTTGTTCTTAATTCAAGATCTACTTTTAATACCCTGGCAGAAAACTTAATCGAAGAAGGTGATTATGCAAGAGCGGCAGAGGTTTTAAAAAGATGTTTGGAGGTAATGCCAAATGAAGCAGTAGCCTTTGACATTTTCAGCATGCAGCAAGTAGATTTATTCCTGCAGGTAGGAGAGCCAGAACTGGCAGATCATATTGCTGAAGTAACCACCACCAATGCTTCAAAATGGTTAGACTACTATTTCGCAGGAGATAGGACAAGCACAGATGAATTGCAAAGGCAGATTATTTCCCTTAACGAGGTGGCACGAGCATATAGAGCAAATGGCGTTAGAGAGAAGGCTGCTCAATACGAAGAGTTATTTAATAAATACTATACACAGCTAGAGGCTGACAGATAACCAAGAAATAAAAGTGAATTTGAAAGACCTTCAACGAAAGTTGGAGGTTTTTTTGTGCTCAAAAAAAAATTAACGCTTGAGAAACTTGTAAGCTTTTTTAAATCGCTTCTCTTCATCTTTCACAACAAGGAAGTAATATCCAGTGGCTAAATCTTTAACCTGAATTTTATACTTTCCTATACCAACTTCTTCTGGTTTTATTTGAAGCTTGTTTCCAATCATTGAATTCAATTCAAACTCGGCATTCTCAAACTTGCCATCTATTTGGATCATGATGAACTCAACTGCAGGATTGGGATAGATGCTTATATCAGCATCTTGCGCAAGGTTTGATCCCTCCTGTGCGAAGGAAGCGCCGCAAAGAAAAAGGGCGAACGTTAGTATGATCAGTTTATTGCGCATTGTTAGTATACAAATTACGGAATTTTTTTCATATTGTTCCTAATGCTCCTAAAATAATAATCGTTAATTAACGTTAACCAGGCCATTTCGCATTGGATTTTTCAGGGAAATAATTGATTCTAACCAATTCTAATGAGTTTTTAAACTACATCGAATAAAAGCAATGATTTATCTAATAGTTGATCAAATTGCTGATATCACGAAATTTTGTCTAAACTACCTTAATCAACCTATTGAAATTCAATATCAATTTGGAGGTCAGTCTCTAGCTAAAGACGCAATTGCTTTGGGCATAAAATCAATAATATCCGAAGCTTGAATCCAAGGAGATTCCAAACTTCTTACAGCTTCATCTCCAGCTAGGCCGTGAAGAAAAACTGCAAGTCTTAATGCGTCAAAAGGCTTGATTCCCTGAGCAAGGAACGCTCCTGTAATTCCAGTTAAAACATCACCACTTCCCGCAGTAGCTAGCGAAGGATTTCCAGTCGAATTGAAATGAATTCCACCAGAACTACTACAAACAGCTGAATATGCTCCTTTCAAAACAATATTTAGCTCATACTTCATACAATATGATCTTAGCTTTTCCAGCTTTTCAAAATCGTCACCCCATTCTCCTACAAGCCTTTTAAATTCTCCTGGGTGCGGAGTAAGAATTGATTCTTTGGGTAACAGATCCACCAAATTCGGATTTGCAGAGATTAGATTTATTCCGTCTGCATCTACAACTATGGGATCTTCCTGCGCTTTCAAAAAATAACTCAATGCGTTTAATGTTGATGAGTCTGTACCAATGCCCGGTCCAATAGCTATTGCATCTTCTGTTGTCGGGATTAACTCAATCTGGCTTTCACCTGAATCTAGGGAAACCATTGCCTCTGGAATGCTAATTTGCAATATTTCGATACCGCATCTTGGAGAATGTACATTAACTAAACCAACACCAGCTTTGAAAGCGGCCCTTGCACACAGCACAGCTGCTCCCATTTTACCTTCACTTCCAGCTACAATCATCAATCTCCCAACGCTCCCTTTATGATCAAATGTTGATCGGGAAGGTAAAAGCCTCTGTATTTCTCTCTTTTCAGATAAATAAAATGAAGAATCAACGCTAGCAATGAAATCTTCACTCAAACCTATATCTACATTACGCCACTGACCTACATACTTCTTTGATTGAGGTTGAAAAAAAGCCAGCTTAGGAACATGAAATGATATGGTAAAATCTGGCTCAAAAACCACTGAGCCTTTGCTCAGGGGTTGATCCGAATATAGGCCAGATGCAATATCAACCGCAATACGCTGCGAATTCTGATCATTCAGAA
Organism: Ekhidna sp.; assembly: GCF_963691765.1. GTDB lineage: Bacteria > Bacteroidota > Bacteroidia > Cytophagales > Cyclobacteriaceae > Ekhidna. Next base: position 995,595 of record NZ_OY829375.1, read on the forward strand.
ACGTGATAAGTTCAGCTTGCAGACCTTGAACAGGCCTGGTAAGGCCAGACCCAAAAATGGCATCTATTATAATAGATCCTTCAGGAATTGATGGGAAGTCACCAATGTCAGTAATCTCATGATGAGAATTTAACCGCTTGAGGTTATCAACAAAATCAGAGCTGCCTTTATCAACATCTCCAATAACGAAAATTTGAATCGACCAACCTCTTTCGAGCAATAATCGACTAATTGCTAATCCATCACCACCATTATTTCCTGTCCCGCAGAAAATAAAAACTGGTTGTTTTGTTGGGTGTAGGCCAAGAAATTTCACTAAAAAAGCTTGGCTTGCTCTTTCCATCAAATCGATGGAAGCAATTGGCTCATGTGCTATTGTATACTGATCTGCCTCTCTTATTTGTGCGGCATTTAGAACTTTCATTTCGACTAGCGATCTACTTCTCCCATATTTAGGTCCATAGAACCTAAGATAGCGAACAAATCAGCAAGCATACATCCTTTGCTTATTTCAGCAAGAACAGAGAGATTACTAAAACTAGGCACGCGAGCTTTGCATCTAAGTGGTTGATCTGCTCTCCCATCAGTTCTAAAAAAGAACCCAAGCTCACCTTTTGGGTTTTCTGCTCTCACATAATAGTCTTGAGCTTTTGGTCTGATTTTTTTAGGGACATTCGCTCGAGGGTCGAATTCCTTGGTTCGTTTATGTTCACCAAGCAATTTTTCAACACACTGCTCAATGATTCGAATGGATTCCCAGCATTCTTGATATCGAACCCAATTACGATCCCAACAATCACCAAGCACACCCATTTGACCTTTCCCTACTGGTACATCAAAATCTATCTCTGGATATACACTGTATCCATCAACTTTTCTAAGATCATATTTTAGCCCTGAGCCTCGAAGCATTGGTCCTGTTACTCCATAATTAATCGCTAAATCTGATGGTAAAACACCTACATTAGCCGTTCTTTCAATAAAAATTTTGTTACTGACAAGGAGTGTCTCGGTATCTTTCAACTTCGGCTTTAGATAGTCAACAAACTGCTTAGCTCTTTCCTCAAACCCTACAGGCAGATCATAAAACAAGCCACCTACCCATATATAATTGTAAAGCATTCTGGCTCCGCTTGCCCATTCGAGCATTCGAAGAATATGCTCTCTATCCCTCATCATCCATAAAAAAGGAGTGAATGCTCCAATGTCCATCCCATATGTACCTATGGCAATAAAGTGTGAGGCTATTCGATTTAATTCAGCTACTAGGACTCTGATATACTCAACTCGCTTTGGGATATCGTTTTCAATTCCAAGCATGCGTTCAACTCCCATTACGAACGACCATTCGTTATTCATGGCAGCAACATAATCCATTCGATCTGTATAAGGTATGGTCTGATTAAAGGCTAAGGATTCTGCATGCTTTTCGAAGCATCGGTGCAAATACCCCATATGTGGAACTACGTCTACAACAATTTCTCCATCTGTAATCACTTCTAACCTTAATACCCCATGTGTTGACGGATGCTGAGGTCCAACATTAATAATCATCTCCTCAGTTTTGAGGTCTGACTCCTTATACTTTAGTGGCTCAGATCTATTTAATGGAGAATCTGGAATTGAGAATTGAGAATTGGTATGTGATGATGTTGAACGCTCCATTTATTTCAATTTAGCCGATTTAATAATTGAAATAAGTATTCTCTTCAATTCTTCAGATTGTTCAATTAGGACCAAAACTTCATTCAACTCCAATTCAGAATCTTTAATTAGTCGCAACCAATAATGAGTCTCATGAGCTTCCTTATTAGCAATTGAAAGCTTATGAATAAAATCAGCCTTTGATTCAGCTTGTTGAGCTTCCTCTGATAATGCCCCAATTACGGTACCGCTGCGAAGAACCTGTTTAGAGATTACAAATTCCTTTTGTTCATCTTGGAGCTTTCTTGTAAAAAGAACGATAGCCAAAGCAAACTCGTAACTTTTGATAAGTAGTGGGTTTTGGCGTTTCAATTTTCTATTCTCCATTTTCAATTATCAGTTCTGTTAATATTTTACCTTAACATCATGGTATTTCTCCTGCTCTACATAATCTTTTCTTAGCGGAAAACCCTCCCAATCATCGGGAAGCAAAATTCTTCGAAGGTCCGGATGATTATTAAACTGAACACCTACTAAATCATAAGCTTCACGCTCATGCCAATCTGCAGTCCTCCAAATGTTGGAAACAGATTCTATTTGTGGCTGATCTCTTTTGAGATTCACTTTAAGCATTAAATGAAGATCGAACGGAATACTATAGAGGTTATATACGATTTCCACCGAGTCTTTCTCTTCACCATTATCAAGCGCACTTATGCATGATAGTGAATCAAAGTATGTTTTCTCGTTGGCATGCAAGAAATCGCACACCTGATGAATGAAATTAGCATCAACAAGAAGTGCCTGAGGAGTTGATTCCAAATCCTCACCCTGAACTGCGTCAGGTATCTTCTCATTTATGAATGATTTTATTTCTTCAAACTGCATCTTTCTTCATCAACTTTTCTAGCTCCTTAGGTCTTAGAATCGACTCTGATCTTATTTTTTCCTGAAGTTTTAGAAAACCTCCAATTAGAGCTTCAGGTCTTGGCGGACAGCCAGGAACATAAACATCTACTGGTATCACTCTATCAACACCTTTTAAGACATGGTAGCCATGTTCCCAATACGGGCCACCACAATTGGCACATGATCCCATAGAAATAACATATCTAGGCTCAGCCATCTGTTCATACAGTCTCTTTACCCGATCGGCCATCTTAAAGGTAACTGTGCCGGATACTATCATTACGTCCGCCTGCCTTGGAGAATTACGAGGTATTACACCGAAACGATCTAAATCATATGCAGAGGAGGCAGTAGACATAAATTCAATTGCGCAGCAGGCCAACCCAAATCCAACTGGCCAAAGACTACTTAGTCGAGACCAATTCAATAAATCATCCAGCTTGGAAATTATAATACCTCCTTCGCCTGTTTTCAAGCCACCAATAATATGTTCTTCGCTATTCATTTATACCTCTTATAAGCACTTTCAGGAATACGAGATTTATAATCAGATTCTTTTGGTTTAGGTCGCACCCATTCCAACATCCCTTTCGCCCACACATATATTAACCCTACCATTAAAATTCCTACAAAAATGAATGTTTCTATCATGGAAAATTTCCCCCACAAGCCATTTGTTTCTTTCACCAATTCTTCGTCTCCGAATACACTGGCCCACGGAAACAAGAAAACCAGTTCAGCTTCAAATAGTAAGAAAATCAAAGCAACAACATAAAAGCGAATATTGAATTGCCCCCAGGCAGTTCCAACAGGCTCTTCACCTGATTCATAGGTAGTTTGTTTTTCAGGAGTAGGTCTGTTAGGGCGCAGAATCTTTCCTACTAGCAGCGTTACTAACAAAAAAGCAATCCCACCAACGCAGAACAGCAAAACAGTACCAAATCCACTGATCTCAATCATGATGGGAAATTACATTGAATAAGTGAGATAATTTAAAGAGCGCAACGAATTCGATCTCTAAAATTTAAGTGGATCGAGGTGCTTGAAATGTCCATTTTGCTTGATTCTCTCTTGAGCGTCTTGCGCTCTTTCAAGAGCAGGGAGTAAATGCGCGAGGTGTTTCAGTGCAAACTGTAGTCGTTCATTTTCTGTAGGCATCTGAAGTAACTGGTATTCTTCTTCTGGCTTAAAACCAATTTTATGCCCGATTTCATATACAGAATTAAGGGTTGAAATATCAGGAACATCCATCTCGCCGAGCCATACAAATAGTTTAGAAACCATTTCTTTAAATTCATATAGCATACTTAGATCCGTTGATTCATCACTCATAGATAAATCCTCAATACGGCCACCGGCATATAAGTGCGCTTCCCAAGGGTTCCAAAATTCCTCGACTCTAAATGGCTGCAATGCTCTGGTTTTGATATCCATTCGGCCATCATCGTAGGTTTTTGTCACCTCTGTGATTTCGACTTCCGTACCCCACTCAATCTTATTTATTACATAAGCAGGGATGCCAAAAGTAGTATTATTCACTAAGCAATCGTTGACCAGAGCTTTATAGCGTGGTTCAAAAATATGCAGGTTAACTCCCTCTCCAGGAAACGCCACAATATTCAACGGAAAAAGAGCAATTTCTCTCATAGATGAAAAAAACACTGAACATCGAAAATAGTTTGGTACTTTCGATCATTCATGAGGATCATTCGAATAAACAAAGGTAAAGCAGTACGTCTGCCGCTAAGATTACTTTGTGTAATACTTATGATTTTAATGACTGTGAAATTGGCAAATTGGTTGTCAGAACCCTGGTCCATTATTTCTGTGATCTTAATTGCCTCATTTCTTCCTGCCATCTGGTTTGCCACTAAGATCATAATCATCAATGAAGAAAATAAAACCATCTATGATGGTATTTGGACAATGGGGCGAAAGCTTAAAAAATCATCGAATTACACCTCTCTAAGTGAGATAATAATTAGAAAAGTCAAGACTAAAAGAACTGTTTATACCCTATCTAACAAAGAAAACATTGTAGCAGACCATGAGTTCAGAGCTATCTTAAAGCTTGAAAATGATGAAGAGTATTTCCTCTTCAGTCACCCATTAAAAGATAGGGTTGACGAAAAGGTGACAAAAATCAAGAAGAAGCTTGAGATAAATTGAATAAAAAAATTGCTTTCGATGCTTAGTTTTGCTGCACCCAAAAATTCAACATGGCAAAATTTCACACCCTAAGCGTTAAAGAAATAACCAGACCAACAGAAGAATCCGTTGCTGTCACTTTTGATATTCCTGAAGATCTAAGAGAAGAATTTTCTTTCATCCAAGGACAGCACATTACTTTGAAAAAAGATATTAATGGTGAAGACACAAGGCGGTCATATTCAATCTGCTCTTGTCCAATTGATGAAGTCTTAACTGTTGCTATTAAAAAGCTTGATGGCGGTGCCTTTTCAACCTACGCAAACGATGTGATGAAGGTAGGTGATGAATTAGAAGTAATGCCTCCTCATGGACACTTCTATGTACCTCTAGATCCAGCAAACGCTAAATCTTACGTTGCCTTTGCTAGTGGCAGTGGAATTACTCCAATCATTTCCATAATAGAGACAACATTAAGAACAGAGCCCGAGAGTGAGTTCAAGCTATTTTATGGTAATAGTCGAACGAGTACAATCATTTTTCAAGAAAAACTAGAGGCGCTGAAGAATAGATACATGGGAAGATTTAGCCTGTATCACATACTAAGCAAGGAGCGACAGGAGTCAGATTTATTTAACGGCCGAATTGAATCAGAAAAAATTCAATCATACGCAAAATTGTTTTTTGATCCTGAGACCGTAGATCACTATTTCACCTGTGGGCCAGAAGAAATGATGCTAACCGTCCAAAGTGAACTTAAAAATCTTGGAGTACCTGAAGATCGTATCAATCTGGAGCTATTTACATCTCCGGTTGGTAAATTGGGTGGAAAGGCTAAGGATATAAAACATGAAAAAGCTAAGGCTGAGATAACCGTGGTTTTGGATGGGAATAGCATGACCTTTCCATACGATTCAGACAAATCTATTTTGGATGTCGCTTTTGATAATGGTGCAGATCTTCCATACGCATGTAAAGGAGGAGTATGCAGTACCTGTGTTTGTAAGGTTGAGGAAGGAGAAGTTGAAATGGACATTAACTACGCGCTTGAACCTGATGAATTAGCAAGAGGTTTAGTGCTTAGCTGTCAGTCTTTTCCAAAGACTGAGAAAGTAAAATTAAGTTTTGACGTTTGAGTCCAACAATGAGCAATTCAAACGTGTTAAGTAACTTTGAACAAAGGAATTAAGAAGATGGATATTAAGAGTTTAGAAGATCGATTTAACGAAAAGATAGATGAGGACATCCGAATAGAGCCAAAAGACTGGATGCCCGAAAATTATCGTAAAACACTAATACGTCAGATTTCGCAGCATGCGCATTCAGAAATAGTAGGAATGTTGCCAGAAGCCAATTGGATTTCTCGCGCACCTACATTGAGAAGAAAGGCGGCAGCTCTAGCAAAAGTGCAAGATGAGGCTGGTCATGGTCTCTACTTGTATAGTGCCTGTGAAACGTTAGGTGTAGAGCGGGATTCACTACTTCAAGATCTTCATTCTGGAAAAGCTAAATACTCTTCGATATTTAATTACCCAACATTGACATGGGCTGACATGGGAGCTATTGGATGGTTAGTAGATGGCGCAGCTATCATGAACCAAGTTCCACTGTGTAGAGCATCATACGGCCCATATGCTCGAGCAATGGTACGAGTGTGTAAGGAGGAGTCTTTTCACCAAAGACAAGGCTTTGAAATTATGCTTACCCTTTGCAAGGGATCTGAAGAGCAAAAGAAAATGGCTCAAGATGCTCTTAACAGATGGTGGTGGCCAGCACTTATGATGTTTGGTCCAACGGATGAGGCGTCAACGCATACGGAGCAATCGATGAGATGGGGAATCAAAAGGTTTACCAATGATGAGCTAAGACAAAAGTTTGTGGATGCTTCAAAGCCTCAAGCTGATCTATTGGGGATTACAATTCCAGACAAAGATTTGAAATGGAATGAAGAAAGAGGTCATCATGATTTCGGTAAGATCAATTGGGAGGAATTTTTCAATGTGATCAAAGGAAACGGACCGTGCAACAAGCAGCGTGTTGATGCTAGAAAAAAGGCATACGATGAAGGTGCATGGGTACGAGAGGCAGCTGCCGCTCACGCTGAGAAGAAGGCAAAGCGACAGGAAGCAGCATAAATTAACTACACAACAAAAATCCAAACTCCATGAAAAATTGGCCTTTATGGGAAATCTTCATTCGAAGCAAAGCTGGGCTTAACCATAAGCATGTTGGCAGTCTGCACGCAGCTGATGAAGAGATGGCAATTCAAAATGCCAGAGATGTTTATACCAGAAGAAATGAAGGTGTAAGTATCTGGGTGGTGAAATCAGAATACATTACTGCTTCTGACCCTGACGATTCGGACCCACTTTATGAACCTGCAAAGGATAAAGTGTATAGACACCCAACTTTCTACGATTTACCAGACGAAGTGAAACACATGTAATTGATGAAAGACCAAAATCTTTACAACTACGTACTGCAACACGCAGATAATTGCCTGATTCTGGGACAGCGCTTAGGAGAATGGTGTGGTCATGGCCCTATCTTAGAACAAGACATAGCTATGACAAACATAAGTCTTGACCTTATTGGACAAGCTAGAATGTGGTATCAATACGCAGCCGAAATCCAAGACGAAGGAAAATCAGAGGATGATATAGCATACTTACGAGATGCTTGGGGTTACCGCAATGTTTTGCTTCTCGAACAGCCAAATGGAGATTTTGCTAAAACCATCTTCAGACAATTTCTTTTTGATAGCTATAGCTGCTTTTTCTATGAAGCATTAATGCAAAGCTCTGATGAGCGATTGGCCGCTATCGCAGCAAAGTCACATAAAGAAGCGCTTTATCATATTAAATGGAGTAGCGACTGGGTTATAAGACTTGGGGATGGAACTGAGGAGAGTCGTAGCCGAATAACGTCAGCTATTGATGAGCTTTGGTCATATTCAGGTGAATTAACCAAGCCGAATGAGACCGAAACAGAAGCATTAAAAGCTGGATATGGCATTGACTTGAATGCTTTGAAAGAGCACCGAGATGCGAAAATTGCTGAAGTATTGATGGAGGCAACCTTAGATGTCCCAGAAAGTACCTATGCGCATGAAGGCGGGAAGGATGGCCGACATTCAGAACACCTCGGATACATTCTTGCAGATCTCCAGTTCCTTCAACGCACATATCCTGGACTTGAGTGGTAAATGAATCTTAACCAGGTTACCGTTCCATCTAGCGATGTTCCAGCTTCTATTCCTTTTTATGAGAAATTAGGATTCAAATTGATCGTGCATACCCATGAAGAGTATGCTCGATTTGAATGTCCAGATGGAGATGCAACATTATCGTTGCATTACGTGGATAACATTTCGGAAGGAGCCAAACCAATCATTTATTTTGAATGTGATGACTTGGATGAAAGGGTAGATTCCTTCATTGGGAAAGGAATTACAATCGCTGAGATGCCAAATGACAAACCATGGCTATGGAGAGAGGCTCATATCTATGATCCGGATGGAAATCATTTGATATTATTCAAAGCAGGTGATAATCGTAAAAATCCACCTTGGAGAAAAAAAGACTGATGCTCAATCTCATTTCAGAAAATTTTCAGTTACATGCCTCAAAGATTCCGCTATTAAATGAAGGAATGTCTGCGCAAGAGTTAGATCATCTTATCTATGTAGACAGCGGTCTTTCATGTGATACCTTCAATATCATTTATATAAACCATCCAGAATTAGAAAAAGAAGAGTTGAATGAGGTTTTGAGCCACTATAGAATGAATAACCTCGAATATTGCATCTGGATAAATCAAGAAAATCTAAGTGCGAATGTTCGCTCGATCTTTAAGGACCTAGACATTGAAGAGCAAGCAAGTGAAGTTGGGATGGCTATCAAGTTTGATAATTATCAATACGTTGAGAATGTCCATCATTTAAATATCAGAAGTGTTGCTGATGAAGCGTCCTTAGAAACATATGCTCACGTAATTGCTGAAAATTGGACTCCAGCAGATCAAAATGTCATTGATTTCTATCACCAGACAGCTAACAGGTATTTAGATCCAAACAATTCTATTAAACTGTTGATTTACTTTCACGAAGGTCGACCAGTCTCATGTGTAGAATTGTTTCCTACAGACGAAGAGACCATAGGATTTTATGGATTTGCTACCTTAGAAGCCTATCGAGGAATGGGTATTGGAACCACATTACTCACTTTCGCATTAAATATGGCAAAGGAGTTAGGATACAAAAATGGCATCCTACAAGGAACTGAAGACGGTTTGAATATTTATAAAAAGTACGGATTTAAAGATTATACTACCTATTACGAATTTGTTTGATGGTATTAGATAGAGAACATATCCTTGAATTACTTCAAAATGTAACAGATCCTGAAATACCCGTTATTTCAGTGATGGACCTCGGCATTGTTCGAGATGTGATCGTTGAAGAAAATTCTCTAGAAATCATCATCACCCCTACTTACTCAGGCTGTCCTGCCATGCTTGAAATAGAAAAAGAAATCAACAATGCCTTAAAAACGGATGGTATCACAGAATTTAAAATCAGCACCGTTTTATCTCCAGCATGGACTACAGAGTGGATGACCGAAGAAGGTAAACGAAAGCTCAAAGAGTATGGAATTGCTCCTCCAAACCCAACCAATCCAGAGGATATTCAATGCCCACAATGTGGATCAAAAAATACGCAGCTTGTGAGTGAATTTGGCTCTACCGCCTGCAAGTCATTATTCAAGTGCAACGATTGCCTCGAGCCATTCGACTACTTCAAGTGTCACTGATTAGTGAAATAGTTTATTAGTAAATCAGTTTCTGCCTGCAGCCAAGAATTCTTAACTTCGCTAACAAATAACAACACATGTCTGAATCCCTACAACTAACCCAAAAAGGCAACCTAGGTGTCATTACTTTCAACCGTCCAGACGTCTTTAATAGCTTCAATAAAGAGCTTGCCTTAGCCGTTCAAAAAGCCTTGAATGAATACGCTGAAAATTCTAGTATTCGAGCAATAATGCTTACAGGAAATGGTAGGGCATTTTGCGCTGGCCAAGATCTTCAGGAGGCCATTGCCGACAATGGACTTGAGATAGAACAGATCGTGGATGAGCATTATAATCCGATTATCAGACAACTTAGAAGTATTGAAAAGCCAATTATCGCAGCTGTCAACGGGGTGGCCGCTGGAGCGGGTGCAAACATTGCTTTAGCATGTGATGTGGTGGTGGCAACAGAATCTGCATCTTTCATACAAGCCTTTAGCAAGATTGGATTAGTGCCTGATAGTGGTGGAACGTTTACACTACCAAGAATCATTGGGTTTGGAAAAGCATCTGCGTTAATGATGTTAGGAGACAAGGTTTCTGCCTCAGATGCTGAAAAAATGGGAATGATCTACAAAGTAGTAAGCGACGATACTTTTATCGAAGAAGCCGAAGCGGTAGCCCAAAAACTAGCAAGTATGCCAACAAAAGGCCTGGCATATACCAAGCATCTGTTAAATCAATCATTTGTGTCAAACCTTGATCAACAACTAGAGCTTGAGAAAGAGTGGCAATTCAAAGCAACTGAGACATATGATTATAAAGAAGGTGTGAATGCCTTCATTGAAAAAAGAAAGCCAGAATTTAAAGGAGAATAATGCCAAAATTAAGTGTCATAGGAGCAGGTACAATGGGTACCGGAATAGCACAAGTAGCTGCCACTGCAGGTTGGGACGTAGTGATCAACGATACCAATAGTGAGATTCTAGAAAAATCTTCAGCGAGCCTGGTGAAGGTGATGATCCGATTGGTAGAAAAAGGTAAAATAGATCAAGAAACAGCCGATAAGATATTGGAGCGGATAGACTTTACTGAAGATCAACAATATTTTGAAAATTCAGACCTTGTCATTGAAGCGATAGTAGAAAACTTGGAGATAAAGCAAAAGGTATTTTCAGCTGTCGAAAAAATAGTGAGAGAAGACACGATTATCGCTTCAAACACAAGTTCACTGTCATTAGCTTCAATAGGTGCCGCACTTGAAAATCCATCAAGATTTGTTGGGATTCACTTTTTCAATCCAGCTCCTTTAATGCCGCTTGTTGAAATCATTCCAGCAGTTCAAACAGCAGCAGAGACTACTAATCAAGCAAAAGAATGGGTCGATAGCTGGAAGAAGCTTACGGTACTAACAAAGGACACTCCTGGTTTCATTGTAAATCGCGTAGCAAGACCATTTTATGGTGAGTCTTTGAGAATGTACGAAGAAGGTATTGCAGACTTTGCAACTATCGACTGGGCAATGAAAGAAATTGGAGGATTTCGAATGGGGCCTTTTGAACTGATGGACTTTATTGGCAACGATATCAATTATACCGTTACAGAAACAGTATTTCAGTCATTCTTCTATGATCCAAGATACAAACCTTCCTTCACACAAAAGCGCATGTCTGAAGCTGGTTTCTTAGGTAGAAAATCCGGTAAAGGATATTACGATTATGCTGAAGGAGCATCTAAGCCAGAACCTAGCAAAGATGAAACGCTGGGAAATCAGATATTGGAACGTGCATTAGTCATGCTTATCAATGAAGCCGCTGATGCCTTATTCCTTAACATCGCTAGCAGAGAAGATATTGATACGGCAATGACTAAAGGGGTAAACTATCCAAAAGGATTACTGAAATGGGCAGATGAGAAAGGAATACAATGGTGCGTGGAGAAGCTTGATGCCTTGTACGAAGAGTATAGAGAAGATCGATACAGATGCAGTCCACTCCTTAGAAGGATGCATTCTAATAACCAAACCTTTTATTCATGAATTTCAAAGCGGTAATAGCATTCCTGATTATCGTAGCAATTTCTCAAAAATCTTTTGGTCAAGAATACAGTATTGAATTTTCCAATCAAATATTTCGAAATTCACTGACCAACAATGATATAACTCTATTTGAGTACAAAGGAGACTTCAATTTCAACACTCAAATTGTAGTAGTCAGAACTACCAATTTTGGGGAAGTTTATGCAGGTATCGGGTTCACCTCTTTCAATTACATTACGAAATTGAACGTAGACGAATTTGATTCCCCAGGTGATCCGGCTTTCCAAAGCTTTGATGACAGGATAAAAAATAATGGACATAATTACTTATCCATTCCTTTTGGTGTGAGAATGAGTCTCAATGAACATTTTTTCATTCCCGTTGGAATTACATTCAATTTTGAACTTGAAAATAGAAGTAATCTATTTCAAAGAAACTTTCTGATTTTTAATTCTGGGATAGGTTATAAGCAGCCCATAAATGAAAAATTTGGAATTGCGATTGTACCAACTTTTGGCCTAACGCTTAACCCTACAGCTACTTCTTTTGTTAAAATGCCTTTCGTATATGGTTTGAGATTTAATGTAAATTGTAAGCTATGAATGCTGAAAAAATAGTAAATGAGATGATGGCCAAAGACACCTTTAGTCGATGGCTGGGTATTGAAGTGCTAGAAGTAAAAGAAGGGTTTGCGAAGATTAAAATGAGCGTTACAGGCGAAATGCTAAATGGTCATCTCGTTGCGCATGGAGGCATATCTTTTTCACTCGCAGATTCTGCGTTTGCCTTCGCATCAAATTCACATGGCCAAAAAGCAGTATCTATAGAAACTTCCATCAATCACATTAAGCCGATTTTTGAAGGAGATGAGCTCGTGGCAACTGCCGAAAAAGAAAATATATCCAGAAGTCTTGGTCAATACATTGTAAGAGTTACCAGAAACAATGAATTGGTAGGGCTGTTTAAAGGAGTGGTGTTTAGAAAAGAAGAAGAATGGGACGTATAAAAGCCCTTAGTTAACCTAACACGAATGAACATACAAATACCTGATCATATTGCTGCCATAAAAAGTTATCAACCCGGAAAGACCATTCCACAACTACAGGAAGAATACGGGTGGGAAAAAGTGGCCATTTTATGGAACAATGAGAATACGCTTGGTTATTCACCTAAGTCTAAACAAGCGGTAATTGATGCATATGATTCAATCAACTACTACCCAGATCCAGCGAGTGTAGATCTAAAAAAAGCTTTGTCACAAAGATTGGGCAAACCAGAAAATCAAATCATATTGGGTAATGGCTCAGAATCAGTATTGATGCTAGCCATACGTGCACTTTGTAGTGGTGAAGATGAATTTCTTACCTCTGAAGGTGGGTTTGTAATCATATACAATTGGGCACGAATTAATAATGTTCGTTGCGTAGCAATGCCTATGACTAGTGATTATGGATTCGATCTTGAAGCTATAAAGAGCCGAATCAATCGCAATACTAAAATCATCTATCTCGCCAACTGCAACAATCCAACAGGTTCCGGGATTACTAAATCTGAACTAGAGTCATTCATAGAATCCGTACCAGATCATATTCTGGTAATTGTTGATGAGGCATATTTCGAATATTCTGAAGCACTGGAGTCGGAATTTCCGAATTCTTTGAAAATGGATTATCCAAACATTTTGACGCTAAGAACCTTTAGCAAAGCATATGGTATCGCGGGTGTTCGACTAGGCTTTGGCATAGGAAATGAGAAAATAATAGATGCGATGGCAAAAGCAAAGTTGACCTTCGAGCCAACTGCATTGGCTCAAGCAGCAGGCATAGGAGCACTCAATGACGATGATTTCCTTAAAGAAACGGTAGATAACAACACCAACGGATTACATTATTTCTATAAAGAGTTTGACCGTTTAGCTGTCAGATATGTTCGATCTTTTGGGAATTTTGTCATGACGGTCTGGAAAGATCGGGATGAAGTCATGCATGTCTTTGACGCACTGATGAAACATGGAGTGCTTGTTCGACCGCTATATGATCCAATTAGTCATTGTATTCGAATTTCGGTCGGAAGACCAGAAGAAAATGAACACTGCATCGAGGCTCTAGAAGAAATATTAAAATGAAAACCACTCAACTAATACTTGCAGCAATGGTTGCGGCGGCTGCAGTAGTCCGCCTTTTTCACCTCTCTAATGCTGGTTGGATTAAAATAGTTGGAGGTATTGCATTTATACTGCTCATGATTACTTGGGGAATAGATGCTTTAAAGAAGAAGAAAAAAGATTCCTAGTCATTTCGAATAAACCTGCTTTTATGTGGGATAAGTAAATATTGTTTCAATTTCTGAAACTATTATTTACATCTAAATATCATTAGTTAAACAAAAGTTTATCATATTCGTATTTGATAAACAAATATTAATGATATGAATCTTCAACTAGGCGTACTCGAAGAAATCGTTTTACTTATCCTCCTATCTCAGGATCATACCTATGGGGTGGAAATTGCAAAAACGTACGAAGAACAGTTCGAACAAACGATATCTCTACCTGCTATTCATGTCGTATTAAAGCGATTGGAAAAGAAAGGTCTAGTGAAATCAGAAATGGGTGAACCTACCGCTGAGCGTGGTGGACGAAGAAAACGTCTTTACCGGGCGACGCAAGAAGGGTTCAAAATTGCTTATGAGCTAAAAGAGAAACGTAACAATCTCTGGCAGGCCATTCCTGGATTCAATTTTCAATCTCTGATTCCCTCATGAGTTCATCTCCACCAAAATGGGCTGACAAACTACTTGAAAGAATCTGCAGAAAAGATCTGCTTGAGGAAATTCAGGGTGACCTTCATGAGTCATTTCAATGGCGCTCTGAAACAAAAGGAAGTGCTTTTGCAAAACGACAATTCATAAAGGAAACACTGCTAAGCTTTAAACTATCAAATCTCAAACCTTACGATAAAATGGACAGACTACTTACACTCGTTAAAAGCCACGTTAAAATTGGTTGGCGATTTATCTGGAAAACCAAAGCCTATTCGGCAATCAATCTCTTAGGATTAAGTATAGGGATTGTCTTCAGCTGGTTTGCATATTTGTATACTTCAGATCAACTGAGTTATAACAAACACCTCCCGGATTCTGAATCTCTCTTCCGGATGACTACTCAGGTGAATCTTTTTGACAACATGATCAACTTTCCAGGATGTTCACATGTCACTATACAACAAATTGTTGACGAACTCCCAGAAGTAGATGAGGTTGCGAGATTTACTGATGACAAAGCCACCATGAAGCTTCCCGAAGGAACAATAGAGCAACCCTTTTTGAGTGCTGAGAAGTCTCTTGTTGATTTTTTAAATCTCGAATTCATAGAGGGAGAACCAGGCTCATTTGATGCGCCAAACGAAGTGTTGATCTCTGAAAAACTCGCTTATAAGCTTGACATCCGCGGAGAGGCTGTTGGCTCCGAAATTCAATTACTCGATTCCACAAAATACACCACCTATCGAGTTACTGGAGTGTATACTGATATACCAAAAAATACTTCGATTAGAACGGACTTAATACTTCCATATTCTTATTACCTCGCTCAGTCTCCAACCAAGCTAACAAGCCCTGATAATTTTGACTTAAGTGTATTACTAAAAGTGAACAAGTCGGCCGACATTGAAGCCCTCAATGAAAAAATCAGCGGCATCTTAAATACAGAAGAAGATCCTAGTCAATACATTCCATTAATCACACCCCTTGCCTCTCTTCATTTATCCGACGAATATTGGGCATCTAAAGGATTTTTGCCTGGAGGAAATAGTCAGCTAATATGGTTTATTGTAATCGCAGGAATCATGTGCTTAGTGATCTCAATCATCAATTACGCCAACTTCAGTATTTCACTTTATATCAATCGAGCAAGAGAAGTAGCAGTACGTAAAATCATTGGTTCTGCTAAGTCTGGAATTTTCCTTCAGCTCATGACCGAATCACTACTTACAACATTTATTTCTACTGGGATTGCTATCATTCTGTTTTACATTCTTGCTCCGCAATTCTCCATTCTTGTCGAAAAGCAATTTGGTCTGGTAGATTTATTCACAGCAAGCAAGTTGCCGATTATAGCAGTAATCATACTTTCAATTGCTTTGCTCAGTGGGTTATATCCTTCTTTCCTTCTTTCACGATTGGGCATTATCAAATCACTAAAGGGCGAAGAGAAAATTGGAAGAAGTGCGTATATAACTAAAAGCCTACTCGTTCTTCAATTTTCCATTTCGGTCATTATGATTTCATGCATGTTAATTTTCCGTGGACAGCTTCATTACCTGATGGAATTCGATAGAGGTTACGATACTGAAAATGTAATACGCATTGGAGTGCCGCTAGACTTAGTCAATAGTGGCAAAGAACGTGTGCTAATGAATGGTTTTAAATCCATTCCTGAGATAGATAACCTTACAGGAGCAAGTGGCTATGGAATGTCCGGATATGATGATGGTAAGAACAAATTCAGTCTGCTTTTTTCCAACATTGATAGTTCATACATTGATGTGTTAGGAATAAAAATTTTGAAGGGAACGTCTATCAGTGAAGCAAAGAATGATGGCGTTTTGAATGGCGTTTTGGTGAACGAGTCATTTATCCATAAGACCGGAATAATGGATCCAATTGGAACCACTATTCCTTTCACTGCACATGGATTTACTAACGCTACCATCGTAGGTGTATTCAAGGATTATTATGCCTTTGGACCTGGTTCAGAGATAAGCCCACTACTTTTTCTTGACAAAGACATTTCTCGCATCAGCTCTCAAATTATGATTAAATCTGATGCTGAACCATTGCTATTGGAGGAGAAGCTTTCCGAGGTTTGGGATGAAGTATTTAATCCCATTCCATTCAAATTCGATTACCTATCAGATTTACATCGCGAACGATTTGAAGAAGAAGGTAAGATTTCGAAGATCGCAGGAGTTGGAAGTCTAATTGCAATCTTCATTTCCGCTTTTGGCTTGCTCGGCCTTGTTGGATTAACTATTAAAAGTAGACTGAAAGAACTAAGTGTAAGGCGAGTGCTAGGTGCTACAAATGATCATATCACCTGGATGATGGGCAAAAAATTCATAATCCCGATTAGTCTAAGCTTGCTAATAGGCATACCAATGAGTTTCTATTTGACCGATCAGTGGTTGGCTAACTATCACAATAGAATTGACTTTGGTTGGCAACATGGAGTAATAGCTATCTTATCAGTAACAATCATTTTAATAATGATTGTAGTTGTTCAGATGCTAAACGTGACAAGAACCAATCCTGTCGTTCATTTAAAGGATGAATAAAGCTTTTGAATTATCACTTTCTTCTCTAGAGATATGAAAAACTAAAATTGATTTGAATCTGTAATTAATATGCTTATTCAAGTCTTTAGGCGACACCCTTGCCGCCACGCGGCTTCACTCCCCTCACTGCCTCTGCGGTCCATGGATCGTCGGGCCAGTGATGCTTAGGGTAACGACCTTTTAAATCTTTGCGAACTTCGAAGTACGTTTCGTTCCAAAAGTTTTTAAGATCTGAGGTCACTTGCACTGGTTTGAAACCTGGAGAAAGTAAGTGGATAAGCATAGGCATTTTGCCTTCATTCACAGTTGGAGTCTCTGCCATCCCAAACAATTCCTGAATGCGAGCGGCTAAAACCGGTGCTTCTCCATTATCTCGATACATGATCTTAATATTGGAACCACTTGGCACTTCCATTTTAGCTGGTGCCAATCGCTGGAGCTCTTGTTGTTTTTCGTAATCAATCGTATGCAAAATGACCTCATGTAGATTGATCTTCTTAAGATCTCGAGGGTTCTTTACATCAGTCAGGTGAGGAGCAAGCCATTCAGCATTCGTCATTAGCATGGTATCTGTGCTGATGTCTGGCCAATTTGAAGTTGGCTGCCATTTCCTCAAGGATTTGACTCGATTTTGAAGTTGTTCTACATCTTCAGTCCAGTCTAAAAGTGTACGCCCTTCTTTTTTAATCGCCTCAACTATCGCATCCAATAGGTGAGAAGGATCGGGATCCGGTAGGGGCACCGATTTCAAAACAATACTTCCAATACGTAAGTCTCTGCTAGCGTTGAGCCCACCATCTTCTGTATCCCACTCTACAACATCCACTTCTTTCACTCGAGTCGCCAAATCTTTTGGATTAAGTGGAGATGCCATAAATATTTTACCCATCCCATCTCTAGCATCCAGGTTAGCGATCGCTAGCCACGACTCATGAGCTAAATCATCTTTATGGCCAGCCATTGCTATTCGTCCATTTGCAAGCTTGAATTGTGCATTATTTCCTGGACGCGCAAACGCTATCCTTTCTGGGAAAGCATGCGTCAGAAGCAAGCCTGTTTCATATGGGTCGAACGAATCGTTATCAACCACCTCATCAAACAGCTGTCGATAGGAAGCCGCGATCTTTTCAATGCGATCAAACCTTCCCCCCTTTCTATCCTCTCGTCTATGAGTTCTTAGTGCCTCAATTCGATTGTTAATATCTATCCCTGCTTCTTTCCCCAATGGATCACGTTCTTCGAGCAATGCGGCAACATCTGCTGCCAAACTCACTAACCCTTCTTCCTCGGCCATTAACATCATATGAGCCAATCTTGGATGACAGGGCAAGCGATGCACCTCCTTGCCATGCTCGGTAATTCGACCATTCTCCAAAGCTTCCACCTCATGTAAAGTTTGGACTGCAGCTTGCCAAGAACCCTTCGGTGGCGGAGAGAGCCATGTTAAGCTGAGCGGATCACTAATCCCCCAACTTGCCAAATCCAATGCTAATGAAGCAAGATCCGATTCCAGTATTTCAGGTGTACGATGTTCTTGCAACCTACTATCCGTCACTTTTGACCACATGCGATAGCAAACTCCGGGGCTAAGACGACCCGCTCTTCCTGTTCGCTGATCTGCAGAGTCTTTGGATATCTGTACCGTTTCTAATCGGGACAGCCCCGCCTTGGGATCCCATTTCATTGTTCGTCCAAAGCCAGTATCTACTACCACTTTAATTCCCTCTATTGTCAAACTTGTTTCGGCAATGTTGGTCGCCAGTACCACTTTTCTCCTTCCATCCCGATCGGGAAGGATTGCTGCTTTCTGTTTGTTGTAGGGCAGTTGGCCATAGAGCGGATGGATAGCAAATCCTTTCAATTTCGACTTTAGTATTCCTGCACACTTGGTGATTTCTCCTTGGCCCGGCATGAAAACTAAAATATCTCCATCATGAGCTTTTGATGCTTTAACCACAGTGGTGGCAGTCATTTCTGGAATCATAAACTGATCCTGATCACCAGCATATTCAATATCAACAGGGTACTGCCTTCCCTTACTTTCCACTACCGGAGCTTTTAGAGATTGAATAAGCTGAGGCATGTTTAATGTTGCAGACATGACCATGATTTTCAAGTCAGGTCTCAATACCTGCTGCGACTCGCGACAAAGTGCCAACGCCACATCTGCATGAATGCTTCGCTCATGAAATTCATCAAATATGACTAGCCCTACCCCCTCCAAAGAATTATCTCCATGAAGCATGCGCGTGAGGATACCTTCAGTAACAACCTCCACTTTTGTTGACTCACTCACATTTGTTTCGAACCGGATTCGATAACCGACAGTCTCTCCTACCTTTTCTCCTATCAGTTCAGCCAGACGCATGGCGATAGATCTAGCGGCCAATCTTCTTGGCTCCAGCATAATAACTTTTTGCCCTTTCAGCCATGCTTCTTCCATCAACGCTATGGGCAAGAGTGTACTCTTCCCCGCACCTGGCGGAGCATGAACAATGAGTGTATTTTCCTGTTGAAGTTTATTTTTTACTTCATCAAGAATCTCAACTATTGGAAGATCTATGGACTTGGGATCGAAAGACATCTCGCGAAGTTAGTGTGGTAAATCACATCACGAAAAATCGTGATGCAACTCTTTGATGAAAAATCAAATCATTGATATAATCAATGACTCTTCCAATGACTAGCCTAAAAAGTACATCAACCCTCATTTTACTACTTTCCATTCTGACCTTGAATAATGTCGACGGCCAAAACAAGGATCCAAATAGTATCCAACTCATAACAAGCGACATAGATAATTTCTGGATTGCCTGGGATAAAGCTTCACCAGAGTTCGATCCAGATATTATTAAAGAATACTACATAAAAAAAGGTTCTAAAGGATTAAAAGGCTTTATGAGTGGGCGTATTAAAAATGCTGAAAACCTCACTTACTATATTAAAAAAAGGCCCAAATATTATGCTTCACTGCGTGAATTGACACCAAAGATTGCAGAGCAGGAAAAAAGCATCAAATCCTATTTAGTTAAGATGAAAGAACTCTATCCAGACGCGATTTTTCCAGATGTCTATTTTGTAATCGGCGCTATGAATTCAGGTGGTACTACTTCAAAGCACGGATTAATTATTGGTGCAGACATGTACGGCTTAAGTCCTAACACACCTAAAGACGAACTTACCAAGTGGCATTTAAGTGTCTTAAAAAGAATGGATGAAATACCACATATAGTCGTGCATGAATTGGTTCATTTCCAACAAAAATATGACGGTGGAAACCTATTAAAAGCCTCTATCAAAGAGGGCGCTGCAGACTTTATTGCAGAGTTGGCTTCTGGCAAGCATATTAATGATCTGGCACATGAATTCGGAAATGCTAGAGAAGAAGAGTTATGGAATGAGTTCAAAGAAAGAATGAATGAAAAAAACTACGCAGGGTGGTTATATAGTTCTCAAAAAGGAAGGCCAAACGACTTGGGATATTGGATGGGATATAAGATTGTGAAGTCGTACTATGATAATGCGGAAGATAAAAAGCGAGCCATAGAAGATATCTTGACTATCAAAGATTTTGAAGCATTCTTAAAAGCCAGTGGGTATCCAGAAAAATTTGATTGATGGGCTACATTTTGAGGGTTTTGAGATTTTAAGCTGACTAATAATCAAACTCAAACCCCTAATCAACTTGAAATACTCACTAGCTTTACTCTTGTCACTTTACATTTTTAACGCGCAAAGTCAAGAACAAATACCTGACAGCCTAATTGCTTACAGCGAACCTTTTCGATCATCATACCACTTCCTTTCATTTAATGACTATAACCCTGGGAAAGGCTCTATTACCTATCAAAATATTTGGTTATTATATAACCAAATTTCTTATGGCGTAACTGATAACATCACATTGAATGGCGGGTTAATCATAAGCGGTGATTTTTTTTGGATTGGAGGTAAAGTGGGATATCCACTTATCAAGGATCGCATAAATATTGGATTTGCTTCACGTATCTTCGTAGGAGATGGCGAGCCAGTAATTTTCAATACCGGAAAAGTAACTTTCGGACCCAGAAAATCTAATCTAAGCGTAGGTATTTCATTTGGAAATAGATCCCCTAGATCGCGTCTCTCCTTAAAAGGAATGCTAAAAATCGGAAAGAGATTCTATTTCTTTACTGAAAACTATATTGATCCTCGAGAACTAAATAGTGAAAAAGAGGTAGATGATTTAATATCAATAACTGGTGGAAGAATAGTAGCAGACAAAAGAGGTAGTGGTTTTGAAATTGGAGTTGTCATACTCCCTTCTCTTCCATTCTCCGACGATGATGACGGGATTGCCACACTGCCTTTTCTAGGAGTGACTATACCATTAAATAAAAGGAAATAAAAAAGGGTACAAGTCATAAAAACTTGTACCCTCCAAAACGACACGATTGTTCTTTAGCGCTTATTCGTCATTTGATTCAATCCTTCTAGTAATGAAGAATCCTGCCACCAATCCTAATCCTCCGAAGATGAATAGCATTGAGGGAATGGTTACTTCCTCCTTCATGTCAAGGGCTGCTGAAAGTAAGTCACCGCAAAAGATCCCTGCACCAATGCCCATGAAGAGCAGCGCAATATTTAAGATGAACTTAGCAATGGAGAATTTTGATCCTTTGCTATTAAACAGCTTAGCTTCTACTCCTTTCTCAATAAGAGCCAAACGTTCTTTATTCCTTGTGGTCAAAAACACGTAGGCAATTCCAAATACGGTTCCGAAGAGTGCTAGAAATACTATTAATGGTTCCATGTATGTAAATTAAAAGTTGTTACTTATTTCCCTCTTTGACTACAGGTTGTAATTCTAGGTTACAAAAAGTCGAAAATTTTTCGTAACCTATATAAGGCTTTGGTAGTCAAAGTCGAAAATGAACATGAAAACCGAAGCTGAACTTATCGAACGCATCCTTGATGGAGAATGGCGCAACTATGCGATCCTCGTGGATAAGTATGAAGCTAAAGTTTTCAACTACGTGAATTACCTGATGAACAATCGGGAAGATGCAGAGGAAATGGTGCAAGACACTTTTGTGAAAGCTTATCGGTCACTCAGTCAGTTTAGAGGAGAAGCCTCCTTCTCAACATGGCTTATTCGGATAGCGCACAGAAATTGCCTAACCCATTTTCGAAAGAAAGTTCCTAAAAAAGTTTCTCTGGATAATTTATCTAATAGAAGCACCGGAACGCAAGATGCACCCACTAAAGATTTACACTTAGATGATCGTCAGCAGGTGCTTAATCGAGCATTAGCCAATCTAAAGCCAGATGAACGTTCTGTTGTAACTTTATTTTACTATCAAGAACTTTCACTGCAGGAAATTTGTGATGTTACAGATCTTACATTGTCGAATATTAAGATCTTATTACACAGAAGTCGCAAAAAGCTATTAGAGATATTAAATGAAATGGGTGTTAAACAATCGACATTATGAATGCCATGAATCAAGAAGATGAATTGCTAAAACAGCTATTTGCTGAGGCGGAGATAAAGTCTAAATCTGATATTACAGAACGTGTAATGCACAGAATAGATGTGAATCCAGAAGCATTCGAATATGAGCCTGTAATTAGTAAAAAAGCTTGGATTGTGATCTGTAGTGTATTCACACTTGTAATGATCTATTTGGTAGGGAATTCGGGTGGATCGTCGTTCCAATTACCAGACTTTATCCAATCCATTAAAGGTGCTTTTTCAAACCTTAAATTCAATGTCAACATTGAATACACGCAGCCAAGTCTGCCTAAAATTCCATCAACAATCTTGACAGCACTCGTTGCATTAAATGTAATAGGTGTCTATCTAATCATTAGTTATAGATGGAGAAATTGGCTTTATAAATAAAAAACCATCTATCTGGATAGATAGATGGTAATTCAAACAATGATCCTAATTAAATCTGACTCAATCCTCCATCAACTTCCAATTCCACTCCATTCACATAGGAAGCATCATCAGACGCCAGGAACAATACTGCTTTAGCTAGCTCATCAGAAGATCCAAATCTTCCTAGAGGTACTTGCTGAGCAAATCCTTGACCCATTTCATTAACTTCTTCTTCAGACATTCCTAGTTTACCATAAATTGGCGTCTCGATTGGACCTGGAGCAACGCTCACAACTCTAACCTTGCGTTCTCTTAATTCACTAGCTAAGGTTCTAGATAATGATCTGAATGCTGCCTTTGTTGCCGAATATACGCTTGTACCATCAAATCCTTTCTGCCCAACAATTGAAGTATTTCCAATGATTACGGCTCCATCATTGAGATGAGGGATCGCTTCTTTTATCAAGAAGAAAGGTCCTTTCACATTTGTATTGAATTGCGAATCAAAGAACTCTTCAGTGATTTCAGTATGCGGTGCAAAGTATGCTACTCCAGCGTTCACAAAAAGGATATCAATTTTTCCAAATGCATCTACTGTCTGCTCTATAACGCTTTTCGTTTTAGAAATATCTGCTGAATCAGCCAAGATTGTTTTTACATCGCCACCGATCTCAGCTGCTGCTTGATCTAAAGCTTCTTCTCTTCTTCCAGTGATTACAACTTTTGCTCCTTCGTTAATAAAAGTCTTTGCAGTAGCTAGTCCGATACCGCTATTACCGCCTGTTATCAAGGCTACTTTTCCATCTAATTTTCCCATTTTAATTTAATATTTAGGTTTATTTGAAATGATCAGTCCAAATAACGACAATACTGGAACGAACGTTTCAAATAAGATGAAAAAAATTATAAAACCTCTAAAATTTCTTCAATAACCCCGTCCATATCGGGTTCTATGATAGAAGTCACGCGAATTCCTTGCATACATGTAAATAGCATTAACGCCAATGCATGGGGGTTTTTACTTTGCGATATCTCCCCTTGTTCCT
The DNA here is from genome assembly GCF_963691765.1 of Ekhidna sp. GTDB lineage: Bacteria > Bacteroidota > Bacteroidia > Cytophagales > Cyclobacteriaceae > Ekhidna. The sequence goes on from NZ_OY829375.1 coordinate 1,019,369, forward strand.
GGGCCTTTTTTATGAGTATCTCAAAGGAGTCAACAACTTTATCCTTATTTACAACAAGCAAATCATGTACTTGCTGATTTTCGCCACCAAGTTCAGCTGTACAACTTGTATACATACACCCCTTTTGATTGCCGGATCGAATATCATCACTTACACCTTTAAACAAGGAAATAATCGACTCCTTAGGTGTTTGAGCTTTGCCAAAAAAAGAATTCAATGTTTCGTTCTGTTGCTTTTCATAAGCTTTTAATGCCTCTTGAAATAAAGAAAACTTATCGCCAAATGAATTGTAAAAACTTGAACGATTGAGCCCAGTAACATCTACCAAATCTTGCATAGAGGTTCCATTGTAGCCTTTCTTCCAGAAAAGCTCCATCACGTCATTGATTACTTTCTCTCTATCAAATGTTACTGACTTTGGCATGGTTTGAAATACTCAACTATAAGAGCATACCTTATTGAAACAAACGTTTCAAACACAAAGATAGTTTTGATCATAGATATTGCATTAAAAATCAGTCAATCAATTTTTTGTCTCAACGCCTCGATTAATTCATCCTTAAGTTGACTGTTTTTTGCCATCAATTTCTCGTATAAGATGATGGCTTCATCAATTAAATCAGATCGCTCCTCATCTCTTGTTGCTTGTTTTGCCTTTTGCAATATTTCTATTGGACCTGAATTCCCATAAGGCACTTTAGGTTCCGACAAGGAAGTTGATCCAGAAGAGTTAAAAAATGTTTCGAAGTTTAAATCGCTCATCTCTAGTGTTAAAAATTTGCCTAGGTTAAGATCAAATTGCTCCGAAAGCTTTTGGTGGAAAGCTGGTTTAGCCTGTGTTTCGTAAAAGTATCCTGCAACCTTTCCACGCTTTATATCCATGAGATCTGCAAGTCGCTGCTGACTAAGTCCCATTTTTTTGCACATAAATCGAAGATTATCGTTGAATATACTCAAATTGTAGTTTATTAGTAGATTCTATCAATTATTGTAGTTAATATCTACATTTTGTATGAAAATTTAAGACAAATATGTCAAAACTTGATGTAAATACGAGTGACCTTGTAGAATCTGATTTCAGAAAAATCAGAAACTTACTCCTAAAAAAATATGGGACAGAGTATACCTTAGATTACATCCGAAAAGTCTGTAAGGGCCACCGAAATAACTCAGACATCAAGGAAATGTCTATCCAATATGCGCGATTGCTTCAGGAAATGAAATCCAAAATTGAACAATTATCAAAATAGAATGGGCCCATTAGACCAATTTGAATCCGACCAAAAAATACTGAGAGAGCTAAAAGACCTTTTTGAGTTTGCGCCGCCAACCAAAATTCGTCGCGACCTGGAAGACCTCTTCTTCACACATATTACCTCTGAAGATCCTTCTTTGCCCAATGAAAAAGAATTGATAAAGAGCATTTACTACCTCATCAATTTTCTAAATGTTGTGGAGGAACAAAAAAGATTTAAATAGTCATTCGTTCTTAATTGCATCCACAGGATTTGAGGATGCTGCGCGCCAAGTAGTATTACTAACTGTTATGGTGGCAACAATAAGAATGCCGAGGATTGCTAAAAAGTAGACCCATATCGGTTGATCAATTCGATAGGCAAAATCCCTCAACCATTGTTTCATCAGATAGTAAGTTATCGGAACGGCTATTAGGGAAGCTATTAGAAGCATTCTCACAAAGGTCGCATTGATAAGCTTAATTACCTGCCATGAAGTAGCACCAAGTACTTTGCGGAGACCTATCTCCTTATTTTTTCGCTCTGTAGTAAATAGCACAAATCCAAAAAGGCCAAGACCGCCCAGCGTTATTGAAACCAGACTGAAAATGCTAAATAATTGCATTTCATTATCTTCTTTTTCGTACATGGCCATCGCTTGTTGATCAAGGTAATTGAAGAAGAATGGAATGCCTTCCCCGAATACGTTTGTCCAAGTTTCTTCTAAATGGGAGATGTTTTCCTGGAAATTATCTACAGATAGCCGAGCAGATATATAGTCCAATCGGTATCGATTTACATACATCACAAACGGTGAAATTTCATGATGCAAGGATCTAAAATGAAAATCCTTTACAATACCAATGATCTTACCAGTTCTATTCAAAGTTCCATCAGTCATTGATTTGCCGATCACCTCATTTGGAGAAAGACCTAATGTCTTGACAGCACTTTCATTGAGAACAAAAGCTGATGAATCCGACTGAATATTTCGATCAAACCCTCGCCCTGCAACAATCTCTAAATCAAAGGTTTTTAAATAATCTTGTTCTACGGTGTATCGCTCCCAAAGCTGATCTTCAGCGATACCTTCAATAGCAAAATTGGTGATGTAGGTATAATCCGTTAGCATTTCATGAGATGCTGCCGTTATTCCCTTTATCCCAGCAAATGAGGCAAGTTCGTTTCTAAAAGTATTGATCTTAGGAATGATCGCTTCATCGCTATGAATTGGCATATTTACAATAACAGAATGATCGAATCCAAGCTTCTTTTCCCTGAGGTATTGGAGCTGTAAAAACACAACACAGGTACTTATAATGAGTGCCGTCGTTATCACAAATTGTGTGGTTACTAGCACGTTTCTAATTCCTCCACCCTTTAAATCAGTGGTGTTTTTCATGAGTTGAATAGATCGAATACTGCTGATGAAAAACGCCGGGTAAACACCGGAAAGAAGTATTACAACAGTCAAAATGAAAACAAATGGAATATAGAACTCAGCAATAAGCAAATCATTCAAGTCATAACTATGCCCAGTTAAATTGCCGAGCCTGGATAAGCACAGGTAGACCATTAGAAATGCAAACACCCCTGCTACCGAGACGAATCCTGCTGTCTCAAAAAAAGTTTGCTGTGCAATATTTCTTCGATAGCTACCCAACACCTTTCGCACACCCACCTCTTTGGTTCTTTGCCCAGCTTGAGCAGTTATCATATTGGTAAAGTTGAAACAACCAAGACATAAGATGATAATCCCAATCGTTGCCAGCATTACTAAGGTTTCAACATCATTATGTGCACTCCACTCTCCAATTTCCATTGCTTCTCCCAAATGAATATCAGATAAAGGTTGAATGGTTGCAATCCAATTAGAGCTAGATTCCGGATTGAAGTAGGTATTTGTTGCCTCCTGTACGAGTGCTTGCGCTTCCTCCATTCTATCCGGCTTCACAACGAGATACGCACTGACAAACATATTCGTCCAGCTGTTCAAATGATTTGAATTCCACATTGCTCTACTGCACGTCTCTAAGTTGGAAACAAGGTCAAACTGGAAGCTTGTATTTGATGAAAAATCCTTGAAAACACCCACTACTTCCAACTTGGTCACCTCGGCTGATCCAAATATTAACGTATGTCCGATTGGATCTTTCTCTCCGAAGTACTTTTTAGATAGACTTTCACTGATAACTACCGTATTTGGTCTATCAAGAATCCCCTCCCTATTTCCTATTGTAAATGTAAGATCGAACAACTCAAAGAAGTTAGGATCTGCCCAAGCGAATCTCGGTTCATTGAATGAGCGGTTGGAAAATTCTACCGTAACAGGTGACGCTCTCCGATATTTAAATATACGAACGCCGTCTTCTATTGCTTCGGCATTTTCTTTCAAATGAGGTGTCATGGCTAATGGTGCATAAGCATATGTTCTACCAGATGTTTCACTCACATGATTGATTCGATATAATTGATTCACCTTAGAATACATCGTATCAAAGCTCGTTTCCTTCTGGATATACAAGTAGATAAGACTTGCGCATGCAATCCCCAGAACCAAACTAGCAAGTGAAATAAGCGTGTACACTTTATACTTTTTTGCATTTCTAAATAATACCAAGGCGTATTGCTTTACCATGCTGATCCTGTCCATGAATGTTCGATTCATATATTTTTCCATTATTCCAATATTCCGAGAGTTGAAGGATTGAAGAACCTCCTTCCATAGTTTTCTTTTTGCCTTACGAGGATCCGTTTGATGTCTTTCTTGATAAGCCTCAATAAGATCTCCTTCTATTTCATCGATGAGCTCCTTCTTACAAAACCATCTCAGAAACTTAAGTGGAGAGTTGGGTGCTTTGCTTGAATCATTCATACTGACATCTTTGGGATAAGTGTCCAAAGTTCTTCACGCTGATTTCTCAACTCAGAAATCAATGAGTAGCCAGATGTGGTAATTTGATACAGGCGCTTTTTTCTACCTCCACGTTCTGCTGTAGGTGCTGATTCAAAAGACCTCAAAAATCCTTTCGTTTCTAATCGTTTTAAAACCGTATGAATTGCCGGGATTGAAATCTCTTGTTTCGTTCTAATTGTATACGCTCTTGCTATGGAAACAGCATAAGCTTCCTCTTTCATAGCTGCCGCAATTAGTATCACCATTTCTTCTAATGCACCCATTTATACATTTATTTAATTAATATTTGTATAAGTCATACGGAAGAAATAAATAATAGTTATCCACAACAGTATTTTTAATTCCATGTCTCTTCTATTTTTGACGTCAATTTTTTGATAAACAGATGAGACACGAAGAAAGAATTGCGCAGGAGTTGAACGTTAGTTCAAGACAAGTAGTAGCAACAGTAGGATTATTGGATGAGGGAGCAACCGTTCCATTTATATCCAGATATAGAAAAGAAGTGACCGGAAGCCTTGACGACCTGCAAGTGGCAGGTATTCGAGATCGTATACAGCAGCTAAGAGATCTGGATGCTCGAAGAGAAGCAATTCTAAAATCCATCAAGGAACAAGAAAAATTAACTCCAGAACTAGAGAAGAAGATCAATGAGGCAGAAACAATGACTGCCTTGGAAGATTTGTATCTTCCTTACAAACCAAAAAGAAAAACGAAAGCAAGTGTAGCCAAGGAAAAGGGTCTCGAACCTTTAGCTATTAAAGTTTTGGAACAAGGGAATTTCGATCCTCAGTCAGAAGCATCCCAATACATTGATTCGGAGAAGGGTGTTGAATCAATTGAAGACGCGCTCCAAGGCGCCAGAGACATCATTGCGGAGACCATCAATGAAAATGCAGAAACGCGTCAGAAAATTAGGGAGCTATTCATCAAAAAAGGAACGATCGCATCCAAAGTGCTGAAAAGCAAAGAAAAAGAGGCAGACGCTCAGAAATACAAGGATTATTTTGAATGGGATGAACCAATCGGAAAAATCCCATCGCACAGATTATTAGCGATTCGAAGGGGTGAAAAAGAAGGCTTTTTAGCTATGAATATTGCGCCTGAGGAAGAAGAAGCTTTAGACATCATTGAAAGACAATTTGTCAAAGGCAGTAGTGATGCAAGCTCGCATGTGCAAACAGCTGCAAAGGATTGCTACAAGAGACTCATGAGTGTGAGCATAGAGACTGAGGTTCGGATGGAAAGTAAAAAGAAAGCTGATGAAGAAGCCATTGTTGTTTTCGCTGAAAACTTAAAGCAGTTGCTAATGGCAGCACCTCTTGGTCAAAAAGCAGTCATGGCAATTGATCCAGGATTTAGAACTGGATGTAAAGTTGTATGCTTGGATAAGCAAGGCAAACTGCTTGAATTCACAGCTATTTATCCCAACGAACCACAAAAAGATCAAGTGCGTGCTGGTGAAACAGTAAAACACCTAGCAGAAAAACATAAAATTGAAGCAATAGCTATTGGAAACGGCACAGCGAGTAGAGAAACGGAATCATTTGTAAAAAAGCTTGGACTTCCTTCGAGTATCATTATCGCCATGATTAATGAGAGCGGAGCTTCCATCTATTCAGCATCAGAGGCTGCCAGGGATGAATTTCCAAATGAAGATGTTACGGTGAGAGGATCAGTGTCTATTGGGAGAAGGATGATGGATCCACTCGCAGAGTTGGTAAAAATTGATGCCAAATCAATCGGTGTAGGACAATACCAGCATGATGTTGATCAGAATGCACTCAAGAAGTCGTTAGATGATGTGGTGATGGCGTGCGTAAATAATGTAGGTGTTGAATTAAACACTGCAAGTAAGCAGCTTCTTACTTACGTTTCAGGACTAGGTCCTCAGATAGCTGACAATATTGTTAAATACAGAAATGAAAATGGGCCATTTGCTTCGAGGGAAGCACTGAAGCAAGTGCCAAGACTTGGTGATAAAGCTTTTGAACAAGCTGCAGGCTTTCTAAGAATAGCTGGTGCAGATAATCCACTAGACAAAAGTGCTGTACACCCCGAACGCTATCAGACCGTAGAACAAATGGCAAAAGATGCGCATGCCTCAGTTCGAGACCTGATGACCAAAGCGGAGTTAAGAAAACAAATTGACTTGAAAACGTACGTTAGTGACGAGGTAGGACTTCCGACACTAAAAGACATCATGGACGAACTGGATCGTCCAGGAAGAGATCCACGTGATCAATTTGAAGTCGTTCAATTCCAAGATGGTGTAAATGAGATCACAGACTTGAAAGAAGGAATGAAACTGCCAGGTGTGATAACAAACATTACCAAGTTTGGAGCATTTGTAGATGTCGGTGTACATCAAGATGGACTGGTACATATTAGCCACCTTTCAAACTCTTTTGTTTCAGATCCTACGCAAGTAGTAAAGCTTGGACAAAAGGTGAATGTGAAGGTTTTGGAGGTTGATGTTCCTCGAAAACGCATCTCTTTGTCTATGAAAAGTGATGCTCCTCAGGTGAAGAGAAGTGAGAAAAAAGCAAGGCCTAAAAAGCAACAAGAATATCGACCAAAAGAGGAAAAAATACCTGATGGTGATCTTCAAGCAAAGCTCGCTATGCTGAAGGGAAAATTTGGTCAATAATTGGTATGAATTAAATCCCGTATCTTTGTTTTGAATGAATGGAGGCATGACAGGTTAAAATCCGTCATGTGGGGTGTTCCAATTATCAAAGATGATTCTTCATTTCATGTAAATGAAACTTAAACCGACTGACCATGCCTTCTTATCCAACAAATAACAAATTGTACATTCTACTGTGGAATAAGTACAAACCGGTACTTATTAAACTAATGAGAGATGCTGCAAACGGCCCTCAGGAGTACCAATTTATTTCACATGAATTCAGAGATCTTAATCCTAAAGAACGTGGTGGACATGCATTCAAACTTGAAGCATATAAGCGTAGAGCGCAGAACGACATCAAAATGACGGTAGTTGCTCAAGATCTTATGGAAATCCTACTGAAATCAAACACTGCTTACGAACTTATGGAAGAAGCAATGTATGAGTTCACAATGAACAAAGAGTTCAAGTTAACAGTAACTCGTCATGAAGTAGAGGCTCCTGAAGAAAATACTGAAGACGTACAAGCAGAAGCAGTACTTCCAGAAACTGAAGTAGCAAGTGAAGTAACTGAAAAAGAGGAAGAGAACGCTTAATTAAGCATTTCTTCTTTTGCCAATGAAATTGGGATGTTTCCAATTGCATTGAGCGTATCAAAGAATTCAAGCAGAACAAATGGTTTGTTCTGCTTTTCTTTTTTATGGGCATAGCCCATCATCGTATCTTCCAATAAGTATTTGCCTGTTATATAGCTTGTGCCATATCCCGGTTGTCTTAAGTAAAGATGTTGTTCGAAAATCAAAAGTTCTTTCTCGGTCTTCATCCACCCTCGAGGTGTATACTCAGAATGTATCTTACCGGCTTCTTCCATTGTCATCTCATTCGCATGTGCATAAAGCGATCCTAACCCTCTTGCGGCTCGCTGAGCAATCATGATATAAACGATCTCGCGAACCCTTGGATTATCATCATACAAGCCAGCATCCATGAACATTTCTTCTACAGCCGTTGCTGTGCCTTCATTTCTACTATCAAAAATGTTATATAGTAACGGGCCCTTCCGAATAGGACTTGCATTTGGTTCTGTATCCATTCTTGCCAGTTCAAACCAATGATAAAAATGAGAAAACAGTGGACGCGGGTCGTGATGTGCTGTAATCCAAAAGAAATTCCGAGTTTCCTGAGGCACAAACTGCCCAAGATGTTCTCTTAATGCCGGCTCGAAATAGTCCTTTACAGTAACAATCTCCTGCTGATCCAAAAAATTAATCAAGCTTGTAGCAGATTCATCAGCAAGTTGATCATATGCATCGGAAGATGCTACTGCTTCAATCTGAGGCAAGTTCCTGTTTCTATGCTCTTCCAATTTCAATGCAGACCAAGCCCGTGCTAGTTCTCTTTTGAGTATCATCACCTCATCTTCCCAAGTCAATGGTACTAAATGCACGTTTTGTAAATACCAGGAATAGTTTTCTTTACCGATGCCAGAAGGTCCATCCTTACTTTTCACCCGATCTTCCAGCCAACTTACCAATTCATCTGTTGAGTTTCGTGCCTCTTCAATAGCATTGATAAGCTCGTGATCACCTGCTAATTCTGGCATATTTTTCAATGTCTCGAGCACCTCACTTTGAAGCTCGATGGTCCGAATTCCAGTAATCCAAAGATCACGAGCATTTCCAGTCAGGTTTGATTTTGCTTGTTCGTTTAAAGGCTGAATGACTGACAAATCCTTAATCAGGTTAGCTCTAGACTCCTCATCCAGCGGAAAATCATAGGTCCACAATTCTGTGGTTGCATGATGTGTTGGACCTTCATGGGCCGGCACATCACTTCTATACGTCCAAACGGATTTGTAGTACGCTGGATCCCTTTCCCATGGCTTTAGAATGCGTTGATTGAAATCATAACCATTCATTTCCGCTTGAACAATTTTCCAATCTATTTGCTCAGACACAGACCAACTAGTTGTATCCATGGCTAGCAATTGAGATTGTAATGATTCAAACGTTGGCTGACGAGATTCGAAAGTAGCTTTCGTATAGTCTGGAGCTCCATTAAGTAATGGAGGATTTTCAAACTCCCTCCAGTTTCCAAAAAGATCAACTAAATCATCATATGTAGCTTCGATCTTTGCTATTTCATTTGAAGACTTGGTATCTTCATTGATTGGTGAGCAAGCTCCGAACGCTATTAAGCTAGAAATGAAGGTAAGAATGGTATTTTTCATGGCCAGGTATAGGATTTATATCCTAAAGTTAGCACATGATACCTACTTATATTCTTGCCACCACGGATCTAAACTGCTACTATCTGATAGTGAAATCATTTGACCAACCTGAGGTGTGAACAATGATATTTTTTCCTCATCCGCCTTTTTTGAAAGTCGCTGAACGGACTCCTTCCATGGATGCAAGCTCAAATCAAATTTCCCCCAATGAATCGGCATTAACAACTTCCCTTTAACATCAAGGTGTGCTTGAGCAGTTTGTTCTGGAAACATGTGAATTTCGCTCCAACCTTCATTATAGGCACCGCATTCCATAAACGTAAGATCGAAAGGTCCGTACTTATCTCCTATTTCTTTAAAGCCTGGAAAATAACCGCTATCTCCACTGAAGTACAATCGCTTGTTAGGTCCAATCACAGCCCAAGAACCCCACAAAGTATTGAAACGATCACCAAACCCACGACCTGAAAAATGACGTGTCGGAGTGAGGACTAACTTTAAACCATTCAGTTCTACTTCATCCCACCAGTTCAACTCAGTGATGTTATCCTCAGGAACCTTCCATCTTTCAAAGTGAGCGCCTACTCCAAGAGGAATGTAGAATTGATCTACTTTACCAATCAGAGCTTTGATCGTAGGATAGTCTAAATGATCATAGTGATCGTGTGATAATATAACTGCATCAATCTTTGGTAAATCATCTACACTGATGTGCCTTGAATAGTCAAATCGTTCTGGTCCCATGAAAGAAAACATAGATGCCCTTGTTCCTTCCAACACTGGGTCGGCAAGAATTGTCACGCCATTTATTCTCATCAAGATTGTAGAATGACCAAACCAAGCGAAAGCAATGCTATCGTCTGGAACTTCCGAAAATGTCTTAGCGTCGAATGGCTGAACTTGAATTGTTTCTTGTGGATTTTTAAATGTCTTATCAGCAAATAAGTAATGGGATAATGTCTTCTTCAACGTCTCCCACGTCATTTCCATTTTAGTGTCAACAGTATTCTGAAATTTCCCATCAATGAAATTTGGTGCCCTTTCCATACGTTCCAATCGTTCACCTGTAGCCTTACCACCAATTTGAGGAGCAGTTTTAAAGAAGATTATTACTGATATTACAATAAGAAGGATTAATGCGACAACTATTAACATGATTCGCTTGAATATTTTCATAATAATTTGCAATTTAGAAAAAATATCTAAATTTGTAAGTGATTACTCACTTTTATGACTGAAAAGCAGGAAAAAATATTAAATGCAGCGCTAACACTTTTTGCTGAAGAGGGATTTAAGAGTACTTCTACAAGCAAAGTAGCAAAACGTGCTGAAGTTTCTGAAGGGTTAATATTTCGACATTTCGGCAATAAAGACGGATTGCTTGAAGCAATTATTCAAATGGGTGAAGATCAGGCCAAATTACTTTTTGCTGACATTTTAATGGAGACAGATCCAAAAAATGTATTGAGGAAATTCATTGAAATAGGCCTAAATACAAGCAAAGACAAAGAGGCGATTAACTTCTGGAAGCTACAATTCAAAATAAAATGGGAATTGGAAATCTATGGTGAACATAAAATTGAAGCGCTAGAGCAAGCATTAATCAAAGCATTTCAAACATTGAGGTACCTCCAACCAGAAAAAGAAGCAAACCTTCTATTGACATTGATGGATGGCATAGCTACACGGATGATGTTGCAAAAGAGCTTTGACCTTGAGGGGACGATCGAATTTTTAAAACAGAAATACAAACTTTGAATTTTTTTATTCGTATAATGAGTGATTACTTACTTATTTTAAATTTGAAAGAAAGATGAATAACAAAAAAGTAATACTAATCACAGGGGCTTCTTCAGGAATCGGAAAGTCCACTGCTTTAAAACTGATAAATGAAGGCCACACCGTATATGGTGCTGCGCGACGAATTGAGCAGATGCAAGACATCGTAGACAGCGGGGGATATTCTATCAAAATGGATATTCTGAACGAAGATCAAGTTAATTCAGCTGTGAACTTCATATTAGATAAAGAAGGAAGAATAGATGTTCTTGTTAACAACGCTGGCTACGCGGTTTATGGCTCTGTAGAAGATATCACAGTAGATGAGGCTCGACGACAATTTGAGGTCAACCTATTTGGTCTCGCCTCTATTACTAAACAAGTAATCCCTCATATGAGATCTGCCAAAAGTGGTAGGATAATTAACATTTCTTCAGTTGGCGGAAAGATTTTCACACCACTTGGCTCATGGTATCATGCAACCAAGCATGCACTGGAAGGTTGGTCAGACTGCTTAAGAATGGAAGTAGAACAATTTGGGATAAATGTGGTGATCGTTGAACCAGGGGCAATTAAGACAGAATTTATGGATGTGATGAATCAACCTATGCTAGATCGTTCAGCAGATGGTCCATATGAATCAATGGCAAAGGCATTGGATAAAGCCGGGAAAGAAGCTTACACCAAGAAGGGAAGGCATTCCGGACCTGAAGTGATTGCTACCACCATTGCTCAGGCAATAGCTGCAAAAAAACCAAAAACAAGATATGTAAGTGGTGCAATGGCCAGTACGCTAATTTTCATGAGAAAATGGCTAAGTGATAGAGGTTTTCAAAAAATATTAATGAGTCAATTAAAATGAAGATACTATCCAGTAGTGGTAGTAGGTGATTAGTGTTTAGGCAGCTCTTCGGAGCTGTCTTTTTAACAAAAAAAGAAATGAAAGTAATAATAACAGGAGCTTCAGGAATGGTTGGAAAAGGGGTGCTTTTAGAGTGTCTTGACCACCCTGATGTAGATCGTGTCCTTTCAATTGGACGATCTGAATTAGAAATGAATCATCCGAAATTGATTCAAGTTGTACACAAAGACTTTTCAGATTTTAGCTCAATAAAAGAAAATCTTAGAGGATATGACGCTTGCTTTCTATGCATGGGGGTAAGTGCTGCTGGTTTGTCAGAAGATCAATACACAAAGATGACCTTCGACTATACACTTGCTTTGGCAAGACCACTTTCAGAGTTAAACCCGGGAATGACATGTATTTATGTATCAGGGCAAGGAACGGATTCTTCCGAAAAAGGTCGATCCATGTGGGCAAGAGTCAAGGGTAAAACAGAAAATACGATTGCACAACTTGGATTTAGTCAATCATTCATGTTTAGACCAGGTGCAATTATCCCTCTTCGAGGAATTAAGTCTAGAACCAAATTGTATCAATTTGTTTATGACTACTTCATGTGGTTAGTCAAATTAGTCAAGCTCATCGCTCCCAATTCTGTGGTTAATACTACTCAAATAGGACTTGCTATGATCAACGTCTCCAAAAGCGGATATGATAATTTCATTATTGACCCGGTTGATATTTTGGTCTTGGGTGAAAAATGACCACTAATAAACAAACCGGCTTTGAGTAGCCACTGAGATTTAGTAAATTATTTGAACGTGAAGTTGGCAGCAGGGAGAATTACCATTCAAACTGAAACCATGAAACCTAACAAACTATTCATTCCATTCGCGGCCATCATCTTTTTAGGAAGTGCCGTTTTTGCATCAAACCTACTCAAAACTCCATCGGAAGTAATTCCAATAATAAAAGAGGATATTAAGGTGGTTGATCTGTCCTCGGATGAAGCATTTCATAAAATGATGGATGTACTTACGCACCAAAGGTGTGTCAATTGCCATCCGAATGATAACATACCAAAGCAAGGAGAAGATCGTCACCCGCATCGCTTCGGGATTACTCGCTCCAACAGCGCTGGAATGGCCGCAACCAATTGTAACACCTGTCATCAAGACTCCAATAACAATAACTCAGGAGTACCAGGAGCACCCGAATGGTCTTTAGCTCCGCCAGAAATGCAATGGGAAGGATTAGATCGATATGAAATTGCAGCGTCTATGAAAGATCGATCCAAAAATGGAAACCGATCGCTAGAAGATCTCATGCATCACCTAACCGAACATGAATTGGTACTTTGGGCATGGGAGCCCGGAGTTGATGCCGAAGGAAATCCAAGAGAATTGCCGCCAGTATCAAAAGAAGAATATATCGCTGCAGTAAAAGAATGGATAGAGGCCGGAGCAAAAATTCCAGCAAAAAATTAATCACCTAAACCAAGTAGACATGAAAGTTACATTTACAATAAACGGAGAATCTAAGACTGTCGAAACCGATGGTGACAACCCATTGCTATGGGTAATAAGAGATACACTCGATCTTAAAGGAACAAAATTCGGATGTGGGAAGGCTGCATGTGGTGCATGCACAATACATGTCGATGGTGAAGCAGTGAGGTCTTGCTCCTTTGCAGCGAAATATGCTGAAGGGAAAAATATCACAACTATAGAAGGGCTTGGAAATAAAGACAACCCTCATCCTGTTCAACAGGCATGGATAGAAGAGATTGTACCTCAATGCGGCTATTGTCAGCCTGGCTTTATGATGGCTACAGCAGCTATGCTTAGCAAGAATCCCAATCCCACTGATGAAGACATTGACAAAAAAATCATCAATGTATGTCGATGCGGCACCTATTACCGCATGCGAAAAGCCATTAAAAAGGCTGCTGAATTAACTACCAACTCACCAATAAACTCCTGATCATGGCAGAAAAAAAGAAACTTTCCAGACGCAAATTCATTGTGCGCACGTTGCTTGGAGGTACCGGAGTACTCCTAGGGGCAACCTATTTAGGCAGAAATACATTGAGACGTGGATTTTATGATTTAATGGATGATCCTAGCATGCTGACGTATATGGGTGATACAGAAAACCCAGTTATCTGGTTTCAGATCTCCAATGATAATGTGGTGACATTGCATAGTCCGAAAGTTGAAATGGGTCAAGGCACATTTACAGGGATGGCGCAGATGGCAGCGGATGAATTAGAAATTGATGTAGACAATATCCAGGTGGTACACGCCGCAACCTCAACAGGTAACATCGACCAAATGAGCACAGGTGGTAGCACCTCCATTGCTGGGTTTTGGCAACCGTTGCGTGAGCTCTCAGCTACTATGCGAGAAATGATCAAAATCGAAGGAGCAAAAAAACTGGAGCTTGATGTAAGTCAGGTAAAAGCTACGAATGGTACAGTTTCAGGAGGTGGCAAAACACTTACCTATGGTGAAGTGGTAGATGGCGTTACTGAATGGGAAATACCTGATGTACCAGCCCTTAAAGATCCAAATGATTATAAATATGTGGGGAAACCAGTGCCTCGTGTTGACTTGGTTGATAAAGTAGTTGGAGCTCCAATTTTTGGAATGGATGGTGAGTTCCCCAATATGCTCTTTGGTGCAGTAGCAAGACCTTCGAAAATTGGGGCCAAATTTATCAGCGCAGACACTAGCAAAGCTCAAGGGATGCCTGGTGTAGTCAAAATCGTAGAAGAAGTTGATTTTGTTGGAGTGGTTGCGAAAAGTATGATTGAAGCTGAAAATGCTAAAAACGCGATCTCAGTAAAATGGAATACCGATAAAAGCTGGGAAACAGAGGATATTGAAAATCTAATTCAGGTTGGAAATGGTAATGATATGATCATTCAGAAAGAAGGCAGTTCTGGATGGGAATCAGATGCAAAAGAAGTAGATCAATTTTATTCAGCAGAATATAGTTCACCAATTGGTGCCCATGCCCAGATCGAGCCAAATGGAGCAGTAGCCATTGTAGAGAATGATACGGCTACACTTATGATCTCTACTCAAGTAGTGAAAATAACACGTTCCGAGGTGGCTAAAAGACTGGGATTGGATGAAGAGCAAGTAAACATCGTCCCAACTTTTTTAGGAGGCGGATTCGGAAGAAGACTACACACTCCTCATGCCGTGCAAGTAGCAGTAATGTCTAAGGCAGTCAATGCTCCTGTAAAGTGCTTTTTTAATAGAAAAGAAGAATTTCAGAATGACACATTTCGACCTCCTACACATCATGTGATGAAAGCACAAGTCAACGACGAAGGCGTAATAACAGCACTACAACATGACTTTGCATCAGGAGATGTTGCCATAGATTCTGCTTTAGTTCCTGGTTTTGCTCATACCATTGTTGGTACCGATATTGGCGCTATCAGAGGTGGACAAATTCAGTACCGCAACATTGAGAATGTAAGGGCAATTTCTTGGCACGTAGAATTGCCATTTGCTACCAGCTGGTGGAGAAGCTTAGGCCTCCTGGCAAATACTTTCGCTATTGAAAGCTTTATGGATGAATTAGCCATTAAAAAGGATAAAGATCCAATTCAAATGAGACTTGACTATATCCAAAATGATGAAGCAGGTAAGCGATTACGAAAGGTAATCGAAGTAGCAAGAGAGAAAGGTGGATATGCAAATACGGCTAATGGCAATCGAGCGATGGGATTTGCGGCTTCAACTGACGCTGGAACTCCGTGTGCTCACGTCGTAGAAGTACTTGTTGAAAACAATGAAATAAAAGTAGAAAAAGTCACTTGTGTCATCGATCCTGGATTTGCGGTTAATCCTGATCAGGTAAAAGCCCAGTGCGAAGGAAGCATCATTATGGGAATGAGTGCTTCGTTATATGAAAAAATGTACGTAGAGAAAAGTGAACTTCGTCCAACGATTTATGGGCCTTATAAAATGGCGTTGATGAGGCATGCACCTAAAGAAATTAATGTGGAAATCATAAACGGCACTGGAACACCAGGCGCTGTTGGAGAACCTCCTCTTGGGCCTATTGCTGCTGCAATCGCAAATGCAGTATTTAGAATTACCGGAAAAAGATTGAGGCAAATGCCACTTTCTCTAGCTTAACCATTCAATTCATAACTTTAATTTTGTCTTCTAGTCAAGCATGCAAATGGCTAGAAGGTTAAGCTATGAATTTTCTTTTTCTCTTTGCTAGTCTCGGTGTTATCAATGGTGTTTTTGTAAGCACCTATCTCCTGTTCAGAAAAAAAAAGATCCCTTCGGATATCTATTTCGCAGGAATGATTTTGATGCTTTGCATTCGAATAGGTAAATCAATTCACTATTACTTTTTCCCAGAGACCGATCGATTCATCTTACAACTCGGGCTTTCAGCTTGCATATTTATAGGTCCATTATTTTTTCTCTATGCGAAGGCTTATCGCAATAAGCATAAGGAGTATCAGAAACTTGACCTGATTTTACTAATCATCCTTTTACTAGCAATTTCAATTGTTGGTTGGATATTCCCCTATCGATCAAATCCAGAAATCTGGAACACAATGATCGTTCAAGGAATCTACCTAGTGTGGGCAATTTTTGTTGTTCTCGGTTTAATCCAGTCTTACGCAGTTTTAAGTAATTCACATTGGAAATCAATTGGTGACAAAACATACTTCATTGTTATTTTAATTGGCATCGTATTCATTACACTCACCTATCAACTTGCCTTACATATCGGCTTTACCTATATCTGGGGTTCGTTTATTTTCTCTACGCTATTCTATGTTCTAGCTTTTCGAACACTTTCAGCTGGTAAGTCCGTAACCCCAAAATCTCCAGCGGGAAAGATCAATGACGGAGAACTAATTCTTGAAAAAATCGATGGCTTGATGCGGACCGAAAAACTCTACAAAAAGCAGGAGTTAAAACTAGAAGATATTGCGTCAAGCATAGGTCTCAGCAGGCATGAAGTTTCCCAGGTATTAAATGAGGTCTACACTCATGGGTATGCGAATTACATTAAAGCGTACCGAATTAAAGAAGCCAAGGAATTAATCGCAACTCGGCCAGAATTAAGCCTCGAAGGAATTGGTCATGAGTCTGGATTCAAATCAAAGTCAGTATTTTTTGAATCTTTCCGCAACATTGTTGGATCCACACCAGCGGCGTACAAAAAGCAGCTTGACACCAAAACAAGCAAGGAATGAGTTCGGATTGATCAGATCGGACTTCTAGACCTGAAATTTGACGGTTACTCGCACATCTATCTCGTATTCTTGAAAAATCAAATTAACGAAATATGAGAAAACTAATCTTACTAATATCAACCTTAGCAACTATCTGTTTGCATGCTCAAACAGACTATGATGACATTGAGACCACCGTTCAAAAATTTATAAAAGGTACGGTCTATAATTATCCCGATACCATTCTTGCTGCGTTTAATCCTGGCTCAAAAATGTTTCTTCATTCACCTGACAATCCAACCTGGGAGGTAAGTGTTGAACAATATGCATCGTGGTACGGACGCAAAGCTCCCGGTACTATAAACAACCGGCCGAGTAAGATCATCAGCATCGAGCAAGTGTTGAATGTCGCCTATGCCAGAGTAGAGGTGCTGTTTCCAGCCAATGGACATCGATATAATGACCTACTACTTCTTAAAAAATTCCCCGATGGTTGGAAAATAATTGCCAAATGCACCTCAGCAGAACCTATTCCAAAGCGTCCCGATGAATTGATCTCAAAGCCATCAAAAAAAGTCATTCTGGAGGGATTGAAACGTCCTTGGAGCATGGCTTTTATATCTGAACATGAGGTGCTAATTGCTGAGAAAGATGGCGAATTGCTTCAAGTAAACCTTTCTACCAACAAACGAACTCCAATACAAGGATTACCAAAAGATGTTGCTCGAGCTGTACTTATCGATACCACAAAGTTTGAAAAGGGAATTTTTCCCGGCGGAGCACATGGCAAGGAATTGAGTTTTAACGCTGGTTGGTTTCAAGTGCTCCTTGATCCAAAATTTTCTGAAAATAAATACATATACCTTTCGTATGCTGCAGAAAATAAGGACCGAGCAAGCGCCACAAAAGTGATTCGAGGTATACTCGATGATAATAAAATAACCAAAGTCGAAACACTTTTTGAGGCAGGGCCATACGCTCATGGATTGTTCCACTATGGTGGCGGTATGATATTCGGACCTGACGAAAAACTATATGTCACACTTGGAGAACGTAATTTCCAGGAGTATTTAAATCCAGATCCCCCCGTAGCTCAGGATCTTTTAGATAAAAGAGGGAAGATCATTCGAATCAATAAAGATGGCAGCATTCCTCATGACAATCCTGACTTTGGGCCTAATGCAATCAAAGGTTTGTATGCCACTGGAATTCGTGCTTCGCAAGGATTAACCATTGATTCTGAAACCAACAACATCTGGTTTAGCGAACATGGAACCATTCAAGGTGATGAATTAAACATTCTTACTGCCGGAGCTAACTACGGATGGCCATACGCCACAACGGGCAAGTATCGATCCATAGAATACAAACCGAATGTGCCCGATAAAATCAAACTAACTGACCCAATATATAGCTGGGACAAGACAGTGGCCCCTACAGGACTTGCCTACTATCCTGGCGGAGATTTTCCGTTATGGAAAGGCAGCTTATTGGTTCCAGGATTAAGCAAGGGAAGCCTTTGGCGGATAACTATTGCAGATGATCAAGTAATAAGCACGGAGGAATTATTTGTTAATGATCGTGTCCGTCTTCGAAAAGTTGCGATTTCGCCCAGAGGTAAGATTTATCTCCTAACCGACGAAGAAAACGGTAAATTGATTCAACTCGTCAATGGGAATGGTTATTAGTTTTTATTTGCGCCACATTAAATATTGAAGTCATCAAAAAACAACTATTCAAAACCTTATTCATTGCTGTATTTAGTGCTTGTGCCTGGAAGTCTCAGGCACAAGCGCAGGACACCATTTACTATTCCAGTTATCAACTGCAAGAGGTTACTGTCTCTGCTCCCAGGCTTCCGAATGCAAAAACGGAAGTCCCACTATCAATAGCATTACTGGATAGCGGCACATTGATATCTTCTAATCAGAACTTATCGATAAAAGAATACTTGCAGACTGTGCCGGGTGTCTATGTACAAAATGCAAACAACTTTGCGCAGGATGCAAGAATATCAATTCGTGGGTTTGGAGCAACGGCTGCATTTGGCATTCGTGGAATTAAATTAATTGTAGATGGCATTCCAGAAACAACACCGGATGGCACTGGACAACTGGACAACCTAAATCTTGACCTTATTGACAAACTGACTGTAATCAGAGGGACAGCATCTAGTCTATACGGAAATGCCTCAGGTGGCGCCATCATCGTCAATTCCAACTTTGGGTTCCTAGAAAACTTTATACAATCTGAGACCATGTTTGGATCTTATGGTTATTACTCCCAATCACTAAGTGGCGGAGTAAAAGATGATCAGACAATCTATACTGGGCATGTTAGATTTTTTGGAAGTGATGGCTACAGAGATAATAGCAGTTTCAAACAAGTCAATTCAAGGATAGCCATTCAACATCGCCTAAGTGATCGATTGAGAGCTGTAGTTATTACTGAGTTGGTAAATAGCCCTGAAGGTCAAGATGCTGGTGGCCTCACCTTAGAAGATGCAGAAGATAACCCTACTCAGGCCAGAGACAGAAACCTGACTTTCGATGCAGGTGAATCTATTCAACAATGGAAAGTGGGTACAAGCATTGATTGGCATTGGACAGATAACAAGCAGCTAAACACCTATGCTTTTTTTAATAGAAGAACTTTTGACGGTAAGTTACCATTCGAAGGTTCAGGGCAAATTGAACTCGAACGAAACTACTTCGGGTTTGGAAACAAGCTGGACTTACAAATAAATGAGCATGCAATAAAAGTAGGTTATGATGTACTATCGCAGGCTGATGATAGGAAGAGGTTTGACAACTTGGAAGGTGTGAAAGGTGACCTGGTCTTTGATCAAATTGAATCATTCACCAACCTGGGAATTTTTGTTATGGATTATGTAGAGCTTGATCAGTGGTATTTGACCGGGGGATTACGTTTCGATTTAAATAAGTTAAAAGCAGACGATCAATTTCTTAGCGACGGTGATGATTCCGGAGATATCAACATTTCTAATTGGAGCTATCAAGTCGGAGTAGGCAGAACACTCAGCTCATCTCTTCAAACCTTTGCTAACTATTCCAACAACTTCGAAACACCGACTCTTAATCAGCTAAGTAATCGTCCGGATAACAGTGGTGGATTTGAAGAATTGGATGCTGCAACAGCCTCTTCCGTTGAGCTAGGCTTCAGGTGGCGACAAGAAAAATTCAGCGCCGAGATTGTTGGATTTAACACTCAAACAGAAAACGAATTGGTGCCCTATGAGCTTGCGGCATTTCCGGAACGGACGTTCTATCAGAATGCAGGAAATACCAGTCGTAATGGATTAGAATTTTCAGCAAGATATCTAGGTAAAACATTTAGATTCATGACTTCTTATACGTATTCTGATTTTAGTTATGAGACTTTTGTACAAAATGGAACAGACTTGGATGGGTTTACACTACCAGGAATTCCGCGTCATCATGCTGCTTTAAATGTGGTATTTAAACCAACAAATGCATGGGAAATTTCATTACCTTTGGACTACGTTGGAAGCTTGTTTGCTGACAATCAAAATCAAGAGGAGGTTGATTCATACTTAGAAGCAAATCTTTCCGTGCGATATACTGCTCAGGTGAATAATTTAAAGATCGAACCGTACTTTGGAATTCGTAATCTGACAAACACCTCTTATTTCGACAACATTCGTATCAATGCTTTTGGAAATAGATATTACGAACCTGCACCAGAAAGAAATTTCTATGTAGGCCTTGCGATTAGACTAAATGACTCGAAATAATAGACATTCTGGGTCAGCTTTCTAGGAGCAGCTTTCTATGATTATATTTAATCGAGAAAGTCAGAACCTATGTACGTAAATAAGAATTTTAGCTTCACCAGTGTCATGAGATTCTCCGGAGGCCACATTGTTTGGCTGACAGTCTGGAGTGTGATCATGACAGTGATTTATGAATACACACCCTTCTCATGGTCTATTCCATGGCTTCCCTTATCCGTAGTGGGTACTGCGGTTGCATTTTATGTAGGTTTTAAAAACAACAGCGCTTACGATAGACTTTGGGAGGCAAGAAAGATCTGGGGTGCAATTGTGAATGATAGTCGTTCGTGGGGAACCAACATCCGAGGATATATTTCTGATGTCTTCAAGAATGCGACAGAGACAGAAATTAAAAAATGGAGGCAAAAACTCATTTACAGACACATAGCATGGCTTTACACGCTAAGGAATCAACTACTTATCCCAACGCAATGGGAACATGTGAGTATCGGTAAACATGTGAGTAAAGTAGCAAAACAACGCCAGAAGAGATGGGGAATCGGGTTGCACGAAGATGGCGGAATGACTCAAAAAGAGTTGGAAAAGTACCTCCCTAAGGATGAATATGACCGGTTGATTCAATATCAAAATACAGCTACTCAAATCATTGATGAGCAGAGTCAAGATCTTTTGGAACTCAGGAAGAATGACCTGATCGATGATTTCCGTCACATGGAACTTCAAAATGTCCTTAATTCCTTCTACAATCATCAAGGAAAGTGTGAGCGAATCAAAAAATTCCCTCTGCCACGACAGTACGGAAGTATGAGTTTCATCTTCATAGGTATTTTCATTTTTCTGTTGCCATTTGGGATGGTTTCTGAGTTTGCCAAGCTCGGCGAATTTGGAGCCTGGCTTTCCGTTCCATTTACGGTTCTGATTGGATGGGTTTACCTGATGATGGAATTGGTGGGCGACTACTCTGAAAACCCATTTGAAGGATTAGGTAATGACATCCCCATGCTCTCTTTATGTAGAACCATAGAGATCGATTTACTAGAAATGATTGGTGAAGATGATATACCTAAGCCAATTGAAGTGAAGAATGGTGTGTTGATGTAGCTATGAAGCAAACTTCGCAATCATCTTTTCAAATTGCTTGTTCACCATTTTTGGAAACCATTTCTTAAAGAAGAAAGCACGGCGAGCTTCTTTAGGATGTATTATATGAAATTTTCCTTTCGCAGACTGCGTAAGCACCACTTCGGCCATTTCTTCGGCATTCGTAGTTGAATACTTCATCTGCTTTTGAGCAAAATTGACAAACTTCTGAGAGCCTGAGGCGTCACTCATGATATTTGTTTGAAAGAAGGTTGGCGTTACCACGCTCACGTGAACACCCTTCGGTTTTAACTCATGATGCAAGGTCTCAGCAAATGAATAGACTCCTGCCTTTGCCACATTATACGCTGACATTCCGGGTGCATTCATAAAACCGGCAGCACTACCTACATTAATGATCATGCCTTTTTGGGCTTGGATCAAAGGAAGTAAATAATGACAGCCGTAATACACACCCAATAAATTGATTCGAATCATTCGCTCCCATTGGTCCAACTTATAATCCTGAAACAATTCTGCGTCACCAATTCCCGCATTATTGATAAGCAGATCAACTTTAGCATTTTGCTTTTCGAGTTCTTCAACTACTTTTTCGAATGCCAACTTATTACCAATATCTAGTTTATAAATAAACACGTCAGAAGCCTTTTCAAGTGTAGGCTTGAGTTGTTCCAATGAGTCATAATTGATATCCGAGAGGTGTAATGTCCAACCATTGTTAGCTAACAATGTCGCAAAAGCAGCTCCAAGACCTGAACCGGCTCCGGTGATAAAAGCAGACTTATTCGGATATTTTTGATTCAGTATGTTCATCTATCTATAGGTAATTAATTGAGAATTATGATCCAGGTGACTGTAGTCATTGTAAGTGCTAAGAGATAATTTACTCTTACCTACCAGCACTTTCGTAATACTGCTATTTACTAGTCTACCTTGTAGATCTACAAATTGTTTTTCATTTAGCGATAAAAGCTCGATCAGGGCTACTGATATTGGTCCGCCAGAAGTAAAAACCCAGGCGATCTGCCCTTTTTCCAGCCTGGCAGCAAGTGCATTCAGGGCATCTAAAACACCCTGCTTAAATGTTTTCCAACTTGTAGCGTAGGCATGTTTTTCATCAATCCAATCCAGTATGGAATCATTGAGCACTTGCTGCAAAGCCTTCATAGGATTTTCTTGTTTTTGTAAATACTCCCCGATAGCCACATAGTCAGTGAATGCAGGATTGTGCTTGGTAAGCAGATCCATGTGATCATACTCGTTCCACCTTTCATCTACCACAACATCCACAGTACTGCCAAATCCATCCATGCAACTCTCAAAAGTCTGCTGATGCCTATTGAGCGAGCCAGAGCTGATGTAATCAGTGCGCTGATTCCGCTCTTTTAGTGCCCTTCCTAAAATCTCAGACTGCTCTTTCCCTAAATCTGAAAGTTGATCATAATCACTTTTGAGAAAGCTTGCTTGACCGTGCCGTATGAGATAGATCATCGCCATGAGCTATGCTTTTTGCTTCATTACATTTTGACATGTCTTGATTAGATAGACAGATATCATCCAGAAGTTTTTAAAGGCTTTATTTTTGGTAAAGCCTTTGGAATATCTATAGTATATCTGCTGAGCGATCCCTGCCAATCTGAATAATCCATATACTCGATAAAATCTGAAGTCATCAATTGATCTACCAGTTTTTTGTGCATAATACTGGATCACCTCATCTCTTTTGATCATCCCATCGGCATTGCTTGGCTGTCTTCGCATCGATTTGATAAAGAAATTATCATCTTCATGCACCCAGTAGGCCAAACTACTTCCCAAGTCCATTAGTGGGTCGCCTATAGCCGCAAGTTCCCAATCCAAAACTCCAATTATATGTGCCGGATCATTCGCATCCAGAACAACATTGTCTAACCGAAAGTCATTGTGAATAATGCACAGATTTTCTTCTTTAGGCATATTTTCCTCCAACCACTTCATCACCTTTCTACCTGCCGGAACATTCCATGTTTTTGCATCTGCATAGCGTTTATTCCATCCAGTAATCTGTCTTTCGACGTATCCTTCACCTTTACCTAAAGTGTCTAATCCTTCTTTCAGGTAATCTACCTGATGCAATTCTATCATCTTATCCCAGAAAGAATAACAAAGCGCCTGGGTCAAATCTTTATTCCAAGAAACCTCCTTAGGTAGATTCTTTCTTGGAATCATTCCTTCCAATCGATCCATCAGATAGAAGGTGGAGCCCAGAACTTCTTCATCCTCACAAACAGCAATCATTTCAGGAACGTAAGCGTAATGGGGTTTCAATTTCTTCTGAAGGTGATATTCCCTCGGCATATTATGTGCTCCGCCTGCCTTTTTACCTAGAGGTGCTCTCCGCAAAATGATGTCTCTATTGTCAAATTTGAGTCGATAAGTCCAATTTGAAGCACCTCCTGAAAACTGAGTGATTGCAGGAGTTCCTTTCAGGTCCAAGCCCTGCGATTCGATCCAAGGGAGTAGAATATCTAAATCCAGTTCTTCACCTTGCCTTTGTTGCTTCTCCAAATCTTTGATCTCAATCTTGCTCATGCTTAGGTCAGGTATTTTTTAAACTCTAATCTTGAGATCATGCGCATGTGCACTTCATCCGGACCGTCTGCTAAGCGTAGAGCCCTGGCTTGTATGAAAAAAGCTGTGAGAGGAAAATCATCTGATAGCCCTCCTCCTCCATGGATCTGCATGGCCATATCTGTGATATCTTGAAGCACTCTGGGCGCTACGACCTTGATTGCTGAAATCTCAGTCATGCTTTCTCTTACTCCAGCTTGATCAATTTTCCACGCTGCATAATGCGTTAACAAACGAGCCTGATCAATGTCTATTCGAGCTTTTGCAAATCGCTCTGAGTTACCGCCAAGCTTCGCTAGCAGCTTACCAAATGCTTCTCTGGTGCCACTTCTGAAAATTGCAAGCTGTAATGCTCGTTCTGCAGCCCCAATACAGCGCATGCAGTGATGAATTCTACCCGGACCAAGCCTGCCTTGAGCAATAGCAAAGCCAGATCCAAAGTCCATAATCAGATTTTCTTTCGGCACCCTCACATTGTTGAAATGCACTTCACCGTGTCCTGCAGGTGGATCATATGCCCCAAATGTATTGAGCATCCGTTTCACCTCTACACCCGGAGTATCCAGTGGTACAAGGACCATGCTGTGTTGTTCATGCCTACCTCTCCCCTCATCTTTTGTTTGGCCCATCACAATTGCAATCTTCGCATCCGGATGGCCTAACCCTGTAGACCACCACTTTTTTCCATTAATGACTATCTCATCTCCATCAGCTGCTATAGAGGTTTGAATGTTGGTTGCGTCTGAACTAGCCACATCTGGTTCGGTCATACAAAACACCGATTTCATTTCTCCGGCAAGAAGTGGCTTCAACCACTTTTCTTTTTGTTGCTCACTACCAAAATGATAGAGCACTTCCATATTGCCAGTATCGGGTGCATTGCAGTTAAAGATTTCAGCGGAATTGTACACCCTACCCATCTCTTCCGCCAATGGCGCATAGTCTAAAACACTTAATCCTTCTCCCAATTCACTATCCGGCAGAAAAAGGTTCCACAAACCTTGTTCTTTGGCCTTAGACTTCAGCTCCTCCAATTTCGGATGCTCGGTCCAATTTTCCCAATGACCATCTGCATTGTTTGTTTTATGATATTCGATGTAGTCGCGTTCGAATGGAAATACATGCTCTTGCATGAAAGCCTTCAGCCTTTGCAAGTAGTCTTGAGATTTTTGGGAGAGTTCGAAGTTCATATACGTATTAAAATTTTCGAAGCATTTTGGCTGTCATGAATGGCATGATGAGTTTAAAGAAATACCATGGCCAAAACGGAACATAGGAATTTGCTTTCTCCTTATTGATTGCTTTGACCAGCAGCTTAGATCCTTTATCCAATGAAATCATGAATGGCGGTGGCTTGCCAATAGAATCGGTCATCTCCGATTGGATGTACCCAGGAAAAATGGAAGATACTTTTATAGGCTTCTTGAGCACATCTATGCGAACACCCTCTGTTAAACTTCTTAAACCTGCTTTAGTAGCCGCGTAAACGGTCATTGCAAATGGATATCCTCTAAATGCCGACATGGATGAAATAGCAACCAGGTGTCCATGATTCTGCTCTCGGAATATTTCCATGGCTGCTTCCATCTGACTGATGGCTCCGCAAAAATTGGTGATGGCCGTTTGCATATTGGCTTTTGCGTGGCCCTTACCCAAGGATGCTCCCTTCCCCATGCCTGCATTCACCACAACTCTATCCAACTTCTCGCCTACATCATGAAAATCTTGGTTGAAAGCTCTAAATACCTCAAAAACCTGGTCTGCATCTGTTACATCAAGGGATCTTAGGAATACTTTACTTTCAGGGTTTATTTCGTGAAGCTGCTTCTTTAATTCCTCTAGATTTTCAACCCTACGGGCACAAAGTGCCAAGTTGCAGCCTTGCTTCACAAATTCTATAGCCATGCCTTTCCCAAGTCCGGAACTGGCACCAGTAATTAATATATTCTTTCTCTTCACTAGTTACTTATTAGTCTCTAGCGTAAGATAATTGAATCAGCTTTGTCGAATGAAATTTATTTTACCCCGAAGAATAAGTACTACCAAGCGTGTTACTCAGCAGAAGTTCCTTCTTCTATTTCACGGATCAGTTCGTCTACTCCCATGGAGCCAGCGTAATCCACAGCTACTCTTAAGGCACGCAAACCATGAACTCCCTGCAAATCTTCTAAAGCTACATCTTCAATTTTAGGCTTGAGATACCCTTTTGAGGATAGAAATTGTAAATAGGTTCGGTATTCGTTTGCATCCTGCTCTTGCGAATAAACGATCACAATGTGACCTGGCTGAGTAATGCGTTCCTTGGTTCCTTTGATATGTGCCTTATCTACGCGCTTTTTGATAATCTCATATCGTGCATTGTACGCACCTTCCACATCAAATTTCTTTTCATCCATTCTGAAATGCACAGAAAGTGGCGTGCTATATACAAGAATCAAAGAAGCGATCTCTACAGGAGCCGTCAATTCCTTCCGCAGCGAATGGAATTCATTTTCCATCTCGCACATCACCAGGAGCTGCCATAGCCGAAGATTGCGCAAGAAGATTTCGCTGAACGTCTTGTCGTTGGTAATGGACTGCCCGATATACATATTAAACTCTACTCCATCCGTTTTGTAACGTTCGAAGTAATGAGGAAACATTTCCTGTGCCTCGATCTGCTTTTTATCCAGGTATGAAGCAAGCCTTTGATTAATCAGATTGACGCTTGTATCGTATTTCTTTCGTTCCTCGTAAACAGTACGCAAATCGGCATCGAGCATAGATTCATACTCCTCTACCAATTCTTTCAATGCACGATCATCATTTTTGAAGTGATCGAAAACTGGATAGACATCATCCTTCAAAAAGGACAATATTCTGTGTTCACTTCCAGCTGCAAGGTTTTTCTTTAACTCGCCATTGAATCCGTTTAAGCGATGAAGTAATTCATCCAACACCGGCAACGGCTTTTCTTTATTGGCGGTTTTGAGGACTTTGGTAACTCCATTTAACTGCTTAATCAGATCTTTGCTTACCGCCCTGTTTCTTCGTTCGGAAGACCCTTTAATATCTAGTTGACCATAAAGTGGATAGAGGTGATCAAAAACAATATCCGTAAACATCGCTTCTTCTCCCTCTTCTTGTTTATTGATGAACTTCATCGCCTCCTCTTCAAATCTCCATTTCACTGATGAATGTATAGTTGTACACTCCTGCTGAATAACAGCCTCAACCAAATTTTGAGATTCTGTCTGGAAACGTTTCTTAGCCATCGAAAGAATTGGAACAATCTGACCCAACATGTCAAGGGAGCCACGATTTAGCTCGTATTTATTTTTCGATCCAAGCTCCATAAAGCCTAGCAGTTCACCTTCATGAACAAGTGGTGCAATGATATAACTCTTATATCCAGAGTCTTTAAGTTTTTGAGCCATTCCTGTGCCCGAAACTTCGTGAAAATGATCGGCGTCTGTGACTACAAATGGTTCCTTTTTAACAAAAAGTTCCTGACAGCTAAACGGACAAAAGTCTTTATCACAACTTAGCCATTCCCCTTCCTGCAAAAGGATGCTGTTAACATCTCTATGATCAATCGGAAGCAACATTTCGTTCTCATAACTCACAATACCAATTGATAGATTTGTATTGTTGAGCATCCTCCGAACACTGTGTTGAATGTTTTCAAACGTATTATCAGACTTAACTAACAGGTTTGATGTGATATTGCCAATGGATTGATCGGCTGTTACATCCACCAGGTTGACAATGTTGATCCCACGCATGATCCAACTATTTGGTGGAAACTTTTGCTTCCAGAGGTCCATGTCATCAAAATTGTTGATGAGTTCTTCAAAGTCTTCTTGCGTAATTTGAACAGCCTTATCTGTCGGAATAAATTCTGAAAGATCTGCATTTATCAGCAGCTTGTAAACACGGTTAAACCCTTGTGCTTTGTTTTCTATTTCCAAAAACTGCGGAGTGGAGCCACCAATCTGATAGCC
The DNA here is from genome assembly GCF_963691765.1 of Ekhidna sp. Classification (GTDB taxonomy): domain Bacteria; phylum Bacteroidota; class Bacteroidia; order Cytophagales; family Cyclobacteriaceae; genus Ekhidna. The sequence continues at coordinate 1,047,696 of NZ_OY829375.1, forward strand.
AAAATATTTTCCAAGAATAAAATAGCAGCAGTACTTATAGAAAAGGTCTTCGTCTACATCTTTCATTCGAAATTCGAATGGCTCACCTGATGCACTTACAATATTGTCGAAACGCTCAGATGTGTAGATAGGCTCAAAATAGAACGGAGGTGTTAGAATCTTGATCTCATTGGTGCTGAGAATAGACGGAAAAAGTGGCTTACTAAGCTTATCAAATGATTTTTGATACTTTTTAAGCTTTGTTACGTCCGAAATACCATCTTTTAATTCAGGATATTTTTCAACTTCTTTCAGCAAGTCTTTGGCATAGCTTGCCTGCCCAGCATCCTTGCTTTTTGCCATTTCTTCCAGCTGCTCAATGAGTTTAAAAAAACTCACATGCATGATTGCTGGAAATTCTACCTCTTTACCATTATAAATCATGACTCCTCTATTTTGCTCTAAATCGCTCTATAAAGATACATTATGTACCGCAGAGGCTGAATAAACGTAAAAAAGCCAAATAAGATTCCGTGATTTTCCCTTTTATGGAAGCCTTGTTAAAATCACCTCAAAATGATCAACCCAATCCTGGGGCAGACTAGGGGAATCAACTGCTTTTTGTAATAGCTCTTTATCATTTTTACGAGTGGTATAAAGCTGTATTACTTCCCTTACACTTAGCTGATGTCCATCTTCCTTTATTTTCCTGATTTCATCTCCTGCTTCAATCGTCCCTTCTTGCAAAACCTTGAAATAAAATCCGTTTTTCTCAGCTTTCATGAAGTCTTTGATAAACCTTGAATCACCCATTCGAATGCCTAGTTTAAAGCATGGCATACGAGGGCTTGTCACCTGAAGCAAGATTGATCCCAACTCGTATACATCGCCAATAAAAGTATTGGTCTCGTCCAATCCGTAAGTGGAAAGATTTTCGCCAAAGTTTCCTTTTTCAAAATGCAAATCTGAGCGCTCCTCTTTCCAAAATTCATAATGTTCTGCAGGATAAGCATACACTGCCTTGTCTACTCCTCCATGTACTTTCAGGTCAGCCTGCTTGTCTCCTTCAACATTGAAGGTCGAGACTCTCACCGGACCATCAACTTTGTTTTTAAAAATGCCAGTGGAAATTTCGTGTCCATTAAATTCCGCTTTCGTCAGTTTGCCAACATAGATTGAATCTAAATGCATAAGCCTATATTTTTATCCCGCATCCATGGAGAAGTAACAGCCTAAGTCCTACATACATCACTAGTGCGGCTGTCAGTAATCCAATGATTTTTGTATTGAACTTTTTGTTAGATAGATAAGAACCGATCATTCCACCTATAAACACTGCTATGATCAAACGAATGGTCAGCTGACTGTCAAAAGTGAATGTATTTACGGCTAACAGTCCTAAAAGCCCAGAAAGTGAATTAACAAGTATAAAAACGGAAGCCAAAGAAGCAATTTTCCGTGCATTCTGCCAGTTCATCATATTCAACACTGGTGAGAGGTAAATGCCTCCTCCAATACCTGATATACCTGCAAAGAAACCTACTAATCCGCCAAGACCTAGCCGTTTCCATAACTCAAAGTCTCGCATTTTAACACGATCTTCAACATACTTGGTAATCATTGATAAGGAAGACAAAATCAAAAGGCTACCCAAGATCAAAAAGAACGTCTTTTCAGATAACTTCATCTGGGCACCTAGATAAGCCAATGGTATGCTGGGTATGATGAATGGCCAAAACAACTTCCAGTCAAAGACCCGATGGCGTACATACATCATCGTCCCAATGGTGACTACTGTGATATTCAGAAGAAGGGCGGTAGATCGAATCTCATAGAAGTCTGTCAAAAATATACTCATGATAGCGAGGTAGCTTGAGCCGCCACCAAATCCTACTGATGAATAAAACAGCGCGACAAAGAGAAATATTAATGGAAGGAGTATCTCTATCTCCATGGCATTAAATTAATAAACACTCAATGGGATCACCCTTACTGTACTGAACAGGTCCTTGTACAAAGGCCAGCGCATTTCCTTGTGCCATAGAATGAATCATGGAAGATCCTTGACCATCTAGAATGGAAACGTGATTATCCTCAATCAACGCTTTCAAGAAGACCGGCCGATCAAATTTCACTTCGTATTCATGAGCAATGGGAACATTAATCTTCATGAGCCCATTTCCAGTGCCACCGGATAGCCGTTGGAGTAGAGGTAGCACATGTACATAAAAACAAGTCAGAGAAGAAGCTGGATTTCCTGGAAGCGCAAATACGTATTGATCATCTCTCCTACCGAAGTAGAGTGGTTTTCCTGGCTTTTGAAATACTTTGTAAAAAATCTCTTCTACATCATTTTCTTGAAGTGCCTGCTTGACATAATCGTAATCGCCAACAGAAATCCCTCCTGTAATGAGTAACACATCACATTGTTCTAAGTTCTCATCGATACCATCTGCAATTGCTTCTAAATCATCAGCGATTTTTTGCTGAGAACCACAGTAAAATCCGTGATCTTGAAGAGCTGTTGCCAAGGTCTGACTGTTAGATTCATAAATCTGCCCAGTCTCCTTTTTTTCACCTGGCTCTATTAATTCATTTCCAGTTGCAATCACGTGGATAACAGGTTGCTGATAGGCAGCTACTGAACCATACCCCAATGAACTTAACACGCCCACAGTAGCAGGAGTTACTTTATGGCCTTTCTTAAACACCACTTGACCTTCGGCTATTTCAGTCCCCTTTCTCCTTACATTTTTTCCATCTGTAACCTCTTCTTCTAAAATCAAGGTAGTTCCCTCAACTTTAGTTTTCTCCTGCATTATCACAGCAGTTGTATTTTCTGGCACCTTCCCCCCAGTAAAAATCCTCATAGCTTTTCCATCGGAAAGTGAATTGCTAGAGGTATTTCCCGCAGCTACTTCGCCAATGATTTCAAATTGTTGCGCAAAGCCACAAACTGCGTAACCATCCATTGCAGAATTGTCAAAAGAGGGTAAGTCGAATGGAGAACTTATATCTTCTGATAAGTAGCAACCTAGCGATTGAGCCAATGGAAGATTGTCTTGAATCAACTTTACCTTTTGTTGATTTACTAATTCGAGTGCTTCTTTAATTGATACCATTAGCCTCCTATTGAAATCATGGAACGGTTATTTTCGTATTGATCGGCATCCATCTTTAGTTCCATACCATCACGTGAATACTTCTTTGTTTGGATCGTATCCAGAATTAATTGGTCAATGGATTCGCCATTGCGGTATGGACCAAGGATATCAGTTTCAGAATTTGCAAAAAGACAATTTTTCATTTTTCCGTCGGCAGTCAGCCGAATGCGATTGCAGTCCGAGCAAAACGGATTTGTGATCGTACTAATTATGCCAAAAGTCCCTTTATGCCCTTCGACTTGATAGTTGTTAGAAGTACTATGCTTGGGATTTTCCAAGGTGTCTACTTTCCCAAAGGCACGCTGAGCTTCATTTAGAATTTCTTCCTCACTCACGCCTTTGCTCCAATCCCATTTATTCCCCTTAAATGGCATAAACTCAATAAACTTCACCACCACATTTTTATCCTTCGTAAGGGCGATAAAGTCTTTGATCTCTTTTTCGTTTACTCCCTTAATAAGGACCACATTTAGTTTAATCTGAAATCCTCTTGATATCCCATCTTGAATATTCTGCATGATGCGATCGTAATAATCTCGTTTGGTGATGAACGCATTTTTCGCTTTATCCAAGGAGTCTAAACTCACATTGATCTTCTTCAATCCAATCTCTTCAAAAAGATCGTAGTACTTATCTAAGAGGATTCCATTGGTAGTAAGCTTAAGTGTAATATTTAGCTTGGTCAATTCACGGACTAAATATTCGAAGTTCTTACGCACCAAAGGCTCTCCACCTGTTAATCGAATCGTATCAACCCCTAGATCAACATAGGTTTTAGAAATGGCAATGATCTCTTCCAATGTCATGATGCTGGGTTTTTCCATCAGCTCAATACCCTCTTCTGGCATGCAATAGAAGCAACGCAAGTTACACCTATCTGTAAGTGAAATTCTTAAGTAGGTATGAGGTCTCCCAAACGAATCGATGATTTTGGCTTCAGTCAATGACCACCCCCTTTCAACACATGAAAAACGTGAAATAAATGCGGAAATACTGCATTCAGGCAGTCCGAAACGCCACCAGTAGAACCAGGTATAGCTAATATTACTTTGCCATTTTTAATTCCTGCGACTGACCTTGATAGCATCGCATATGGCATCCGCTCTTGACCATACCTTCGCATCTCTTCTTCCACACCATGAAATGTTGCGTCGAGCAATGGCCTTACGGTATCTGGCGTAATATCACGTGGACCAACACCTGTCCCGCCGGTAAAAATCAGTAGGTCGGTTACCAATTCATCTACTTGCTTTTGAATAAGTTCAGATGAGTCAGGAATTACTTCATAGGAAGATTCCAACCCAAACTCTTCCATTTTGGAGAGCAATAATTTGCCTCCTCTGTCTTCTTTATCCCCACTAGAAACCGAATCTGAGCATACTACTATTTTACAAGAAAGGCCCTTTGATGGCTTATGATAGGTAGATTTCCCACCAGTCTTTTTAAGTAATTTAATCGTGCTGATCTCTACTTCTTTGTCTACTGGTTTAAGCATATCATACATATTCAAAGCAACGATACTTGCTCCATGCATTGCTTCTACCTCCACCCCCGTTTTATAGATAGTTTTGACTGTCATTAAAATCGTAATTTCTAAACCATCTATCTCATACTCAACTCCAGTATACTCAATAGGCAAGGGATGACAATCTGGGAGCAAATCGGGTGTTTTTTTTACCCCAAGCAAACCCGCTGCTCTAGACATTTCGAACACATCACCTTTTGGAATCTGACCATTATTAATGAGGTCTATGGTTTCCTGGCTACCCACCTTTACTATAGCCTGTGCGGTAGCTACTCTTAGCGTATTCGATTTATGTGTGATATCTACCATTTATTGATTCACTTTCCATTGATGGGTTTCATCTTCAAATATTTCTTTGCCAAAAACTGGGACTTTGGCTTTAATCTCTTCAACCAGGTAGTTGCATGCTTCAATTGCAATTTTTCTATGAGCAGAAGAGGTGAATACAAACAGGCACAGTTCTCCCGATTTCACTTGACCCAAACTGTGGTAGATGTGGCAGCAAGTCATATCAAACTGATCGAAGGCAGATTCTCGTATTTCGTGAAATACTTTTTCAGCCATCTCTTCATATGCGGTATAATCAATGGCTTGAACAATATTACCATCAATTTCGTCTGCTCGAACCTGACCCAGAAAAATGCTGTGCGCCCCTATATTCGTTTTCGACTGATGATTGGCAATCGATTTTGCAATCTTCTCTGGAGGGATTGGCCCATCCATAAATACCTTCTTAGGTTTCTTTTCGCTCATTGTATTAATTCTTCTATTCCTCCTGCGTCTACCAAGTTAGAGAATCCAAATTCTTTCTCTAGCAGCTCAATCGCTTTTTTACTTCGAATTCCCGACTGACAAAAAACATGCACTGCCTGATCCTTAGGTATCTCGTCATTACGCTCTTTCAATTGATTCAATGGGATTTCAATCAGATTATCATTTGAGGGTCTTGGCTGTTCAAAAGGTTCTCTAACATCAAGATAAAGATGACTTACCTCTGAAAGCGAGCAAATGGCCTGCTCCAATTCTAACGGTTGATTCTTAATCTTATTTATCTCATCTTCCTTTCGTTGGAATTGAATCAGTTGATCCTGCATTGTGAGTGTATCTAAGATCTTGACTTTACCAGACAAGGGTGTTCCAACACCCAGAATGATTTTAAGAGCTTCCGTTGCTTGCATCGTGCCTAATATTCCTGGCAAGACACCAAGCACACCGGTTTCTTCACAATTACTACTGTCCTTGTAATGGTGATTAGGATACAAACACCGATAGCTAGGACCATTTTGATAATTAAACACGGATAATTGCCCTTGGTACTTGTAGATAGATGCCCCAACAAATGGTTTTTTAGCTTTCACACACGTATCATTAATCAAATATTTTGTCTGAAAATTATCGGTACCATCTAAGATTAAATCATACTTTGAAATAAGTTCGATGGCATTATCAATTCCGAAAGGAACATTGAAAGCATTGATGTTAATATGGGAATTCCGACTATTTAGCCTATCCTTCGCGGCTTCAGCTTTATTCTTACCTAAATCGTCTTCGGTAAATAGCACTTGCCTATGAAGGTTGGACTCATCCACCTTATCAAAATCTATCAATCCAATATTCCCAACTCCCGCAGCAGCTAAATACATGGAAGCTGGGCAGCCAAGCCCACCAACTCCAATAATCAGAATTTTTGCAGCATGTAGCTTTTCCTGACCTTCAGCACCAATCTCAGAAAGCTTTACTTGTCTATCATATCGTGAAAAATCAGTCATCACCCGCCGGCAAAAGGTGGTAAAAAGGCAACTTCATCTCCATCCTTCAAATCATCCGCTGGGGATAAAGATTGGTTAACTGATAGTTGGAAAGAAAGGTCCCCAATCGTCTGATACTTGGAAAGGCAATTAGCTTTTAAAACCTCCAGACTGTTCTTAACATCGTCTAGTTCCATTCGCTCTTCAGCCACTCCTGTTGCTTCAGCAATCGCACCGAAATATTTTACTACTACTGCCATATCAATTTTTTATTCCATTCAACCTCTCCAAATCCTGAGGTGTATCTATATCAAAATTACCTTGATCAAATTTGATTGTCTTCACTTTTTCAGAATGCTTTTTCACTATTTTTCGTGCGCCATAATCACCATCCAGCTCTTTGATCTCATCAAAATACTCCTCTCCAAGTAGCACAGGAACGCCAGCGATTCCTTCATACTCGGAAGCTACAATGTCTGATTTCTCGGCATATTGGTCGATCAAACGGTTTAATAATTCAGTGTTTATAAATGGCTGATCTGAAACCATGACCAAAACTCCATCAATCTGCGGGTTAAGTTTTATAGTTGTTTGCAAACCCAGCACGAGGCTTCCAGCCATACCATCTCGCCACGCTTCGTTCTTTTCAACATGGAAAGATTTGCAATTAGTTTCACTTAAAACCTCATCTGAATATCCACCTACAATTAGAACTCGTGACTGTAGGTTAACTTCTTCAGCTGTATCTATTGCCCGTTGCAACAGAGATATACCTTGATACTTCACAAGCTGCTTTGGCTGACCCAAGCGTTTTGATTCTCCTGCCGCCAATAATACCAATCCGATATTTGACAACCTACTCAATGACTATCTGTTTGAATTCATTATTCTTCTTTCTATGGATAGGCCCATCCTTTGACTTCAGACGACCTCCATTCGTTTCGGTAAGTACTGATTGAATTTCAGCAAGAATTGACAAACCAATCTCTGCCGGTGTTTCGGCTCCAATTTCAAGCCCAACTGGTGCATGGATTATTGAGTGCTGCTCCTCCGTCAGCTCAATTCCTTCATCCTTCAAATCGTTGAGCATTCGGTCGTATTTTTTTTTAGGGCCTAATATTCCGATGTATGGAATTCCACCTTCTTTAAGTAAGACTTTTAAGACAGCTATATCATATCGATAATTATGAGTCATCAGAACAAACACAGTTCGATCAGAAAGAGATACCTCTTTCAAAATCTCTTCTGGCTTTGTGACTATGACTTGACACGAACTAGCAAATCTCTCAGCATTTGCATGCGTAGGTCTGCCATCTGAAATAATAATATTCCAGCCTAGAACCTCAGCCATTTGTGCCAGGAGTTGCGCATCATTTCCAGCACCTACCAAAACCAATGTTGGAGGTTGATTGAAAACTTCAAGAAAAAGAAACTGCCTTTCGTCGTTTATGATGTATTCTCTAAAGAGTGAGGTCTGTTGATCGAATGCCGCTTCACAATCTTGAATCACGTGATCATGAATATCTTTTGCTTTTTCACTCCCACTTACGCTTAGATCACTATTAACCAGGAATGTTGTGCCAAATTGATCTTGAGCTTTATCTAAGTGAAAATAAGTGCCAATAACAGTTGATTCATTCTGTGTATTCGCTCTTTTAAGTAATTCAATCGGGTTACTGGAATGTTGAAAATCGATAGGTTCGAACAGAACCTGAATGACACCATTACATCCAAGTTGAGCACCAATGGCTGCATCATGTTCATCACTGGTGTCGTATGTCACCAGCTTATTCTTATTTTGATGAAGTGCATGTAAGGCCTTTCTCAACGCATCTCCCTCCAAGCAGCCACCACTGATCGCTCCAGTCATCATTCCATCTTCATCAACCAGCATTCTAGCCCCTGCCCTTCGGTAAGACGAGCCTTCCACGTGAACAACCGTTGCCAAAACGCATGCTAAATCTGTTGATTTGGCTTGCTCATAAGATTCGATGATTGCATCAATTTCTCTCATAACAGCTGCATGCGTTGTTGCTCGATAACTGATCGAATAATTTGAATTGCTTTGCGAACCTCTTCTTCTGATGTAAATCTTCCCAGCGAAATGCGTAGGGACGAAAATGCCAGTTGGTCGCTGATGCCCATTCCTTTCAAAACGTGAGATGGTTCAATCACAGAAGAATTGCAAGCTGAGCCTTGAGATACTGCGATACCCTTAAGTGATCGTATCAATCTGCTTCCATCTATGTCTTGAAATGACACATTGGATACATGACTCAGTCGGTTAGTCTTTTGTCCATTTATCTGAATCCCTCCCAGCTGCAAAAGTTCTGATTCAAGAAAATCTCTAAGTTTTTTTAAGCGATCCATCTCAGAATTAAGTAAATGTCCAGCGACTTCACATGCTTTACCAAAGCCAACAATGCCAGGCACATTCAATGTACCTGACCTCAATCCTTTTTCGTGACCACCTCCATAAACCATTGGAGCAATGGTGCTCAAATCATTCACATACAGCGCACCAACACCTTTTGGTCCATACAATTTGTGCGAAGAAAACGCTGCAATATCAATATTCGATTCTTGTAGATTTTGAGGGATTTTTCCGACAGCTTGAGTGATATCCGAAAAGAGAAGAATTTCATTCTCTTCGCATATCTGCGAAATCAGATCCATTTCCTGTAAAACACCTGTTTCATTGTTGGCAGACATTACACATACCATCAAGGTATTTTCCTGGATTGCAGCTTGAAGTTCTGCTAGGTCTATTAGTCCATCAGCGTTAATATCGAGTATGGTTATTTCTACTCCAATTGACTTTAAATAATCACAGGTATCCAGTACAGCTTTGTGTTCGCTACAGCACGTAATAATGTGATTCTTACTCTCATTAGATGCTACGGCGCCACGAATTCCTAGATTGATTGCCTCAGTTGCTCCTGAGGTGAAAATGAGATTTTGAGGTTTTACTCCAATTAATATTCCAACTTGATCCCTTGCCATATTCACCGCTTCTTCGGCATCCCAACCATATGCATGTTGTACGCTAGATGCATTACCAAAGCTTTCCTTAAAATATGGAAGCATTGCCTGTAGCACTTGATCATCTACAGGTGTTGTCGCATTATAATCCAGATATATAGGCTGTTCACTCATTGACAACTAATCTAACCTCGTCTCCAATTTTTATTCGTCCTCCGCTAACTACATGAGCGGTAATACCTCCATGTCCTCGCATAGCATTATATCCACCTGGACCTAAATTTTCTTCCATTCTTGAGCAAGGATGGCAATAGCCAGTTCCCTCAAAAACCACTTCACCAATCCTAAATTTTTGATCTCTAAGGGCAAATAGGTTGACACCTTTTATCACCAAGTTTCTTCTAACTATTCCTGGATCAAAATCTGAAACTCCCATGATAGAGAAGACCGCTTCTAAATGCTCATATTGAATAAGCGTAACCTGCCTTTTCAAACTGTATTTCCCGGCAAAGTGATCACCTTCTAAACCTCCATCTACACTTACATTGAGTTCTAACACATTTTTAAGAGGTTTTTTTCGCTCCGGTCGAATTCCAATCCATTCTAGACTCCCAACCTGCGGCAAGGTGCTTATTAACGAATTAATGGGTTTATCTATCTCAGCTTTCATTTTTCAATTGAATTCGAAACATGAATTTATTCATTATTCATTCTTAGTCTCACTACCACTCGAGTAAAATCCTGTCTTTTGATCCAAGTTAGCAAGCGTTTGTCTTCTGAATTTAGTAATTTGTTAGACCAACTCAATCAACATTTTATATGGCAGCATTTACAATTAAGGTGAATGGAAAATCTCATCAACTGGATGTAGATTCAGATACACCAATATTATGGGTTTTAAGAGATCATTTAAAGCTTGTAGGAACAAAGTATGGATGTGGAGTAGCTCAATGTGGCGCATGTACCATACATCTTGACGGAAACTCCATACGATCATGTTCGCTTCCAATATCTGCAGTGGGTAACAAAGAAGTGACTACTATCGAAGGTCTTTCTGAAAATGGAGATCACCCAGTTCAAAAAGCATGGATAGCGCACGATGTACCACAATGTGGTTATTGTCAGGCTGGTCAAATCATGAATGCCGCGGCATTTCTAGATAAGAACCCTAATCCTTCGCAAGAGGAAATAGCGACAGCTATGAATGGAAATATTTGTAGATGTGGGACATATACGCGAATCAACAAAGCAATTCAAACTGCAGCTAAAAACGCTTAAATCTTACGACTATGACACTTATTAAAACACAATACAATAGAAGATCATTTTTGAAGGTTTCTGCTGCGGCTGGAGGTGGAATGCTTATAGGATTTAATTGGTTGACTGGCTGTACGCCTGCCTCAACTCCTGAAGAACAGCTTGCAATACCAAGTGAATGGTTTGACATCAATGGATATGTCAAAATTGGAGATACTGGCCTCGTAACGATCTATTCTCCAAATCCAGAGATTGGTCAAAACATCAAGACTTCTATGCCAATGGTGGTAGCGGAAGAATTGGATGTCGACTGGAATAATGTTGTAGTAGAACAAGCTCCCCTTAACACCGGATTCTATCAGAACCAGTTTGCGGGAGGAAGCTTATCTCTAAGATTGAGTTGGGATGCATTGAGAATGGCTGGAGCCACTGGCAAACAAATGCTTTTACTAGCAGCGGCAAAGGAATGGGGAGTTAGTGCTTCAGATTTAATAGCTGAAGGTGGCATTATTAAGGAGAAAGGTGGTGAAAGAAGTATGGGTTACGGTGATATCGTAGCTAAAGCTGTAGATATTGAAGTGCCAGAAGAAGTGACATTAAAGGAGCCTAAAGATTACAAGCTCATTGGAAAACCTACTAAAAATGTAGATGGTGAGAAAATTGTAACTGGTAAACCTCTTTTCGGAATTGACTATGAGGTGGAAGGAATGAAGTTGGCTGTAATCCATCACCCTCCAGCGTTTGGAACTAAGATCTTGAGTTTTAATGAGGAAGAGATCAAGGCTATGTCCGGAGTAACTGATGCATTTATAATTGATACTAATACTGGATCAGATAGCTGGAGTGCTGTCAATGCCTTTCAGCAATTAGTTGCAATCGTAGGAGAAACTACGTGGCAACTCATGAAGGCAAAAAAAGCGCTGAAAGTAGAATATGAAGAAACAAGTGCACCAGAAAATTCGGAGATGCACCAAGTACGAATGGTCACTGATTTAGAAAATGGTGAGATCATTGAAGATAGAAAAGACGGGGATGTCGATGCTGCATTCGCTAAGGCTGCCAAAGTAGTGGAACGCACTTACACTTCTCCTTTCATGGCTCATAATACCATGGAACCAATGAACTTTTTTGCCAATGTAACGGAAGATAAGGCAGAGCTAGTAGGACCAATTCAAACGCCAGAAGCGCTCGAAGGTATGGTTTCAGCCTTGCTGGATATGCCTTTGGAGAACATCACAGTAGATATGACAAGACAAGGTGGTGGCTTTGGTCGCAGACTATACGGAAGCTTTGGTGTTGAAGCAGCAGCTATTTCCAAGAAAGCCGGTGTGCCTATAAAATTGATTTATAAGCGAGAAGACGATATGACACAAGGAACCTATCGCCCTCCATACCGATCAGTTTACAAAGCAGGATTAGACGAGAATGGCAACATGATTGCGTTTCAAGCCAGAGGAGTTGGACTGCCGGGCGGTTCTGTTTTCCCAAATCGATTTCCGGCTGGTGCGGTAGAAAATTACCATGCTGAACGAATAGCATCTTCAACCAATATCACAACAGCAGCTTGGAGAGCTCCACGTTCCCATTTCACTGCAGGTGCTGAACAAGCCTTTTTAGACGAGGTGGCAGAAGTAGCAGGAAAGGATCCAATAGATTTTCGACTTGAACTATTTGACAGGGCTAAAAACAATCCTGTAGGTGAAGCATATGACTATGATGCAGATCGCTACGCGGGAGTCCTGAAGTTGGCAAGGGAAAAAGCCAACTGGGGTCAAGAGACTCCAGGTGTATATAGAGGAATTGCGGTGTACTACTGTCACTTTTCATATGTAGCAGAAGTGGTTGATCTTATCATGCAAGATGGTCAGCCAAAAATTAAGAAAGTGACTGCTGCGGTGGACTGTGGCATTGTAGTTAATCCTGAAGGAGCGAAAAATCAAATAGAAGGTGGAATCATTGATGGAATTGGGCATTCTATGTATAGCCAGCTCACATTTGAGAATGGGATTCCACAGCAGCAGAATTTTGATAAATACAATTTAATTAGACACACTCAAGCACCAGAAGAAATAGAAGTTCATTTTGTTCAAAATGAGATTGCTCCAACTGGACTTGGGGAGCCTGGACTTCCTCCAGCTGTAGCCGCACTGTCAAATGCAATGTATCAAGCAACTGGTAAGCGCTGGTATCACCAGCCATTCACCATTGCGCAGCAGGATGAGGAATCAATAGAATTCGGATGATTTAATTAACCCAATGCAGGGAGTCAGTGAAAGTTGGCTCCCTTTTTTATTAACAAATCCAATAGGAAAATCGTTATAAAATAAAACGATAAAGGAATATGAAACAGGTAATAATAGGCTTATTAGTACTTTCTTCGTCAATGTGTTTTGGGCAGGAAAACAATGAAAATTCATCATTTTTATCTAGAAATCAACCTGTAAACTTGTTTTCAAACCTTAATAAGACTCAACTTCAATCGACAAACTTTCAATTGAAACTTCCTTCTGAACGCGAACTGAGTGAGTTAGCGTACCAGTCTGATTTTATCAATTTCATGTCTAATGATATTAGATTATTTAATTATCCATCAGGTGATTTAAGTGAATTAAATGATGTAGTCTTTGGGAATTACATGAATTCATCTTTAAATCTTGGCAAAGGCTCCTTAAATACGATCTATGTTTTTGACCAAACCGGAAGGTTGGTAAATAGTTCTACAAGCTTCTCTTTTGGCAAGAAGTAATAAAAAAGCCCGAATGAATCGGGCTTTAAATTTTTTACAAAGTTCTTTTAAATCGAGTCAATAATCTGATTCAACGTACTGCTGGCTCTCATAGCAGTGCTTGCTAAATTTTCATCAGGCTGATAATAGCCTCCGATATTCACTGCAGAACCTTGAGCTGCAATTAACTCATCATTTATTTTGGATTCATTTGCTGCTAAATCACTTGCAACAGATTCAAATGTTGATTTTAATTCAGCATCATCACTTTGTGCAGCTAGCATCTCTGCCCAGTACATTGCAAGGTAGAAATGGCTTCCTCGGTTATCAATTTCATTTACTTTTCTAGAAGGAGACTTGTTCTCTTCCAATAATTTGGATGTAGCATTATCTAACGCTTCACCAAGCACTTTTGCTCTCTTATTGTCATACTTTTCTCCAAGATGTTCTAGAGAAACTGCTAAGGCCAAAAACTCTCCTAGCGAGTCCCACCGTAAGTGACCTTCTTCAACAAATTGCTGAACATGCTTAGGCGCTGAACCGCCTGCTCCAGTTTCAAACAATCCGCCGCCATTCATTAATGGAACAATCGAAAGCATTTTCGCACTTGTTCCTACTTCCAAAATTGGGAAAAGGTCAGTCAAATAATCTCTAAGAACATTTCCCGTTACAGAAATTGTATCCTGTCCTTCACGAATTCTATCTACAGAAAACTGTGTCGCTTCCACTGGAGACATGATGTGAATCTCAAGCCCATTTGTATTGTGGTCTTTTAAATAAACCTCAACTTTTTTAATAAGCTCTGCATCATGCGCTCTGTTCTTATCTAGCCAAAACACTGCAGGAGAACCTGTGGCTTTTGCGCGATTTACTGCCAACTTCACCCAGTCTTGTACAGGAGCATCTTTCACTTGACACATTCTGAAAATATCTCCCTGATTCACGTCTTGCTCTAAGAGAACGCTTCCATCTGTTGCAATAACCTGAACCTTTCCAGCATCATCAAATTGGAATGTTTTATCGTGCGAACCGTATTCTTCTGCTTTTTGCGCCATTAATCCTACATTAGGTACACTTCCCATGGTGGTAGGATCGTAAGCCCCATTCTTCTTACAATCTTCTATAACCGTCTGATAGACTCCAGAATACGATCTGTCCGGAATGACCGCTTTAGTATCTTCAGTTTTATTATCCTTATTCCACATCTGTCCAGATGTGCGGATCATTGCTGGCATTGAAGCATCAATAATCACATCACTTGGCACATGTAAATTCGTGATTCCTTTATCCGAATTCACCATTGCTAAAGCAGGACGAGATTCATAAACTTTTTCAACATCTGCTTCTATCTCGCTTCTCTTGGCTTCATCCAAAGATTGGATTTTATTGTAGACATCACCAATACCACTTTTTGCGTCCACACCAATTTTAGCAAACAAATCAGCATGTTTTTCAAAGACGTCCTGATAGAAAACTTCTACAGCAGCCCCAAAGATGATCGGATCAGAAACCTTCATCATTGTAGCCTTCATATGTAATGAGAAAAGCACATTGTTCGCTTTTGCATCTTCAATTTCAGCAGCGATGAAAGATTTCAACTTATCCATATTCATAACTGAAGCATCAATAACTTCTCCAGCTTGAATAGGGAAACTTTCTTTTAATGTCTTAGCAGAACCCTCAGAACCAACGAAGTTGATTTTAACATCAGTTGCAGACTCAACTGTTGTTGATTTTTCACTTCCATAGAAATCACCACCACTCATACTAGCAACATGAGATTTAGAATCAGATGCCCACGCTCCCATGCTATGAGGGAATTTTTTTGCGTAATTTTTTACAGCTTTTGGAGCTCGACGATCAGAGTTTCCTTCTCTCAACACCGGATTTACCGCACTGCCTTTTACCTTATCGTATCTAGCTTTTACATCTTTCTCTTCATCATTTTGCGGATCTACTGGATAATCTGGAAGCGCGTATCCTTGAGATTGCAGCTCCTTGATAGTTGCAGTAAGCTGAGGGATAGAAGCACTGATATTAGGCAATTTGATGATGTTAGCTTCTGGCGTTTTTGCTATTTCACCTAGTTCTGAAAGCGCATCTCCAATTCGCTGGTCTTCAGACAAAAATTCAGGAAATACAGCAATTATTCTACCCGCTAATGAGATATCTCTGGTTTCTATATTAACACCTGCCTTGCCTGCAAAAGCTTTAACAATCGGAAGTAGAGATTTAGTTGCCAAAGCAGGAGCTTCGTCGGTATGTGTATATATAATCTTGGCCATTTCTATTGGTCTATGTTTTTTAGTTTGGTTTACTAGTCGCTAACATCATCTGCAGCAATAAGTTCTTAATAACTCTCTTTTTCGTTAGGAAATTCTTTGGATTTAATATCAGACACATAATTCTCAAATGCATCTTTCATTATCGCATTTAAATCTGCGTATTGTCTTAAAAACCTTGGCTTAAAATCTTGAGTGATTCCTAACATGTCATGAACCACCAAAACCTGACCATCAGTATCTGGGCCTGCACCAATTCCAATTGTAGGTATGGAAATAGACTCAGAAACCTTCTTTGCTAGTTGTGACGGAATTTTTTCCAAAACAATTGCAAAGCAACCAAGCTCTTCTAAAATTTTGGCATCTTCCAATAATTTTTGCGCTTCAGCCTCCTCTTTTGCACGAACAGTGTACGTGCCAAACTTATAAATAGATTGTGGAGTAAGACCAAGATGGCCCATCACTGGGATTCCGGCAGAAAGTACACGAGAAATACTCTCTTTAATCTCAACCCCTCCTTCCATTTTCACTGCATGCCCTCCAGATTCCTTCATTATTCTAATGCATGATCGCAATGCTTCAGATGAGCTTCCTTGGTAACTACCAAATGGTACATCTACTACCACCAAAGCACGGTTTACAGCTTTAACCACGGAGGTGGCGTGCCAAATCATATGATCAAGCGTAATTGGAAGTGTTGTCTCGTTACCAGCCATTACATTAGAGGCACTATCACCAACTAAGATTACGTCTACTCCTGCTTGATCAATAATCTTAGCCATTGAGTAGTCATAGGCTGTTAACATGGATATCTTTTCCCCTTTCGACTTCATTTCTTGAAGTTGATGGGTAGTAACAATTTTAATATTTCCGTGTATGCTCATGGCTTAAAATGGATGCGCAATTTACATAATCACAGCTTGATCCTAAAATGAAATAGTCTCTCAAGCAGTATAGATTTTATTCATATTTTGACGAAATCACTTGTTTGAGTATTCTTGCCAGTCTCTATTTAACATTTATTTCTCTACAGTTTTATGAAAGCACCTTTTATTTCAGACCTATCTCTTCCAGCAGTTGCTGCTCCCATGTTTCTTATTTCAGGACCCAAAATGGTAATCGAATGCTGTAAAAACGGCATTGTAGGAACGTTCCCAGCATTAAATAACAGAACTACAGAAGGATTTGAAGAGTGGGTGATCGAAATAAAGGAGGAATTGGATAGATGGGAAAAAGAGACTGGAAAAAAAGCTGCTCCATTTGGAGTAAATCTTATTGTGCATAAGACTAATCCTCGTTTAGAGGCAGATTTAGCAATAGTTGTCAAACATAAGGTGCCTCTGATTATTACTTCATTAGGTGCTGTGAGTCAACTAGTGGATGCCGTTCATAGCTACGGAGGATTGGTATTTCACGATGTAATCATGAAGCGTCATGCTGAAAAGGCGGCCGAGGCGGGTGTAGATGGGCTGATTTTGGTTTGCGCAGGTGCAGGTGGTCACGCAGGCACGCTGAATCCAATGCCTTTTATTGGCGAGGTTCGTCAATTTTTTAAAAAAACCATTTTACTGTCTGGATGTATTTCAACAGGAAGAGATGTAGCGTCAGCCATGCAAATGGGTGCTGACCTTGCTTACATGGGTACAAGGTTTATAAATACTCAAGAAAGCGAGGCATCGGAGGAATATCGACAAATGATTATAAATGCGGGTGCATCAGATATTGTATACACAGCTGCAGTTTCAGGTGTAAATGCAAACTTTTTGAGGCCAAGTCTTGAATCCATGGGTATTACTGAAGAAATGTGGAAGAATACCGCTAAAGTTGACTTTGGGGAAGAATTAGACACTAGCGACGAGGCAAAAGCTTGGAAAACGATCTGGTCTGCTGGACAAGGCGTCACCAAAATAGCAGATTCACCCAGTCTAAGCGAACTTGCCGACAGGCTTAAAAGAGAATTTAAAGAAGCATTGCAAGAACAAGCAGACTTATTAAATAAATACTAGTTTTTCCATTTAATGCTACAGCCTATACTAGGTTTTTGATCCTCGATCTGAGGTTCATCTTCCAAATGCGCCTCTAATGCATTTACTAAGTCATCTCCAGTAACTGGCTCAGGATTTCCTGGGGTACTTGCGTCGAAACGGCCACGATAAATACATTTGAGATCTTCGTCAAACAAGAAAAAATCAGGCGTACATACAGCCTGGTAAGCTTTTGCAACTTCTTGCGTTTCATCAAACAAGTAAGGGAAATTAAATTCAAACTCCTCAGCTTGCTCTTTGAGTCCTTCTGGTGAGTCATCTGGATAAGCAGCAGGATCATTTGAACTAATAGCCACAAATCCAATTTTCTGAGAAGAGTATTGTCTGGCGATAACCGCAATTTCCTCTTCGATATTTTTCACATAAGGACAATGGGCGCAAATAAACATTACTACTACGCCGTATTCTAATCGAACATCTTCGAGGGTTTTGTTTTCACCGGATATTACATCCAGCAAGTCAAAGTCCGGAGCTACTGTGCCTATAGGCATCATGGTGGATTCTACTGCAGCCATACTTTTGAATTGATTATTTTTAAATCTGAGCTAAAAGTTAATACATCACATTACATGAAAAAACTCATTACCCTTCTTTTCATAGTTTTTGCATATCAGTTCTCGTTAGCACAGATCACTTCGGCACCATCTAGAACATCTGGAGATGGCCCTTACGACATGACCATCATTAGAGGAGCTACACTTATAAATGGCAATGGCGCCCCTCCCATTGGACCTGTAGATATCGTTATTGAAAAAAACAAGATTACCCAAGTTCAAGTGGTCGGCTATCCTGGAGTAGAGATTAATGAAGAAAGGAGACCAAAACTTGAAGGGAATGGTATTGAGGTAGATGCTGAAGGAATGTATGTGCTACCTGGATTTGTAGATATGCATGGTCACATCGGGGGTACTAGTCAAGGAACGACAGCAGAATACGTCTTTAAGCTATGGTTGGCCCATGGCATCACGACAGTAAGGGATCCATCTGCAGGCAATGGACTTGATTGGGTATTAAGTCATAAAAACAGAAGTGCAAACAATGAAATAGCGGCTCCACGTATTCTGGCATATACATCTTTTGGTCAAAATCTTGAAAAAGTTAAAGTTGTTAGAAACATACCGGGAGAAAGATCGGCATCTAGTGAAGTTTTAAAAGATCCAATCACTACTGCTGAGGAAGCAGTTTCGTGGGTAAGAGCTAATTACCGAAGAGGTGCGGATGGCATCAAATTTTTTGGAGCCTCTCCTGAAGTGATGGAAGCAGCTTTAAAAGAAAATAAAAGATTAGGACTTCGATCTGCATGTCATCATGCTCAATTAAATGTGGGGTGGTGGAATGTTCTAAATTCAGCTGAAGCAGGACTCACCACTATGGAACATTGGTATGGTTTGCCTGAGGCACTTTTCAATGATCGTGTGGTTCAAGATTATCCAGTAGACTATAATTATCAGAATGAGCAAGACAGATTTGGAGAAGCTGGAAGGCTTTGGAAACAGGCAGCAAAGCCTTACTCAGAAAAATGGAATCAAGTAATGAATAGACTCCTAGAGTTGGACTTCACCATTGATCCAACGTTCAATATTTATGAAGCAAGTAGGGATCTCATGCGCTCAAGGAATGCTGATTGGCATAAAGATTACACCCTCCCTTCTCTATGGTCGTTCTATCGTCCGAGTAAAATATCTCACGGTTCCTACTGGCACTATTGGGGCACTGAAGAAGAGGTTGCGTGGAAGGAAAATTACAAACTATGGATGACCTTCATCAATGAATATAAAAATAGAGGTGGTCGTGTTACTACGGGATCTGATTCTGGCTTTATATACCAACTTTATGGGTTTGCTTATGTCCGTGAGCTCGAATTATTAAGAGAAGCAGGCTTTCATCCGCTAGAAGTAATTAGATCAGCAACTTTAATGGGTGCCGAAGCATTAGGCATGGAAAAAGAAATCGGAACTGTTGCGGTAGGGAAAATGGCAGATTTGGTCGTTGTAGAAGAAAACCCACTTGCCAATTTAAAAGTGCTATACGGAACTGGTGCAATAAAATTAACGGAGGAAAATGAGATCACCCGGGTTGGAGGTGTTAAGTACACGATAAAAGATGGCGTGGTTTATGATGCTAAAGAACTATTAAAGGATGTTCGAGAGATTGTGAAAGAGGCAAAAGATGGAAAGGAATTGAAACAACCTGGATATCCAAATTGGAAAGATTGACCCCTATGAAAAAAATCACCCCGATCATACTATCATTATTTTTTTTGCAATGCCAACAAGGAGGACAGTCTGCCAAAATCGATTCAAAATCAGTGGTATCAGCATCAGCTAAAGACCCATTGAAGGTATACAATTTGATGGGTGAGGAACTTCCTCCAAAGCAGCTTGCTGAGGATTCAAAAAGAAAATTGGAGATTAACCTTCAACGGGCAATTACCAACTTTGAAGCAAATCAGGATAGCCTGGAATTAATCATATGGTACGGACGAAGATTGGCCTACTTGGGCAGATATCTAGATGCAATTGATGTTTATACTTCAGGTATTGAAAAATTTCCAACCTCTTATAAGCTTAGAAGGCATAGAGGCCACAGGTATATTTCTACTCGTCAACTTGATAAGGCGATTGAAGATTTCGAAATGGCCGCCTATTACAGCGTCAATGCCAATAATGAAATAGAACCAGACGGTATTCCAAACAAGCTCAACAAACCTCTAGGGAACGATAAATTCAACATTTGGTATCACTATGGACTCGCTCACTACTTAAGCGGCCGGTATGATAAAGCGATTTCTGCTTATAAGAAATGCATGGAGTTTAGCGATAATTCAGATCTCTTAGCTGCTACCTCTTATTGGCTCAACATGACCTATATGAAGATCGGGAACCCTGAATTAGCCGCCACTTTACTTGAACCAATAAATAAGCGAATGATTATGGTAGAAAATGATGCCTACTTAGATCTACTACTCTTATTTAAAGGGGAAAAAAGTGCTGAGGACTTGATGAAAGTAGCATTTCCTGAAAATGGCGATTCTGATCCAACTCTTGGATATGGAATTGGTAATTGGTATCAACGGCAAGGTGATATCGACAAAGCCAATGAAATATTTCTTAGGATCCTGGAGAGTCCAAGATGGGACGCTTTTGGTTATTTAGCTGCTGAAGCAGAGCTTACTGCGGCGTTTCCTGTCCCAGTCTCTTAAGTTCGTTACGTAGTTGAATGGCTACATTAGGAAAATCGGTGATTATACCATCAACGCCAGCATTCAGCATTTTTACCATGTCGTCCCTCGTATTTACCGGATACGCATGTACTTCATAACCTTTAGCATGCATTTGAAAAATTCTTCTTGGAGATAAAGTTTCCCACTGCGGATTAATTGCTTTCATCCGATTACTTTCCTTCGCTCTTCCCATGTGAATTCTTGTTTCAAGATAAAAAGCGATTAGTGGAGCAGAATCTTCGCCCACAATTAAAGCCTTTGTTTGAATGAGTGGATCTAGCTCGTGTACTTCATCTAAATATTTGGGCTCATACGATTGAAGGATAATCCAATCTTCGCCATTTTCTTCACTTAGAACAACCTCAACAAGTTTTTCCGCAAAGTCATGATAGTGGGGATGATCCATATGTTTGATCTCAATAAGTACTGTCACTCTACCATTTATAAAGTCAAGCACCTCTTTTAATGTTGGGATTTTCTCTTCCTTAAATTGTGAATCAAACCAAGAGCCAACTTCAAATTGCCTAAGTTCTTCAAGTGTGTAATCATGAACATCGCCCGTTACTATGTTACCCAATGTGTCCTTAGTCACACGATCAAGTCTTTGATCATGAAATACGATGATTTCTTCATCCTTGGTATGACGTACATCAAGCTCAATTTGATCTACTCCGAGCTCCAATGCTTTTTCAAATGCAGCCATGGTATTTTCCGGAGCCAGCCCAGAAGCACCCTTATGAGCTATTATCTGAAATTCTTTGCCTCCCAGACGATCAATGTCAGTGCTAGCAAATAAATGACGGTAGAGATATGGCTCAAAAAGCGACAATGCACCGAACAAAATAAAAAACGGGGCAGAGTAAAGTAGAAACTTCTTAGTCATTAGGGTGATTATTTAGACACGAAAAGTTAGTAAAAAAGTACCAAAAGCTACGATTTTGTTGGCTCTACCAGTTTTAAACCAAGCTCATCCAGCTGTTCAATAGATATTTTGGAAGGTGAGTCAATCATAACATCTCTTCCAGCATTGTTTTTAGGGAAAGCAATGAAATCTCTAATGCTTTGTTCTCCTGCCATAATAGCACACAGTCGGTCAAACCCAAAAGCTACCCCTCCATGCGGAGGTGCTCCGAATTCAAACGCACCCATAAGGAATCCAAACTGTGCTTCAGCTTCTTCTTTGCTAAATCCTAATACTTCGAACATTCTGGCTTGCATATCTCTATCATGAATACGGATAGATCCTCCTCCAGCTTCAACACCATTGATAACCATATCGTAAGCATTTGCACGAACAGCCCCTGGATCAGAATTCAACTTATCTAAATCTTCTGGTTTTGGAGCCGTAAATGGGTGGTGCATGGCATGATATCTTTCAGTTTCTTCATCCCATTCCAAAAGAGGGAAATCTAATACCCATGCAGCAGCAACTTGGTTTTTATCTCTTAAACCTAATCGTTCTCCCATCTCTAATCTCAGCTCATTTAGGGCCTTTCTGGTTTGGTTTGCATCACCAGCTAAGATTAATAGTAGATCTCCCGGTTTTGCTCCAAACTTCTCTGCCCAACCTTTTAGTGCATCTTGATCAAAGAATTTATCGACAGAAGATTTGTAGGTACCATCCTCGTTACATTTCACATAAACCAATCCTTTGGCTCCAATCTGTGGCTTTTTCACAAAATCCGTTAAGCCATCCAGCTGCTTTCTTGTGTATTCTGCGCAGCCTTCAGCGTTTATTCCAACCACCAATTCCGCGCTATCAAATACAACAAAACCTTTACCCTGTGCTAAATCATTAAGTTCACAAAATTCCATTCCAAACCTAAGATCAGGCTTATCAGACCCATATTTTGTCATAGCTTCATCATAGCTGATGCGTTGAAAATCTGGCAGTTCAATCCCTTTGATTTCCTTGTATAAGAATTTAGTCATGCCTTCAAAAGTCTGTAATACATCCTCTTGCTCAACAAAAGCCATTTCACAGTCTATTTGTGTAAACTCTGGCTGTCTATCGGCACGAAGGTCTTCATCTCGAAAACATTTTACTATTTGGAAATAGCGATCCATGCCCGCTACCATCAACAGCTGCTTGAATGTCTGCGGAGATTGTGGCAGGGCGTAAAATTCATTTTCATTCATCCGCGAAGGCACCACAAAATCTCTGGCTCCTTCAGGCGTAGATTTAATTAGGTAAGGAGTTTCTACTTCCACAAATGCTTCTTTATTTAGATACTCTCTCACCTTTTGCATCATGGTATGACGCAATTGAAGTTTCTCTCTGATAGGATTTCTTCTAATATCCAGGTACCTGTATTTCATGCGAAGATCTTCCCCTCCGTCGGTTTCATCTTCTATTGTAAAAGGCGGCACTTTTGACTCATTCAGGAGTTCAAGGCTGTTCACTCGAATCTCTATGTCCCCTGTTGGTATCTTGTCGTTTTTGGAGTATCGCTCTACTACTTCACCTGTAGCCTTCACTACAAATTCTCTCCCAACTTTTTTTGCTTGATCGATGATTACCTGATCAGTGATCCCTTCTTCAAATATCAATTGAGTGATTCCATATCGGTCACGAAGATCGATCCACACAACTCCTCCTTTGTCTCGTTGCTTTTGTACCCAACCGCAAAGGGTTACGGTTTCCCCTACATGTTCCGATCGTAATTCTCCACAAGTATGTGTGCGTAACATAAATCTCTTTTAATTGATGAATTTGAAAATTAAGGCGCAAAGGTAGGGGCATCAACTGAAAATATCGCTCAAGTTTTTAGCTTTGAAGCATGAAGAAAATAATATCGCTCCTCGCCATGGTTTTGGCGATCCAATCCTTCGCACAATCTTATGCAAAAGTAGAAGTCGGTCCAGAAGAAGATATCAGTCTAAAAATTCCTACTGATTTCATAAGTATGACTGATCAGGACAGAATGAAACGTATATATTCTTCAAAAGTACCTCTTGCTCAATTTGCCAATGAAAATCAGGATGTTACGCTCGGTGTTAACTACAATATCATGCGCTGGACAGAAAAGGACACCGATTTAGTTTATGGTTTTTACAAAGCAAGCGTCAACAATTTATTTGATGAGATTGAATTCATTCAAGATGAAATTAAGGAAATAAACGGACGCAAATTCATCATTTTCGAGTTCGTATCTACAGTTAAAAATGATAATGCTTTTTCTGGCTCAAGGGCTGCAAAAAACTATACCTACATACAGTACACTTCATATAACAACCAAGTATTACTCTTCAATTTTGGATGCCGTGCCCGTCAGATGGGCACCTATCAAACCATTGCAAAAGAAATCATGAATAGTATTGAGATTGACGACTAATGACTGTACTTAGCATTCATAGTGATGAGCATTTCATGAAACAAGCGCTTTTTGAAGCAAAAATTGCATTTGATGAAGGAGAAATTCCGGTTGGTGCTGTCGTTGTTTGCGAAAACAAAATCATTGCAAAAGATCACAATAGAGTTGAAAGACTCAATGATGCAACGGCTCATGCAGAAATGCTTGCAATTACTGCTGCGCAGAATCATCTTGGATCGAAATACCTCAATGAATGCACGCTATACGTAACCTTAGAACCATGCATTATGTGCGCAGGAGGTCTTTTTTGGACACAAATTGGGAAAGTTGTAGTTGGAGCAAATGATAAAGAGCGAGGCTTTTCTAAATTTAGCAATGATATCCTACACCCGAAAACAGATCTTAAGCTGGGCGTCATGGCAAGTGAGTCCGAAGTTTTAATAAAAGAATTCTTTATGAAGCTTCGTGGCAACTAAACATGCTCGACTCTTGTTATCTTCACAAAATCATTTAAGAAAAAATAAAAATCACATAATTATGGCTTTTGAATTACCAAACCTACCTTATTCTCACGACGCATTAGAACCACATGTAGATGCTAAAACGATGGAAATTCACCATGGAAAGCACCATGCAGCTTATGTATCTAAGGTAAATGCAGCGATCGAAGGAACAGAAATGGATGGAAAATCTATCGAAGACCTTTGCAAAAATCATTCTGACAATGGAGCTGTAAGAAACAATGGAGGTGGTCACTATAACCACTCATTATTCTGGTCTATAATGAGCCCAAATGGAGGTGGGGAGCCTTCAGGAGCATTGGCTGATGCTATCAACAGTGCTTTTGGCTCATTCGAAAAATTCAAAGAAGAGTTTAGTAATGCGGCAGCAACAAGATTCGGAAGTGGCTGGGCTTGGCTTTGTAAAATGGATAATGGTTCGTTGGAAGTATGTTCTTCTGCAAACCAAGATAACCCGCTAATGCCTGGCGTAGGATGTGGCGGAACTCCAATCCTAGGACTAGATGTATGGGAGCACGCATATTACTTAAATTATCAAAACAGAAGACCAGACTATATCAGTGCATTTTTCAATGTAGTAAACTGGGATGCTGTGAGTGAAAAATTTGCAGGATAATTGACAATTAATTTTTCCGTATATATTTGCGACCTGAAATGAGAACAAATACGCTACATCATCATGCACATCATTACAACTTCACTCGAAAGAGGTAAGAAGATGATGCTGTAGTATACAAAAATAAATACAAAGGCCTGTCGGATTACCGACAGGCCTTTTTTGTTGCATTTAGTTTAAACATTGAGAAAACAAACGAGTTGTAGTCAACTTAAGAATCGAAAATTAAAATGGACCAGATCTTAAAAATAGCTGTACAGAAAAGTGGTCGCCTGAATGAAAAAAGTATGGGCCTCCTAAAAGAATGTGGAATTAAAATAAACAACGGAGGTAAGCTCATGTCTACTGCTTCCAATTTTCCACTAGAAGTATTCTACTTGAGAGACGATGATATTCCGCAGTACGTAGCAGAAGGTGTTGCTGATATCGGAATAGTAGGAGAAAACGAATACCTGGAAAAGCAACAGCCAGTTGAGATTATTAATCGCACAGGTTTTTCAAAATGTCGCCTTTCTCTCGCTATAAGAAGAGAAGAAGCCTATGATGGTCTTTCCTGGTTTGAAGGGAAGCGAATTGCAACCAGTTACCCGGTAATTCTAAAAAGCTATTTAGAAAAAAACAAGATCAATGCCACAGTTGAAGTAATAAGTGGTAGTGTTGAAATTGCTCCAGGTATAGGGCTTGCAGATGCCGTATTCGATATCGTGAGTACAGGAAGTACACTTCTAGCCAACGGATTAAAAGAAGTTGAGGTAGCACTTAGAAGTGAAGCTCTATTAGTATCAAATACAATGCTGACCAGAGAAAAGAAAGCGATTCTTGACAAATTGCTTTTTAGAATTGAAGCTGCGAAGGCTGCCAAGCAGAACAAATACATTTTACTGAATGCTCCCAATGAAAATCTAGATTCTATTATTGAGCTTCTACCTGGAATGAGAAGCCCTACAGTCCTTCCCCTAGCTGATGAAGGATGGAGCAGCGTTCATAGTGTAATTCAAGAAGATGATTTTTGGGAGGTAATTGATCAATTGAAAGAAAAGGGTGCTGAGGGAATCTTAGTCTGTCCTATTGAAAAAATGATTGTGTAATGATGAATAGTTATAACTATCCTGACAAATCAGATTGGCAAAGTCTCTGCCAACGGCCTACTTACGATTTCTCGGAGATGGAAGAACAAGTAGGCGCTATTATGGAAGAGGTCAAGACGAATGGAGATCAAGCGCTGCTTCAATTCAATAAAAAATTTGATGACGTAGCATTGGATGAATTATCTATTGATATCACAAACAGCAAGTATCAAATTGATCCTGCACTTGCGGAAGCCATCATTATTGCAAAATCCAACATTGAAGATTTCCACTATTCCCAGAAGGAAGAAGTTCAAAAAATTGAGACCATGCCAGGGGTTAACTGTTGGAGAAAGAGCATAGCAATACAAAAGGTAGGCTTATATATTCCCGGTGGCTCGGCCCCACTATTTTCCACCTTGCTTATGCTTGCAATACCAGCGAAAATTGCAGGATGCAAAGAAATAGTGGTATGTACGCCACCTACAAAGTCGGGCACGTTGGATGAAGTCATCGGATGGACCTGTCAGCTATTGGGCATAAATAAAGTCTTTTTAACAGGAGGAGCTCAGGCTATTGCTGCCATGACTTTTGGCACAGAATCAATTGTCAAGGTAGATAAGATTTTTGGTCCCGGGAATCAATATGTAACGGCTGCCAAGCAATTGTCTCAAAAATTCGGAGTAGCTATCGATATGCCCGCAGGACCAAGCGAAGTACTGGTTATTGCTGATAAATCAGCCTATCCTCAGTTTGTAGCTTCTGACTTACTTTCTCAAGCTGAGCATGGCGGAGATAGTCAGGTTGTTTTAGTCAGTGACTCAAAAGAGTTGATTGAAAAAGTTCAACTGGAGATAGAAAAGCAGGTACAGGATCTCCCTCGAATGGAAATTGCTAAACAAGCACTTTCCAATAGTCAGGCAGTGTTAGTGAGTGATATGAATGAAGCGGTAGATTTTAGTAATACCTATGCACCAGAGCACTTGATTATTGCAACAGATAATGCAGAGGAGCTTGCTGCTGATATCACCATTGCTGGGAGTGTATTTCTTGGACATTGGAGTTGTGAGAGTGCGGGGGACTATGCTAGCGGCACCAATCACACCTTACCTACCAATGGGTTTGCTAGGAACTACAGTGGTGTTTCGTTAGATAGCTTCGTCAAAAAAATCACCTTTCAAAACTTGACAAAAAGTGGCATAAAACAACTAGGACCACACATTGAAAAAATGGCTGAAGCAGAACAGCTACAAGGACATAAAAATGCAGTTACGCTACGATTAAAAGAAATTGAAAATGTTTGACATTAAGAATATTACACGGGCAAATGTTTTGGCAATGAAGCCATACAGCACGGCAAGAAATGAATTTGATGGCATGGCCGATGTATCACTAGATGCAAATGAAAATCCTTTTGGGTTTGGCCTAAACAGGTATCCAGACGGCACGATGCAGAAGGTCAAATCTGCCTTTGCGAAATTCAGGAACACAGATTCCGAAAAGCTAATTTTCGGGAATGGAAGTGATGAACTGATTGATTTATTAATTCGCGCTTTCTGTGAGCCAGGCAAAGACAAGATTCTGACGTTCAATCCTTCATTCAGCATGTATTCGGTCTATGCTGAAATCAACAATGTTGAAGAAATCCAAATTCCACTAACTAGTGATTTTCAAATTGATCCTCAGTCTGTTGAAGCAGTAATAGCTGATCCAAACTTAAAATTGATATTTATCTGTTCTCCTAATAATCCAACAGGAAACAGCATTGAGCAACAAACGATACTGGAAATTACAGAAAGATTTAAAGGGCTTGTAGTTGTAGATGAAGCTTATGTTGATTTTAGCAATGAAACACTCGTTGGAAAAGACATACCTAATCTTTTTATTCTTCAAACATTCAGTAAAGCCTTTGGTCTTGCTGGAGCACGTTTAGGAGCGGGCATTGGAAGTACTGAAATCATCTACATATTAAATAAAATCAAGCCTCCATATAATGTAAATGCCTTGACACAGGATCAAGCGTTGGAGGCATTAGAACGTCCGGAAGAAATAAGAAAACAAGTTGAAATTCTTGAGAAGCAGCGGGATAAATTGACAGATTCTCTGGACCAAATAGCTAGTGTCAAAAAAGTATATCCTTCGAAAGCCAATTTCTTACTAGTTGAATTTGAGGATGCACAAATTACTTATGACCTCCTTCTCAAAAATGGAATTGTAGTCAGAGATCGCTCAAAACTAATTGACGGATGCTTGAGAATTACTGTGGGTTCCCCTGAAGAGAACGCTAAACTGCTTGCAGTATTAAATGAGCAAGAATATCAAGCTGAGGGTAGAGTTGGCAGATGTATCAGATCTACTTCCGAAACGAAAATCAGAATCGAAGTTAATCTTGACGATGCTAAGAATAGTACGATCTCCACAGGTATTGCTTTCTTCGATCACATGCTCGATCAGATTGCACGACACGGATCTATTGGACTAAATGTTCAGGTGAAAGGAGATCTCAATATCGATCCCCACCACACGATAGAAGACACGGCATTAGCACTAGGAACAGCTTTCAATGATGCCTTGAAAGAACGAAAAGGAATAGAACGCTATGGATTTTTACTACCTATGGACGATTGTTTGGCGCAAGTAGCAATTGATTTTGGAGGTCGGCCTTGGTTGGAATGGGATGCTAATTTTAAAGCAACTCATGTGGGCGAACTTCCAACAGAAATGGTCTCCCATTTTTTCAAATCTTTTTCGGATACTGCGAGATGTAACCTGAATGTTAAAGCAGAAGGAGAAAATGATCATCACAAAATCGAATCCATCTTCAAGGCATTTGCTCGAGCTATAAAAATGGCTGTGAGAAAAGATGATAGCGGTTTATTACCATCAACCAAGGGAGTATTATGATTACCATTGTAAAATATAACGCCGGAAACATACGGTCGGTGAAAAACGCTTTGGATCGCATAGGAGTCGAGTCGAAACTCACCGATGATCCTGAGGAGTTGAAAGCTGCCGATAAAGTTATCTTTCCAGGGGTAGGTGAAGCGAAGACTGCCATGAACTACCTCAAAGAAAGGAAACTTGACGAGGTATTAATCAACCTTGAGCAACCATTTCTAGGTATTTGCTTAGGGATGCAACTCATGTGCTCATATTCAGAAGAACGTGACACACAATGTCTTGGAATTTTTGATGAAAAAGTGAAAAAATTTCCTCCCAAAGGACTGGTCCCACACATGGGATGGAATGACTTCCTCAACGTGGAGGGTGCACTCTTTCAAAATATCAAGACTAGCGAAAATATGTACTTTGTACATAGCTATTATGTAGAGGTTGGTGACGATACCATTGGAGAAACTGACTATTTAATACCCTTCTCATCTGCATTGCAAAAAGACAATTTCTACGGTGTTCAATTTCACCCAGAGAAGTCTGCAGAAAGTGGAAGAAAGTTAATCGAGAATTTTTTAGACTTATGAGAATAATTCCTGCTATAGATATTATCGAAGGCAAGTGCGTGCGTCTTTCAAAAGGCGACTATGATACCAAAAAAGTCTACAATGAAGATCCTTTGGAAGTTGCCAAGTCTTTTGAAGATGCTGGATTATCTTATCTGCACCTGGTGGATTTAGATGGTGCTAAGGCGAAGCATATTGTTAATTGGAAAATTTTAGAAAAACTTGCCACTCGAACCAGTTTAACCATCGATTTTGGTGGAGGAGTAAAATCCGATGAAGACTTGCGAATTTCTTTTGAGAGCGGCGCAAGTCAAATTACTGGAGGAAGCATCGCAGTAAAAGAACCTGTACTATTCACTTCGTGGATAACTAAGTATGGATCAGAAAAGATCATCCTGGGAGCAGATGCGATGGATGGCAAGATAGCAGTAACCGGATGGCAAGAAGACACCGATCAAGAGGTGCAGTCTTTTATAGAAGAGTATGTTAAAAAAGGCATTGAATATGTGATCTCAACAGATATTTCAAAAGATGGCATGCTTGCAGGCCCCTCTTTTGAACTGTATCAATCAATCATCAACAAACTACCTAATGTTAAACTTATAGCAAGTGGTGGAGTAAGCAATTTAGATGATTTGATACGATTAAAAGAAGATGGATTAGAAGGAGCGATTGTTGGAAAAGCCATCTATGAAGGATTTATTCGACTAGAAGATTTAAGAGAATTGATCGATTAAGTTAGCGTTTAATGACTGCAGAAGAATTAAAAAACAGGACTTTAAAATTTGGGGTAGATGTTGCGCTCTTCAGCAAAACAATCTATGAAAATCCAATTCTAAGACCCTATGCAAACCAACTTATTCGAGCTTCTAGTTCTGTGGGAGCTAACTACAGAGCAGCATGCCGAGCAAAATCAGGTAAGGACTTCCTTAATAAACTAAAAATTGTAGAAGAAGAATGTGATGAATGTATGTTCTTTTTTGAGCTTCTGAAAGAGCTAAAGCCAGACAGCAATACTTTAGTTGATCCTTTATGGAAAGAAGCAAATGAAATCCTATCAATTATTGTTGCTTCAATTAGCACAACTCGAAAGAAATTAAATCAATCGAAAAATTCTTAAATCAATAATTCGCATGACTCTAAAAAAACGAATCATCCCTTGCCTTGATATTAAGGACGGCCAGACTGTAAAAGGTGTCAACTTTGTAGACATTCGAAATGCAGGTGATCCTATTGAACTCTCCAAAAGATACGTTGAAGAGGGTGCAGATGAACTAGTATTTCTAGACATCACTGCAACAGTTGATGGACGAAAGACTTTCGCTTCACTCGTACGAGACATTGCTCATGAAATAAACATCCCTTTCACCGTTGGCGGTGGGATTTCTTCTATCGAAGATGTGAAAATATTGTTAGAAGCTGGTGCTGATAAAGTAAGCATCAACTCAGCTGCAGTTCGTAATCCATCATTGGTAAAAGAAATCTCAGATGAGTTTGGGAGTCAATTCGTAGTGGTTGCGATTGATGCGGGATTAGTGGATGATGTTTGGAAAGTATTTGTGAAAGGAGGACGTGAAGCCACCGAACTAGACGTGTATGATTGGGCTAAGGAAGTGGAAGCTCTTGGCGCAGGCGAGATCTTACTCACTTCCATGCAAAACGATGGTACAAAAGCTGGGTTTGCGCTAGAACTTACTGATAAGCTTTCTGCAGATTTAAGTATCCCTGTAATTGCTTCTGGGGGTGCTGGAACGAGTGAACACTTTAAGGAGGTATTTGAAAAGACCGGAGCGACCGGAGCATTAGCAGCCAGCGTTTTCCACTTTGGTGAAATTCCGATTCCAGAATTAAAAAATTATTTAAAAGACCAAAATATTTCAGTACGATGAATTTAATCCCAGCAGTTATCCAACACGCTCAAACCAATCAGGTATTGATGCTTGGGTATATGAATGATGAGTCTCTTGCCAAAACAAAGAAGGAAGGAAAGGTGACTTTTTATAGTCGTAGCAAGCAACGATTGTGGACCAAAGGGGAATCATCTGGTAATTTCTTACATGTGGTAAGCATAGAAGAAGACTGTGACAAAGACACTTTTCTGATTAAGGTTATACCAGAAGGCGA
Organism: Ekhidna sp.; assembly: GCF_963691765.1. GTDB lineage: Bacteria > Bacteroidota > Bacteroidia > Cytophagales > Cyclobacteriaceae > Ekhidna. Next base: position 1,079,726 of record NZ_OY829375.1, read on the forward strand.
AACCTGTCATACCGGAACCTATACCTGCTTTGGCGAAAAACAGCCATCAGGATTTTTGCATGAGCTGCAAGGCATCATTCAATCAAGAAAAGACAACCCATCTGAAAAGTCGTACACAACAGAACTTTTTCAAAAAGGCACCAAGAAGATTGCTCAGAAAGTAGGCGAAGAGGCGACTGAGGTCATCTTAGAAGCTATGGATGGAAGAAAAGACCTGCTTATTGAAGAATCATCTGATTTGATGTATCACCTGCTTGTGTTGCTTGCAGATCAGGGGTTAAAACTTGAAGATATTGAAGCTAAATTGATGGAACGACACATAAAAAAATGACTGCCCACTTTTGGGCAGTCAACACGAATCATCAATTGAAATTCACCATGATTCAAATTGATAAATATTTCAGCGGCTAATTTTATTTTCCAAAATATCCAAACAGCTGGGCTAGGGCCATTCCATTGAAGTTGTTCATGGTGTCCATTGTCGCCATCCTGTATTTATCTCCATCAGCTTCCGCCTCATGAGTAAATTCATTTGAAGTGTGCGTTAAAAATCCACTGTAGGTTGGAGCGGTTGCCATTGAAAAGGTCTTTAGTTTTTCTCCTTCATTCTTAAATATCCCTTCAAACTCTGGGGCTTTTTTTGTTAAGAAAGCTACGCTTGTCATGATCCCACCCCAAGCGGTGATACTGCATCCTGGCATTTTTAAGCCTACCTTTCCCTTTACGCTTGACGTCCCAAGAGTAGTGTTTTGTTTCGCAGTTAGATAAATAGATGAAAATGAATAATTAGCTGATAAGATTAACACATCACTGTATTCTTTAATCAATTTCATTGGTACAGCAGCCTGCTGCTCTTTCCCTTTTTTAGAGATTTTCTTTACATAATATTTAAAACCTTCGGGTGTTACTTTTAAATATCCTGGGTTCTGCGCTTCATTTACATTGGCTTCAAGCAATGTATGATCTTCAAAGAATTTGGCACCCTTCATTTCTTCAGCAGGAATAATCTCAAACCCTTCCTTCTTCAATGACTCTACAAACTCATTGTAAACAGCATTAGTAATCTCTTGAAGATCTGCAACATCTACCCCCGTAACTGCAACGCTCATACTAGCACTTGATGAGCCTTTTCGAGAATTCGTGGTAGTTTTTGATACAGCCTTAGCATCAGCAGCCATTTGAAAGTTTACATTAAATTCCTTGATATAAGCTTTCTTAGGAAACTTTTTCAATTTCTTCTCTCCATACCCTTTCATATTTACTTCCAATTCTTGAGCATAGGAAAAAGTAGCGATAGCAATGGCGAAGAACAGAGCGATAATTTTTTTCATTTTTTGCTTTGATTTATACATGGCGATAATTTTTTAATGACATATCAAATCTCCATATCCTTCCAGAGGATTTAATAGGGCATATGCCCTATTTTCTTGAAAATTGATGTTGTACTTTTAAGATTGTGAAATCCGCCATTATTATCATATCTACCCTTATCACTGCAACTGCTTTCGGTCAGTATCGATTTGATCACATCAATACAATAGATGGTCTATCACAAAACTCAGTAAACGATATTTTTCAAGATTCGGAAGGCTTTATATGGCTTGCTACTCAAGAAGGATTGAATAGGTACGACGGGTATGAATTTGTCAAATACACCATGGAAGGCGAAATGGATATGGCCGGAAATTTCCTGTGGAGCATCATTGAAGATGACTATGGAAACATTTGGACTGCTTCATCAAGCGGAGCTACCAGACTCGATTGGCGAAATGGAAGCTCAACACATTTTGTTATAAGCAATGACGAAAAATTCAGAGGCCAGATCAATCAGGTTTTACGTGTTTATAGCAAAAAAGGGAAGGTGATCATTGGATTTAATGAAGGATCTTACATATTGGATCCCCTATCATATTTAGATTCTGCGACTGTATTATTAAATGAGAGGGATCTTCTAAAGTCTTCGCATGGTGAAAAAAAACACAAGTATTACAATTCAATCAGTTATAATAAGACTGAGTATCTACTTACACATACTCATTTAATAAAAGATGAGGTTGACTCCATTGTATTACCAAAAGGATATAGCTGCTCAAGATTTAAATCCGAGCTATTACTTGGGGAAAAAGGAATTTTTATAGGAACTGATAACGGAATGCTTCATTACAATTTCAATAGAAGTAGTATGGAACACATACCTTGTATACAAGAACCTGTAAATGATATTATATGGGGTCCTGAAAAAAAAGAGCTTTGGGTAGCCACTGACAATGGGATTTATCTATTCAATCCTTATGAATTTTCCTGCTCAACCATCATTCAATCGGGTGAAGGAGAATACGACTTGACCAGCAATACAATCGCTGCTTTGATGAAAGACAAAGATGGATTAATCTGGGCTGGCACCGCCAATGGAGGTGTCAATATCTACGACCCACGAAAGGATAGATTTAAATTCCTCAGCAAGAATAATGGCTTTAGTGATAAAGCTGTTTGGAGCGTCTATTTGACTCAGGAGCACCTTTTAGTGGGCGCAGACAATGGACTCTATGTAGGATCCGTAAATGGAAGTATCACTGAAAACTTATTTGCTGAAACGGCAATAAATAACGTTTATAAATTCAAAAGTGAACATCTTCAAGACAAGAGAATTACCGCAATAGAACAGCTGAGCGAACATGAATTTATTGTAGGAACCTTTGAAGAAGAATTAATAACCATTAATCTTAAGACTAAAGCATCCAGCGTCAAAAAACTGAATGAGAATGACATCACACCTCATGTTGTCTCAGCAATAAAAGAGCTGGAAGAAGAAATTTGGGTGACTACTCACAATGGCTTATTTCTTTTCTCAAAAAACTTGGAACTCAAAGAGTATTTTCATTATCAATCCAACCCCAAAAAATTCCCCACCAATTACTACTTATCAGCCTTTGTGAGCAAGGACGGCACTGTTTGGGTTGGCAATAACGTCGGCTTTTACACCATTTCCCCTGATCAAGAATTCAGAGTATTCGCATACAACAAAGATCAATTAGATTCTGGACCCGCTTTCAATTTCGTTTCAGGTTTTTTTGAAGATTACAATGGCGACATTTGGGTTTCCACATTTGGCGGAGGTGTGAGTTTATTTAACCGAGAAACAGAAAAATTTACCCACTTTGATAAATCCAATGGCTTAGCTAACGAAATATGTTCTGCCATCATCGGTAGTAAAGAGGGGGTTTTTGTCAGCACCAATGGTGGTATAAGCAGGATAGATATTGCAACCCATAAAATCACTAATTACAATACTTCAGATGGCTTGATAAATAATGAATTTGCAATTGCCTCATCATACCAAAATGGCAATGACTTCATGTTTGGCAATGTAAATGGACTGGTAGTGTTCAATCCAGAGGATTTAAAAGATAATGCCAGTGCACCGATGCCTGTAATTACAAAGTTGAGTATCAATTATAAAGAGAACTTAAGATCAAGAATTGCCGAATCCCAACTGGAAATCAACCCTGAAGACAGAATCTTTAGTCTGGAATTTTCAGCTATGTCACATCGAAAAAAGGATCAAATAACTTATCAATATTCACTGACTAATTTTAATGAAAACTGGGTTGACGCTGGTCCTTTTGAAAGACGTGCAACATACTCACTTCCGCCAGGTGAATATACATTTAAGGTGCGTACTAAAAGCGGCTCAACACTAAGCGAAGCCAGAACTTTTGCTATCGTTGTTCATCCTGCTTTTTATCAAACTTGGTGGTTCTATTCCATTGTTGGTATTGGTTCCATTCTCGGAGTCTTCCTGTTGTCAAGATACTATTCCAACCAACAACTGAAAAAGCAACTAAGAAAGATGGAAATGCAGCAAAAAATTCAGAATGAGCGTGAACGGATAAGTCGGGATTTGCATGATAATGTTGGCTCACAAATCACCTATATAGCTACCTCAATTAACAACCTGTCTGGAAAAGATTCTCCTGAAGCCATAAAAGAGCTCGGGGAATTTACGCGAGATACCATGCGGCAACTTCGCGAAACCATCTGGGTAATTAACAATGATGAGGTGACAATTGAAGAACTAAAGACTAAAGTCATAGATTATCTTTCGGAGATCCTCCAACCTTACCCTGGAATTTTTCATGAGGTTCATTTTTCAAAATCTTCAGAGAAGTTAAATCCTACTGTTGCTATAAATATTTTTAGGTTAATCCAAGAGGCAGTAAACAACTCAGTAAAACATGCGAACCCGAAACTGATTAGGATAGATTTTACACTTGAAGGTTCGACTTGTCTTTCTATATCAGATGATGGTATCGGTTTTTCTGGAGATGATAAAATGGGGCATTTCGGATTAATTAATATGCGTAAAAGAGCCAAAGAACTAGGAGCAGAATATCAACTAGAGACGGCGAAAGATAAAGGCACTCAAATCATATTGCGTAACTTTAAAATAGGTCAAATGACGTAGCTTCTTACGAAGCAATAATCATAATTTTGATTGATATGAAGATAAGAGTAGGCTTAGCGGATGATAATCCAAAATTGCTTCAGTCGATTTCTGCCGGCCTAAAGCAGTATGAGCAAATCCAAATTGAATTTGTAGCTATCGATGGAAATGAAGTTCTAGAACGTCTGGACAAATATGCCATTGATGTAATGCTAATGGATATAAACATGCCGGATATGAATGGCATCGAGGCAACGGAAAAACTCAAAGAAAAATATCCTGACATCAAAGTGATTATGCTCACTGTCTTTGACGAAAATGATAAAATATTTGACTCTATTCTTGCTGGAGCTTCCGGCTATCTTTTGAAAGATGTAAAGACGATACAAATTGTAGAAGCAATCGAAGATGTCCTGGATGGTGGTGCACCTATGAGTCCGGAAATTGCAACTCGTATTCTTGGTCTTCTTAGAGGGAAATCTACTGGTGAATTAAAAAAAGAACGCGCAAAGCAGTTTAACCTGACGAATAGAGAACTAGAAATCCTACAAGAAATCGCATCTGGTGCCCATTACAATCAGATTGCTGAAAAACTCTTCATATCACCAAAGACCGTACGAAAACACATTGAAAACATCTATAGCAAATTGCATGTCCACAATAAAGTAGAAGCGATTCAGCTTGCAATGAAGCATAAGATGATCTAACGAAGACTACCATAACCAGCATTTTAATGGGGCCTGTTTCGAAAAGCAGGCCTTTTTATCTTTATAGTATCCACAAGTTTCATCTGGATTTAACGTCTAATGAATATGAAGAAGATTTTACTATTACTCCTACCATTCACTGCATTTGCACAGTTCACCAATGAACTATCTATTCCAGAAACTATTGAAGGCACAACCTTCGCCTTAACAATTGATGAATCTACTCGTCAATTTTTTGATGGCACTATCACAGAGACTATTGGATTCAATGGGAATTTTTTAGGCCCCACATTGATCTTTAATCAAGGGGACGATATTGAAATTTCCGTTCAAAACGATCTTGACGAGCCTACCACCGTACATTGGCATGGCATGCACGTATCTCCAGAAGATGATGGCGGACCTCATACGGTCATTGCTGCTGGAACTACATGGAGACCAGATTTTACTGTTTTGGATCGAGCGACAACCTTCTGGTACCACCCTCACCTTCATGAAAAAACCAACGAACATGTAACCAAGGGAGCTGCCGGAATGATCATTATTCGCTCTGATGATGAAGCAGCGCTAACATTACCAAGGACTTACGGGGAAGATGACATCCCGATGATTATTCAGTTCAAGAGTTTTACAGCTAACAATCAACTTGATGAAAGAGGAGATGATACAGACTTTATGGTAAATGGAACATTGGATCCTTATGTAGAGCTGCCTTCGCAGATGGTTAGAATGCGCTTATTGAATGGCTCAAACGAACGTGTCCTAAACATAGGATTTGATGACGATCGTGATTTCTATCAAATTGGTTCTGATGGAGGATTATTATCTGCTCCCGTCACAATGGATAGATTGAGACTTTCTACGGGAGAACGTGCCGAAATTGTGGTAGATCTTTCAAATGACAATGGGTCTACTCTCAAACTTATGACCTATGCTTCAGAGTTTGGACCAGGCATCCCTGGTGGACCCGGAGGAATGGCTCAAGGTTTTGACGGACAGGATACCGAATTTCTTGAAATACGAGTAGGTGCACCAACAGCAAATCCGATCACCACCATTCCGTCAGCACTAGCTACTCACACGCCTTGGGATGAAAGTGAAGCTGATAGGGAGCGAACAATTACAATGGAAGGAAACGGCCCTGGAAATCCTTTCAATCTTGACAATTTATTGTTTGATATTGATCTAGTGAACGAAACAGTGTTGCTTGATGACATTGAAATCTGGACCATTACAAACAACACCAATATTGGACATCCTTTCCATATCCACGATATCCAATTCTACATTCTTGACAGAGATGGTGTGGCTCCTCCAGAAAACGAACGTGGCTTAAAAGATGTAGTATTCGTAGAGGGTGGTGAAACAGTCAGATTTATTACTCAGTTTGATGATTTTGCTGATTCAGAGGTACCATATATGTATCATTGTCACATTTTACCTCATGAAGATGGTGGCATGATGGGACAGTTCATCGTAGTGGAAGAAGGAGAAGTGCTTGGGATAGAAGAGCAGCGAAGTAAATTCAGAATCTATCCCAACCCAGTTACTGACAGAATAGTAAGAGTCTTGCTTCCTGATAGTGTAGATCCAAGTTCAGAGGTTGGATTCAAAATACATGATTTATCAGGCAAAGAAGTTGCTCATTTTCCATCGAAAATTTGCGGTCCTTCAAACTTAAAAATCATCTATCTAGAGGATTACAAAGAAGGTATTTATACGCTAACAACTAGCGTAGATGGAGTGCATGCTTCCTCTATCAGAATGATTTTGAAATAGATTTAATCTATTGGATATGGTACGAAGACAAAATTTGTGAACTGCTCATCAACTACGAATAAGCAGCAAAATTCATCAGGGTCCTTGTAATTTTCTTTGAAGATTTTTTCGTCAGCTATTAACCCTCGTTGAGAAAATTCTTCCATGAAAGAAGCGTAATAGTGCCAATTGTTTTCTGCTTGAAAAGCCACCACAAGTACTTGGCCAATGGGCTGACTAACTTGACACATTGGGAAAACCGGGTATTTAGAAAATTCTTGTTTTCTAATAGCATATGATGCCTCTTTCAACGATTCGGCCACTTTCACAAAGTCAGAAGATATCCTCCCTAAATCCTTCGGGTTTAAATCTGGATCGTTTTGCATCAGGCAAATTTAGGAGTCCTTTGATAGGATAGCAAAGTATATTGATTGCCTAGTCATACTTTATGCTAAGCACTTCTTCTTTTCACCCTTGCTTTGATTACAAGAGTATCTATTTTTGATTAACTACGAGATGAAAATGATTCTTAAATCTATAAAGCCAATCTATCTATCTCATAATTTTGATTACCTGATTTGGTTTATTTTTTTAGGTATCGGCTTGACTGGTGTTCTAAATCATGAACTATGGATGGACGAGGCACAACATTGGTTAGTCGTTAGAGATGTTACTAGTTTTTCCGAGTTTATTAAAGTTGAAGCAATCGACGGACAGCCATTTATGTGGCCTATATTGCTATTCTTTATCCATGCAATCAATAGCAGCACCTTAACATTTCAGCTTTTTCACTTCTGCATAGGTGCTGCAAGTTCTCTTCTTTTCCTCAGAAAAGCTCCTTTTGAAAAGCACATAAGATACCTATTTATACTTAGCTATCCGATGCTTTATGAGTACTTAGTTATAAGCAGGAATTATAGTTTATCAATTCTCTTCTTACTGATCTACCTAATTTATTTTCGAAATAAAAGCAATGTATCAAGAGCGATTGTTCTCGGTATTTTAGCTAACACTCATTTTTTTGCTGCTATTCTAGCATCTGCTCTTTTGATTTATGATTTGAACCCTAAAATCAACGATGTTTTTTCCTTTAATAAGAAGAAGGTTGTCGCTTATTTAGTTTTTGTAGGCTTTATTATTCTACTATTTCTTCAATTGAAGAATAGTCTTAATCATGCCGTTTTAGAACAATATAACAATTGGACATTCTTCGAAAGGTGTAAAAGAATGGTATTGCTCCATTTCAAATCTTTCATAGTAATTCCAGACTTCTCAACCATAGGATTCTGGGGATCTTCCTGGCCTCTCTCACTATCCAAAACATTGGGATTGCTTGCCATACCTAGCTTTATATTCCCGTGGTTCTTTTTTAATGACAATAAAGTAAAGCTGGCTTACTATTTAAGCATTGTAATTATTTCCGGGTTTTTATTTACCATTCATCAACCAATCGCATATAGATATTCTTGCTTCATATTTATTGTATTCATCGCTTTCTACTGGCTGCAACAAGTGGATGTAGTTGCCAAGCTCGATTCTAAAATCATTAATGGAGTAGTTACGATATCTTTATTGATTCAGATGCTTTCTGGAATTACTGCAGTCTATTTTGATACTCAATTATCTTTTTCGCAAGGAAAAAATGTTGCAAAATACATCAATGAAAATGACTACTCAGAATGGGCAATCATTATCCACCCTTACTCCTCTGCTCCTTCAATTAGCCTGTATTTAGGGAAGCCTTACTATTCACTCCTTACTAACTCGGAAGCTTCATTTTGCCGATGGGAAACCAATCCATTCATGATATCCAATGAAGAATTTTATCAACGTTTATCACAATATGTGAGTGTCAACCAACAAAATATTTTACTTGTCAAGAATACTTTCAATAAAAATGACAACCAAATAGACAATACAATTAGCCAAAATGGATATTATGAAGATAGGTTTATGCGAATAGAGCCTATTAAGATTTTTGAGCCAGCGGTTGTCGCAAATGAAAACTACATGCTTTACGAAGTGGATTATAAAAAGAGTGACAACTAGTCAATATGAAATCACTTAAATCAATCATAAAAAAAGGATTCGAGTACTACAATCTTACGTTTGCAGCCCTTATTGTAGTGATCTCTTTTTACACGTTCAAGTCTATCAATTATCCTCCACACGATTTTTCAAACTATTATTTTGCGGGCAAGTATTTTGCTGAAGGCAAGTTTGATAATTCTATTTATGACCCAACCATCTTTAACTTAGAACTATTGGCAGAAGGTTATGAAAATTTCTTTGTGAATTTTTCACCCAACTCCCCTTTTATCGCATTGTTCTTTGCCCCTCTCTCTAATTTAGATATTGATTCTGCTAAACTTCTTTTCAATCTGATAAATGGATTTTTATTCCTTTTTTCATTGATCAGAATTATCAAGTATTTAGACATTACAGATAAACCTGCTCTTTTGTTGCTTCCTTTGATTTGCTTTATTCCTATTCGAAATGGAATACTCTATGGCCAATTCTACATGCTGCTTTTTTCAATGCTCATAGAAGGCTATTTGCTGTACAAAAAAGGAAAGCTCGTACCAGCGATGCTACTATGGGTCGTGCCCACGGCTTTGAAAATAGCTCCTGGTATTATGGTCTTTTATCTCATTAGGAAAAAAGACTACAAATCCACGGCAATATTCGCCATGCTTGGAAGCCTTATTTTGTTATCTACGGGATTTCTTTTGAGTTTCGACATCTTCATTTTTTATCTATCGAATATTTCCCCCAAAGTTTCATTAGGTGAAATTGTATCAGCTGGATTTATCCCAAATCAGTCGCCATTAATGTTCTTTAAATATTTATTCATTTCAGACGCTGTAGAAAATCAACACCTGTTAGTAAATAATAAAATTCTCTTTGCGGCTTCAATGGGAATTACCTATGCACTGATCATCTATGTGGCATTAATTAATTCAAGCAATAAAACCGGCGAAAAGGATTTCAGAACATTCGGAATGTGGTTGCTACTAATCTTTATTATAAGTCCTTATGGAAGTAGCTATTCAAGAATTTTGCTGGTGATTATTTATTTATCTGTTATTCAGTCACAGCGTTTCAGCAAACAAATTTTAGTTGGTTTGCTGCTCATGGGCATCATAAATTTTCCGTATTCCTATCTCAATGATTGGCCGCTAATCTTTCAATTTTTAGGACTCTTTGCTACTCTAATCGTTTTCGGAATGATCCAAAACGGACAATTAGTGAGTAAGAAACATTTGATTCCAATTTTGCTATCTGTCACTTTGTTTTCCCTCTACTTTTACCAAATTGTGAGCAAAAGAAATGCAGTGGGAAATTATTTATTGGAAAGCAATCCATCTTTAATACTCGACTATCAACTCTCAAACAATCGACTAAGCTATACCTACTGGCAAGGTTCAAAGAAAGTAGATGGTATTGCCTTTCCATTTGAAGAATGGTCCGAGTCTTCAGTGTTTGTTAAAGACAATCAGCTCTATTTAGGTGATTTGAAATTGACTTCCTCACTGGATAATAAGAAAAAGCCTATACTGGTTGATGAAAATAAAGTTGTCTATTTATCAGATTGGGGACGTGGATATGGATTCTATACACTACGAGTAATCGAGCTTTAGTCAGCTTAGCAATATCTCTTAATTCGAACCAATCGGTTTCGATGAAGCCAGTGCTGCAATGAAACCAACAATACTCCAAAGCCATATTTTAAACTTCGTTTGAAGTTAATTGATGAGGAGTCGACATTGTATTTTGTAGGGCAAGTGATTTCCGCAATTGAATATCCCTTCATTATAATCTGTGATAACATTTGATTATCAAAAACAAAATCATCAGAATTCTGGGTAAGATCTATCTTCGATAGAACCTCTGAGTTAAATGCGCGGTAACCAGTATGGTACTCAGAAAGCTTTGCTTTGGTGGCTAAATTTTGAATGAAGGTTAGTAGTCTGTTAGCAACATATTTATAAACAGGCATACCCCCTTTAATTGCACCATTCCCTAATATTCTTGATCCTAAAACAACAGGATATATGTCTTGAGCAAGGATATATGACATGCTTGAAATCAACTTCGGTTCATACTGGTAATCAGGATGTAGCATGATTATAATATCAGCCTTTAATTCAAGAGCTTTTCGATAGCAAGTCTTTTGATTCCCTCCATACCCTTGATTAGATCTGTGCTCAATGATATGTTTAATGCCAAGACTTTTTGCAACAACTACTGTGTTGTCATTGCTAGCATCATCTACCAATACCACTTCATCTACGATATCAAAAGGGATATCATTATAGGTTTTTTCTAAGGTATTGGACGCATTGTAAGCAGGTAGTATAACGATGATTTTCTTTCCTGATATCATATGGTTTCAAGTTCTTCCTTTTAAGCACTATCATTCATAATGCGGTAGATTAAATTCTCCTCACCTCCCACTTTTTTCCGATGAACGATATTCATAATCAAGCTCTCTTGTTTTGCAATTGATTTGATCTTTTCTATATGGCAATCTTCTGATAGTATCATTAACACTTGCGTTTTTTCAGCGTTAAAAGCTTTGAGCTGAAAAAACAACTTTTTAAAATATTCGAATTCTTCTCCACAGTACCAGGCATGCTCTTCTACAGAGCGGGGGTTGTTAGGATAATATGGCGGGTTAATTATGATTAAATCAAAGTCTTCTATATTGAGTTGATCAAAAAGATCAGATTCTTTAATCTGAATATCGGCATCGTTTCTTTTGGCATTGACCTTAAGCTCTGCAAGTGCTGCTACATTGATATCTGAAGCGGTGACAAATGCTCCTTTATTAGCACAAAAAATTGATATCAATCCGGAACCAGCACCAAGTTCCAGAACTGACATTTTTGTAAGATTTTGCTCTTCAATATAGCCAAGCAAGACTTTTGTGCTAAAAAAGAGACCCGGGTGAAAAACTCCAGGTATAACTCTCACTTTGATATTATTAAATGCATAATACCTCGGCTTTCTTAAGTAGAATTTGGCTACTCGTTTCAGCACTGGATGGAAAACTTTGAGTCCCTTTCTTTGTAATAACGAAATCATAATTCTTCCATTGCAAAGCCCTCGGTCTCAGGCCTTCGATACTTCAGCCAAAATTTTTGAAGGATTTTAAGCTCATACGGCCATTTATAGAAATTGAATTTATACCTGATGTAAGACGCAATCTTCATAGTTTTTCTCTGAAAAGGACTCAATTTATAGTCAGAAGCAGTTGGGTAATGAGCATTTAAAACAGTCTCAAAACCTTGGATTTCGTCGACCATGTAAGGCTTAAGCCACGGAGTTAATGGATTTCTTCTAAGGTCGAAATCTTCCCAATCTGTGCTTAACCAATCTTCTAGCTTTTCTGGAAATGAGAACCCTGCTTTTTTTACACTCTCATAGAGTTCTGAGCCTTCAGTAGGAACCGGGCTATAGAGATAAATGATTATTTCAGTATCAGGATTTATGGTTTTAATTTCCTTAATAAAATCGATGTCTTTGGTAATTTGATTACGTACCTTCTCTTCCGTTTCTTGCGGAATTCCAAGCACAAATGAGTACTCTGGTATGATATCAAATTGCTTCATTCTTGCCGCAAAATCTTTGATTTGCTGGACTGTTTGAGTTCCCCCTTTATCCATTTGCTCAAGGATTTCATCGTTGCTGCTCTCAGCACCAAAAAAAATCATTTTGCATCCTGCATCGCGCATGATTTGAAGTGACTCATCCTTATACTTATTGATTGTATCAATACGTCCTTCACCCCACCACTTGATGTTATGTTTCTTGATAAGCTTAGAAAATTCCACAACCATTTTTTCATTCACAAAGAAATTATTGTCGTGAAATTCAACTGCATCTGCTCCATGCACCTCAATTAGATACTTGACATCCCTATAGATATTTTCTGCAGATTTACTCTTCCACCTCGCGTTGTATATCGGAACCACGGCACAAAATGAACAGGTAAATGGACAACCAAAACTTGCATGATAGGCAGCCGTCTTATTTCCAAGAAATGTCTTTTTAAGATAGCCTTTGAGCGGATAGTTTCTGTGAAGTTTTTCGTAAGGCAGATGTGGAAGATTATCCTGATCTCCAATGAACTCTTTCCTTGTTTTTATTACCTCTCCATTTTCAAGAAAGATCAGGTTGTTAATTGACTTAAAATCATCACCACCACTTTCCAACATATCTAGCAGTTGAGGGAATGCGTAATCTCCCTGACCATTGATAATAAAATCAACAAAGCCTGATTTGAGTGAAGTATCACATTGATTTGAAGCAAAATATCCACCCCATATGTTTATGATATCTGGATATAATTCACGAATCAACTTGGTATATGGAATGGCCTGTTTTAGTTGAGGGCCCGGCATTACCGTACACCCAAAAAACCTAAACTCACCAGAATCTAAATACGACTTTATCTTTTTCCATGGATCTTTTTCCCGGTTTCCATCAACAAATTCAAATTCATAATTGCCGTCAATTGAGGCAGCTACTTGCAAAATCGAATTTGGGATCCGATAGCCATTTTTGGCCGCAAAAGGATTAAATAATAAAACTTTGTTCACGACATGAATATGGTTATTTCTTTAAAATAAGGTAGGAATTTTGAGTTACAGTCTAGAAGAATATCTGAAGCCAGAAGTTGATTATTCACTTTCATGATATTCTTTATTTAACTTAAAAAGAGCGTTTCCAAAATGGCCTCTGCCATCAAAAAGCCTTAACTCATATATTCCAATAAAACAAAAATTCAAATTCCTCAAAAAATCAAAAACTTCGATGAAATCCGTATGTCTACGATTGAATTTTGAAAACCCAACCTCACATAGTATGTAACGTATTTTTCTATCTTTCAAATTGATAAGTCCACCTCTCAACACCTGCATTTCCCATTTTTCAACATCGATTTTCAATAAATCAATTTGTCTAATTTCATTTTGCCGCATGTATTGGTCGAGTGTTGTTATTTCAACATCCTGTTCCAACGCATTTGTATCATTGTTCATTAGTTCTTTGTCCAGTGAGTTTAGCGTGGATTGACATTCAATATCTTCATAAACATTAATCGTTTGTTTTCCAATGACTTCCCCAAGAGCTGTATTTTCAATACATACGTTAGCATATTTCTTTGTATTCTTTTCTAAGATCGGAATTAAGGACTTTATAGGTTCGAATGAATAAATACGAGCGTTCTTATATTCTTCTTTGAAGTATGCTACGGATTGCCCCTTGTTTGCACCTACATCGAAAATGACTTCTATAGGTCCATCAGATGTACGCTCTATATCGTAGAATAGGTCAACTCCAGTAAAGAGATTTCTTTTTTTCCTAAACCAGTAACCAGTCAATCGGACTAAAGCTTTTTTAATTTTGGATTTTAATCTCATTATACTTTGGTCAAGTTAGTGGCTGTATCATTTACTAAATTTCCTAAAGATTTGAAGAAGTCTCTCAGAATATTTGGATGATATATAATACCTAAACAAAAAGCCCAAAACCGTACTCCATAGCTAGAAACACTTTTAGCCATATCATAGTAGTGCAATCCCTTAGCCTTTCTATATTCTTTTATAGTGATTTTTTTCGTCGAGAGTAGATCGCTCAATAGATCGAATTTTTCATAGAAAAATGTATGGTCCTTCTGTTTAGTTGAATTTTCAGAATGTTTAACTATCGTAACCAGATTTAAATTACTTATGTCAGAATCGTATACGGAAGCCATTTTTCCAATCAAATGCATTTCCATTATTCTTCTCTTTTCTGAGAATAATCCCATCTCTTCAATAGCAGACTTTCTGACGATGAGCGATGATGAATAAACTTGTAGTTTATTGTAGATGATTACCTCAAGCATGTCTCTTCGATTGAAGGAGCTCATTGCGTTAAGTAAATTTTCATCGTACAGAGAATAGATTAAGTCAGAATGATTTTCCTGAATATGTACATTGCAAAAAGCAAACCCGATTTCTGAGGTTTGAAAAGCGAGAATTTGAGTTTCAAGCCTTTCTGGCTGCCATAAATCGTCCGAATCTAAAAATGCAATCAACTCGCCAGTGCATTTTTTTAGTCCATAGTTTCGAACTTTTGCAATGTGTCCGCTGTGTTCAAGGCGATAATATTTGATATTTCGATCCGTCTTAATGGATTTGACTAGCTTCTCGGTATCGTCTGTCGAGCCATCATCAATAATGATCAGTTCGCAGTTTTTATAGGTTTGATCCAGTACACTTTGAATTGTATTGTCCAGTAGCCTTACCCTATTATAAGTAATGATAAGAACGGAAACATATGGAGAATAACTAGCGCT
Source organism: Ekhidna sp. (assembly GCF_963691765.1). Lineage (GTDB taxonomy): Bacteria > Bacteroidota > Bacteroidia > Cytophagales > Cyclobacteriaceae > Ekhidna. The sequence continues at coordinate 1,094,982 of NZ_OY829375.1, forward strand.
CATTTGTGTCTCTTAAATTCAATATAAAACAAAGCAGCAGCTATCCATTGATTGAACAAGCTGATTAAAATGGCTCCATAAAAGTTCAATTCTTTGATCAAATAAATCCCAAGAGCAATGCTGATAAAAACTTGTAGAAGTATTAGAACATTTACATTTATCTCAAGTCCTTTTCCGAAGAGAAAATAGATTATTGGAGAGTATATGTAGAATGGAGCGAAAAATAGAACTAAGCAAACAAGGACGAATGGACTTAGTCGAAGACCGTAAAAAATATCCACTGAAAAGAATATAAATGCGGCTGCAGGAAATGAAAGCAAGATTACATTTCTGAGAGATTTTGAAATCACATTCTTAATGGATTCCCTATTTAACCTAAGTATATTCTTCAAGTGTGGTGCAAAGACAAAGCCACTTAAATTCTGAAAAAAGCGTATGATTCTAGCAAAAATGTGATAATAACCTAATTGTTCCGGCGAAAGAAATAACGCAACTAAATACACATCTGACTGTCCTTGAATGTTCCCAAGTAGGGTTGGTGTGAAATAGAGTAAATGACCTTTTAATACTTCCGGAATTGGGAAGGAAATATTTTGAAAGATGATATACTTTCTGAAGTAGTAGAAGTAAAAAGAAAGCTTTATCAATAGAGAGATAATAGAAAATAAAACTAGTTTCTCAACGGTAAGTCCAGTTATATCACCCACAGTTAGAGAAACAAGAATTAACACGCTGATCAGCTCTTGAATAAGACTAATTCTAAATGCTTTTTTATGAATAATGAGTGAGTTGAAACTGTTGCTCAAGAAAGTTGAAAAAGTCCAAAATATTACAAGGAGTGGACTTATTGAAAACCATCCAATTAACAAGAACACCAATAACGTGATAATGAAAACGCAAAATCTCAATGCAAGACTTGCAGACCAAATGTGTCCTGCTTTGAAGCTCTTATCGGAAATCTTTTTGATGATATAATCTCGATTTCCAAAACCACCGATCAAAAGGATAATATTAGCTAAAATCAGATTTTGAACATAGTCTCCCCACAGGTTTGCAGAATGAAACCTAACTATAATTAATGAAATAAGAAGCTGACCTACCAGCGGCACTATAGCTGATAAACCATACAGGGAGCTTGCTTTTGCTCTTTTATATAAGCTTCTTGAAATCAATTTTTGGATAGTTATGCTTGAATTATGTCACGGTATTAATTTTCAACTAATCGAAAAAATTTGGTTCATTTTCAGAAAATTCTCTGGCAGATTCTGGTACCTCAATTGTGGAATATGGTGCCATTATATCTATGTCTTTCCTATCATAGAGCATTTCAATTCCATATTCTGACTGAGTATGAGTTGATACATTCGCTAAATGTCTTGTCACATCAGTTACAGTCATTCCCCATTCAATAGCTATGCGAGCCAAAGAAGGTTCCATGAAATCAATGTATAAGTATTCTTGAAAGCGATGATCTTGAAGATTAAAGAAGTTAATTTCTGAATTTAGAGACGCTCTATGTTCGGCAAGAAATAAATTTTGCTGATCCAATATATCAGCAAATTGCTCTTCACTAAGAAATCCATCACCATTCAATACTGGATTGGAGGTAAAAAAAGGTTGAATACTTATTTCATGGCACCAAAGACACTTACTGGGTTTACCAGCTTGCGTCAGCTCGGGATTACTGGCCATCTTCAAATTGCCATCTTTATCGTAAATGCCAAATCTGATTTGTCCATTTGGCATAAAATCGAAAACCTCAAATTCTTCCGCTTCAAACGTACCCTCTTCAAAAGAACCTTGACCTTCAGTGGCTATATAGGCAACTTCCTCAATTCGATCTGCTTCAGAAATTTCAACGAGTCTTTGAACATCAGATACCGCAGAATTTATCACTTGCAACTGCTTCCCCTCAAATTCATACAATGACTCAAAAGTCGAAAACTTAATAGGCATCTGTACTATTTGATAGTAATGATAAGAGCTGTTTAACGTAAGCATTACAAACCGTCCCATCTCTGTAAAACCATTTACTTTGTATGCTTCGCTATTCTTTAATTCCCTGATAATGATGTCAAATGCTTCTAGTGCTTTATCGCTAAATCCTGCTTCCGCTAGATCAATTTTGTATAATAATTCCTCTTCTTCTACCATCACAAGACCCATCGATCCATTTGGAAGAGTGGCTCCCAGTGAAGAAAGTACCCACATAAACCCCGTGCGTATTTCTTCATCATTTTGATCAAAAGATCCAGGTATCCATTTCAGATAAATAGTAGGATCTAAACTCTTAGGCTCGATTTTTTCCATACTATTATTGGCACAAGCATATGCGATGACTAAGCAAATGCCCGATAATAGAATTTTTGAAAAAATATGAGAACCTTTCAAATTGTTGCTGTTTGGGATTGAAACACTAGTTATTCTGAAGAATACTCTTTTTATAAAACCACATAAAAATCCTCGAAAAGACAATTTTCCCTAAGAGTTTGAATGACTTTGGTCCATACAACCTTCTATCCAGCTTATACCTGTAGAATTCCATTTCCGCAGAAATAAATCGTATTGCATGCTTATAAAATGATTTTGGATATGTCCTTTTAAAATCAATATCTCGATCTGTACTCAAATTCCATTCAGGTTTTTGCGTAATCTCTTTTTCTATTTCATTGTATAAGTCAGTTCCTTTGATCGGATAAGCAACTGTAATTGTATAGAAGTCTGGATTAGAAATTTTCAAATGATGTAACGTCTCCTTGATATCTTCATCCGTTTCCCCTGGATAGCCCACCATGATGAATGTTCCGGCTTCAATTCCACTTTCCCTTGTTTTGACGATCATCTCACGGACTTTGTCAACGGAGACTCTACGATCCATCGCATCAATTATTTTTTGTGAGCCACTTTCAGCACCTATCCAAACCCTGAAACATCCCATTCTTTTTAGTGCAGCTATTACCTCATCATTCATGCGCTCTGCCCGAGTGATGCATTCAAAAGGAATGTAAAGATCCTGCTTTTCCATTTCATCAGCCATCTCAAATAACCACTTGTGACTTACAGTAAAGACATCATCTACAAACCAAATACTGTCAGGATTGTAATTTTCCTTGATATCCATCAGTTCTTTCACAACTTCTTTCGGTGAACGTCTTCGATAGCTCTGACCATAAACGGCAGTGCTACACCATTTGCATGTGTATGGGCACCCTCTTTGCGTGCTGACGTTAAGTGCGCTCTTCCCGTGATGATCCTTCCATGCCTTCAGGTACTTTTCAATGGGTATAGCGGCTCTATTTGGAACCGGCAATTCATTGATGTCTCTTAGCTTCGTTCTTGGTTTTGTTTTGACTTCATCACCGGAAGAACTTAAATATGCTATTCCATCAACATCATCAACTGAGCTACCATTCGAAAGGGCTTGTGCCAATTCCAACATAGTTACCTCTCCTTCACCAATGACTATGAAATCTGCACCATTGTCCAAATAGTTTTTGGTATTGTAAGTCACGTCTGGTCCGCCCAGCACAATCTTACAATCACTCTTAAGCATTTTCACCTCTTTTATTATGTCCAAAATGTTGAGCTTGGTCATCAGATTGGTATAGAGTGCGATCACATCGGGATTGTAGGATCTTATATGTTTAAACAGGCTTTCTTTAGTCGAAAATGTGGAATCAAAAACCTCATTTTCAACTTCATTTTCATTTAGGTACGATGATATATATAGAATGCCGAGCGGAGGGTACGGTTTCATGATTTCCTTTTCTTTCGGATCCTCCTCTAAAAAATATCCATGTGTTAAAAGTACTTTCATGTCTTTTTAAACGCTATATAATAATGATCTGAAAACCTGGCTTGAAAAGAAAAGTTCGAAAACATTTTTTCTAATGCGTTCAAGCACTTTAATAGCATTCGCTTTCTCTTGAAAAATGATTCCATATATGATGGAGGGATGAAAAAGCCAATAGGCTTTAAGTCTTCTTTAATGTACTGATGGCCTATTAGTTTCGAAAAATTTTGCGGATCATAATACCACGTATTGACAATCTTGCCAGAAACGTTTACCTCCACAACTTCTTCACTTCTTCTAAACACTTGATCCCATTTGCCCTTTAAAATCAGGTAAATATTTTCCCATAGGCATGCTTTAGGCATAATTACAGCAATAAACTTTCCTCCTGGTTTCAGGATTTGCGAGAGCTTTTCCCCCACCTTAGCTATTGCTGCGGGATCAATGCAATTCAATCCACCAAAATTTGAAAATACCAGGTCAAAATCCGAATCTAAATTCGACTGATCAATGTTATTTAAATCGAGTTGTTGAAACTTAATATCAAGATGTTGATTCTTTTTTCTAGCAACCAGAAGCATTTCTTCTGAAATATCGGTTGCAACTACATTATTGCCATCAATAGCTAGCTTGCCTGCATCTTCACCTGTACCACAATTAAGCTCGAGAATTTTCATCTTTCCCTTATGTTCTAAGTGTTTGCTCAAATTTTTCCAAACCCTTTCCCGTTGCAGAATTCCAATACCAGAGTAGGTAAAATCCTGATCATAGGTAATCGCAGCATTATCAAAATCTGCACTCATTTGTTTAATGGTGAATATCTATAAAGCTGCATTCTGCTAATAATCGATAAGGGTAGGTGAAGTCCAACAGCAAGTATCTGTCTTAAATCAGAAACTCGAACTTTGATTGGATTTTTCAACACTTTTCCAATCGCCATCCATCCTCTTCTTATACCAAATCTTTGATGTAGGTACCTGTGCAATTTTTTATAAAATTTTGGAGGATATGTGTTTTGAAACATCATATCAAGATCATCTGAATCTGTCCAATTGGCTTTATTTGCAAGATCACCTTTTACAATTTCATAAAACTTGGTGCCTGGCAAAGGGTATGAAACCGAAACTCCTAACTTGTCAGGCATTAGTTTAAGTACCAATCGAATGGTTTTTTTAATGTCTTCAAATGTCTCATTGAGGTATCCAAACTGAATAAAGAAAGCCACTTTCACGCCTCCCTTTTTCAAAAGAGCAGTAGACTGTTCAATCTGCTCAATGGTTGTACCTTTATCCATGGCATCAAGGATCTGTTGAGATCCGGACTCTGCGCCAATCCATGCTTCATCTAGTCCAGAAGCAACCAGTGCATCAATATTATCTTCTTTAAGAAGGAGATCTGCCCGCGATTGAATCTTATATGAAATGTTAATATTTCTGTTCTTAAGTTCATCTCTAAAGTCCTGCACCCAGCCTGGTTTGAGACCAAAAATATCATCACACATCCAGAAGTATCTCACGTTGTGTTGCTCTACATGAAATTGAATTTCATCTACTACTTTTTTTGGGGAACGGGTGTTGTACCTATTGCCATATATCGGCTTAGCACACCAATTACACTTGTAAGGGCACCCTCTAGTAGTGGCTAGATTGAGATAAAAATTTGAAGATTTTGTATGCCAAATTTTACGGTAAGATTCTACATCTACTAAATCCCATGCAGCCTGCGGCAACTGGTCCAATTGTGTATTTACACCTCTGGGTTTGGTATTCTTGATAGCATCACCATCTTTAAAGCAAACACCCGAAATAGATTGTCCGTCTCCTCCTACAGATAAGTCGTCAATTAATTCCTTCAAGGTGAGTTCACCTTCTCCTTTGATTATGAAATTGGCACCATGCTCAAGGTACTTTTCTGTATGATCGGTAGAGTCAGAACTACAGGTGATGACTGTGGCTCCGGCTTTTCCAGCAAGCTCCTGCATCTGAAATGCGGCCTCACGCATAGATGTCAAACACATCTTGGTGAGGTAATTAAACCCGTCATCAAAAATGACAAAAAAGTCAGGTTTGTAAGATGCCAATACATCACTTAATTCTTCAGGGTTACTTTTAAGACCAACATCAAATAACGCTACCTCATAGCCTTCCTCTCGCATAAAAGATGCTGCGGTTATTGTCATTAATGGTGGATATGGCTCAGCTATCCTCCATTGTTTTGCATCTAGCATATAAAAGTAAGAATGGCTAAACAGGATTTTTTTCATTGGAATTAAGCGTGTATTTGGTAAATAATTCCGCATTCTCCCTGTCATAAACATTGTTTTCAGGCGAAAATTTAAATGCGGTAGCTTTAGGAAAAAGGTCTTCCATGATGACTTCCGAATAATATTGCGGGAAGTTCGTTTGGAATGACTCTCTAAATTTGTTTTTTATAGCCTCTTGATATCCGCCATTAGGATTTGATATTCTTTTAAAGTTACATTTTTGAACTGGATTGAATCCACCGAAAATTTCTAAGAGTGGTGAAAGTTCTATCCTCTTAAGTGCCCTCCCAACACAAAACAATGCGAAGAAAACAAAATTTATGGGTGCTAAAATAAGCGTCCAGGATAGCGATGATTTCGCTCCATCAATAACATCCTCCGATCCATTATAATATTTATTATACCAAGAATTAACCGACAAGAAGGAAGAATGTATACCATTATCATAGACGGTTTTAAGATTATTGATCTCTGTAGCAGTGAAGAAATTCTTATTGTAAACCTCCAAAAATGTCTCATCTGTCACGTAGTTGAAGCAATAAAAATGATACCCTTTGAAGAGCTTCTTAATATTTGTAAGCACACGCTCAACCAAAAAAAGCAACCACAGCGTATTGGATTTACATATTACAAAGAGGTCTAGATCGACGAACTCCACACCTCTTTTAGAATATTGTAAAGTAGGATTATTGGCAGCAACAGAACCCGAAACTCCAATGTATTTTATGAAAGGAAGTCTTGACAGACGTATTAAGGTCTTACTGCCTTTAGCCAAAAGATCTTTTGTTAAAACTTCCTTCCTTGATTGACTATCTACAATGGTTTCTTGACCTGGCACGCAAAGAAATCCATCTTTTTCAACAATAAGATTTTCTTCAATAAGTTCCTTTATCGAATCGTTAAAAGCAGCAATTTCGTCTGAAGCAACACCTAACCATTTTTGACATTCAACCGAACTAACAGGCGCATTAAATATATTTCGGTATGCTATGTGAACTACAATTTTCTCCTTTAACGTCCGCAACAATTAAGTATCATTTTAGTGGTAGCATGATCATCAAAAGCAGATAAGTCAAACTTTCGAGAATAGCCTAAATATCAGACTGAACTTCCAAAATACTAAAAATGGTTGCGTAAGCAGAAAATATTAATGATAAATAATTCTCAACAGTAGCTAAATGTCATAATGTCTACAATTTTTTTCCCACCATCTCTCTGCCTCCTTGGAGCAAGGTTAAACTCTCAATTGAACCATCATCGCCTTTGTTGAAGGTTAACTGTGCTTCAACCACCTTGAAGTAGAAAACATTTTCAGACTTAGGGAAAACAGCAAACATGGGCTGTCCAGTAGCTTGAGCGTTGAGCTGACTTTCCTCACGTGTAATAGTTATGATGAAGCCTGGAACCAATTCATATTTCCCTAAATAGGTATCCAGGATTTCTTCATCAACCGTAACTTCTTTTACCAAGCTTTTGGGATCTACTCCTAGCTCACTTAATTGAGTGGCTACTTCTTCGTTTGCTGGATTTAGATCGTAAGCTTTTTTGAGTTTTTCAACAGCTTTTTCTTTTTCTCCATTTTTGGCAAATGCCTTACCCAAACTAGCATGAGCATTGGATGAAGAATTAAAGTTTTTGAGGTTTAACGACAATACTGCAATGGCATATTCTAATTCATTGGAATTGATATAAGCACTACCTAATCGATCCAATTCTACCTCTCCAAAGTTGTATTTGCTAGGCTCACTTTTCTTTAGATCAGCATAAGCATCTTCAAGTGCATCAAGTCCATCCTTATCAATAATTTCTTTCAGCTTAGACCCAACCGAAGGCTTCACATCACGCAATTTAAATTTCGGATTCAATGTGTGAACACCAACATCGTCAACACTTATCACAGAATTTGAAAGTACTACTACACCTTTTTTTCCATCGCTAGTAAATCCTGCAAACGTCTTGTATCCTCCAGTACCTCCATTATGCCAAATTATTTCTACACCATCCGAAATCATTCGATGCCAGCCAAGACCAACTATCGGTTGAGCATTGGCGGTCCGAGTATTCTGATGAGAGAGTTCCATTGCCTTAGATAGTTTACTAGATTTAATACCCATGTTGTAGCTCAAATATTTAATCATATCTGTAGCTGTAGAACGTATGGCTCCGGCACCAGCAAGTGTAGGCAGGTCCCAATTTTTCACTTCAAAATGATAAACGTGACCCTTTGCAAGCTCACTTTTCATATCATCATTCAGGGTGATTCTGGTGTTCTTGAGTCCCAATGGCTTAGCAATTTTTTCAATCATCAGCTCCTCATATGTCGTTGAACCACTCTCTGCCAGAATATGGCCGAGCAATCCCACAGCGTAGTTAGAATATTCATATTGGCTGCCAATATCACGAGTGAGTTCGTAGGTATTCAAAAACTCAAACATCTGTTCGACCGAATAATCAGCAAATGGATTGGTCTGATCTTCTGGTGAAAAATTACTTGGAAGACTTGGGAGTCCCGAAGTATGGTTCGACAGATGAACCAACATAATCGACTCTCCATTGCGAGTTGGAGCCGTAACTCCATCTGGTAAATATTTTTGAATTGGATCATCCAAATTCATTTTTCCACGCTTTACTTGTTCTGCTAGCAGTATGCCAGTAAATGTTTTAGATATAGATCCGATTTCAAAAACAGAGTTCTCGTCTACAGGCTCGTTCGTTTTTAGCGACTTAACACCATAGCTATAATAGGCTACTCCATTTTCATCAATTAATCCAATAACAATTCCTGTGTTTTCGCCATTTTCAATCCTGAGCTTTAGACTTTCTTTGAGTTCGGTAGAAAGGTCCCATTGAGCATGGCTAATGCTAATGGTAGCAATCAGTAGTAGGATAGATTTTATTGTTCTTATCATCGTCATTTTTTTTAGTTCTTGATCTCTTTTATTCTTCCTCCATCGTTTGAATAAGGCTCTCCACCTTTTCCAATTTAGGAGTCACATATTTTTTAGCTGATCTTATATTCAAATAGTAAATCACAAAGCCGAGCACAAAACAGTAGGCCGCTGCTCCAATGATGTAGGTAGTATCGCTCGATTCTTCCAACATCATACCTACCATAAATAAATAGCATAAAGCCATACAAGGACCGACATACCAAAGGATGATTTTTTCTCTTATGTTCTTCTGAATTGTTAGATAGTCCCTTGTTTTATGTAGGTATTCGATATAGCTCATTGAATGCTCATCAGGTTTTTTCTTCCTTAACTTATGCATAAAAACCAAAATAGCTACGGCCCAAACAGCGATTAAAATCGACGCTATTTGTGTGATTAGTATTGGAATTACAAATGCGTACCATAAGAAAATCGGAATGACAATTATTGCTGCCAATGACTCTCTGAGATACAACCCCTTCATGCTTTTATGAAATCGATCCAAGTTTGACTGAACATCGATCATCAGACGTGATTTATCAAACTTCACTTGCTCCTGAGTAGGAGAAGACCGCCAGATGTTAATTAGCTCTTCTTCTATCATGACCTTTCATTTATACAGTTCAACAATTTATTTTTTATGCGCTTGATTTTTACAGCCACATGATTTTCAGTTAGCCCTGTGATTTCTGCAATTTCCTTGTAGGCCAGTTCCTCCAGGTAAAGAGTGATCACGGCTTTATCAGCTTCGTTGAGCTTCTTTATGCAAGCACGCATTTGGTGTAACTCCGGACGTTCATCAGATGAAGCCTCATGTCCTGCATACATGGAAAGTTCAACACTATCCATATTTACAAACTGCTTTTTTTTCTTCGACTGTTTTGCTTGGATGCGTAAACACACGTTTAGCGTCACCCTAAACATCCAGGTACCTATCGAAGCGTTTGATTTGAATGATGGCATGGACTTCCAGATGTTGACTAGTACTTCCTGAAAGAGATCCTTGCGGTCTTCGTCATCATAAGCATACACCGAACAAATCCGAAGCAACTTGTGCTTGTTTTGTTCAATACCCGCCAAAAAGGCATTTTCAAGTTCCTTATCCATTGGAATGTTTTAAACTCTACAGTATTAGTGACAAGAGTTATTTAAATATGACAATTCCCTAGAATCTTTTTTTAAAAATATGGCAAGTGGTAGAAAAGTAAGGCTGTAAACGAGCGTCAAATATTTAGATAATTGTCAAGCCATCTACTTCTTCATTGACCATGCTATTGCTTCCAAAATGATCCACAATCATTGAATACCACTTGACCACCTTTTGCAAGTGAGTAGGAGCAATAGACTTATCCAAATCAGCTATTTTATGAAAATAATCGATAAGGGCTTCGATAGTATGTACCTCCGAAATGGTTTCTTTTTCCATTAAGCGAAATACTTCCAAAAGATTAATTGATTCATCATTTGCTAACCTTAGGTCTACATTGCCGAGAGCTAGTACTTTCCCTTTTTCATTAGAAACAAAACGAATTACCCCTCCTTCAAAGGGCTGAAGAAAAAATCCCTTTGGATTGTAGTTAACCAAATGAAACAACCCTGCCTGTCCTTTTACAGCTACGATTTTTTGTAAATTAATGTTCTTCATACTATTTGATGTTTTCGACGCGTTTGGTAATCCATTCAAATCTTTTTTCAATCCGATCGATTGCTTCCTTTGGTAGGTTAATGGTAGTAGGACTATATCTAACTTCTCCTTCTCGAATGCTATGTAGAAACTTATAGTTGTAAGCTGCGTCATTTTCAAAAGTCGTTTGTTTCAATTGAGAAAAATCATAGCTGAAAGTTTCCTCGCCTACAAACTCATGAATCATATTTAATGTCTTTTGTGGCTCAGAACACAACCGATCGTAGCGAACAATCAAAATCCTTGATCCATGACCCTGCGTCAATGCATCTTCTAATAAAGCCACTGGCGTTGACATCAAGGTGAAATTTTGCCCTACGAATGTCTCTACCCGATTGTAAAGTGTGGTGAAAGCCAGCTCATTGTTCATCTCATCGGAATTTTCCATCATAATGGTTTTCTGATACTGGCTCTCAATGGATTGAAAAACCTCCACAGGATTTCGGTAGCAGAAAATGACTTTACTCTCTTCATTTTCCATGATGCGATCAACGATCGGAAGTTTATTGACCCAACCTCTGTTTTTATCAAAGACTACACTTTTGTCTTGATAATAAGCCTGCAGATATGCTCGAACCCCAGCCTTAAAGCGAAGTGCTTCTTCCATCCGATCTACGTTTTTGTATGATGGATTGTGACTAAATACTTTTCTCATCTGCATCACCATATCAATGGTTGGTGATGTTGGCGTTGCATGAAATTTAGGATTCATATTCAGCAGGTTACATAGGAGTGTGCTTCCACTACGAGGGAAGCCTGAAACAAAATGTAAATTTTTCATAGTTTGTTTTTTTGATTAACACGATGCCTCAAAACAAGAAATAAGCTTGATTTTGGGATGCCACATATGAATCAAAGGATGATCGAAATGAATCAAGTGGCATTTTTATCAAAAAAAACCGACTCCATTACTGGAGCCGGCCATCGTGTTAACCACCTTAGGTTAACTTCCTTAGTTGCCTTTTAATCAAATCAATTGGGATCAGGAAAATTGAAATTGCCATTGATTGCTAGCCAAGTAGCTCCATCATAAATCAGCTCCATGGTTGGGTTTGCATTATTCAAAGCACAAGTAACCGTATTGGCAGCATGCCCTACAATCGTTGCTGTTGTAGTTTCGAAAATGAGAGATCTTGTCAATGAAGGATCCGTAGTATTCATGCTTAAGATGATCTTATCCCCTGCAGTGTTAGAGGTAGGCATAGTAATGCGTACAATACCACTTCCGGCAGGTAAAGAAGAGATATATACAGCAGTATTGTCGGGAATAGAAAGCACGCCTATATTGGTTGCGTTTCTTACCACAGTAGGATTATTTCCACTAATATCGCCCCAGGTTACACTTCCATTCCCATTGGTTGTAAGTACCTGACCGTTGGTTCCATCGGCCGTCGGAAGCGTAAAAGCTCCATCTACACCCAAACTGTTTGCTACGAATGTTCCATTGATATCCGTATTGCCATTTTTGAGCATGACCAATGCATCGCTTTTAATACCACCTACAGTTCCATTTCCTACAACAAGCAATGGATCTGCTGCAACGAAGCTGTAACTGGTTCCTCCGGTTGTGCTATTATTTATCCCTAAAACAACTGCACTATATGATGAGGTTTGAAGTCCTCGTCCACCAGGTACTAAAGAAAAATTCCCAGAAGCTATATTTTCGAACCCACCACCTACTGTAGAGAAAATTCCAGGAGTACTGTTGTTCTGTCCTCCACCTATTGTAGAAGACTCACCTGTTGTAGTATTTCCCGCACCACCACTTAAGGTGGAAAAAGATCCGGAAGCAGTATTGTTCTGCCCTCCACCTATAGTAGCACGAGAGCCGGAAGCATTGTTGGTTCGACCTCCGCTAACAGTACTAAATGAACTATTGGCTTGGTTACCATTACCACCACTTACAGTACTGTATATACTATAGGCCATATTGCTTTTCCCCCCGCCAACAAATGAATAGTTAGCCATTGCATAATTACTCTCTCCACCTACTACTGCTGAATATGAGCCATCCGCAACATGATACCTTCCTCCACCAATAAACGAATGGTCAGCATAGGCGTAATTACCGCTTCTCACCCCTACAAAAGAATAGTTACCATCCCCTGCGAATGAAGGTATTACCCCATCAGCAATTTTATCCGCTGTGATTGCATCATTAGCAATATTGTCTGTCATAAATAATGGGTCGGCCCAAACTGTAGTACCATTCCCTAAAGCAGCAAGGAATTGAGCGTTAGAACCATCAGTGGTCGGCAGTGAAAAAGCACCTTCTATAGCTAAGCTATTTACTGTAAGGTCTCCACTAATATCACTTAACAAACCGTCTTCATCCGACAATTCATTGATGTCTGAAGGAATCGCTGGCTTATTCAAAATGAATGCATCCGCTGTGTTGTCAGAAACATTCCAGTCTGCCTGCACATTTTCCTCTGCATTCAAATCAATAGCATCCAGGCTAGCAGCTTGAGTTGAGGTCAATCCATTAGCTGCGTATTCTGCATATGGCACGCTTTGAAGTGAACTTGTTCCTAAGTCTACAAAGCCATCTCCAGTATCAGCCTCAACTTTAACAGAGATATCTGCAGACCAATCGATTTCTGCAAATGAATTAGCAGTCCCACCTATATTGGTCCCATCTCCAATTATTAATGATACAACACCAAATTCATTAGATGTTAATGAGTGTGTTTCTATCCATACATCATCATTGCTATTGGATAATGTGAAACGCATAGTCACAGAACTATTTGCGAGTATTTCACCATTCACATCCCTAAGAACAGCTTGGTAATTGAAGCCATCGGGTGGACTATTTGTATGTCTGGCAAGTTCTTCTAAACGGTCTTCATCAATGTTCGCTTTCACACCAGTGACAGGTGTTATCAAAATGAACAATGTAGCCGAGAAAATGTAGAAATATCTTCTAATCATGGCACTTATGGTTTAATTAATTAATTTTTAAAATTTTATAGCTGGCAAACGTTTGATTTATTGAGTTATCAAGTTTTAGGTAATAGTTGCCGGCTGGCAAACTCCTTAAGTCTATTATCATCCTATTTAGTCCAGATTCAACTTTTATATTCAGCCTTCTACCATCTGCTGAAAAGAGTGATGCGTTCGTACCTTCTGAGTCAAAGTCTATCCCTTTGACAGTCAGAACATCTTGTGTAGGCACTGGAAAAACAGTCAGCTCATTTGTAATATCTACTGCTCTAAGAGGTGTATCTACTGCTACATCTCCTTGATGAAAACCTGGTGTTACTTGTAGATTTCTACTACTTACCATTACCTCACCAATGGTGAAGCTATTGGTAGAGCTCGAGCCTGAAGATGCAATTACTTGCCTTTCCAACTGCTGTGAGATTGCCACATTGGTGCTTAAATAAAACACCAAAGTAAATGTGAGAATTAGTGTCTTCATTCGTTCATTCTTTTGATGGTTCAAAAGAAGAAATAAGGTGAAACAGTCACTATTTCATATGAGTCAAAGGCTAGCTTATTTGAATCAAATGATTAATTAATGACCTAGATGGTCAATTCAGAAGCAAATTCGCTCGGGGTCTTTTTATATCGAGCCTTGAAAATTTTAGTAAAATAAGAAGGTGATTCAAACCCCACAGAGTAGGCAGTTTCAGAAATTGAGTGGCCGGCTTTTATGAATTCTACAGAACGTTTGAGTCTAATATCTCGGATGAAGTCTATACTCGTAGTGTCTAGTAATGTTCTTAGCTTTCTATTCAAAGTGCTCTTACTCATCGCCATTTCTGCTGCTAAGCGATCGGCAGTTAGTGTAGTATCGTTGAGATTACTATCCACGTATTCATACATACTTTTCAGAAATACATCTTCAATATGTGGAATGGTGGTTTTGACATCTTCAATATTGACGGGAAGCAGTTCCTGCATGAGATGTTGCCGTAGGCGTTCTTGCTGCTGTAGCATATTGAATATACGGAGTTCAAGCTCATGCGGATGGAAAGGTTTGGTGATATAATCATCGGCTCCCATTTCCAGCCCTGAGACTACTGCCTCTTTAGAAGCTTTAGCTGTTAGCATCAAAAAATTGATATGCATTGTACTGGCTGCAGCTTTTGTTTTTTCACAGAGTTCATGCCCGTTCATTCCAGGCATCATAACATCAGAAACGACAATGTCTGGAAGCTCTTCTTGAATAATTTCCCAAGCTTTTTCTCCATTTGCAGCTTCAAGCACATTCCATTTTTCCTGAAGCTGCTCTTTCAAAAATGCGCGAAGTTCATCATTGTCTTCAACTACAAGAATTAGTGCCTTCGTATCATCAATTGCAATATCTTGAGCGAAGATGGTTTCAGCCAAAGACTCCTCCACATCTGTATTTTGCATACTTTCCATTGGAATAGCTAAAGAAAAAATAGTTCCTGCAGAATCCGAACTTACTTGGATGTCACCCTCCATTAACTCCACCAATTCTTTTACCAACGCCAAGCCTATCCCAGTCCCCTCATAAGATCGTGTATTCGAACCATCTACTTGATAAAAGCGATCAAAGATCTTTCCCAGTTTTTCATTAGGAATGCCAATGCCAGTATCACTGACACTTAATCCAATACCTTCATTTGTATTCCAATATTCAAGCGTAATATCTCCCTGTTCTGTAAACTTCAATGCATTCCCAAGGAGATTAGAAAGTATTCGTTCCCATTTTGCACGATCAAAAGCATAGAAACCAGAGACGTCTTTGTTAATAATTTTAAAAGTGAGAGACTTATTTTCAGCTGCCTGCCTAAATCGAATCAAAAATTGATCAATAAAATCTGAAAAATCACCCACTGTATTTTTAACCATCATATGTCCTGATTCGAGTTTGTTTAACTCGAGGAGTTGGTTTACCAACATTAACAGTTGACTGGCATGTCGGTGATTGCTTCGAATCAATTGATTCAACTTTTCTTGAGACAAATCTGGACTTTCTAGTGCTTTTTCCAGCGGGGAAAGTATAAGCGTCAGAGGAGTTCTGAACTCATGAGTGATATTAGAAAAAAATCTTTCTTTGGACGCCGTAGCTTCTTTTAGCGCCTCCGACTGGAATTTTACTTTCTTATTTATTCTAAAGATGTAGTAAGCGACTGCAATAGCTAAAATCAATAAGGTAGAGGCACCTACAATCAGCTGATTTTGACGATTAACTTCAGCAGAAAGCTCACGGTTTCGACTTTCTTTTTCATCAGTTTCATATTTTTCTTTAAGATCAAGCTGAATTTGCCGTACTTCCAAAGTCTGCAGGCTATCTCTCAGATCAAGTAACCTCGACCCTGCATAAAATGCCAGTTCATATTCCTCGAGCAGTGCATAGGATTCAACCTGAGACTCATAGATATCGAGAAGCTTTTCATAAACTTCATGTTTCAGTGCAAAGGCAATTGATTTTTCAAAATGGTAGAACGAACTATCTCGATTATTAAGATGCGCATATGCTGCTCCCAGTACACCATGCGAATCTACCATTGACAACTCATCTTCAAATTTTTCTTCGATTTTCAAACCTTTGAGCTGAGATTCAATTGCCGCTTGATAATCTCCTTTGTTTACCAACACCTGTCCAATGTTTCCATACGCATATGCTTCCATTATGGGAAAATATTCCGGTGCTTTTTCTATACACTTTTCAAAATATAGAATGGCACTGTCATTCTTTTCCATATTCATAAATAGGCCTCCGATGTTGAAAGTGTTGACAATTAGATTCTTCTCATCTCCAAGCGCTCGGAATAATTCATTACTCTCTTCAAAGTACTTTCTGGAACTTGCGAAATCTTCCATGTAATTGTAAGTCCTTCCCAAATGCGCCAACAATTCTGCATAAATAGACTTATTTTCTTTTTTGTCAATCATCCCAAGGGCCTCCGATAGAATTTCAACTGCCTCTTTATACTGACCTGAGTAAGTCAATAAATAGGATTTTTCTCCATAGACTGACGCCAACCAAACTTGATTATTTGTACCAAGTAAAATTGATTCTATATCATCAATTACAGAGAGGCTTGCTTTCGGATCTCGGGTTTCAAGAAATGATGAAATGGTGAGAAGAAATTCTACCTGAACTGAATCATCTTGTATCAGATTTATACTCTGATCTGCAAAAAGCTTCCAGTCTACATCAGGATACTCTTTATAGTATTCATCGTAAAGGACATCAAGGTTTTCACCATCTTTAAATAATTTAATCCAGTCCTCGACATTTGATTGCGAGAAGCAGGTGAAAAATGAAATGAAGCATGCTATAAAGAATCCGGAACGAAGCATAATCAGCGATAGGTTCCAAATCTAGTGAAAGGAGGTTAAAGGTAAAGAAGAGTTTTTTCGCTTATTCAAAATGCATCAACCGCAAAGGTAAATTCATATTGTATTACATATATCCAAATACAATCATACTCAACAAGAAAAGCACCGAGTATACTTCCAAAAGCCAATACCGCTTGAAAACACTCACAGAAGTAGCAAAGAGAATAATTACAATTCCGACTATTGCACCAGGATCAGTTATTGATCCCGCAAATTGAAAGAGGGTAAAAATGATATAGATGTTAAGGGGAAGGATTACTCTATTGATGTAAGTCATAAGATATTCTCTGAGATCAACATTTTTGAATTCCCTGGGAAAGATTTGATAGACAATGAATGTAAAAAGGCCAGGTGGAAAAACTGCGTAAAAAAGGAAGGTAGATGCATCAACTATTTTATCATAATGATTAAATATTTTGTTCATCATGAATACATAGATGATTAATAAAAAGATTGCAATTGTCAAAACCCAAAATGCCCAATAACCTTTCTTTGGCTTATCATCCTGAATCATATAGTTCCACTTCACTAAAATTCTACTAATAATTAGTCCATAAAGGATTGCTTCAAACGCAAGTATGTATTCATCTTTTGACATCTTCTCGGAACAGTTTATTATTTGAAATAACCATGTATCACTCAATGTAATTACTTATGAATAAAAGTTTTTTCTCTGTGAACAATAAAAAGGGCGACTCTTCGAGCCGCCCCATCGCATTAGCCATTAGCTCATGGCTTCCTTAGTTTGCCTTAATCAGCTTCTTTGTAATACTTTGTTTTTCGCTCACAGCCTTTAATAAATATATGCCCGAAGCGAGGTCTGAAACATCAATTTCTCCCGAAGTAAGAGTGGCTGATTTTAATATCATCCCTTTCATATTATAGATACTTACTGCTACCTGTTCCTCACTCTCGATTGACAAAATATTTAAAACTGGATTGGGGTAAACTTGAATAGAAATAACATCTGACACATTGAGAATAGCCTCTTCCAAAACACCAAACGAAATAGCTTCAGAAGCTGCATTGTAATTTCCATTCCCAACCTGAGTGACTGTTATAGTAACTTCTCCCGGACTTCCATCAAGCGTGATCGTAACACCAGATATGCTCGCCGGACCAGCTACCTCATACTCCAATACAAGATCAGAATCGACTTGTGCCTCCACATCAAATGGGCCATCGGTTATTAGCTTATCATCAATTGCATTGATTGTAATAATTTGATCTGCTTTAGCAATATCAAAACTCTGATGTACCTCGTTTGCGGAGTTGTAATTTGAGTTACCTCCTTGGTTAGCTGCAATGGTTACCGCTCCTGCCCCAGTAATTGTTACCGTATTGCCGACAATGGTTGCTGGACCACTCACAAGTGAGAATATTACATCAAGCCCCGAAGAAGCCGAAGCGGATAAGTCAAATGCTGCATCTCCAAAGGTTTTATCATCAAGCTCAGCAAAAGAGATAGCCTGATCTGCTTTTGCTATCTCAAATGATTGAAGTACATCAGTAGCAGAATTGTAGTTTTCATTTCCAACCTGACTTGCTGAAATCGTCACCATACCTGCACCTGTAATACTTAATGAATTACCCGAAATCGAAACTGGGCCACTAATTACTGAGAATGTCACATCTAGTCCTGAAGAGGCATTTGCAGACAATTCAAATGATGCATCACCAAACGATCTATCTTCGAGGATATCAAACGAAATAGTCTGATCTGCCTTTGCTACATTGAAAGTTTGCTGTACCTCAATCGCAGCATTGTAACTATCATCTCCAATTTGATTGGCGGCAACTGTTATAGTACCCGCGCCAGTTATCGTCAGAAAATTATTGGCTATAGTTGCAGGTCCACTTAGCACTGAGAATACCACATCTAAACCTGAAGAGGCGTTAGCAGACAGTTCAAATGCCTCATCACCAAACGTTTTATCATCAAGCGCTTCAAATGTGATTGTCTGGAACAACTTACCAGGTTCACCTACTTGAAATGAAGTCATCTCCGAAGCATATTCATAGTTGCTATTTCCAAGCTGTTCAACAGTTACCGTAACTGTCCCAGTAGACCCACTCAAAGTAATTGTGTTGCCCGTAATAGAAGCTGGTCCTGAAACCGAATACGTCAATGGATTGCTCGTATTTACGGATGCGATCACATCAAAATCTGCATCCGTTGTGAGCTTGTCCGTTATAGGAGTCACAGTTATCGTTTGACTTGCTTTGTTAATAACCAGTGTCTGCATAACTGGTGTCGCAGCATTATAATTGTCATTACCCAATTGTGATGCTATAATTTCGGTAGAGCCGGCACCAACGATACTCACTGTACTGCCACTTATCGTTGCTACAGTAGGATTTGAGCTGCTAAACGTTGCAGCAAGCCCAACATTGGAGGTCGCTGTCAGGTCGAAGTTTTCGTCTCCAAAAGTCTTTGAATCTAGCGACCCGAAAGATATTTCTTGGTCTGCTTTATTCACCGTTAGGGTACGTATAACTGGTGTTGCTGCATTATAATTTGAATTACCATTCTGAGAAGCGGTAATCTCCGCGGTTCCAGCGCCGACAATGCTAATTGTGTTACCACTTACTGTCGCAACAGATAAGTCAGAACTATTTAAAGTTGTTGCAAGACCAGCGTCTGATAAAGCAACCACACTAAAATCTGAGTCACCAAAAGTCTTAGATGTAAGTGCATCGAAAGTGATCACTTGATTAGCTTTCTCAATGGTAAACATCATACTTTCATTCGCAGATAAATAAGTAGCATCTTGAGTAACGCTCGCATTTACTTCCGCTGGTCCAGTACCTGTTATTGTCACCTCGCCATCTGCTGTTACTGATATTGGGCCACTTATTCTCGAATAAGTGATTGCATTTCCTGAACTAGCTGTTGCCTCTAACTGGAATACAGCATCTCCATATGTCTTTGTTGAGACTGGAATGAAGTCTATAGTTTGCGGCGCACGTGTTATTGCAAACGATCGATCTACGAAAGAAGCTGCATTATAATTATCGTCCCCTGATTGCGAAGCTCGAATATTTACCGTGCCAGTACCAGTAATTGTGAGTACGTTATCTGTATAGGTAGCTGGTCCTGAAAGTACCGCAAAATCTATATTCAATCCACTAGTCGAAGAAGCATTTAATACGAACGGCTCTGCATTTGCCAACTTATCTTCTATCGAGCCAAACGTGATTGTCTGATTGATTTTATTGATGGTAAAAGTACGATCAATTGGTATCGCTGGATCATACTGATCATTGCCCATATCCTGAGCTCTAACTGTAGCAGATCCCCCACCTGTAATAATCACCAAGTTGTCTTCTATCAAAATTGGTCCTGAAACCACCGTGTATTCGATAGGTTCTCCAGAAGTGGAAGATGCGGATAACGCAAAAGGATCATCTCCAAAACTTTTATTGGAAAGAGCGCTGAAAGTGATAGTATTCGAGGCTTTACTTACTGTAAACGTTTGATCCACAGCTATTGCCTCATTGTAATAATCGTTTCCAGACTGGGTGGCTCGAACTGTGATATCACCAGCACCAAGGACCTTTAATTTATTGCTGCTGATTTCCGCTAAACCAGAAACAATTTCAAATTCAATGGAAAGATTTGATGTGGCATTCGCTGATAAGCTGAATTCAGGTACGCCATATTCTTGATCCAAAATACTCCCAAATGAAATCGTCTGATCTAGCTTATCTCTCATGGTAAACATCCAGTCATCATCGTAATATCCATGGAATGTATTTCCTGCTAAATCCGTGATCGTTTCTGCAGGCATTTCAACATGATAAGTCTGCTGATATGGAAGTAAACTTCCGAGCTCAATAAGTAGGTTGGACTCACTATCGATCAGAACATCTGGTCCCGCAATGTCTATTTCTTTCACAATGTTTCCTTCAATATCTCGAATCAAGACATTTCCAGCACCTAATGCGATAGGTTCTGAAAAAATCAAGATAAGATTATCTCTATTTGCATCATCATCTCCCAGAGTTGGTGCTGTAGATATTACAGTAGGTGCTACAAGATCTGGCTCCATAGTGAATTCATAAGTGCCTTCACCAAATCCAGCAAACGGATTCCCCGCTGCATCTTCAAATGCTCCATTTTCTACTTCAAGGTAGTAGGATACACCAAAGTCTAGTGAATTATGCACATTTTGAATCCAACGCGTTTTATTTCCATTCGCTCCAATGAAACTGCTTCCTGTTCTGGTAAACGCTACTTCATCATTATCGGCTCTACGAACATTCACTGATGCTCCGCTTGTTCCATTCACCGCTTCATTGAATTTTAAGAAAATATTGAAGTTTGACATGGGTCTTTCATCCAGATCTTCATCTGGATCAATACCCAATAAAAGTGGGGGGTGTATATCTGTAGCATTAGTTGAAAATTCGAATTCGTTGGCAGTCAACGTAAACGAGTTGTTATTCAAATCCTTAATCACTCCGGGAGGAATTGTCATGTAATATGTTTTACCATACTCCAGATCATTTGGAGGATCAAATCGCACAGCGTATTCCGAATAAAATGAAGTAGTAAGGAAATTGCCATTAAAATTCTGCACCAAGTTATCATCACTATCATAGATCTGAATAAATCCTGTACCCGGCTCAATCGGCTCGTCAAAAGTGAGTGTAATATCAAAATTATTGCTGAGTCCAGATTCCATATGATTTGGGTTACTTGAAACCAATGTAGGTGGAGTGGTGTCCGTAAATACGATGGTGGTGAAAGACCAACTTGCCTTATCAGTTCCGGCAAAAGAGTTCCCTTTAAGGTCTTCAATCACTCCAGGTTGAATATCCACATAATACTCAGTAAGATTTGCCAGGTCTGAAATGTCCAAAGTCAGTGTATTACCTGAGACAACCGCCGTATTGATATCAATTGTTTCAACTGATGAATCATCTGATGACAGCCTAATTATTACATCTCCGTTCCCTTTTTGAATGTTTTCATTAAAGTATATGGTAAGATCTGTATCGACAGCTATATACTCCTGACCATTGTAAGGAACTAACAATGTGGATATTGGTGCGCTCAAATCAGGAACTTCCTGAGTAGTAAAATCCCATGTACTACTTCCTTGAATACCCGCGAAATCATTACCAGCAAGATCTTCAACTGAGCCAGGCCCAATCAAAACATAGAACTCATATTCATTTAGTAGATCAAGGCTTGGAGTTATAGTCAACGTATTTCCTGAAAAAACAACCTGATCAGAGTTCAGTGAAATGGTCTCACGAGTCACATCAGAATTAGCAAATTTTATTTGTGCAAACCCACCTTCTGCTGGCCTTACGTCTTCATTGAAAGTAATTACTAAATCAACATTTGCCTGCACATCTATTGCATTATCAGCAGGGAAAAGTGGATTACTTGAGGCCAATAAAGGAGCTATATCCTCACCCTCGGTAGAAAATCTCCAATCATTCGAATCGGTAAATCCCTCGAAGGTGTTACCATTCAGATCTTCAATACATGTATTACAGATTTTTACATAGTAGTTTGAATTAAGCTCCAGGGAAGTTGGAGATATCGATAGCTGATTATCTGATGTAGCAACTAGACCAGAGGAAGCCACATCATATGATTCAATTAATGTGTGATCATCAAGGTAAATACCAATAGATCCTGAGCCTAAAACAATATCCTCATTAAAGTTTGCGGTTATCTCGGAAATAGCAATAAGAACTTCGCTTTCCTGATCATTTGGGCTTAAGTTGATTACAAAAGGTCTTGAATCGTCTTCAGTCGAAAATGTCCAAGTAGAATTATTTGCAATGCCATCAAAATCATTACCATTTAGATCGGTAACAGCACCTGCATCAAGGTTAACATAGTATCCTCGTCCATCTTGAATTAATGTAGGTCCAATGTTGAAAGTAACAGTTTCATCACTAATAGTAGCCTCGGAAATATCGATAGCCTTAACTTTTAAATTTGTAGCGGCTTCGTATAATTCAAAGAATCCACTACCCGGCAAGACTGATTCACTAAATGTGATGGAAACATTTGTAGCATCAAAGTCGGGACTTCCATTTCCAGGTGAAAATGATATTACTGTTGGAGCAACTGCATCTGAAACTCCCTCAGTTCTAAAGTGCCAATAACCATCTTCCAAACCAGGGTAGTTATTGAAAGACATGTCCTTTATCGCAGTGCCTGATACCTTGATATAGTATTCCTTACCTGCTTCTAAAGTTATGTCAGAGTCCAAAATGACAGTGTTATCATCTATAACATATTCGGTACCCAGCAGCATATCAACAAACTGGTTATCAATTGCTGAGAAGATGAATAAGGCGGTGCCCTTGCGTAAACGTTCGTTAAACTCCATTGTAAATACTGCATCTACAGGCACGTTAGTAGCTCCTGGCTCTGGCCAAAGCGATTGCAATACAGGAGGTGTTTCGTCTGGCGCAGTGGTAAAGCTCCATGAATAGTCCATATGTCCAAACCCATCAAAATAATTACCGCTCAAATCAGAAACACCATTCATTTGTACATAATATTCGACTCCCGGGCTAAGGTCAGTTGGTGGATCCAATGTGATTGAGGTTCCGTTTACAGTAATATTTTCATACGGCACTTCAATATTGCTACCAAAATTGACTGGTCTGATAAGTACAGAAACTCCTTCTGCAAATTCAACTGGCTCATTGAAAAAGATGGTCAGATTTTGATCTAATGACACATTAATTGCATCATCAGCGGGATCTAGCATGAAATACTGTGGAGCAACCAAATCTCCAGGATCTACCGTCGTAAAACTCCAGGAATCGTCAATTATCCCGGCAAAGTGATTACCGACTCCATCTTTAACAACACCGGCCATCTGCACATAATATTCTGTGAGCGTATTAAAATTCCAGTGTGGGTCTATTGTTAAAGTATTCCCACTAATTGTCACTTCGTCAGAATACATACTTACTGTCCTGAAAATTTGGTCTGTAGCAGCACGATAGAAGTAGATTGTCCCTCCGCTCGATTCAATAGGCTCATCAAACGTCAGTTCAAATACTGCATCTACTTCAATTTCTGTTGCGTCTATTGAAGGGGTTCGATTAGCAATAGTCGGTCCTTGATCATCTGTAGTAAATGTTTTGAAGTTGAATTCATGCTCCCATAGTCTTTGAGTAAAGTTTCCAGCAGCATCTTTTAATCCAGAACCTTGGTCGTCGACAATGTAATAATCTTCACCAGGCTCTAAAATTCCAGCACCTGGGAGGTCAAAAGATACCTGATTCCCAGACACAGTATATTCAGACATCCAAATGGTGTGAATAGGTAAATCATCGTCTTTTCGCTTGATCCTAAACCGCCCTTGGGAATGCGTGAAAATTTGCTCATCATAGGTTATGGTCACTGTTGCATCCGGCTGTATTCCAGTGGAATTGTTAGCTGGGTATACAGCAATTGGCTGCGGAGTAACAGTATCTGTTGTCTTAAAAGTCCAATCACCTTTTGAGAATCCCACAAATGGATTTCCTTCTACATCAGTAATAACACCACTTTCAAATTCTATATAGTATTCTTTGTTATTCTCCAGAGCTCCTGGTGGGAGATCTATTGCTAGTTGCATATTCACATAATCAGAAACAGATGCGTCAGCTACATTGACCTGATACGCTACGACATCAGTATCAAAATCCTTCAAATAGATGATGCCAATCCCCTTCTCTATCGGTTCATCAAAAACTAAATTCAGATCTTCATATGTCCAGATTTGAATGTCTCCACTCTCAGGCTGAAGCGAGACCAACTGAGGTGCAAGGACATCCGCGCCCGTACCTGTGGTAAATTTCCAAGTAGTCTTAGTAGTCCCTCCGAAAGGGTTTCCACCCTCATCTATAAATGAACCAGGTGATATCTCTACATAATAGGCAGTGCTGGGATCAAGAGCTGGAATGTCTAGTGTCGCAATATTGTTGTCAATAACAGCAGAACTAGGAACTAGGCCGGCAACAGTGGCGTCGGTATCAAACCTTTTCAAAGACACCGTACCCGTGCCTTCAAAGATTGGCTCTGTAAAAGTGATGCTCAAATCTGCATCCAGATTTATTCCCAATGAATTATGGTCTGGAGACAATCTTGTTACATATGGAGGTGTGCCGTCCGCATACTCCTCAGTTGTGAATGAGTATGCCCCATCTGCAATACCAGCAAACGAGTTACCTGAAAGATCTTTGATTGCCCCGGGAGGAATGATGACTTTATATTCCGTAAGGTATTCGACTTGGTCATTTGTAAATATTAGCCCCAGATAGTACTCTTCACCGAATATTGAAGAGGATGTTTGTGTCTCAAACTGCAATGGATCAGTCACATCTACAGTCGCAAATAATGAGTTATCTGATACTCTTCGAATTTCTATTTCACCGACTCCCGAAACTACTGGTTCATTAAAATATATAGCTGCAATGTTGCGTCTGGCTCCTGGAAGTCCTACAAAGATGCCTTCGCTACCATTAGGAGGTGATTCATTTATGCTAATAGGTGCATCGTTGTCAGGTTTTGTAGTGAATTCCCACGCAATTCCTGCATTGTATTCTCCAGCATTATTCTTAATAAATCCAGTCTCTACCACGATGGTATAGAAGGTGTTATAAGTAAACTGGCCTTCAAAAGGAATCATAGTGATAGTATTCCCTGATATTTCAATATTAGGAGCACTAGGTGTTAGGGCAGCCTTTAGGTTTCCGTACAAATCATAGATTTTGAAACTCTTAGATGATAATCCAGCTTCAATGCTTTGATCGAAAGTAATTACAATGTTCTCATTAGGTTCAGCAAATTCTTCATCTTGAGATGGATAGACGCTAACTACATCTGGACTAGCTGCGCTAGCAATGTGAGCGAACAACATAATGAGAATGAAAATAACTACTTCAATCCAGGAAGATTTTCGCCTGAGAAGTAGTTTTAGTTCTTGATTTGTTTTCATGGCTAAAGCGATTTTGTTTAGCCCGAAGATCTTATGACGGAATAATGAAAAGCCTATCCACCCGGGATAGAATTATACCTACCCAGCCGGGTAGTTTTTCGAAAAACATCCATTATGCCTTGGAAATAATGAATTCAAGTGCCTCTTTCCTATTCGATACACCAAGTTTTTCGTAGATATTTCTTAGGTGAAACTTGACAGTGTTGACAGAAACGAAAAGTGTTTCAGCAATCTCTCCATTGTTTTTATCTGAAATAGCAGCATTAAGAATCTCATACTCGCGCTCAGAAAGAGGTTTGAAAAGTCCCTTGTTTAGATCGTCTAATGTCATATCTAAACTTTTAACTCCTCCTCCAAATATCGAGTCGATCTTGACTCGAAGTGTATCAATTTCCTGAGAAAGAAGTTCCTCTTTGAGACGATAATTTTTCCGCTGAATGATAATGAAGATTACCCCAACAATTACAATGACAACAATGCCAATAATTAATACCAATTGCTGTTGATTCTTTCGCGCAATACTTTCCGCACTAAGTTGGTTTTCTAGTTCTAGTAGCTCTATTTCCTTTTCTTTCGCTTCAGTTACAAAGCGTAGCTCCAATTCATTCAGCTCACTCAGCTGCTCCTTCCTTTTAACAGAATCTTCATAAAAGACTTTTTCTTTAAGCGTTGAGTAAGCCATTGAAGTTTCCTTCATTGCCTCAAAGATTTTAACCCTCATGTCCAATGCCCTCACCAACTCCTCTAATAACTTTTCCTCATGACTCAATTTGACCATTACTTCCGTTTCTGCCAATGCTTGCTGAAATCTGTTGGTTTTAAAATACGCCTCTGCCAGCTGTAGCTTGGTGCGAATAATTGTCCACTTATTATTTTCTTGTTTTGTGAAAAATTTGTCAGCCATTTTTAGATAGTCCAAAGCCTTAGGCAATAGTCCCATCTCTTTATACATACTGCTCAAATTGACGAATTGCGACATTACTTTTACGGAATCTCCCAATTCCTCGTAGCGTCGCAGAGATTCTCTTAAATTCTCTTCTGCTTCATTAAATTGTCGCAATCGAATGTTCATTACTCCAATATTCGAGAACCTCACAGCCAACTTCAATGGCTGATCCTCAGCAAGGTATGTCATTGATTGCTTGTAATAGTCAAGGGCTTTCTCATAAGCTCCAATTTGAGACTGCATAAATGCCAAAGAATTAAGATCAGAAGAAATTGCCGAAGAATCTCCTGATTCTAAATCATATAGGTATACTGACTCTAAATACACCATTGCACTATCATATTGAGAAAGACGTGCAAATGCAGATGTCATGTTGTATTTTAAATCGGCTACAATTTTATCTGATGGCTTATATGACAATCCGATGTGGTATCTTCTTATGCTCGCATGAAACTGACCAAGAACATGATAGCACTGGCCTAAGGAAAAATTTGTACTGCCAATAAAATCTGTGTCTCTATCTTCTTTCTTCTCTTCAATGCTTAGAGCTGTCAGATAGGATTGTGCAGCATCTTCTAGTTTTCTTAAGCGATACAATATGTTACCCTTCAACTGATGAGATTTTGCTTCATCTTGATTTTCTGATAATGACAAATCAATATTTTTAAGCGCTTCCTCATATTTCTCCTGACTATATAAAGTATCAGCGATTTCATAAAAACTCTGGGATACAAGCCAATGGCTAGTTAGGAGTAAAAATATTGTGGTGAAGAGGCGAAGCATATTTACAATCAGTTGTTATTCAAATTTAGAAAACAATAAAGAGGTTTCATCCAAACCAAGTAAAATACCTACGTACAAAAGGGTAAGGTTTGACCAGCTTCTCCGTATTATAAAGACAAAATCAACTATCATTTTTTTAAAAACGAATATTTAAACGGTTATGCTCAGAAAATCAATGGGCTTATCGTGTTACGTATGATGATCGCCAACATCAAGCAGAATTGCTTATAATTGATGAAAGAACTCAAATGAAAGTATTCGAAAGCAAGACGACCAAGAAAAAGCTAGTGATGAAGCAAATTGCTTTGCTTTTGATCGTCATACTGATAAGTGCGGGAATGGTTTTGAGTTCTGGCAACAATAGTCATCTCATCCTTTTATTGATTGCGACCATTCCAATCATATCTCTGTATAATATCCTATTCCAGCCATCCAATATTGAACATAAAAAGTCATATAACCTCCTCGCTGATCAAAATAAACTGACGATTACGGATATAAATGATAACTCAGAAAATATTGAGTTAGGAAATTTCGAGGTGGTCATTTTTGTTAATGGACAGGTCATGCTGGTCAATCAAGCGAACAAAAAAGTATCGCATAAGATCTATAAAAGAGTTAGAAACTATGCTGAGCTTGAAGACTGGCTAAGTACCAACATGAAGGTTGTTAGAAGTGTAACTCAAAGTGAGTACTTCAACTATTGAAACCCATCCTGATGCCATGTCCGATCTGCTCGCACCTATCACTAACTAATTGTTTCTATGTACTCCTTCAGTCAAAAGCTTTTTATTCAGTCTGAACAGTGATATGATCGCTAGTAGATTGGGAATCAAAAACATTAGCAATGACTGAACAACACCTGAAATATCCTGTATGATGTCAGCCTGAAGTCCCGAATACAGATCAAGCACGTCCATGACAAAGCGGATAATCAGGACTGTAAGAATGGAGCTATAGGTTCTAAATATCCATATCCCTATTATCATACCAACTCCGATAGCTACATACCTTGAAGCGGAGTTGAGCATGATAAAATCGCTTGCTCCACCCGTATCTATCCCGAAGGCGACCATCATTCCTTCTCCATCAAATAAATTCCACAAACTGAAACCTATTGACCATAGGGTAAGGTATGCGGGTAGTATGTACCACCACCATTTTAGTTTTAATTTCATTATTCTAGTATTCTTGCTTGTTTGAAAAAAGGCCTAGTATTTTCTGGCCAATGGAATTTGCAATTGATGAGGCCTGTTTTCGACCTTGTCAAAGGGAGTGCCATCCACATGCTTGGCTCCCATGAACAGCATTCCGTTCTTGAAATATATCAAGTCATAATCCGAGACTATTTGTCCTTCTTCAATATTGAACATGGGAAAAGCTTTTTGCAAGATGTCCTGCTTTACGTTCACTTCAAAAGCTGATATGCCAGGAGGTAAAGCCTGATTAAGCATTGCTGCAGCCTGATCGCTTAAAGGAGTCACCCCAAACCCTTCATTCAAGATGTAATCAATCTTCCATGCTCCATCTGCTATTGGATGTTCTTCTCCCCATTTGAGGTTTCCCTTAAATTCAAATTCCATCAAAGGAATTTGTCCGTAATTGTCTCCAAACAAAGTAATCGTTCCAACAAACTTGTCTCCTTCTGAGTACTTGAAATTCCTTCTTAGATAAGTGGGCATGATGTTGCCCGATCCGGTTCGATCTTCAGTAGGTCTTAACTCAATTGAAATACTCTCCCACTCGCCGAGTGCGTACTTCTTCACTTCTTCAAGTGTTTTTGGTGTTTCTAACATATGCATTGCTTTTTTTCGTTCTTGCGCCTCTGCACGATGTGTCAGGATTGCTATAAGAATTATTAATAGTGATTTGTAAATCGTTGAATGTCTCATTGCTTTCATTTTAAAATCTGTAGTTGTACCCTATCGTTATCGTTGTGAATATTCGCTCATACGCATTTTTCTCCTGCTCCACTCCTGGTAGCTTATCTTTGGAGATTTCATACTTATAGTCTGAAAATGTGATGCCTGTCTTCAGGAGTGACCGCTCGGAAATCTGATAGCCTGCCCAAATGATCTCAGTATTGTAGGAGCCATCGAAAGGGAAGAGTACGAATTGCTGAGCTCGAACATTTTCTACACGAGTTAGTGAGCCATTACTCGCATTCTCAAAGGTTCCCGATACCGATTCATTTATGGTAAATCCAACTAGATCCGTGTTCAACCCTACTTCAAATCGCTTGAATCGGTATAGAAAATAAATTCCAAGGTTTAGGGCTGCTATTCGTGTTTCATCGGCGATAAAGGCATTCACATTCGGATCGCCGTCTTTGAAATTATCTTCCGGAGCGTTGGTTTGGGCAAATCTCCAGTCATCACCCGACGACACTCCAAACATCCGAATTCCAGGACCTATAAACAGTTTGCCTTTTTTCCCAACCTGAAAATAGTATTCATAGGCAATCGAAGGAATAACAACCTCATCATCAATGTTTATCGTGAATTCCAGATTCTGGAAATTCTTTTTTTCCTGTGCTAACAAACCATGAGAGATAAGGCAGACGTAACAAACAAAGACCAGCTTTTTTCTTGACATTATTTTGAGTTTCATTACCATAAATATGATTTGAATGTATAGGTCAAAATTTTTATCTTTGTTTGATAAAATCAAGTAGTCATTATTTTATGTTATAGTCATTATTTTATGACTTTTATTGATAATCAATAAGTTAGAAGTGAAAAAAAATCAAGAAAAAATCGAAAATTCTGACTGCCCAGTCACTTTTTGCATGGATAAGATTGGCGGAAAGTGGAAACCAATCATTATATACCTGATTCGAAAGGGTGCTAATCGCTTTGGTATTCTTGAACGTGGCATTGTTGGAATCACCAAGCAAATGCTGACCAAGCAATTACGTGAGATGGAAGCAGATGGAATTTTGGAACGAAAGATATACCCGGAAATACCACCTAGAGTTGAGTACTTTTTCACCGAATATGGAGAAAGCCTATTCCCCGTTATTGACGCAATGAGTTGCTGGGGTCTAGAGAAGATGAAGAGCTAAGTTTAGCAAAAGATCTTTCAATCCAGTATTTCTACTGTCTCAACTCCAACAACATCACACACTCCACGTGTGAAGTATGGGGAAATTGATCAACCAGACTAAACTTATTAATATGATATCCTGCATGCGACAGCAACCTAGCTAGGAGTAAATATAGTAGTGAAGAGGCGAAGCATATTTACAATCTGTTGCTATTCAAATTTAGAAAACAATAAATAGGTTTCATCCTAACCAAGTAAAATACCTACGTACAAAAGGGTAGGGTATGACCAGCATCTCCGCATTATAAAGGCAAAATCAACTACCAATTTTTAAAAATGAATATTTAAAAGGTTATGCTCAGAAAATTTAGAATCTATATTCCATTTTGTTTAATCATATCACTCATCCTCAGCTGTTCTAAAGATGATGGACCTAATGAGCCAGATACACTCACCACAGATGCTATTGTAGACGAGGCTTTAGCAATAACAAACTATTCCACAAGCTGCAGTGGATGTCATGGACAAAGTCTGGAGACATTTGTTGAACGTCAGTGGGCTTATGGTGATACGTATAATGATATTTTTTCCATCATTCAAAGTGGTACCAACAATGGAATGCCCGCATATGACGATGCCTTCTCCCCGCAAGAAGTTAGTGACTTAGCAAACTTTATACTAAGAGAAATTGATGGAAGAACATTGGAAGATATTCGAAATGAAAGACCAGGACTTTCTGGAATTTTTAATTCAGATGACCTTGACTTTCAAACAGAAGTAATCGCTACCGATATCGGAGATGGACAGCCATTCGGCTTGACACAGCTTCCTGATGGTGACTTTGTTGTAAGTGAGCGGGCGAGTAGAGGTTTATATAGGATTACTCCATCGGGAACAGTTACTCAGATTACTGGATTACCAAATGTTGTCTTCAATGAATACTCGCAAGAAGGAATGCTTGATGTTGTAATTGACCCTGACTTTGCAAACACCAACCGCATCTACTTTTCTTATGCTAGTCCAGATCCATCAGACATGTATCAAAAGTCAACAGCTGTTGCTAGGGCTGTACTTACGGGAAATACGCTCTCACAAGTACAAGAAATATTCATCGCACATCCTTATAGCGCGTCAGCCGGACATTATGGATCAAGGCTTCAATTTGACAGAGATGGCTATTTATACATCACTGTAGGAGATCGAAACAATAGGGATGAGTTTCCTCAGGAATTGGATAACTCTCATGGGAAAATACATCGGATTATGGCTGATGGTCAAATCCCAGCAGACAACCCGTTTTACAATCAAGGTGGAGTGAGTCAGTCCATTTTTTCTATCGGAATTAGAAATCCACAGGGACTGACCATTCATCCTACAACAGGTGAAATTTGGCATGGTGAACATGGTCCGCAAGGTGGCGATGAAATAAACATTGTTGGCTCTGGAAGAAATTACGGGTGGCCTGTTATTACTTATGGTGAAGAATACGGAGGTGGCCAAATTGGTGTAGGAACTTCTCAAGAAGGAATGGAACAACCTGTTGTTTATTGGACACCATCGATTGCCCCATCTGGAATGAACTTCCTCACAAGTGAATTTTATGGTGCTTGGCAAAATGACCTCTTTATTGGAACGCTTTCCGGGAATCACTTAAGAAGACTTGTAATGAATGGAAATGCTGTTGAAAGTCAAGAAGTTTTACTGGAAGGCGTAGGGAGAATAAGAGATGTTCATCAGGGCAGTGACGGCTATATGTACATCCTCATGGATGACCCTGGAAGGTTGATTCGAATTCTTCCTGTTCAATAAACTAAGATTATTTCTCCAACAACATCACACACTCCACATGCGAGGTGTGTGGAAATTGATCAACCAGACTAAACTTATTAATATGATATCCTGCATGGGACAGCAACTCAATGTCTCGGGCTTGAGTTGCTGGATTGCAGGAAACATATACGAGTCTTTCTGCATTTAAAGCAATGATTTTTTTCATGGTTTTAGGAGCAACTCCGGATCTTGCAGGATCCAAAATGATGGTTCTTATCTTATCTGTATATTCCGGATGATTCAGCAAAAACTTCCCAACATCTGCAGCATAAAATTTGACACCTTCAATACCGTTTCGAGATGCATTCTCTCTTGCGTCTTCAATCGCAGACTCGACAATATCTACTCCAACTATCTGCGCATTCTCACTCCGTGATGCCAAAATTTGTCCGATAGTTCCAGTACCGCAGAATAAATCTAAAACCACATTGTTATCAATAGTTTCTTTCCTATCCAATGCATATTCTAACACCTTGGAATACAACTTCTCTGCTGATTGAGGATTGGTCTGAAAAAAACTCTTCATGCTGATCTCAAAACTGAGACCCAATAGCTCTTCAACAATCTTGTCTTCTCCATAAATCAATTGGATATCACCAGTAGTGGCAATGGTTCGATCACCAATTTCATCATTTATAGTATGAAGAAAGCCTGCAACCCTTTCTCCAAACTGAGATACAAGAAATGTTGCGAACTCCTCCAAATCAAATTGGTCTAATCCACCTGAAGTGGTCACCAGATTAAATAAAAGTTTATTGCTCTTGTAAGACTTACGCACCACCAAGTATCTGAAGAAACCTTCCTTTCTTGGTGCATGCCATGGTGCTAATCCAGTCTCTTTACAATATGCCTTTATTAATTTCAGTTTGTCCTCAACTTCTTTATCAAAAAGACCTGAATCACCATTCAAATCATCTCCACACCACCAAGTACCCCTCTTTTTAAATCCAAGTGTAAACTCATCTACATCTTTCTTGAGTTCATGATCATAGCCAATTGCAGAAAAGGCATATTCCATTTTATTCCTATAGTGAAATGTGCTGGGCGAAACTACAAATTCATCAAACAGGTCTTCGATATTGTCAACTTTTCCTATTCGACGATAAAGTTCAATAGTGCTCTGCTTCTTGAATGCATGCTGATGTTCTATAGGTAACTTAATGTAAGGGGCCCCTGGAATTTCTTGAAACTGTATTTCTATTTCGTCCTTTGAAGATTTTAACACCTCCAAAAGTTTACATTCAGCAAAGGTCTTGCTTGCCTTTTTTACTTGGGCTCTAACCATTTGACCAGGAAGAGAATTAGGTACAAAAACAACAAATTGACCATGTTCATTGCTAATCTTCCCAATTCCTTTACCACCAAACGCATAGTCTTGGATTTCTATATCCAGGACCTCTCCTCTCCTCACAAATTTGTTTTTTACTTTTCTAGCCATACTCATTCAAGTGGAGTCAATGGTTTACTGACTCTCTTATCGCTGCAAAATTACTATCAGAGCCTTTGGATTACAGGGTATTTAGTAGTTTCATTGTTGTAGATATTGGTAAGATGAAGAAGTTTTTAATCACCTGTGGCCTAATTCTTAGCATGGGAGTTGCTAATGCCTTCCACATTGTTGGTGGAGAGATTGAATTCATCTATATGAGCGATGGACTTTATCGCATAAACCTTATCCAATATTTTGACGAAGCGCAAGAAGATAATCAACAAGCAGACCCGTTCGTAGATGTTTACATTTTCCGGAATGGAGACAATCAACTGATGTCTGTTCATCGGCTTTTCCAAGTTTCAATTGAAAATGTAGAATACACAAATATTGAATGTGCAAGAGATGAGCTTCGCACCTCAAGAATCCTCTATTCATTTGATGTCGCACTTAGTCCTTCTCAATATGCAAGTGCTGAAGGTTACTATATCCAGTGGGAAAGATGCTGTAGAAACGAAGCCATTGATAACATAGTAGATCCTGATGGCACAGGAATGACCTATGTGCTTGAGATTCCTCCATTGATGAAAGATGGGAAAGTATTCGTAAACTCATCTCCGATTTTATTCAAACCGCTAAGTGACTATGCATGCATTGATCAGTTATATTATGTGGAATTCACTGGTGTAGATCCGGACGGCGATTCATTAGTTTATTCGCTGACAGCGCCTCTCAATAGTTCAGCAGTTGAGGCTGTCCCAATTCCCACTCCTAAGGAGCATTTGGAGGTAACTTTTGCTAGCGGATTCTCAGAAAACAATATGGTAGGTGGATCGCCACCTTTAAGGATAAGTAATAGAGGACTATTGACAGTCAAACCAGATCAGACAGGTCTATTTGTATTTGCGGTTAAAGTCGAAGAATACCGAGACGGTGAAAAAATTGGTGAAGTGAGAAGGGACTTTCAGCTTCTTGTAGTTGATGGATGTGAACCGCCGGACCCACCTGTTGTAGACATCGATATCCCTGGGGATCCAACCTTTGACCCTGATGTGGACGTGCTGACATATGTTGCCAGCGATGTGGAAAAGTGCTTTGATTTTGTTGTCTCTAATGTTACAATAGGCGAGACTATTTCACTGCGAGCAGAAGGTGTAAATTTTGATGAAGACTTGGATGAAATTTTTACCTTAAATCAAATTCCAGTTGGGGATGGCACCAGTCAATTGCAAATAGAAGCATGCATACCAGATTGCCCTCCGATCAGAGATGAGCCTTTTATTTTAGATTTAATTGCCGCTGATGACGCATGTCCATTGCCTCAATTAGATTCCCTACGTTTAACCATACAGGTTGAACCTCCTCCCAATAGTGAGCCGATTGCAACACCTGGCATGACCTCTATCACTCTACCAGAAGACAGCCCTTTATATACCCAACTTATATCAGCAGGAGATGTTGATGGAGATGAACTCGATATGACACTGTATATAGAAGGTGTCGAGGACCCTTCCGCTGTTGGTTTTGATCTGATCGATGTAGTTGCAACACCTGGTAGCATTCAGGGAACAGTAACCTGGGATACAGATTGTGAAACTTTTGATTTTTCAGAAATTCAAAACTTCAATGTAGGTGTTATTGTGAATGACAATGACATATGCGACTTACCAGGAGATACGGTATTTATAGATGCAACTGTAATCTTACCTCCGAATACTGACCCTACTGTTTTCTTGACTACTAATTTACCTGCCGAGATAGACCTTGGATCAACGATAGATATTGATGTTTTTGCAAATGACTCAGATGGTGATGACATCACCTTAACTTTTATACCAGGAAATTTTGATGCCGAATTTTACGGAGCATCATTTTCTACTGCAATAGGCAACACGAATGTCAGCTCCAATTTTTTATGGGATTTGAGCTGTGATGCGAATCGATTTATAGATGGACAACAGTTTGAACTTTTGTTCATTGCTGACGATGATGATAAATGTAAAGTCAAAAATTTTGACACACTCAGACATGTTATTCAAATAAACTACCCGGAAAATACGAGCCCTGATTTTGATCCAATCGATCAAAACCTTTCGCTTAGAGTCAATGAATATGCAGAGATAGCAATTAGCGCTTTTGATGCAGATCCTGATGATGAAATTACCATTCAGTTTGCCGAAGGAGTAAGACAGCCATCATCCGAATCATTGGAACTCGAACCTACAACTGGTCAAGGAAGAGTCACTTCAATCTTAAGATGGCAACCGGAATGCTCGCTGCTACGAGCAAATGAAACTTCTTCATTACAAGATCTAATTATTCAAGTTTCAGATAATGCTTGTCCTATTGCCAATATTGATACAATCAAACTCACTGTTGAAATCTTTGACGACAGTGAAAGACAAAATTCATTCCTCCCTCCTAATATTTTTACTCCTAATGGGGATCGACTTAATGATGTATTTAGTCTTTCTGGAAATACTGACCCAAATCAAAACTTACCACCTGATAACTGCGACAATATCTTCGAATATATAGTTATTACCAATCGAGCAGGATCACCCGTATTTAAATCCGAATCTCGGGATTTCATCTGGACAGGAGGCGGATTCCCTAGCGGTGTCTATTACTATGCAATTAAGTACTCCAACTCCGAGTTTAAAGGCTTCATTCACCTTATGAAGTGATGAGTGATCTTTAAAATCCTACTCCTATTCTAAAGCCACTGTCCACAAATTCGCTGTTTCTGAATGCCCAGTAATAGTCCACACGCATAAACTTGAAGATATGCTCAATTCCCGCCCCTACTTCTAAATAGTTTCCAATCGTATCATGAGTAAGGTAGTTCAATGAGGCAACTGCTTGCAGGTTAAGCTTCTTCACGTATGGTATCTTATTGAATATAAATTCATTAAAATGGTGCTCATAGTGAGCTTCCAAATAGGGCTCTGTTGTACTGAA
Organism: Ekhidna sp.; assembly: GCF_963691765.1. GTDB lineage: Bacteria > Bacteroidota > Bacteroidia > Cytophagales > Cyclobacteriaceae > Ekhidna. Next base: position 1,131,936 of record NZ_OY829375.1, read on the forward strand.
CTGATAAAATGGTAACAATTCAAACTTGAAAGACTTGCCGACTTGACTCAAAGAGGTCTGGTTACCCGCAAAGTGCTTGAAGTCGACGAATGTAACCGCATTATCATTTAAGAAAGCGCCAGCTCCTATCGCATAAGTACTTGTTCCTATCAGACCTAACTTCATATCATCCGAAACTCTCAACTGTAAGAAATCAAAATCTATATCTCCACCAGCTGCCTTTATCCCCTTTCTGTAAGTAAGAAATACTTCTGGATACTTAGAACTATAAATGAATTTACGATCCGGCCTTGTAGCATAGGTTTGCTTAAACCTAAATCTAAAGGTGGTTTCAAAAATCAACGCTTGATGAGAAGGGAAGCTGGTATCTGCTAGTTCGGCATTCACGGGTTGATTGATAGTGAAATCTTCTCCGTCACTTTTATGAAAAGTGAAATCAGTTGTATTTGAAAGAGTATCCCTCGAAGCGTACTCCAACTTTGTATTCATCAGAATACCATTCTTCAACTCCTGTTGGAATCTTACGTAGGCAAAAGATTTCTCAAAAATCTTTAAAAAGTTCTCGCCGCTGACAAGAGTTACATAACTGTTTATGAATGGGGTTATTGATTCAGATTCGTCAAATTGAGAGATGTATCTACCTCCCCCTGCATAAAACCTGGTAAACTTGTTGTCGAGCTTTCGATAGCTACCTTCGATTTTCGCATTAAATCTTTCATTAGAGAATCCATATCTGACCGCAGGTCTTATCCAATATTTTGTCCTACCATCTACTTGCTTCCATATTGTAGGCTGAATTTCTGGCACGAAGCCTTCTACAGTATTGTACTGAAAGATGCTGATAACCGCTGGTAGTGACCAATACTTTTCTTCTACGCTATTGGAATGTGAATACCCGCTCAAGAAGATATTACCAATTGTGAGTTTGTTGGTCTCATTGTCTACAGAATCTTTATATGGAACACTTTCTTTGACTACACGAATACTATCTTTTACATGATAATCCTCTACTTCAATAGCGGTCAAAGGTACTGGCCTAATATTCCTCCAATATGCCGTGTCTCGCTCATTAGAACCTTCCTCTACAACCAATACTTCTGCAGTAAAATCCTCTTCTTGAAAAAGATCCGCCTCCTCTTCTACTGCACCAAACTTCGCATCATATAGGTTAGCAGCCTTGTAAGCCTCGTAATTTGGCTCAACCTTGTAGTTTGAATATACTCCAATGTAATATCCGCTTCCTTTGAAGCCAAAGGCACCAAACTTGAATGAATACTTTTGAGAAATCGGCATCCATATGTCGTACTCGGCTGGCGCAAAAACTTGATTAATCTTCAAGGAATCAATAAACTCCAACCCACGAGCCTTGGTAACAAATAAGTCTATCGTGTGAAACCGCCATTCGTCTTCAACGATGTAAACGATACCCTCAAACACGGGATCGGTCTCTCTTTTAGGAATCACCCGTATTTTATTTATAAGCTTACCTCCTTCTTCAAAAAAGCCAAGAAGTCTATAATCGTAAAATAAAAATGCCTGTGGGGAAATGGGAGATACATATTCTCGTTCCATATCAAGATCTATAAACTTGCTATATGCATTTATATTAAAGTCAGAGGCTTTATTAAAGCTAAATCCTTGTTCATCACCACTCACTTTCGAGCTTATCATTCGCTCAGAAACCTTATCGGGCAGCTCAAAGGAAAATTCTGAAACAGATTCTGATAGATAAAGGATGCCCGTATCGATGGTTATCTTTTGACCTAAAATTTTATTGGGCTTATCATCCAGTCTGAATAAGCCTTTGAGATATGCATCAGTCTTAAAAGCGCTTACTTCATTTTCATAAAATTTTCTTTTTCTAATCGCTTCGCGAATCACCCTATATGCCGGATCTTCATCTCCAGCTGTAACCACCACTTCTTTCAATTGAAGCGCTTGCTCTTGCAATACAAAATCAAACTGAATGGTCTGCCCTGCATTTAATGTGATTTGCTTTTCAACAACCTTATAGCCAACATACTGTGCTACGATAACTTGAGTTCCAGCCGAAGTTTTAAGGAAAAATTGACCTTCGCTGTTTGAAGTTGTTCCGTTAGTAGTGCCTTTAACATATACGGTTGAAAATGGAAGTATTTCTCCAGATTCACTTTTTGTTACTCCCCTTATTCCAGTTTGTGCAAAAGAAGAGATTGTCAATAATGTTGCTAGGGTGAAAGTGATTAATTTCATTAGGCTACTGAAAGGTTTTACTGTTAATGCTCAAACGCCTGAATAGGTTGCATCGCATTTCTTTTTATCAAAAGTTTTTCAATGTGAACTATCTTGGCAAAAGTTATACCATTTTCATTTTTACGTTTGTATGCAAAAGGTCGCAATTATTACAGGAGGGTCTTCTGGGATAGGAAAATCATTAGTCTTAAAATACGCCAATGAAGGCTATGCAGTCGCATTTACAGGAAGGAACGGTGAGCGAATGGCACAGGTGGTTTCAGAACTTGGCGAACGGCCTCATCTTGCGCTTGAACTTGACGCTGCAGACAAAGATCACAATCAAAAGATGGTTGATGAAACAGTTAAGAAATTTGGCAGGATCGATGTGCTTATCTGCAACGCGGGTATCTCAATGCGCGCGCTATTTGAAGATGTCGACATTGATGTATTCAAGAAATTGATGGATATCAATTTCTATGGCGCGATATATGCCACCAAATTTGCTCTTCCACATATTCTGGAATCTCAAGGAACCATAATCGCCATTTCTTCTATCAACGGTTGGAGGTCTACACCTGCACGTTCGGCATATTCATCCTCAAAGTTTGCGATGCAAGGATTTTTCGAATCATTGAGGACAGAAGTAATGAGTCGTGGTGTAAATGTCCTCGTAGTTTGTCCTGGTTTTACTAGTTCGAATATTCGAAATACCGCGCTTACTGCTGATGGCAAATCACAAGGCGAATCTCCAAGAGATGAGAAGAAAATGATGAGCTCTGATGAGGTGGCTGAGCGGACGTATAATGCCGCGAAAAGAAATAAGCGTGACTTGATTCTTACATTCCAAGGAAAGATGGCTGTCTTTTTAAATAAAATAATTCCATCTCGATTGGATAAAATGGTTTACAACATGATGAAGAAAGAACCGGACAATCCGCTCAAATAACTTTAAGCTTTCCATTTCTAACAAAAACTTCTTGTCCATCCCATAGTATTTGGGTCCAAACATCATCTTGATCCAAGACCTTTACCTTATGTCCTTTGCTTAGAATTTCAATGGGTTCAGCGCCAGCTGATGGACCTGACCTTAGTAATGTCCCATTTGAATTTAATATCGCCTCTGGAGATGCTTTGAAGTTTAGTATCATTAAAAGGCAAAAAGCTGTGAAGAGTTGGATTATGCCTGCTGCAACTGCTTGCTCATCTTGTCTATGCTTTCGATAAACATACGCCAACAGCATAATTAGAATCGCGGAGAGTAACAAGGTAAAATGAACCTTATATAGATTGATCAAGGCTTGGAAGTAGTCAGTATCATCATAAGAATACCCTGCTAAACCATTTTCTTCAGCAATCTCTTCTATTTTACCTATTACACTTCGATCAGCTGTGCTTTGATAATATTGATCTAAAAAGAATAATGCATCGGTATAGTTGCCTAAACCATCCTGAATAAAGGCCATTTTCAATAACATTGAAGCTGATGCAAGGTTATTTTGATACAATTCTTCATACAATTCATACGCCTCAGTATATTTCTGATTATTAAACAAAGAATCTGCGCTATTTAAATCAGCGTTTTGGGCTGTTAAAGCGGTAAAAACACTACAGAAAAAAAATCCAAAAAATATTCTCACCTTTATTCTCATAATCATGTGGTAAAATTGATTAAGATATTTATTTTTGCATCCGCAATTTAAGACAGAGGTCTTGAATTGCACTTCTTTTTATACGAAAGGAGAATAAAAATGACTGGCTAGCTCAGTTGGTAGAGCAACGCCCTTTTAAGGCGTGGGTCCTGGGTTCGAGCCCCAGGCCAGTCACTATCCAAAACCCAAGTTTCAGCTTGGGTTTTTTTATTTCATCTCTGTTTTCGGAATCTTAATTTCAATGGTGGTGCCTTTATCAATCTCACTTGTCACCGAAACGTTGCAATTATTTTTTTCTAGCAACCCTAAACTAAGGCTTAATCCAAGCCCAGCTCCCATCTCTTTGTCAGTTCCCACCTTCGATTTTTGAATTTCTTTTTTGATGATAGACTCAATCCTGTCAGAACTCATTCCAACTCCTGAATCAATTATACTGACCGTAGTCTCAGACTCATTTTGATCTCCCTTCACTTTAATACTGCCACCTCCATTTGTATACTTAATTGCGTTGTGAATTAAGTTTCGAATAGCAACTTTGAAATGATTTTCATCGATCCATGCTTCCATTTCTGTTGGAGCATCAATTTCAAAATCTATTTTCTTTCTTTCAATTAATGTGTGAAATAAATCCGCATTTTCATGAACGACATTGCTAACGTTGACTTTTGCAGGATAAGCACTAATTCCACCAAGCTGCATACGTGCCCACTCTAACAATTCATCAACGGTATCCGTCAGACTAGTTAACCTTTTCTTTAAACTCTCCTGATATTCCATGAATTGCTCTTTCGAAATCACATCATCATTATTCAAGCTCAAGATGCTGTGAAAGAGATTTAAAGGGCTTTTAATATCGTGAGCAATAATTGAGAATAACTTATCCTTCGTTTCATTCGCTACCTTCAAAGCTTTATGCGCTCTAACTAGCTCACTTACATCATCAACGCAAATTGCTATTGACTCTACTTGATTTTCAGCATTCAGAATAGGCTCATACTTTCCATTAGCCGAAATAACAGACCCATCCGGCAAACTTGTTTCCTCTAAAAATGAAACTTGTTCACGACTTCTAAGAACCTCTTGAAACATCGGTTCATGTTTCTTGAAAATATGATCAGGAAGAATGTCTTTTCTGTTTTTACCAATTAGATCAAATCGGTTTTGTCCAAACCGACTGGCATAATTATGATTGACTAAAATAAAATTGCCATTAGCATCCACCAGTGCCATTAGTAATGGTGCGTTATCTAAAAGAGATCTAAGTGTTCGCTCTTGTTGATTGGACCTATTAAAGGTCTTTATTAAGATTGATCTGAAAACATATAAGAAGAGATATAATACTCCGGAAACGACAATATTATTTATCAAGGTCAACCCAAAAATTGTACCTTCTATGCCTTGTGCATTTAAGCTTAGTACTTTTAAAATGAGAAAACAAGCAAAAATCAGCCAATAGGTCAGGTGCTTCTTAAAGCCGTCAATCAGAAACATGGAAATAGCCATTGCTGCGAACAACATATTCTCCAAATCCACATCCTGTCCATTCTCAATGTAAATAAGCGAAGCGCCTGAAATTAAGAGGACGCAAAAACTTATAAAATATCCCTTTGAAAAACGTATCCAACCTTTAGAATTAAACCACCATGAAACTGATAACACAGCAGCTGCTACTAAACAAAGAATTGGCTGAAATACAAGACCAAAAGCCAAGGTGATAACTCCCAATAAAATTGATGTAACTACGCAAAAAACAATTAAATAATTGAATAGAGCTATCCTTCTCTTATCAAGAGGACTTTGGGCATAAGACATGCCAATCTTTAAAAATCTCTTAAGCGTAATGGAAATCATCAGGTGACTTAAACCGAAAAGTTTAAACTTTCAATGATTAAATAAGATTAATCGACTAAAAGTAACCTTCGCGAACAACAAAATGTTTAACAAAATTATTACGCTGGTTAAACGACTGTAATATAAGATATTGTATTAATATTTCACCGAAAACGGTTGGGCATTATCAATTGGGCTGCATTGATATCGTAGTAACGGTGCCTTTACCAAGTTCACTACTGATTGCTACATCACAATTATTTTTCTCAAGAAGCTCCAGGCTTAAACTCAATCCAAGTCCGGTTCCAGCCTCACCAGCTGTTCCGCTTTTAGAATTTTGCACTTCCTTCTTTAAAATCGAATCAATTTTTGTTTGATCCATCCCCAATCCAGAATCCGCTATTTCCAGGATGACGTTATTTTCTATTTGCAAACCGCGAATGTTCAGCTTGCCCCCTTCGCCTGTAAATTTTAATGAATTGTGAATAATGTTTCTCGCTCCTATTTTTAAATGATTTGCATCTACAATGGCAATTGTCTCAGGTTCTATATCAACAGATACTTTAATTTTCTTTCTATCAATCAGCCCTTGATATAGTTCAATATTTGACATAACTACTTCCTCAATATTTGTTGGTGATGGTGAGGAATTTACCCCATCCAACTGTGTCCTGGCCCACTCCAACAGCGTATTTACTGTGTCTCTTAAATCTGTTAGTTTAACCCTAACTGTATGTTGATGTTTCAGGAAGTCATCCTTGGAAATAGCACCTTGAGAAGAATAGTCTAATAAACCTTCGAATAAATCCAACGGTCCTCTTATGTCATGCGCAATGATTGAAAATAACTTATCCTTCGTAGAATTGGCCGCTCTTAGTTTGTTTTTTGCCTCCTCTAATTTTGTAATATCATTTACAAAAACAGAAACCCCCGTAACCTCTCCAGTATTTGACACAACAGGGTCGTACTTACCACTTGCATAGAAAGTACTCCCATCTGGCATTTCAGTGAACTCTAAAAACTCTGTACTTTCTCCATTCAGCGTTCGCTCTATTAATGGAATATGCTTTTGTAAAATATTGTCAGGAAGGACATCTTTTATATGAGAACCGATTATTTCATTGCGCTTTTTACCAAAAGATTTTTCATAGTTGATATTGACCATTTTGTATTGTTTCTCAACATCCAGAAGGCCCAGAAAAATTGGCACGTTATCAATCATGGAGTAGAGTATTTCATCTTTTTCATTGAGATGAAAAAATGCTTTTAGGAGAGATTTTCTAAAGGCATTAGCAAAAAGGTAAACGATCACGCAGAGGAGTGTGACATTCTGCAAGGTCAAATAGAATTCCAAGTCGAATGGAAGTCCTAAAAATTGATTCTTAGTAAACTTTAGCCAAATGAGTATCCCATAAATCAACCAAAAACCCAGGTATCTGAATTTACCATCATAAAGCAGGTAATTCACTGCCATAAACCCAATAAGTATATTCTCCACCTCATTAAATCTACCTTGCTTCAAGGCGATGTAGGAAGCAATGGTTACTAAACTTACTGATACGGATATAAAGCATGTTCGTGCAATAAAATATCTCCCCAAATGGTTTAGATAGATCACAAATAGAAATAATAAACCTCCGACAAATGTTACAATGTATTGTGGAAATAGACCAACAGAAAATATCAGAATACTTACTAGCAGGGCAATAGTACTACTGATTAGCGCAAGATTATTAACAAATAATACTCGTCTATAGCTTAGCGGGTCGGTTAGGCCTGATAGGCCTGCTTGGTTGATCTTAGTTATTAAATTCATTCAGCAGGAAGTTTTCCTGCCGGCCTTAATGTTACATCAATTTAAGGCATTTATGGATTGCATTAACTAATTGGTCAGAATTTTTGAGTGGCTTCTGAATAAAAGTGACGTACTCAACATCGTAATTCTCCATAACTTCTTCCGGATGACTCGTTATAACAATCGTTTTGGGCTTGTGATCGCTGATTTCCAATACTTCCGGACCTTCAAGTCCCGAAATATTGATGTCAAGAAGCAAAATATCCGGTTTATCTATATCTATTCTTTTTGCAGCATCTAAAGTATTGTCGCTTGTACCCAAAAGCTCAACTTCTTGAACCTTGTTGACAACTACTTTTAGGATTTCTGCAAATGCAGGATCGTCTTCAATAATTAAACAGGTATATTTTGAATTACTCAATATCTAAACTTTCTCAATGTTAATGCAGCATTAAAAATAGAACTTTTTATTTCATAATGTCCTCGACGATGTTCAATTTTTAATCATTCTCGATAATACCAAAAAAGCCTCTCAACAATGAGAGGCTTTTTGTACCTGAGGCCGGAATCGAACCGGCACTCCTTGCGGAACACGAGTTTGAGTCGTGCGCGTCTACCAGTTCCGCCACTCAGGCAGTTGCTTTAGCAAACGGTGGGCAAAAGTATCCAAAAATTATAAGATTGCAATAGCGATTTGATTATCCTCCTAACATTACAAAAGCCCCCCAATAAATTGGGTCTTTATACTTCTTTTTGATTTTACGTTGCGCACTCAAAAAGGCCTCCCTCTTACTACCAGTTTTAAGATATTCTTTATAAAAAGCTGTCATAAGATCTTTCGTAGCATTATCATCGACCTTCCATAGTGACATCACCACAGATTCTGCCCCTCCAACAAAAAAGGCACGCTGCAATCCATAGATACCTTCACCAGAAGCAATCTCTCCCAATCCTGTTTCACAAGCAGATAATACGACCATTTTTAATTCTGTCAGATTTAAGTTCATGATCTCATACGCAGTAAGAATGCCATCATCCTGATCTGGATCTAATTGTATATCACTAACCCCGGCAAGTAATAATCCTGAGCTAAGCATTGGATCCGTACTTGGAGCTTTCTCGTCTTCCATAAAGAATCCATGTGTTGCAATGTGTACCAAATCTCTATTTAATTGAGATTTAACACTAGTCTCGCTTGCATCATCTTTTAAGAGAACTTGGCAGTCGGAAATAGATTTTTGTGCCAAACCATGTATTGCCTTGATTTCCTCCTCAGTGCCTGGTAGATCTGCAACATTGGATATTTGTTCGAAACTACGAGTTGAGGCTACCATGGTAGTAGTCTCTCCCAATTTATAAGATGGCCTACCCACTAATAATGCACTGCTAATAACCACCTCTTCACTCACATTTAGGTTGAGTGAAAGCACATCTTTTGTTGAACTTAGCTGTACTATTTCTAATTCATCGATGAGATACTTCTTGGTCTGAGGATCAAACAGGGTGTTCACACTGACCTTATGATAAATTCCATCGGGAGCATAATAAATCTTACTTATCCCTTTAGCTATAAGATGATCATAAATCTTCCTCCAAAACATATCAAAAGACTTAGGGTCTTCAACCTTAAATTTTATGGCATTTTTATAGACTGCAAACCCTTTGGATTCAAACTCATCTCCTTTGCCTATTACAATTAATTCGGGATACTCCTGATCTTTAATACCAACCAGGGCAGTATATATTCCTTCGTCATTTAATTCAGTCCGTATAATTTCAACGGTCGCTTCTCCAGGTTGCAGTTTGGATTTTATTTGATCAAAAGTGGGAGTTTGACTACCAAAGGAACCACCGAAAGAGGCCGACCTTCTAGACAATTCTTTTTCCAAACTATTGGTTTGCTCCAATAGACTATCCAATTTCACATTACTGCTCTGAACCAATTCACTTTTGAGCGATTGAAGATCTGCAATTTGTTTCCTAGCTATCGTCCACTCTGAGAATAGTCTAATTAATTCTTGATCACCACTGTTAAAGATCTGCTCTCTTACCTGTTTGGTTGAATTAAGCAACATCCCCTTGGTACTCAGTTCAAGATTATACCATTCTTCTACAACATGCGGTTTTATGCTTCCCTCGTCCGCATTCGATCGAGCGACCACATATCCCTTGAAATTGTTGAGAAGCTTTTGTTTTTCCTCCACGAATCTCTTTTTCTCAGATTCTGATAAGTACGTAAAGGATTCTGATATTTCCTTCAATTGCGCACTGGCTAATGATAAGAGCAATGGCTCAGCAAGGTCGTACTGACCGGTCTTTGTATATAAATTGGCAAGATTATTTACCGTTCTAATGTATCCTGGATGAGTGTCCGTATAATACTTAGCATATAGATTCTTTGACTTTTGCATTGCTTCGAGCGCTCTATCACTTTGACCAGCCAAATCATAAAGCAGTCCCAAATTTGACAAGGCAGATAAATACTGAGGATGATCCTCTCTTACGGTATATTCAAAAATCTTTATAGCATCCTCAAAATCTTTTTGCGCTATTTCATATCTACCATTCTTCTGGTAATAAACTCCTCTGTTGCTGAGGAGATTAGAATAGGAAGGATGGTCTTTACCTGAAGATGCACTTTGCCATTCAATAGCTTGATTCAATAAGACAAGTATTGAATCATTATCTGAATCAGTTCGAGTTAGAATATTTGCAAGGTTAGTAGCTAGTGCTATTCTCAAACCAGACTCTTCCTCTGAAGAAATCTTAAGAGCTTCTCTATAGTTTGCATTCGCTTTTTCATAGTTTGCCAATGCTTCATAAAGTGCACCCTGGCTATTTAAAACTGAAGCATACTCTGAAGAATTATTCAAGCCTTCATTGTTCAAAATTTGTTGAGCTTTTAAAAAGTAGCTATCAGCGTCCTTGAAATTTTGTTGGAGATATTTTTGATTACCTAATGACTGATATGCCACTGCTAAAGCCTGAGGTTCGGAATTGGGATTCTCTTCCAGTACAGCGATGTAGTCACTAAATACTTGATCCGCTCGATCAAATTTTCCCATCTCCGTATGCAGCTTGCCAAGTTCTAGTACCGTTTTAGTATACGTAGCACTATCAATCATATTCTTGGATTGATGAATGATTAATGATTTGCTCAGCGTATTTAGTTGCTTATACTTTTGACCGGTCTGATTGAAAAGACTGGCCTCTTCCAGTAAAATTGAGACATATTCGGGCGTATCCTTATAAAGATTCTCGGCTTGTGTATAAAATTGAGCGGCATCATCACTGCGATAAAGAAGTACTGCAAGACGCGCTGCGTTTAACACAAATTCTTTGGTATCAAGCTCAGAATCTGAACAAATATTACCATTTGAATCACACCAATTCAACAGGGTACTAACAGCCTCAAAGGCTTTAACATAATCTTTCTCATGAACAAAGACATTATAGTAGTCTTTTAGGAAAAAATGGTAGTCTTCCTGGTTCTTCAAATAGGCATTCAAATCATCATAGTACAATGCTGCTTCACTATACTTTTCTGCAGACATTAATAAAGCACTGTAATTTTCAATCACATGCAGATAGAAAGAGCTCTTCCCATCTCCTAGCAGTCCTAGCAACTCTTCATAACTCCTTTCTGCTTCATCAAATTCTCCCAACTCCCCATGTACATAGGCTAGATCATCCAACGACCGAGCATAGAGTTCGTCTGGTTTTCCAATTGAGTCACGATGAATTTGTACTGTTTTAAGAAGCATTTCCTTCGCCTCATCAGTTGAATCACAGTTCAAATAATAGATCCCAAGATTTCGTAATGAAGAAAGTGTTATCGGGTCTCCCTCACCGTAAACTTCACTTCTTATCGCAACATCTTCTTTACTTCTTTGGATTGTATTTTCACAATCTCCTAGCTGATTAGCAACAAAAGCAAACTTAGATGTAAAGAATAGCCTTACGGTATCTTGCTCGTCTAATGAAGTGTTGGCAATTGATTCTTGTAATTCAATCAGTTGTTGATTAGCAGACTCATACTCTCCTCTTGAAATATAAGACTCAATAAGATCTACTTCACGATTGAAATCAACTTGTGTTTGAGCAAGTGAAGCAGAAAAAAGAGAAAGAAATAATAGACTAAAAAGTGGTTTCATGATCAATTTCTCCTTCATAATTCATTAAGGCGTAAACAATTTCATCCTCAGCAAATGCGCTATTGGAAAGTACTGTGATATAATCATTATCATTCTTAATAATTGATGGGTTTTTAAGAATGGTATCAAAGGTGTAGGTAATCTCATTGGTAACTACAGCTTGGCTTTCATCATAAACTGATGCTACTACTTTGGATCCTTCAACTTCATTAATATGTGTGAAAATCCAAATTGCCTGTTCTTGCCTAAACATTCCAATGTAGTCACCTGGTAATTCGATGTTCTTGGATGATTCTAATTTTCCATTAAAATTCACATTCGAGATGGAGTAATTCTTGCCATTTCCTTGTAGCACGATCGCCTTCCCTTGCAATTGATTTACCATCACATTTTTTATAGGATCTGTAGACTTCAAGGTAGATGTAAAATATTCACCCCCACTTGAGGAAATTTGTGAAAGCCAAGCCTTACCTGAAAACCCTCCAATTAAATAGGTACTATCACCTACAATTTTGAAATATGAAATTTCAGAGTTCTTGTATGGTTCAATTTCCCATTTATTCTCATAATCTTCACCTCTGGGAGAAGTACCAATTAAAAGGTTTTGATCATCTCTCTTTCCAATAAATAACGACAAACTATCAGAGAGCTCTAGTTTCTTAGAAGCACAAAAATTACCTTCAGCCAAAGCTCCTACAATTAGAAAAACGCTGTCAGCGGAGAAGCAATCGGTTATCGGCTCAGTTCTAAATTTTTGGATATTCTGTTTCGCAATCAATCCTTCTAATTCACTTTTAAACGAGCGATAATTTTCTTCCTCCTGTTCTTGCGCAAAAGTTGCACTTCCATTTTCTCCGGGCATCAAGTCATCAAAAAACCATTGAAAAGTTTCTTGCTCATGGCCAGATGAAACTATTGCCTCATCAAGACTATCTGCTAATTGAAAAGATGTGAACATGTTCTGATAGATTCGGACCTTTCGTGACAGATAATCATCAGTTGGCGGAGTATTTAACACATTGCAATTTTTTTCATAGACGTATCTATTGCCATAATCAAGCTTCGCAATCAAATACTTAAAGACGTCAATCAACACAGATTCATTGTCATATTTGGTAATCAAGTTGATAATCCGTTGGAATTTAAGATCGTCAAGCTGAGCTTGCATACATTCATCTCCATTGAGCATTCTGTCATTTGTTTCAACAAAAAACTTGAAGGCAGTCTTAATTTCATTTTGAAGACCATCTACTTCAATTTTAAGGAGATCTAGAAATCTTTCAGACCATTGTTTGTAGTCCCACACATCGATATCATCAGCCAAGAAGTTTGCAGGAGTAATGCCGTTCATTCTAAAATGGTCGATTACACGTTTGTTAATATTTACCTCTCTTTTCTTCTTATGAGGTAGCTTTTGATAGATTTCACGATAGTTATCAGTATAGTACATGGATGAGTCAAAGCTCATACCAACTTTCTTGACAGCCATTTTAAGTGAGTCATCAGCCTTTAAAAAAAGTTGTCTTAAATTATCAGCACTGGTATTGATAGAAATAAACCCTTCTCTTGCCTTGAGGTAATGAAAGACTGCTTTGTCATAGTTCTCAATGAGCTCTTCATAATAAACGGCATACCCTTCACTGTCTTCATAGCTTTTCTCAATATTCCTCACCCCCATAATTGTAAGAGAGTCTTTATTAGTTACATCTGTAACATCATACCATTCTGGAAATCTAGATACCTCCTTTGCATCGAGGTAGTTTTTTGCTAAGCCAAAATTGGTTTTAGCGTTATAAATGCGTTGCCTAGACGCTACTCGATCTACTATAGGATCAAGCGCTGAAAAAGTCTCTTGCTCAAGCTTACCCAACTGATAGTAAACATTACTAAACGATACATTTTCCTTTTGAAATTGAATGAGTTGATCATAGAAGACCTCTCGATCGACAGTAGATCGATCATTAAGTATCTTCTTAAATGCACCTGTTTGGCCAAAGCCCCAACTAGCACTCAATGTTAGAATCAATATTAAGAATCCCTTTTTCATTTTGATTCCTCCGTTAAGATTTTAAATTCTACCCGTCTATTCTTTGCCATATTTTCGTCTGTATCATTAGGAACTAAAGGGTTAGCTTCCCCATAACCAATCGCGACCAGCCTCTCTTGTTTTATTGCATTATCCTGCAAGTATTGGAGAACCGAATTCGCTCTAAGGTTTGAAAGTTGAAGATTGTATTTATCTCCTCCTGCATTATCTGTGTGAGCAGAAATCTCTACTTTATATCTTTCGTTTTCAGAGAGGTACCCCACCAACTTATTCAGCTCTTCATAAGATGCTGAGTTTAGCTCATAAGAATTTAGCTCGAATGTGATGTTGTTAAGTACAAGCGAAACATTTTCAACGGACTGAAGCGTTGCGCTTACTTCATTTAGTACTTCTTCGTCTGATAAATCTAACTCTGCAGAATAGTAACTGTATCCTTCAGCAGAAGTGCTGATTTCGTAAACTTCTCCATCACGCAGCTGAAGAGTTATTTTCCCATCCTTCACATTTCGTTTAGTCTTCTCATTTCTACTAACATTATAGACAGTTATTTCAAGACCCAAATTATTGCCATCTTCATCTGAAAACGAAAGCGAAACATCTTTCAAAGTACGTGTTAGCTCAATATCGAAATCAAAAAAATCGAAGATTACCTCCTCATCAAAAGGAAGATTCAAGGTGTCTGAAAAATAATTTTCAGAATTAAAAATGACATTCAATTCTTTACCTAATGAAATATTGGTCTGTTCACCCTGAGTCATTTCGATAGTCTCGATAAACTCAAAGTCTGAATCGTATAAGGATATGCTCGCATCAATTGGGAAGTAGAATTCCTGGTCAAATACATTGAATGTAATATCAACACTTGGAAACAATTCGAAATCATTGGTGATCAACATGCCATCACTTTCAATTAGCTTGGATTGTGCAGAATATTGATCTTTATATGCAAGAAGTGAAAATTGTTCACCCTCCGGAATAAATATTTGATAATATCCCTCTGCATTACTGCTTGCCTCCTGAAATACCTTAGTTGTATATGGGTTTATGACCTGAATTGTAGCAGACAGTGGATTTCCTTGCTCATCAGTTACTCTTCCAGTAACCAAAGTCATTTCTACTGGTTTAAAAGCAGTCGATAGTTTCTGTGATTTAACAGCAGAAGATATCTTATTTTCCCCTCGAGTGAATTCACCACTGTTATAGTACAATGTGCTATCTCTATTTAAAGAAGGTGAGATTAAATCCTCATCTTCAATTAAAGAAATTATAGGTTTGGGGTTATACCTAAATAAGCCATCTATCTTGGCCCAAAAAACTGAAAATTGTTTTCGTGCTAATCGTCTCCCCTCTTCATCTGACACATCTTCTAGTGAGGAATAAAAGAATGTTTTATTGTCACGTGCATAATACGGAGAACAAACACATCCTGTATTATAAACAGGTGGTAGCAATTCCGGTTCTGACCAAGACCCTGATTCGGTGAGTTCACTGTAGAAAAGCTGACCGCAAAAGTCATCGGCCTTTTCTTCCGGCGGCAATGGTCTGGTAAACAATATTTTCTTTTCGTCAGCTGAAATTGCCGGAGCATCTTCGTCTACTACCGAATTAACTCCAATATCTAGTTCCTTCGGTACTGACCATTTGCCGTTTTCAAATGTAGCGTAGTAAATATCATAGTTTGCTTTATCTGCTGATTTCGCTGAGAAGTACAACGTGCTATTGTCAAAATTGAGCTGAGGATACCTAATATCCATCCCGGAAATGTCATCGCTCTCGAATATGGGTGTTGGTTTATCCCAGAAAGAAGAATCCGAATTATAATTCGCCAAATACGGTTTGAAGCTTCCAAAGTAGTTGGCAATAAAAACCACTTTACTTCCATCAAAGCTCACCTTAACGTGCTTTACAATAGCTCCGGTATTGATATTCTTTAGCTCTTGGGCTCGAACGGTACAAAAGCAGAAAATGGAAAAAATGCACAAAGCAAATTTTCTATTTAAAGAACAGGTAGGCAACATAGTAAGTCATTAGGTTTTCCTAAAGGTAAAAAATTAGTTGTCACGTAGCGATTAATTCTGTCTATGATTAACAAGTTTTTCTTCATGGACTATATGAATCACCTATCAACACCCTAAAATCGTCCTTTAACCATACTTGAAGATGCTCCTCAATTTTTAGAACCAGTGTAATAGTTGTTGATTTGTAGCTAAATAATTAGCGGATTGAAAAACGAGGAACATAGGTATGCTGGATTTTGGACAAGACTCTTAGCTCATAATATTGACCTCTTGCCAATTTTATTGCTTTACTACCTAGCATCATTACTGATCCCACAATCTAACTATGATTATTTATTTATTACCGGAATCTATTTTGGTTACAATATTCTTTTCGAAATAAGTCCTCTGTGCGCAACGCCTGGAAAAAGATGGGTAAAGATAAAAGTGGTAAGTAATAGCAGAAAAGAACTAAACTTCATACAAGCAGTTGTGCGAAATATTTCAAAGATCTTATCATTAATACTTTTATTTGGTGGATTCATAGCCATCATTTTTACAGAAAAAAAGAAGGCGCTACATGACTATATAGGTGGTACTTTGGTATTATTCGATGAAGATTAGATTTAATTTGGACCTTTGAAAGGTCATCATTCAAATAATCGCTTATATTTCAGTTTTTAAATTTAACTAGGGAGAAAAAATGGACAACGAAAATTCACTAATGAGCCGGTTTGAGAGCTTTTTCGAAGGTTTTATTTTCTGGAGTAGATGGGTACAGGCTCCCCTGTATTCCGGCCTAATTGTGGCATCATTCCTATATCTATATAAATTCTTTCAGGAACTTCTTTATATGGTAAAGTATATAACCATCTGGGATGAAACTGAAGTCATGATTAAGGTATTGGGACTTGTAGATGTATCGATGGTAATGAACCTCGTAGTAATGGTAACCATTGGTGGATACTCAATATTTACTAGTAGAATAGATGTCGATATGCATGAAGATAAGCCGTTATGGCTTGAAGGACTTGATGCAGGACAATTAAAAATTAAGTTGGCTACCTCTCTTGCTTCAATATCCGGGGTTTATCTGTTGAAAACATTTATGAACTACCGAAACGAAGTACAAAAAACCAGTACTGAGGGTGTGATCATTGAGATCGTCATTCATATGGTATTTATCGTTTCAGCATTATTGCTTTCGCAGACTGAGAAAATTACCCATAGCTATCATACACATGGTGTAGTTGATGACGAGAACGGCGATTCAGGTCATTAGTAATTGAAAAAATTATAGAAGCCGAAAGAAATTCTTTCGGCTTTTTTTATGGACCTTGGAAAGAATTAACTTCAAAAAGTTACTTTTGCCATCCCTTGCGCATGTGGTGGAATTGGTAGACACGCCATCTTGAGGGGGTGGTGGGAGCAATCCCGTGGAAGTTCGAATCTTCTCATGCGCACTTCATTCATATTTCGATCGTACCTAGCAAACCATATAGCTATTATAAGGATGACCCTACGATCGATTTTCATCAATAAAACTTCTACTTTTCCCAAAGCACATCGGCAAACCAACATTCCTCATCAAGGAATGACGCCTTGGATTTAAACCCAGTGACTCCAGCTAAAGATTCTAACTGAACTTGATCATATTTTTTTGATATCTCCATGAAAATCGCTTCCCAAGCTCTAAAGTGGAAATCCTCTCCATCTACTGTAACTGTTTGGTCGACTTTACTAATTAGGTAGCTGCGACACTCGCCCGTATGTGGATTATAGTAAGGGTAATGCTGGAATAGGTCGCGATTAAAATTGCCATCAAGTTCAGAGTTGATACGATCCAAAAGATTCAGATTAAACTCCCTGGTAACACCTTGTGCATCGTTATAGGCACTCAGAATAATCGATGGGTCTTTCTTCAAATCGACGCCCATGAACAGTAAATCCCCAAGCTTTAGAAATTGCTGCAGTTTGGTCAAAAATCCTTCTGCTTCAATCTGTGAAAAATTACCGACTGTTGATCCTAGAAAGAAGACGATATCCTTTTCCGGACGCTCGGATATCTCAGCTAAGGCATCAAAGTAATCTCCAGCATAGGCCTCAATCTTCAAGCCTGGAATTTCATTTTGTAAATTCTGCTCTAGGATCTCAAGGACATTACTAGAAATGTCAACGGGTGTATAAGTAAAGTCTACTCCAGCTTCTTGAAAATGCTTTAAAAGAACCTTTGTTTTAAGGCCATCTCCTGCCCCCAATTCAATAATTCTGAATGGAGATCCGTCATTGATAGCAGTTAGAATCGCTTGTTTATGTGTATTGAAGATTTCAAGTTCCTTCCGAGTCAAATAGTATTCATCCAGATGCATGATTTGCTGAAATAGCTCATCTCCTTTAGCATCATAAAAATATTTTGAAGACAAGAATTTGTTATCAGCTTGCAGCCCGTTAAATACGTCTTCAGCTAAGGGTGTTAGGGTAATTGTATCTTTAGACATCTATATCTTAAATATGCTTTGCTAACCGAATGCCCGAAAACATCCAGCGTAAATGTGGGTGAAAGAAGTTACGATAAGTAGAGCGTATATGGTTTTTAGCTGTACCAAAAGAACCACCGCGTAGCACCATTTGGTTCACCATGAATTTCCCATTGTATTCTCCCAAAGCCCCTTCCGGCGGATTATAATATGGGTATGCTATATATGGACTAGAAGTCCATTCCCATACATTACCCAAAAAGTCGTAATCAGTAGTTTGAATTGGTCTAAAAGTATTTTCTTCCACAAAGTTTGCTTGATTAGATGAAGGATTTACAAATGTGTTACAAGCTACTTCCCACTCATGCTCTGTAGGAAGTCTACAACCTTTCCATCTGGCAAAAGCATCTGCTTCATAATACGAAATATGGCATAGTGGGTCATCTAAATTGATCTTCTCAAACCCTTGCAGGGAGTAATGCCACCATGAACCTCCATCTTCCTGACTCCAATACCTTGGACAATTAATCTGATTTTCATTGACCCAGTCCCATGCCTCGGAAAGCCAAAGAAGGTGGTTTGAATATCCTCCATCCTTTATAAATTCTAAATATTCACCATTGGTTACCAGCTGTGATGAGATTTCATATTCATGCAAAAACACTTTATGACGCCCAAGTTCATTGTCAAAATGAAATCCCACTCCTTCAAATCCAATTTCATAGTTTCCTTCAGACACATTTAACCATGTTGCTTTCGGGGATTGCACCCCATTTTTCCGTTTTCCATCTTCACGATATGGCGGGTGTAATGGATTATCTCCAAGAATTCTTTTTATGTCATATAAAAACAGTTCTTGATGTTGTTGTTCGTGATTGAGTCCTAAAATCACGACATCTGAAATTTCTGATGATACTGAATTGACCAGAAACGACTCCATAGCTTCGTTTACATACCTTCTATATGCAAACACCTCCTCTACTGTTGGGCGTGTAAGCTGGCCCCTATTTTCTCTGGTCCATCGATCGCCAGCAGAGATATAGTAGCTATTGAACAGCAGAGGGAACTTAGGATGATACTCCTTGTAGCCTTTAACATTTGGCTTTAAGACGAATGTTTCAAAAAACCATGTGGTATGTCCAAGATGCCATTTTAATGGACTTACATCGACTATTGGTTGTACAACAAAGTCTTCGATTTCTAGTGGATCACAAAGAAATTGTGTTTGAGCCCTTACACTTCTATAATCTTCGAGCAAGGAATTTTGAGTTGAGACCGTGGATTGCAAAACGATTCAGGGTTTTTTTTCAATTTATAAATCTTGACGACAGAATCCACAGAAATTGGACGTTTATTGAAAAAAAGAAACCCCATCCGCCGGCTGGCGGACAGGGTCCTCAACTAACCAAAAAGACTAGAACATTTATATGTTCTTAGCTATAATATTGAATAATCAAAATCCCTGCCAAATAGTTATTCGTATTGTTAAAACACTATAAAATAGAACTATGCAAATGCCTTTCCCAACAGATGGTGGGCCCGTATACGCCGAAACTGACCTTACAGCCTTCATAGCCGAACCATGGAATGCACTTACATCTTTAGCCATTGCTCTGCCTCCAATCTATTGGGCATTTAGACTTAAATGGAATTTCAGGGATTATTCATTTCTCTATTTTCTCATGCCGTTCTTGTTTCTAGGAGGAACAGGGAGTCTTTTCTATCATGCATTCAGGACATCCAGCTTTCTACTTTGGATGGATGTAATACCAACAGCAATTGTCACATTCTCGGTGAGTGTATATTTCTGGGACAAAATCCTACCAAACCGCTGGCAAGTGGCAACAGTAATTGTTCCTTTCTCATTCCTTCGATATGCTGTATTTGAGTATTTCAGTGGTCAATTCGCGACCAACTTGAGCTACTTTATTACCGGATTTTTAATCTTTTTTCCTGTTATTTTTTTCCTTATCAAGACCCAACTTCGTCACATTCATTTTATACTAATTTCTGTTATAGCTCTATCTCTCAGCCTTGTCTTTAGACGTCTTGATTTCGCCATGATCGAATACCTTCCGATGGGGTCACACTTCATTTGGCATATCTTAAGTGGCGTTGGTGCGTTTTATTTAGCAAAGTACCTTCATCTTATCAGAAAAGATGAAATAGAGAATATGTTAAATCATAATTATTGAAATGAAATTTATTTTATTTTTCATGACCTTCTTTTGGCTATCGATAGATTGTGTAGAGGGTCAAACAGCACTTACAGATGAAGAAATTAAGGTAGTACTTGAACGCCACAATTATTGGAGAGCTGATGTAGGAGTAGACCAAAAATTAGTGTGGTCTGAGGAGATGGCGGCGCTTGCTGCTGATTGGGCAAAGCAATTAAAACAAATGAACTGCGGATGGGAACATCGACCAAACAACGATTACGGAGAGAACTTATTTAAGGGAACTGCTGGGGCCTTTGATGCAAAATATGTAGTTGATGCTTGGGCAAGCGAGAAGGCAGACTACAGCTACAAAAGGAATAAGTGTCGGCCGGGTAAAATGTGTGGGCATTACACTCAAATAATTTGGGAAACCACTACGAAAGTAGGATGTGCCAAGATTGAATGCAATGGAATGGATATCTGGGTTTGTAACTATGATCCTTCAGGAAATTGGGTTGGAGAAAAACCTTACTAGCTTGCAACCTTAGGTAATAGAACTTGTCTCTAATTAAAAAATAAATAAAATGAAGACTTTAATAACCTTACTACTTACTACAGCAATAGTTGTCTCAGGATATGGTCAAAAAAGAACGGTCGATGTAGACAATTTTTCTGAGCTAGCGCTAGCAGTTGCGGGGACTGTCCACCTTAGACAGGGTTCCAGCGAAAAAGTTGAGATTGAATGTGATGATGATATTTTCGAGGAGATAGAATTTGAAATGCGTGGAGATAAGTTGGTCATTAAACGCGAAAAAAGTTGGGGATGGGGTAATGGATGGAGAAGATCAGAAGTCGACATTTATGTGACTATGCGTAAAATAGAGGGCCTCTCTGTAAGTGGAAGTGGCTTAATTGAAGGAAAAGAACCACTTGAGACTGAAGATATCGATCTATCAGTTAGTGGCTCTGGCGACATGGAACTAGAGTTAAACAGCGATGAGATGGATCTAAGAATTTCCGGCTCTGGAAGCATTCGACTAGATGGCTCAGCAGAAGAAGCTGAAGCAAAGATCAGTGGTTCTGGGAAGGTAAAAGCTGAAGATCTTACAGTGAAGGTTTTTGCTGCAAGAATAAGTGGTTCTGGAAGCTGTTATATCACTGCAACAGACGAAATAGATGCAAGCATTTCTGGCAGCGGCAGTGTCTACTATGCAGGTGATCCAAAAAGAATAAATGCTAATTCTTCTGGAAGCGGTAAGGTCAGAAAAATGTAATACAAAAATTAAGACATGCCAAAGCCCAATTGATTGGGCTTTTTTTATGCTGGTACTTTATTTATACGATCAGAAATAATTAAGCTAAGGCATACAAATCCAAAAAACATGAAGAACCCTGTGTTGAGTTCTGAATAGTTTGTAGATAGCACCTCAAGCGAATTCGTTACATTCTCAAGCTGATTCAATTGCTCAGTTAGGATACTGGAAAAACCTATATAAGACATAAAAATCGCCACTACCAACACATCTGCCATTGACCATTTACCAGATTTAAAAACGAAAAATTTCACAATACCATTTATTGGCTTTTCTCTATTCATCAAAACAACAAGCGACGATACAAGCTTAGCCATTGGGAATAGTACGCAAAATGAGAGAACTAAAAATCCCACGAAAGCAACGTCCAGTTTAGCCTGAGCCAACATCAACCCAACAACCTCAAGAATACTTTTACTCTTGTAATACAATATTTGATTTTCAAAATCTATGTGATGATCCAATATGGTCAAATCGAATCTTGAAATTCTTGCATCTATATCAATCATAGGGAGATATAAACCAAGAAACAATAATCCTGCACAGACGATAATAGCTGTAACTAATTCTAGTTTTAACTCACTTTTCTTCAATAGAAGTATTAAGGATATCACCATTAATCCTATGTATATAGCTAACTTAAATTTTAACGAGCGATTTTCACTTGCATCCAGTTCACCCTCAAGATGTTCCAAAGTGGCTTTATGAGTTTCTTTATCATATTTTAAGATGATCTTATTTCTGTCTGAATAGTCTACTTGAGCAAATGTTTCGTTGGTGTATTGATCAATCTTTACTTTTATGTATTTCTTGATTTGAGCTCGGGTTTCCGGCCTTTCCAAATCATCAACAATAGTTTCCGCAAATGAAGGAATGTTTTCCCTGATCTTATCGAATAGCTCTATTCCAGAGGTCAATGCATTCTGAAAGAATCCTTTGATCGAAGAGCTTCTTTGCTTCTTGTATGATTTTTCTAGAAGATCCACTCCCTCATTCAGAAGTGTTTCCAACTTATTTATCAATTCTTGTCTATTCTCAGGATCAAACTGAAACTCATCAATCTTATTTGCTATAATGTTCGAAATCTCTTCCTTCCAAACATCTATGTTAAAGATTCCATACTTGGCTTTGGACAATTCAACAAAGTCACGCTTTAACTCTCTTCTAGTTTGCTCAACCTTGATGATAAGCATAGCTGAAAGAAAGATAACAAGCGCAAATACTACTGAAAGGATTTTTGAGTACATCGTGAAATAAATCTATCGCTATTAAATGAGCAAATAAAAAAAGCCGGAGTATCCGGCTTTTCAAGACTCTATTAGATTCTTACATCAGTTTTTTGTATTTAATTCGTTTCGGTTCTTCATCTCCCAATCGCTTTTTCCTATTTTCTTCATAGTCGGTAAAGTTGCCTTCAAACCAGTAAGCTTGGGAATCCCCTTCAAAAGCCAAAATGTGAGTTGCTATTCTATCTAAGAACCAGCGGTCGTGACTTATTACAACGGCACAACCTCCAAAATTTTCAAGCGCCTCCTCAAGTGCTCTCAAAGTGTTGACGTCCAAATCATTGGTAGGCTCATCAAGTAAAATAAGGTTAGCACCTCTTTTTAAAGTTAGTGCTAAATGGACCCTATTCCTTTCACCGCCTGATAACGCTCCTACTTTTTTACCTTGGTCATTGCCTGAAAAGTTGAATTTACTCACATAGGCTCGGGCATTCATTTCACGCCCACCAAGATCTATAATCTCATTGCCTTCAGAAATAACTTCAAATACCGTTTTGTCAGGATCAAGCTGATCATGTTCTTGATCAACGTAGCTCATTACTACCGTTTCTCCAACCTCGAAACTACCCTTGTCAGGAGTCTCGTTACCAGTAATCATTTTAAAAAGTGTAGACTTACCAGCACCATTAGGGCCAATAACTCCAACTATTCCACCTTGAGGTAGATTGAAAGAAAGGTCCTCATATAGAAGCTTGTCACCGTAGCCCTTTGCAACTCCATTTACTTCTATCACCTTAGCTCCAAGCCTAGGTCCTGGAGGTATATAGAGTTCAAGCTGCTTTTCTTTTTCCTTTGCCTCTTCTCCCAAAAGCTTATCGTAAGCACTCAAACGTGCTTTGGCTTTCGCCTGACGGCCCTTAGGACTCATTCGAACCCACTCAAGCTCACGCTGTAGCGTTTTTTGTCTTTTCGATTCCTGTTTATCTTCTTTGGCCAGTCTTTTCTCTTTTTGATCCAACCAGCTACTGTAATTTCCTTTCCATGGAATTCCCTCTCCTCTGTCAAGTTCTAAAATCCACCCGGCAACGTTATCCAAAAAGTACCTGTCGTGAGTCACAGCTATCACTGTGCCTTCATATTGCTGAAGGTGCTGCTCAAGCCATAAAACAGATTCTGCATCAAGGTGGTTAGTAGGCTCATCAAGCAATAAAACATCCGGTTGTTCTAAAAGCAACCTACATAGCGCTACTCTTCTCTTTTCACCGCCCGATAAGTTTTTTATCACGGCATCTTCTGGAGGAGTCCTAAGTGCGTCCATCGCCCTCTCGAGCTTATGGTCTATTTCCCAAGCCCCAGTAGCATCTAACCTTTCTTGAATCTCTCCCTGTTTTTCAATGAGCTTATTCATTTTGTCAGGGTCTTCAAGAATTTCTGGTTCAGTAAACTTTGCATTCACCTCCTCATATTCCTTCAGTAAGTCATTTATCTCTTTTACTCCCTCTCTCACTATCTCAATCACTGTTTTTTCAGGATCTAGCTCCGGTTCCTGCTCCAACATTCCGACAGAAAATCCTGGAGAAAACACAACCTCACCTTGATAATCTGTATCTTTTCCTGCGATTATGCGAAGTAATGAGGACTTACCAGCCCCATTAAGGCCCAATACGCCTATTTTCGCACCATAGAAAAATGATAAATAGATATTCTTAAGTACTTGTTTTTGCGGTGGGTGAATCTTATTTACCCCCGACATGGAGAAAATGATCTTTTCGTCTGACATGCTTAAGTTTGATTAGAAATCGAAGATACTACGCATTTAAGAATTACACTCACCTTGGACATCATACAGGTACCATTCGGATATATCAAAGACGGAAAGGTTTTTCAAAACAGCTGGGGGAAAAATCCAGAGAGAGAAATCGGAGAAGTCCGTGACGAGGACGCAGAAAAGTCTACTCAATTTTTTCAAGATCGATTTTCAGATCTTGAAAAGAAAATTGATGAAGTCATTGAAAAAATTAATGCTACGGAAAATAAGGGCTCTTTCTTGATGAAATTGGTGCACTTAAGAGAGCACCTCCCGCTTCATGACGGATTGGGTAATTATGCTATTCTTCTGGATAAAATTGAAAAAAATGAATCTCTTGTCAGAGATATTATTCAAAAAAATAGGGTACGAAATTCTGAAATCAAGAACAACCTCCTCGAGGAAACCAAAGCTGCCGTAGAAATAATCAATTGGAAAGAGGCAACAGAAAAGGTTAATGATATAAAAACTCGATGGATAAAAACGGGTAGCGCAGAAGAAGACAAAAATGAAGGTTTAGAAGAGGAATTTTGGAAACTAATTCAGGAGTTCTATGATCGTAAAAAACAGTTTTTCGAGGATAAGGTAAAACTAACTGAACATCGAAAGCGTCAATATCAAGAAATCATAGAAGAAGCTAAGAATCTTGCTGACATTCATGGAAAGGAGCGCTTCACCAAAGTAAAAGAGTTGAAAGAAGGATGGAAGGAAGTTGGAGGAATCCCAGCGGAATTTTATCAACCACTTCACACAGAATTTAACCAACTTCTAAAAGGGAGAAAGTTTGTTCCACCAGTTGATTATTCAGATAAACTTGCTCACCTGCAAGCCATAAAGGCAAGAAAAGAACCTTTCGATGGAGAAGCACTTACCAAATTGAAAAAGGAGCTCTTCAGAGATCGCGGGAAAAATCCAGATAAATTCAAGTGCCTGGAGCTTATTCAGTTATTAAACGAGCGGGAGTTTGTAGCAAAACTGGCTAACAAAAGATTTCCTGACTTTGATAAACTGGAACCTGAGAAGAAAAAAAATATTAAGACTGGAATTATTAAGGATTTAATATCCAGAGATGCAGAAGATCTAAAAACTTACGAAGAAAACTCTGCTAATTTTTCTTCCAGCGATGGTAAAATGAACAAACTGGTAGAAAGTAAGATAAAAGGTCAGAAGCGCAAGATTGAAGTGAAGTCGAAACTGATAGAATGGATTGATTCAGGAGATTTTTAAAAATTTTTAGAAACTTTTTCTTGTGTTTTAATGTAAGAAATTTACCTTGCTAATAATGATAATTTTGATTTAGCGCACATAAAATATAATAATATATATTTGCGCGCATTATTAAAGCAAGACTTATAAACTGAGGCTAGAATATGTATTGGACACTTGAACTTGCATCTTATTTAGAAGACGCCCCATGGCCAGCAACTAAAGACGAATTGATAGATTATTCAATTAGATCCGGAGCTCCTTTGGAAGTTGTAGAAAACTTGCAGGAACTTGAGGATGATGGACAGCCATTTGAAAATATTGAAGAAATATGGCCAGACTACCCGACGAAAGAAGACTTCTTCTTCAATGAAGACGAATATTAGGTAGCTATTTTGCCAACAGAATCAAAGCTTCAATCATACGATTGGAGCTTTTTTTATATCACACCCTGACGAATGCACATAGCTATTAACTGGGTAGTATTCTTACTCCCTGTTTTAGTCATCACATTTTTTCTATGTGTTTTCACCGTATGCACACTGATATTTAGTTTTTCAGAAATTTCATCATTCGTCAACCCGAAAGAAATCAGTCTTAAAATATCCCTTTCTCTATGGGAGATATCATGCACCAACAACTTTTGACCTCCATACGTCTGATAAAATAATGTTTCGTATTCATCATTAGCATTCAGAATCTTGGCAGTCGCTTGGATTGGAAGTTTCTCATGTGCCTCTAGCACTGAATAATGAGCAAGTCCTACAATCGGCTTTCCTTCCTCATCAAAAAACATTGGAGTGGTATGTTGAATGATGTTTTTAAATGTACCTTTTCCATCTTTTGCCCTATAATTCCAGGTATAAGTCATACGCCTTCGATCTTCCAACGCAATATTCCCCATTGTGAATATCATTAAATCTTTAAGGGATTGAAGCCAAGTTTGCATTTCTTCAGGGTGCATTTGGCTCCACCAAAATTTCATACCTCCATTAGACATTTCATCAATATCTAACATCATTGTGGGTTCAAAATTCTTGCTGATATACTCGAAAGATTGAGTGCTTGTGTTTGTTACACAAAAGAATGTTGCACTATGAGGTATTAACAGATCAAGCTGTCGAAGTTTATCTACATGCTTCTCTAAAGTCTCCCCTTTAAACTCTTTAAACGTAGAAAAAATGTCATTGTAACTGTCTAATACTTTCTTACTCATAGGCTTTTTGGTGGTTTATCATTTGATAAAAATACCTCTTTAGAGGTATTGAAGTAAACAACTACGGTAACTAAGTTGTGTTTTGAAATTTTTTAATTCACTAACCACGTAAAAATGAAAAGACTTTACAGTATAATATCATTTACATTCTTTATAGTAGCGGGTGTTACTGCACAACAAATACCCTTTCAAGGGCGCCTTCTTGATGATGGAAGACCATTTAATGGAACAGCCACGATAGATTTTAGTATTGCAACTCCTGCATGGTCAGAAACCAAATCAAATGTATCCGTTGTTGATGGCTATTACTCTGTGGTCCTTGGGTCAGACACTCCACTCCCGGAAGACCTATTTGGAGATAACAGAGAAATTTCTATGGATCTTACAGTAAATGGTGAAGATCTTGGTGCCGTAACACTACACTCGCCATTGCTACCATATACCGGGACCCAACCAGTTGAGATAGATTCAATAGTTTCAGCCTCAGTAAATATTCTTGGCATTAATGATGATACTAAAGTCCGCCTATTGGCCGACAATAATGGCTATGACGGTACAATGATATTAGTCGATTCGTTGAATAGGACTGGAGCATTTATGACCACAGATAGAGGTACTGGTACAGGTGGATATATCCAGTTAAACGGTCGAGATAATGTTTCGGGAGATCTTCATAGTGCGGTAGTAGCTGGAACGATACTTCAAGGTCGACAGAATAGCTTCATGGACTTGTACGGTGGAAATTCCACTGGAGATGGTCCACAGCTAATGGTCGACGCATACGTATCGGATACTGATCAATTTGGAACGCCAAATTCTGATGGATATCGTAGAGGAGGACTAGATATTTATAACTATACTGGAAACTTCACCCATAATCTTTTTTCTTCCACTGATCCAGGAGGAAGCGATCCTACAGGCTTTTCCGGTCAAATGAATCTTTATGGTACAAACACACCAAATATTTCGCTTTCAGCTGATCAATTTGCCAATAATAACTTAGGTCATATAAACATTTATGGTCAAAACGATGATGGTGGTTCATGGGCAGTCACAAACATTGGGCTTCATGCAAATGATATTAGTGGAAATTCTGGTGGAGTATTCTTCATGGGAAATAGTCAAAATGGAGGAATCTTTAATGAAACTGTATGGATAAGCTCTTATGGAGGGGACGCTGAGGGAGGATATTTTACGTTGCGTGATGCGACAGGGTCTGCGGATAGAGTATCGTTAAATGGAGGTAGTGGAAGCATTTCTGCAAATAGAACTGACGGTGGAAGCGCTGCTAATTTTTTTGTATCTACTGATAATGGTGGAATAGCCATTCAAAATTCATCAGATGTAAACAAACTATTCTATGAAGCAGGTTCTGGATCGTTAAACCTGAATAACGATGGAGGAACCAATACCATAGCTCTTGACGGAAATCTAGGAAACATTTTTGCTAGTGGAGATGTATCTGGGAACACGCTTACCTCATCGGATGGCATGGTCCAAACTTCTGATAGAAGACTTAAAAAGAATATCCAAAACCTTGATTCTCCATTAGAAAAGACAGTCAAAATGAGAGGAGTTTCCTATCAGTGGAAAGATGAAAATAAATCTCAGAGAAACCAGATAGGTGTAATTGCTCAGGAAGTCGAGGAAGTATATCCAGAATTTGTAATAACTAATGAAAATGGAATGAAGGCTGTAAACTACGCTCAAATGACGGCTGTACTCATTGAAGCAATGAAGGAATTAAATGCCAAAGTAGATAGACTAGAGTCCGAAAATGCTAACCTGAAGGCTTCATTAAATGAAGTGAAAGAGCTAAGATCTCAGGTGGATCAGATGATGAAAATGTTGGGTGGAAGCAAAGCTGCAAGCAAATGAATCGGCTATTTCAAAAAATAAGTTTCTTCATGGCATTGCTGTTATGCCATGGGATCTCCTACGGTCAATTATCGAATCAAGGATACGTCACAAACTATGGCGGTGGTACATTAAATAGCTCTAGTTATTCCACAGAAGTTTCAACGGGTGCTTTCTCAGCTACGCCGGACATAGTAAGTTCTGACTTTAGACTTGGGTTCGCCTCTTTTAATTTGGTGAGCGGAACAGTTTCAATCACTGCTAGATCTGGTGGTGATATCATATCTGACAACATAGAAGGCTTACTGTTAAGAGTAGAAAGTTCTGGCAACTACGACACCCTTGATCAAGTGACGAATAACAATGGAGACTTTGCATTTAACCCTGTATTCCTTGGCGATTACCTTGTTGTGGTAGATTCAGATCCAGAAAAGTATGTGGCAACATATTTTGGCAATGAATTTTTATGGGAAGAAGCGGATGTATTGGTTCTTGAAGGTGACACGGCAACGCGAATTGTAATGACCGTTATTCCACCTATTTTAGATGAAAATGATGGTGATGGTAATGTTTCTGGTACTATCGAAGAAGACTTTGAAGACGAGGAAGGACGGATCAATGCAAGAAGAAGAGCTGCAAAACGTAAATGTGGACTTAGAAGAAAAAGGACTGGAGGAAGAACTGGACAAGACGATGATTTCGAATTGATTGCGTACGGAGAGACCAACGATAATGGTGAATTTGAATATGGTTTCCTTCCTGAAGGTACTTATCGATTCTTCGTTGAATATCCTGGTATTCCTTTAGATGAATCTTCTTTTGTAGAATTTGACATTGGAGAAGCAGGTGTATCTGATAATACGTTTATTCTTGCCGCGGTGGTAACTGAGACAGGCATTACTGTCGAATTAATTCTTGGTTTAACAAGCGAATTTTTTACCGATTTCAATATCTACCCGAATCCCACCACCGACATAATAAATATTGATTATGACAAGATACTCTCTGATAATTTATCAATGAGCATCATCGACATGAATGGTAAACGAGTTTTAAATCAATTGCTAGAAAGAGGAGAAGGTGGAAAAATCGAGATCGATCTTTCCAGTTATCAAAGCGGGCAGTATATCTTGAAGTTTTTTGATAATGACAAAAATGAATCAGCCTTAACTTTCAGAATCTTGAAACGATAAGTTTGATTAACATCCAATATTAAAAGCCCATCTCATCGGTGGGCTTTTATATTATTTCAAGAATTCCATATCAAGTATTCAAGAAATCTTATTTGTAAACAAAAAATACCCCTTGATTGGTATAGACCTCTAGTGTAGATCATGGTAACTTCTTAGTGAATAAAGTCCACTACCATGAGAAAGCTACCCTACCTTATTTATCTTTTTAGTTCCCTAATTACCTACTCTCAAGATCAAATTACAGATCACCAAGTAGTCAAAAATCTATCATCCCAAGAAAAAGATCTTAAAGAGAAGTATATGTTACACTCGAAGGGATCAGGGTTTATAGATGAAAAATACAAATCATATCACGAGAAGCTAAAGCTGCTATTACCAAGAACAGTTCCAAGCACGAATCCGACTATTTACATTCCACCAAGTACAATTGAACTCGGCCCAGTAACCATGTCAGATTCTTTGGCATTAGTTGAAATATATAATCAGCTATCTGGTCCAATATGGAATAATAACACCAATTGGCTCCAGGTTGGTCAAAATGTTGAGACATGGCATGGTGTTACTGTAGTTGGAGATAGAGTAACTGCACTGGATCTTTCAGGCAATAACTTAACGGGTTTTATCCCCTCTGAAATAGGGAATCTAGATCAACTAGTATCCATAAATTTCAATGATAATTTGATAGATGGGATTCCGTCGGAATTAGGGAACCTTGGAAACCTTCAATCCCTTGATCTCTCCGGCAATCGAATTTTTGGTCAAATACCAGCCTCATTTGCTAGCCTAATCTCCCTTACCCATTTAAACTTAAGCGGAAATTCATTTGATGGGGATTTGCTTAATGCGACCAATATCCCAAATCTTACAGAGTTATTCGTGAGCTCTAACATATTTTCAGGATCAATTCCATTTGAAATAGAATTTCTTTCTGATCTTGAACAACTTGATGTTGCATACAACAGCTTAGAAGGAGAAATTCCGACTTCTATTGGAAACCTATCCAACTTAAGGTACTTACGTATTTCAGGGAATCAGATATCAGGATCATTGCCCATAGAAATTGCCAACCTTATTAACCTTGAAGCCCTTTATGTTGATTCAAATTTGCTAAGTGGTTCTATACCGGAAGATTATTCAATTCTAGCTTCGCTGCAAACTATCGATTTAAGATACAACGGATTTAATGGTCAATTCCCAAATGCAATACTAAATACTCCATCATTACAAGGAGTATTTCTCTCTGGCAACCAATTTAGTGGCGCAATACCAGATCTCGATGTTTTACCTAACCTTCAGTATTTAATCATTGATGAAAATTCATTTAGTGGATTCATCCCCAATTCTCTTGGAAACCTCTCCAATTTGCTTTGGCTAAATATTGGTGGCAATCAACTAGAGGGCCCAATCCCAACATCATTAGGTAATCTCAGTAATCTTCAATTGCTTAGAATTTGGAACATGCCGTCCATTACAGGACAAATACCTTCCGAATTAGGTAGCCTTTCTAATCTATCGGATATCGATTTGGCTAATAATTCCCTTGACGGAAACATCCCAAGCACTCTTGGATCTCTTAGCAATGCACAATTTCTCTGGCTTCAGGGAAATGAATTCACTGGAGATATTCCATCTTCTTTCACAGGGTTAAATTCATTAAATGAATTTAGTATTCGGGACAACAACATTACAGGATTGCCAAACCTTACTTCACTTACACCGTCGTTTTTTGATGTATCTCTAAATTTCATCCCAGATTCAGATATTGCATTAAACTCTGGGGTCATTACAGAAAACCTTGGGCAAAAAATTTCAACAGTTTCTTCCGATTCGTTAGCTCTAGTAGCTCTATATGAGTTTACAAATGGCGACTCTTGGGTAAATAACACCAATTGGTTAGAAGGGCCTGTCTACGATTGGTATGGTATAACTTCAGCTGACGGTCGAGTAGTTGAGGTTAGACTGCCTGGCAACAATCTTCGCCCCAGTTTTGATGCTCCAGAATTTTTCCCTGATGAGCTAGCTGATTTGACACAAATTTTAACCTTGGATTTGAGTTCTAACTTCTTCAGTTCTGGAGTAGTCAGAAAATTACCTGATGCATTATATGCGATGAGTAGCCTTCAGGAAGTTTTCTTAATAGGCTGCAGCATAGGAGGAGAAATTCCATCCAATGCATTTCCAAATACAACCCATATAGACTTAACCAGTAATCAGATTACAGGTAACCTTAATTTCTTATTGAACTCAGCCGCATTAATTAGCTTTTGCAACGTCTCATTCAACCAGATTGATGAACTTTCTGATCTGACGGGTGTTGGAGTGGATTATCTGGATGTCACGTTTAATAACTTAACATTTGAAGATTTAGAACCCAATGTTGGGATGGTTCCTGTTTTATTGTATAACAACCAAAGGAATTACGGTGAAGACAGCATCATCTATGATCTGGCCACCACATTGAATTTAGATTTTACAACTGGTGGAACGGTTAATCAATACCAATGGCTTTTAGATGGTGATACCTTAATTGGGCAAACGTTGCCTACTCTTTCAATTAATCCAGGAGAAGATGGTGATTATCAATTACTGGTAAGTAACTCATTAGCTCCCGATTTAATACTTAATTCTGGTAGGTATCGAATTACAACTGCCCCTCCGTTCAACCAAAACCCATCCAATATTTTTCATTCGTACCAAATTCAGGTTCCTTCCGAATCAATTCGTATGAGTGTAAATGCAGGTGATATGAATGGCGATGGTATCGATGATATAGCTGTTGCCAATACCACAAGTATCGATATTTACTTTGGAAGCAGACAAATATCTGGCAATGAACCTGACATCACGTTTGAACTTACTGGAGATGAAAGAGTTGGTGTTATGGCTTCCGGAATATTTAATACCGACACACACAGTGATTTAGTTTTTACAAAATATGCTAGTAATGATGAAGACAACACCAATGCTCTGGTTGTGCTTGAAGGGAGAAACGGCCTAAGCCAGTCGAACATTGTTGATGTTGAATTCCCATTCGCTGGAAGCGCATCAGATTTCGGGCTTACAATTTATGATGACCCACTAAATGTTGTGACTCTTGGTGATTTAAATAATGACGGTTTTGATGAAATTGGAGTTTCAACTGGAGGTTTTGCCAATGCCGGCAGTAATATTATTATATACTTTGGAGGTCAAGCGGATTACGATGATTTACCTGATTTAGTATTTCCTCCGGTCAGTGGAACATTTGCATATAAAATGTTTGCATTGGGAGATGTTAATGGGGATGATATTGACGATTTTAGTATCATCAATCCTAATTTCAACAATAACCCGGAGATATATTCAATTTATTTCGGTGCAAATGGTAAAACAGATTTCGATGCAGCTGATATATCTGTAGATTTTACTAATAGTTCTTTTTTCGACGGTCAACAATATATGTGGACTAGTACCACAGCAGATATAAATAATGATACATACTCAGATATTTTGTTCAGACACTTTAATAATAATGATCCGAATTTCCCGCAAGAAGGTACATTTTCATTACATGCTATCTATGGAGGACCTACGATGGACAATGTAATTGATGACGCTTTTTTGCTGCCTGGAAATTCTGATGATCTTAGAAATATTGATCGATTTGGTGGAAGTCAAATACAAAACATCGGCGACTATGACCAGAATGGATCTGATGACATCTTAATTCCAACGTTTACAGTTAGCGCCAATGCCAATATGTTTCCCGCAAATAATCTAACAGAAACATCCATTCCTGATAAAATATTAATAGCTCAAAATCAGGAGAGAAATTTAGGGCCAAGTAACAATTTCGTTGCATTTCAGACTGGAAATGCATTTGGTGATTTCAATGACAATGGACTAATTGATATCATGCTTAGCCAACCTACTGATGACGGATACACCATGTATTTTTACGAGAATTTTGAACCTCCCGGCGATCTATTTTATGACTCTCTTGCTTTAGTGGACCTATATCAAAGTACCGGTGGAGATAATTGGACCAATAATGCGAACTGGCTTGACGGAAATATTAATACATGGAATGGTATTCAACTACAGACCAGTAGAGTAGTAGAAATAGACCTATCAAATAATGGACTTTCTGGTGATCTCTCTGCTTCCTTTGATAAACTTCAAAATTTGGAAGTGCTTAATTTATCCAACAATGAGTTGACAGGATCTTTAAGTTCTTCAGTTAATCAACTACCTAATCTTACAACATTAAACATATCTGGAAATGAAATATCTGGCATACCAGATTTTAACAACACAATAGCAACAGGTCTTAATACGATAGATTTATCAGAAAATAGGCTCACATTCGACGATTTAGAACCAGTTGCAGAACTACCTGCCGTTGATTACAGTGATCAAAAAAATATCTCGCTAAATCAAACAGATACTGTGCTAGTGCCAGTTGGAAGAGACCAAATAGTGAGTGTTACTACTGGCGGAACGGACAATTCTTATAGATGGAGGTTTGAAGGATCTAATATTTCCGGAAGTGATGCAACCAACTCCTCATTCATTGTTGAAAACATTGATAGAACCAATATGGGAGCTTACAGCGTGAGAGTTACGAATGATAATGTTCCGGGGTTAACGATTTTTTCTGATCCAATAGATGTTCTCGCCACAGCAATTGTCAATGTGAATGTACTTGATGGTAATGATGAATTAATAAGTGAAAATATATCTGGATCTTTAATGGAAACCATCAGAAAGACCAGAGGTTATGACACTTTGGTCAGTATCAATGAAGTCCCTTCTACTTTTGAATTTGGCCCCGCTATACTTAAAGATTATCTGGTAGGTATATCATCAGATCCTGAGAAATATGTTGACACTTATTATAGGAATGTCTTTTTGTGGGAAGAAGCTGATGTACTTGAATTATTTAATGATACATCACTAAATATAAATATCACAGTTATTCCAGAACCTACAAAGCCAGGAGATGGAGAAGGCAATGTCAGTGGAACGATCGAAGAAGATTTTGACGATGCAAGCGGCAGAATTGATGCAAGGAGAAGGGCTTCAAAAAGAAAGTGTGGACTAAGAAGAAAAAGAACTGGTGGCAGAAACGGTCAAAACAATGATGACTTTGTACTATTTGCTTATGGAGAAACCAATGATAATGGAGAATTCGAATTCGGCTTCCTTCCTGAAGGCACCTATAGATTCTTTGTCGAATACCCTGGTATTCCTTTAGATGAATCTTCATTTGTAGAATTTGAGGTCGGTGAAGCAGGAGTAACAGATGATTCATTTGTACTTGCTGCTGTTGTAACTCCAGATGGAATTGTAGTCGAGCTGATACTTGGAATTACGAGCGAATTTTTTACCGATTTCAATATCTATCCGAATCCTACTTCGGACATAATAAATATTGATTACGACAAGATACTCTCTGATAATTTATCAATGAGCATCTTTGATATGAATGGGAAACGCGTTTTAAATCAATTACTCCAAAGAGGGGAAGATGGAAATATCAAGATCGATCTTTCTAGCTATCAAAGCGGACAGTATATCTTGAAGTTTTTTGATAATGACAAAAATGAATCAGCCTTAACTTTCAGAATCTTGAAACAATAAGTTTGATTAATATTTAATATTTCAAGCCCACCTCATCGGTGGGCTTTTTTGATATTAGAAGCTTTAATCAAATTGTTAACATAGGCGAGCACAGAGTATGAAAGATTTTTTTTAACTTGTAGTGATACTAAAATTCAACTATGCCGCCACCACCACCATTCAGTTATAGTTATACGCCGAATATTCCAGAATTACTGCAGGGACTAAATTGCTCCATTGCCATTAGTACGTATCAAACAGGCAAAGTGGTGATATTCTCGGCCAAAGATGAAAATCAATTAATCCAGTTGCCTAGAACATTCCCAAAGCCGATGGGCATGGCGAAGCAAGGTAATAAATGGGCAATAGCGATTAATGACTCAGTAATCATGACGTCCAATGCACCAGGGTTGGCCGCAAACTATGCACCGAATCCTAATGTGTATGACAGCCTGTATGTGCCTCGAGCAAGTTATTATACAGGTCCTTTGGACATGCACGATATTCAGTTTACTAACCAGGGCCTTTTGGGGGTAAATACCATGTTTTCTACCCTCTGCAAGATTGATGAAGACTTCAGTTTCAAGCCCATTTGGACACCAAAGTTTATTACAGCACTAAAGCCAGAAGACAGGTGCCACCTCAATGGACTTGCAGTTGATCCCTCAACTCAAAAGCCAAAGTATATTTCAGCACTTGGCAAAGGAGATTCTGCAAGAGAATGGAAAGAAGGGATGTTAGAAGGTGGTGTTTTAATCGACATTGAATCTGACGAAATCATATTGGATAAACTTCCTGTTCCTCATACTCCAAGGATTTACAACGATGGCCTTTATATGCTCCTTTCTGCCACTGGCGAACTGGTGCGGGTGAATACAGAATCTGGTACATATGATATAATCACGCAGTTAAATGGATTCGCTCGAGGAATGGACCGCATCGGAGATTATCTATTTATTGCGACATCTAAGCTACGACCAAATAGTTCCCTTTTTAAAGAGGCGCCGGTAGCAAAAAGATCCATAAACTGCGGAATTACGGTTGTCTACCTACCTACTGGTCAACCCTGCGGTTACATAAATTATCAAACAAGTGTAGAAGAGCTTTACGATCTTGTTCTTCTTGAGGATAATATGAGACCCAATATTTTAAATCTTGAAAAAGGAATACATAAAACCTCTGTGATTACGGAAGATGAAGTCTTCTGGAGTAATCCAGAGAAAGATACTCAACCAGAAACTGCGGAGGCCACTTAATGTCAAAGCAAAAACCACCATTGATATGAAGCATTCATTACATCAATCACTTCTCAATAGACTTAAAAACAAGCATTCAAAGCTTGCTTCTAGATTCCACAAAAGCATAAGGGAAGGAGAATTTCAAAAGCAGCGCTATCGAAAAAGAAAAGATTCGATAGAAAAGCTAAAAAGCATTGAAAGGAAAATCTCTACATTGGGTGAAAAAATAGGATTAAAGCCCAAGCTAAATTACAAACACTGGGCGGTAGCCCTTGCTATGGGTGTTGTAGTTTCAGCAAATGCGCAACAGAAAGATAAAAAGGATTTTGAAGCTAGGTTAAAAGAACACGCCAATAGAATAGTCAATGATATTCAACCATTGGCCCAATCCGTATTCTTTGAACCAAAAGTCACTTTGGGAGCAACTTTATTTTCTAAAGTTCATACTGGAGACCTTGATGGAGATGGTGATATAGATGCAGTTTATGTTTCTTATCTGGATAGTCCAATAATTCTAACCAATAATGGTGGCTTTAGCTTTGATGTAAGTAGGCTGACTACTATCCCGCTTGAGATTGTTGACAATACCATTCTAGCAGATTTTGATGGGGATAGTGACCTAGATTTATTTATGCAAAATGGAACCTATGGTTCATTCAGCAGCCAAATGTGGATAAACGATGGCTCAGGGAATTTTGCAGCACAAGCTACTACTTTTCCCACTGTCGATTTAGATGATGATGGAACGTTTGCTGTTGATGTTGATGGGGATGGTGATTTAGATATCATTGCTGAAACTAGTCAGGATGGTCCCACCTACAATGACTATGTAACACTATTTGAAAATGTTGGGATGAACTTCCCAGATTCAACTGGTTTTAAAGGATCTGATCCAAGCTACGTATCATCTCGATTATTATCAGTAATGGACGTGGATGGAGATACTGATGAAGACATCGTATATGTTTCAAATATTACTTCCTTTGGAAATGGCATACAGGTCTTAGAAAATGATGGATCTGGTAATTTCACCGATTCCAATACAGCCTTCTCGCCGACCTACAGCTTTAATGACAGAGCTTATTCATTGGATTTCGACAATGATGGAGATTTGGAATTAGTGGGCTTTTTAAGTGCACCATATCTAGCCGTTCGCCCTCTAGAAAACGACGGTTCTATTCTCTCTGATGCATCAACTAATTTCAGTGAAAATCCTAACGTACAATTATCCCCATCAGGAAATGGTGATGACGTGTTCACTACTAGCGTTGACACAGATAATTTTGATGATTTTGTAGCAGTTTCTGAAGACTCCACTTTTGTACTTATCAGCAATGGAACAGGAGGATTTACAGAGCAAGCAAAATTCCCTGGCAAATCTCAACCTGCCGATTTGGATGGTGATGGTGATGCAGACTTATTCTATTTTGATGGAAATGTAGCGATAAGAGATAATCAAGGGGGAGGAACATTTGATCAAGGTGCTGATATTCTAACTGTGTCGGCAACCTACGATCAACAACTTGTTGACATTGATGGAGACGGTGATTTAGACCTCATGCAAGTTGGAGATCAGATTGGTAGAAGTTGGATCAATGATGGTCTTGGCAACTTCACAGTCAATCAAGAATTTCCTGGTGGTGGCTACCAAATGGCCTTTGGAAATTTGGATGGAGATGGTGATATAGACATGGTCGTTGCCTTAGAATCCGACGGAGGCTACCCAGGATTTCTTATATATACCAACGATGGAACTGGTACATTTTCTTACAATTCTAATTTGGGCTTAGGATATGAGGCTAAGCAAGTAGAAATAGCTGATATGGATGAAGACGGCGATCTTGATATCGTAGCAAGATTGAACGGGGTAAGCAACAAGTACATTCGAATCTATGATAATCAAGGATCACTAACCTTTAGTATGACTTCATCTTATAATATTGAAGCTAATAAAATGGCGCTGGGAAATCTTGATAGTGATACCGACATGGATGTTGTATTGGCAAGAGAAGAAAATGGCGTAGAGTCTCTGACCAACAATAATGGAATGTTGGAACTTGGTCAATCATTCGTTACAAGTGGATCTATATCTGATGTTGATGTTGCAGATTTAGATGGAGATGGAGATATAGATGTTTTCGCATCCAATGCTGCCGAGTATGTAACTACCGAAAGCTATGTTATTATCAATGACATGGGAGTATTTACCGGAGGATCTAATGTTGAAACTGGAAGCAATTATGGAAGTTTTCTTGCAGATATTGATCAAGATGGAGATGTCGATCTGGTATCTGGTGGATATATATCTTACCCAAAACTTTGGTTAAATGATGGTACTGGTACATTTGAATTTGACCATGACATTCCAGCAATTGTTACTGAATACAGTACTGTAAATATTGGAGATATTGACTCAGATGGAGATAACGACATAATTGTTGGTGATTATTATAGCGGAACCAACATTTTCTTAAATACTGGTATGGGTGCCAATCAATTAGAAGCAGATGCGACTGCACTACAGACGTTATTTGATAATATGGATGGCACAAACTGGACGGATGCAGCAAACTGGGGAGACCCAGATGTAAGCACCTGGTTTGGTGTTACGCTTAATGTAGGCGGAGATAGAGTAGAACGTCTTGAACTACCTGGGAATGGGCTAATAGGTTCATTGCCTGCAGCAATAGAAAGTCTTGATGCATTAGAGATACTTGACTTATCAGATAATGATATTGATGCCTTAGAATCAGATTTCAGTGGCCTTGTAAACGCAGTGGACATTAACCTAAATGGCAACAGTCTAGATTTCGGTGATTTAGAAGCAGTTGCAGGAGTTGCAGTGTTAAGCTATACGAATCAAGATCCAGTTGATGCAATTCTAGAAAGCGACACTCAGATACCTGCAGGTTCTACACAGGAATTGAATTCAAGTGCAAATGGCACAGCTAACACTTATCAATGGCAACTTAATGGACAAGACGTTGCTGGTGCTACTGATCCAAACTACACAATTACTGATATTGATAGAAATAGCATGGGTGAGTACAGCTTGCTGATTAGCAATACATTGGCAACGGGTGTCACTCTTTCTTCAAATGAAGTTGAAGTATTGGCAACCGCGATAGTTTCGGTTGATGTCACTGATGATAGTGATGCACTTATACCGGAAGATGTAGATGGTTATTTACTTGAAATTGAAGAAGGAGAAGTCCGATTCGATACTGTGGCTTCTATAACAGGTGCCTCCAGTAGTTTTTCATTCCCTGATGTGGTCTTAGGTGACTTTTTGATTAATGTCAGTTCTGATGAAGACACATATGTTCCCACATATTTTGGTGATACATTTTTGTGGGACGAAGCAGACACACTGGAATTGAATGATGATGCCTCTGTTACTATAGTGATGACAGATATCCCTAGGGAGTTGACAGCTGCGGATGGTGACGGATTAATCGGAGGAACCATAGAAGAAGACTTTGAAGATGATGATGGTAGAATAGATGCCAGAAGACGAGCCTCACGACGTAAATGTGGAGTCAGAAGAAAGCGTACAGGTGGACGTACCGATCAGGATAATGATGATTTTGAATTAATCGCTTACGGCGAGACAAACGATGAGGGCGAATTTGAATATGGATTCCTACCACAGGGAACGTATAGATTCTTTGTAGAATACCCTGGTATTCCATTAGATGAATCAGCATTTGTTGAGTTTGAGGTTGGCGAAGCTGGAGTTGGTGACAATAGCTTTAAGCTTGCAGTATTTGCATCAGAGGATGGAATTGTAATAGAAGTAATTCTTGGCGCCAATTCACCTCATTTCGATGCATTCTCAATATTCCCAAATCCAACGGTTGATTTAATTAACATTAATTACACACGTGAAAATGCTGGTAACCTATCGCTAGAGGTTTATGACCTTAAAGGGAAAGAGATGTTGAAGCAAACACTAGACAGCAAGCAAGAAGATATCTCAATTGATATTTCGAGCTTCCAGAAAGGACAATACATTTTCAGAATAATCGACGAGGAAAGAAATAACCTCGTAGTTTATAAGATCATTAAGAACTAGAAGTCACCAAGGCCGGGAGATTATTTTAAATCTTCCGGCGTTGTGATTTTAATGTTATCGTAGGTTCCATCGACTAAATGCACCTTATTGCCAGCAGCTTCAAAAACGCTTGCATCATCTGTGTATGAACCATCTCCTGAAATTTTGTAAGCAGACTTTAATGCCGCAATATCAAAGGTTTGAGGAGTTTGGACAAGCACGTAATTTGAGCGATCTCGTGCAGTAGAGGTATCCGCATCAATTTCTCGAATAGAATCTTTAAGTGCCACTGTCGCAACACCCGATTGATGTTTTGAGGCGGAGGCAAACGAATCAGCAATTGTTTTAATGGAAACAAAAGGCCTAACCGCATCATGTATAGCCACAAGACCTGTTTCGTCAATTTTAGCCAATCCAGACATAACAGATTCTGTACGTGACTTTCCGCCAACCGTTAAGTTTATATCAGTACTTGATAAATACGTTGATTTAATTTCATTCCATTCATCTACATGCTGTTCTGGTAGAACTACTACGATAGATACAGAATTATCGAAATCAAGGAATTTCTGTATAGACCTTACAATAATTGGTATGCCATCAATTTCGAGAAACTGTTTTGGCACATCGCTTTTCATGCGAGTGCCAATACCTCCAGCCACTATGATGGCATATTTTTTCAACTGATTAGACTATAAGCATCGCATCTCCGTAACTGAAGAATCGATATTTTTCTTTAATAGCAATCTGATACGCTTCTTGAATCAATTCATATCCTCCAAAAGCTGAAGCCATCATTAGTAATGTGGATTCAGGCAAGTGGAAGTTTGTAATCAATGCATCACAAATCTTGAAATCATATGGAGGGAAAATGAACTTATCAGTCCATCCTGAATTTTCCTTTAATAATCCATTTGCAGAAACAGAGGATTCCAAGGTCTTCATTACAGTCGTACCGACAGCACAAATTTTAGTTCTTTCGTCAAGTGCTCGATTTACCCTGTCAGCAGTGCCTTTTTCTACCCAGTAATTTTCTGAGTCCATTTTATGTTTTGTAAGGTCTTCTACATCTACAGGTCTAAAAGTACCTAAACCAACATGAAGTGTAATTGACGACACGTCTATTCCAATCAACTCCATTCGCTTCATTAGCTGAGGAGTGAAGTGCATTCCAGCTGTAGGTGCTGCAACAGCTCCAATATTCTTAGCAAAAATTGTTTGAAAGCGATCTCGATCTTCTGGTTCAGCCGAACGCTTGATCTCTTTTGGAAGCGGTGTTTCTCCCAATGCATCAATCATTTTATAGAATTGATCTCTATCCCCATCAAAAAGGAATCTTATCGTTCTTCCTCTACTAGTCGTGTTATCAATAACCTCTGCTACTAATTCACCATCTCCGAAGTAGAGCTTGTTACCTACTCTAATTTTTCGAGCAGGGTCCACCAACACATCCCATAATTTCATTTCAGTATTCAGCTCTCTAAGCAAGAAAACTTCAATCTTAGCACCTGTCTTTTCTTTATTCCCATATAATCTGGCTGGGAACACTTTGGTGTCATTGGTTACAAAAACATCATTTTCGCCGAAGTAGTCCACTACATCTTTGAAAACTTTATGTTCGATCTCCCCAGTGTCTTTATGAATAACCATAAGACGAGAGTCATCACGGTTTTCTGTTGGGTGTAAGGCAATAAGGCTTGATGGTAGGTCGAACTTAAATTCGGATAATTTCATTCCCATAGGAAAAAGGATCTATTTTAATGATCAAAGGACCGCAAAATTAGCAAATATGTTTCAGTTTGTAACGTATCATGTACGAAACTCGTCAACTTAGGGAAATAACCGTTGAAAATAAGCATTGACCGATCGCTACTTTATTCATAAACGTGCTATTCATTTAGCTACATTTGTTTTGATAATTGTCGCGAAGAATCAATATTAAAAAGAACTGATTGTGAAAATACTTAAGCTAGTCCTTGAGAGTTTTCGATTTGCATGGAGCGCACTTCGAATGAACCTTCTCCGAACAACCCTTTCATTACTTGGAGTAACGATTGGGATTTTTGCAATCATTGCTGTTTTTACTTTGGTAGATTCTTTAGAACGAAGCATTAAAAACAGCTTAAGTTTCCTTGATGCCAATAATTTGGATATCCGAAGGTTTCCGTATGAATTCGGACCGGATATACCTTGGTGGGAATATATCAAGCGTCCTTACACCAATTATGAGGAGTATGAGTTCCTCAAAAAAAATCTTAAAAACTCCGAAGGAATAACAATTTTCGCTGTTACTGGTGGTAATACAGTAAAATACGAAAGCAATAGTTACAATGGGGTTACGCTCTTTGGAGTATCTCACACTCACCAGGATGTCTATGATGTAGCCAGCGATGTTGGTAAGGGTCGATATTTTACCGCTTCTGAATCCTACACAGGAAAAAATGTTGCCATGATTGGACACCTTATTGCCAAGAAATTATTTCCAAGAGGTGAACCTATCGGTAAAGAGATTAAAATCAAGGGTTTAAAGTATGTAGTGATTGCAGTCTTTGAAGAAGAAGGTGAAGGTATCTTTGGTGACACTGGGAATGATGAGAATGTTATGATCCCATATCAATCATTCAAAAAAATCTACTACTCCGGTAGAAATAGAGGCGTAGAGACTTTGGTAAGTGTGAAAGGAAGAACAGATGATATCGGACTTGTTGAACTTCAAGCTGAAATTACTGGCTTATTGCGTACTAAAAGAGGCCTGAGACCAAAAGAAAAAGACAACTTCTCTGTAAACAGACAAGATGCCATCATGAATATTATTGGATCCACTTTTGATGTAATTGGAGTTGCTGGATGGGCAATTGGTGGGTTCTCTATTCTCGTTGGAGGATTCGGCATTGCCAATATCATGTTTGTATCAGTGAGAGAACGAACCAATATTATTGGTATCCAAAAATCCTTGGGTGCTAAAAACTTTTTTATCCTATTCCAATTTCTATTTGAAGCAATATTCTTAAGCCTTATTGGTGGAGCCGTAGGATTATTTCTCGTCTGGCTGCTTTCCTTGGCAAGCCTCGGAAATCTTGACTTGGTATTGACCTTAGGTAATGTAATCTTAGGATTGGGAGTCGCTGGAATAATAGGCGTTATTTCTGGTATAGTGCCAGCTTTAATGGCCGCGCGACTTGATCCTGTAATAGCTATCAGAACCACTGGTTAATTTAGGATATTGTGTAAACGAAAAAGGGTGAGCAATGCTCACCCTTTTTTATTTATAACGAATAATATTTACCCGTTCAGTTTCTCTTTTATTCTTCTTTCCAATTCTTCCATCAACTCTGGATTATCCTCTATCAAAGCCTTAACTGCATCTCTCCCCTGGCCTAACTTGTTTCCATCATACGAGAACCATGACCCAGACTTCTGAACAACATCAAGCTCAACTCCAATATCGACAATTTCACCACTCTTGCT
Organism: Ekhidna sp.; assembly: GCF_963691765.1. GTDB lineage: Bacteria > Bacteroidota > Bacteroidia > Cytophagales > Cyclobacteriaceae > Ekhidna. The sequence continues at coordinate 1,176,437 of NZ_OY829375.1, forward strand.
TATGCCCCTTCCATACATGATATCAAACTCAACTACCTTAAATGGAGGTGCCACCTTGTTCTTCACAACCTTCACACGAGTTCTATTACCCATCACATTGTCAGCCGACTCTTTGATCTGACCAATTCTTCGTATATCAAGTCGAATAGAAGCATAGAATTTTAGTGCATTACCTCCTGTAGTAGTCTCAGGATTACCAAACATCACCCCTATTTTTTCCCTCAGCTGATTAATGAAGATACAAGAGCATCCCGTTTTATTAATTGTTCCAGTAAGCTTTCTCAAAGCTTGCGACATTAACCTTGCCTGCAGACCCATCTTACTGTCCCCCATCTCTCCTTCAAGCTCACCTCGAGGAACCAAAGCTGCAACTGAGTCAATAACAATGATATCTAGTGCTCCAGACCTAATTAAATGCTCTGCAATCTCTAAAGCCTGCTCTCCATTATCCGGCTGCGAGATCAGTAGGTTCTCGGTATCAATACCTAATTTCTCAGCATATAATTTATCAAAGGCATGCTCTGCATCAATTATTGCAGCCATTCCACCAGCTTTTTGAGCTTCTGCAATACAATGCATCGCTAAGGTGGTCTTACCTGAAGATTCAGGACCATAGACTTCAATAATTCTACCCCGAGGAATACCTCCAACTCCCAATGCAATATCCAGACTTAATGATCCAGTAGAGATAGTAGGCACATCCATTACACTCTCATCACTGAGCTTCATTACTGTTCCTTTGCCATAGGTCTTTTCCAGTTTATCAATAGTAATCTGAAGAGCTTTGAGTTTATCTTGAGCGTCAGCCATATTTATTATTTTCTTTTTCTAGATCTGACAAAAATAACTTTTTAGCATTGAGCTAAAAAGCATTTTGCTAAAAATATTAGGAAAAAGTTTTATTCCTGGAAATGGGATTTACAAGTAAGTATTATGATAATTTCCATTGAGGCTCCCTCCTTCTTCACTATATTGTAATTTGATCAAATCCTAATGCCTCTCCGATGGAAAATTCAGGGTATGAGCAAGTATACCAGCAGCTCAAACACATGAAAACAGTCATTGCTTTTAAAAAGGCAATGACTAAAACGCACCTCAATGTAGTATATCTAGGCAATGTGACTCAGTCTACCATTGAGAGTATAACTGATATGATTTCAGAAGATCTCAATACACGTCATGAAAATCGACGAGTAACTAAGCGGGTCTATCATGTGATGATGGAGTCTTTACAAAACATATGCAAGCATGCGGATAGTCAATCAGATGAAGAATCGAATTCTTTAGAACATGGACTAGTCAAGAAAGGTATTTTTCTTATTGGCCATGATAAAAAAGAGTATTTCATCACCACAGGAAATAACATTGAAATTAAAAGTGCAGTAACTCTTCGAGACATTCTTGACAACATCAATTCTTTGGACTCCGATGGAATAAAGCAAATGTATCGTGATGCGATGGAGAACTCTGAACTAGGTGAAACTGGTGGTGCTGGACTTGGATTTATAGATATGGCAAAGAAAACAGGCACAAAGTATGAGTACTACTTTGAACCTGATAATGAAACAACGTGCTTCTTCATTCTAACCATGCGAGTACCGAAGGACACATCATCTGAATCCTAGGCTAACTCATCACTATTAATGATTTCCTCATTCTTTGGCACATAATGAATGGCATATATCATATAGCCTCCCAAAGCAGTCCCAATAGGGAATTTAAATAGAAGCATAACTGCAGGCACTATCGCAAACTTCTTCCCCCAATCTTTTTCTGTGCTTAATCCATATCCCGAAATCAGGAAAATAAAAGAAGATATAGTTTGAATAGTAGGCAAGAAGTAAGCAATACCTCTTGGAGGCCTCAATTCAAATAATACAATATCAAGCTCTCGGATTTCCATCCAAAGATCACTCTCTATAAACATGTCTACGAAAAAGAATGTACTAATAGAAATTGGTACCAATATGAGACCAATAACAATAAAAATTTTACCAATTATTCGAAGGTTATTATCGTGATCTTTTAAATCCATGATTGGAAAAGGTTAGTTTTATTACTATGTATTACAAGGTATCTTACGATAAACAATAAATAAAGTTGTAGGATGGTTAAAAAAATCATTTGGACAGTAATTGCACTTCTTGTTCTTATTGCATTCTTCAACTGGGATATTTTGAGTTATGGAATAAGACAGGCACAAGGACAACTAAGAATCACCTTCAACACTCAGGAAGTTGAAACTATTTTAAACGACCCCATATACCCAGATAGCTTAAAACAGAAAATCAAAATTGTCCAACAGGTTCGAGTTTTTGCATTCCAAGAATTGGGATTGACCCAATCGGAGAACTACACCACATTTTATGATCAAAAAGGAGAAGTCGCCTTATGGAATTTGTCTGCATCTAAAGCATACATGTTGGAGCCTAAACTATGGTCCTTCCCTATTTTAGGCTCCTTCCCGTACAAAGGATTTTTTGATTTAGAGCGAGCAAAAGAAGAGAGAGATGAATTGATTGATCAAGGATATGACGTACGGATACGCTCAGTCGGAGGCTGGTCAACTTTAGGTTGGACAACCGATCCAATACTTTCTAATATGTTGGAGCGAAAAGAAGGCTCTCTAGCTGAACTTATCATTCATGAGCTTACACATTCTACATTGTTTATTAAAGACAACATTGAGTTTAATGAAAATTTAGCCTCGTTTATTGGTGAACAGGGCGCAATTCAATTTCTTGATGAGAAATATGGTAAAAATTCTCACGCATACTTTGAGTATGTGCTTGCTGAAGAAGACAGTAAAACATTTAGAAATCAAATGCTTCTCGCTACAAGCAAGCTAGATTCACTCTATAAGTCAATAAATAATCTAGGTGATTCATATAAGAGCCATCATAAGCAGCTAATGATTGATGAGATAATTAGCTCCATCGATTCGCTACATTTTCACAACTCTAGATATTACCAAATCTTTGAAATAAGTAGACCCAACAATGCTTATTTCATGTCATTTCTTAGGTACTATTCAGCTAAAGATTCCTTGCAAAATATATTGATCCAGGAGTATGAGGGAGATCTAAAGGACTTCATAGCAGGAATGAAAAAATACCATGAGGAATAAAAAAACGCCAGAGCATTACTCCGGCGCTTTAACGGTTAGGTTTAGTTTATCTTAATAATTCACTGCTGCTGCTGCATCTAGCGTTCCCCAGCCATAAGATGAGCTCCTATTGGGGTATAAATCAGCAGTTCGTTTCATTTTGTCAAGGACTTGCTCTCTAGACATACCTGGATTTTTCGCCCATACCAACGCCGCAATACCTGCTGCGGTAGCTGTTGCAACAGAAGATCCTCCAACTGTAGAAGGCTGACTTCCACTCATCGCTAATGAAAGCGGGTGATTTTCCGTTCCATTTCTTTCCATAATAACAGTAAAGTCCACTTTACTTCCAGAGTGACAGATATCACATCTTGTATATCCACTTTCCTTGATGCCGGTAACAGCTACTGTTTCATTCATATTTGCTGGGAAGATTACTCCAAACCAATTGGTAAATGAAGTAGATGTACCCGCTGCAGCAAAGATGAGTTTACCTCTACCATAAGCATATCGCACTGCGTCAGCAACTTTTGAATTGGAAAACACATCGCCAATTGACATGCTGATAATTTTAACGTCGCTTCTATTTCCTAGATAAACCAAAGCATCCGACACCCCAGTTTTCTCTCTACTATTGTTAATGACTACATCACCTGTACCTCTTACTGAAACCAAATTAGCATTGTAAGCTACACCTACCGAAGACCCATCATTACTTCTCGGAGCTGCCATTACCCCAGCCATGGCAGTTCCATGTCCGCATTTATCATTTGGTCCGTCGGGTTTTGACCACCACCACCAAGAGCTTCTATAAAAGCCTTCTTTATTTACATACCTGCCACTAGAGTATCCTGAATTAAAATTACTATTGAGGTTATCTTGATTGGAAGAAATTCCTGTGTCGATTAAACCGATCCCTATTCCTTGACCGGTACTAGAAGACCATGCGTTAACAATATTATTTGCATATAAATGCCAAGACGCTTTAGCACCTGGAGCAATATTGGTGTAATCACTGGAAGGAATTCCATAGTCAGGATCATTGCTGCAACCAGAATTACTTTCAATTCTTCCTCCTGCAACAGAACTGAAGTCAACTTCATAGCCTAGGGGCTCTGCATATCTTACGCTTTCTAAAGTGCGTAGGTATCTCACTACCTCCAAGCTCGTTACTTTCATATCTATGAATGGAAGTACGTTGTGTCTTCTTACTTCCAAATCTTCTTCTTGGATCGTTGCATTAGACTTTTGTGCGATGGCAACAGAATTGTCTATGATACTTTTAGAAACTTCAATCCAATCAGTCTGTTGAATATCAATTTCCGAAATACGACCATTGATATTTGATTCACCAACCGGTTGATACCCTACGCTTAAAATTGAGTCGCCATGGATTAGGGCACTCCATATCACCTCATCAGATGCTTCCTTCCAATTGAATTCGTCATTCTCTTGTAGTGACGAAATAATCTCGGCGTCAATGTCGGATTTGGCTATGGGGTCTTTTTGCTCAATAACAGGAGCAACACTGTTTTCGTCGGCGCATGCAAGCAATAGAAATGCTAGCAACACCAAGCTGATTCTTGTGTTTTTCATTACGATTAGGTTAAGTTGAAAAAATTCAACTCTACAAACAAAATAGTATGCATGCAGAGTATTTACCTCTCAATTTAACCAAAAAGTTTGAACTAGACATTATATTCTTTTGCAAAAGACACAACATTCGAAATCATAGCAGGTATCGAATTATGCTTTACCAAATTGTTACCTTTTTAACATACAGTTGATTTCTGAGTAATTTTGAATAACGTTGAATCAGACGAACTAAAACAAGATTAATAGCTTTAAAATCCTGTGATAGTTTACCGAATTGTAAAGAACGATTTAAGATAAAGTTTTCAAAACAACCACCCAGAGATGGCTAAACACAATCAAAAAATCCTTGTAGTAGACGATGAAGTAGACATTCTTGAATTACTTAAATACAATCTTTCAAAGGAAGGTTACGATGTGAAAACGGCGAGTGATGGAATCAAAGGAGTTGAAATTGCTAAGTCTTTTATTCCAGACCTAATTCTACTTGATATAATGATGCCCAAACAAGATGGTGTCGAAACCTGTAGGCAAATCCGCGAGCAACCTGAAATGGCCAATACATTCGTTATTTTTCTTACAGCTAGATCGGAAGAATATTCGGAGGTTGCAGCCTTTGATATGGGAGCGGATGACTACATCACAAAACCCATCAAACCAAGAGCATTAATAAGCAGGATCAATGCGCTATTTCGAAGAGACTCTAAGAAGAAAAAGGAGTCTAGTACAATTACAGTTGGAGAGCTGATTGTGGATAGAACGAGCTATACTGTGAAAAATGGTGAAGAGAAAATTTCGCTTCCAAAAAAAGAATTCGAACTGCTTTACTTTTTAGCTCAGAATCCTGGCAAAGTATTTAGTAGAGATGAGCTTCTTCAAAATATTTGGGGAACAGATGTTTATGTCTTGGCAAGAACCGTTGATGTACACATCAGAAAAGTGAGAGAAAAAATTGGTAACGACTACATCACTACGGTAAAGGGTGTTGGATACAAGTTTGATTCTTCTAGTAATTAACAAGGCAATACATGCAGTTTAATTCACGAGCAATCGCATTACTTTTAGCACTTTGTGTTTCTGCAATCACAACTGCTTTTCTTTCGCTAGTTCCAGGAATTACAACTACTGCAACAGTAATCGCTTTTGTTTTAGCTTTTTCTTCTTCTTATATCCTTGCCAGGCTAATACTTGAATTTCTCTTTTTTAGGCAGATAGAAAACATTTATATCTCTCTTAAAAGAATCAAAGACAGCGAACTTGCATTAAGAGGCAAAGCATCTTCAATAAACCCTCTGAAGCGAATTGATCGAGAAATATCAAACTTTGCCAAAAGCAAGGAAAAGGAAATTGAAGAATTAAAAGAACGGGAAAACTTTAGAAGAGAATTTATAGCTGATGTTTCTCATGAACTAAAAACTCCAATTTTTGCTGCACAAGGTTTTGTACATACACTTTTAGATGGAGCTATCCATGATAAAGAAGTTCGAAAAAAGTTCTTAAAGAAGGCTGCAAAAAGTTTGGATGCACTTGATCTTTTAGTTCAGGATATTCTTACGATCTCTCAAATAGAATCTGGAGAGATTAAAATGCACTTTGAGAATTTTGATATGAGAGGTATCTGCACCGAAATCTTAGACCAGCTGGATGGGAAAGCCGAGAAGAAGGGTGTAGAACTTAAAATGTCAAAAAAATATAAGGAGCCAATTATCGTTCGCGGGGATTACCGTAGAATCTATCAGGTAATGCTCAATTTGATTTCCAATGCAATCAAATACACTAAAAAAGGCGGCGAAGCTAAAATCAAATTCGAAGATGCGGCCAACGATAAGATTCGAATTTCTGTTAGTGATAATGGACGAGGAATTCCTGAATCCGATATTTCACGTATTTTCGAGCGATTTTATAGAGTAGACAAAAGTAGATCACGTGAAAAAGGTGGTACTGGACTTGGCCTATCTATTGTGAAACATATTTTAGAAAGTCACGATTCAGAAATATTTGTGGAAAGTCAGTACAAAGTTGGCTCTACATTTTATTTCGAATTGACTAAAGCAAACTACATAGATAAGGTAGAAGAAGGATGGGAAGAGCAAGAAGACTATGCGTAAGAATTTAAATCGAATTTCCTTCGAAGAATTAATCATCTTCGAAAATGAAAACTATACCCTGATAAATAAACCTCCATTTATTGCGAGTCTAGATGATCGGGTAGACAACAAAAACCTACTAAGCCTGGCTAAAGAACTAAATGAAGAATATCAAATCTGTCACAGATTAGATAAGGAGACCTCAGGCATTGTTGTATTTGCAAAGAATGCGGATGCATACAGGCATTTTGCTATGCAGTTAGAAAATAGAGAAGTCAAAAAAATCTATCATGCAGTAATCCATGGTCTTCACAAGTTTGAGGATTTTGAGGCAGACGAACCTCTTCATACAACTTCCACAAAATCGAGAGTAGATTTTAGATCTGGGAAGCCTTCTTTTACGCTTATTGGCACACTTGAACTTTTTAAAAAACATACATTAATTAAATGTTTCCCAGTTACGGGCAGGATGCATCAGATTCGGGCACATTTAGCATATCATGAGGCTCCAATAATAAATGATCCTACCTATGGAGGTAAGGCTGCCTATCTCTCGGAACTGAAAAGAAACTTTAATCATAAAAAGTGGGAAGAAGAAAATGCTATGATAAACCGTGTGGCATTGCATTCGTCACAAGTGGTATTTAAGGACATCAATGGAGAAGTAATTGAGGGAGAAGCAGAATATCCAAAAGATTTCTCCGTGTTACTCAAGCTCTTAAGAAAATTTAATTAGAGCACTACGTTTGTTTTCTCAAATGAAAATTCTATTTTTGTGTCCCTTTTTCGAGGGGACAGATTTTGACATTATAAAATCAATATAAAATTGGATACTAACAGCTTTAAAACTGTATCAGCAAACAGCGCGACTGTTGAAAAGAATTGGGTCATTGTAGACGCTGATTCTCAGATACTTGGAAGAATGGCAAGTGAGGTTGCTAAAATGATAAGAGGCAAGCACAAGCCATCATATACTCCACACATAGACTGTGGTGATAATGTGATTGTGATCAATGCTGATAAAATCAGATTGACTGGAAACAAGTGGACAGACAAGCAATATGTTCGTCACACAGGATATCCTGGAGGCCAGCGCTTTGAAACTCCTAATAGTCTTAAAGCAAAGTCATCCACAAGAATTGTTGAAAAAGCAGTGAAAGGTATGCTTCCGATCAATAGACTTGGAAGACAACTTTTCAAAAATCTATATGTATATGAAGGTGCGGAGCATCCTCATGCAGCTCAAAAACCAAAAGAAGTAAAACTATAAACCTGAATGGACAGAATTAATACCATAGGAAGGAGAAAGACCTCAGTAGCTCGTATTTATATGACGAGTGGGAAAGGTGTAATAACCGTAAACGATAAGGAACTTAACGTTTACTTCCCATCCGAAATTCTTCAAACCATCGTTAAGCAGCCACTAGTGAAAGTGGAGCAAGATGGAAATTTTGACATAAGTGTAAATGTGACCGGAGGTGGACCTTCGGGACAAGCAGAAGCAGTTAGATTGGCTATTGCCAGAGCGCTGACCGAGGCAGATGCCGAGTTCAGAAGCCCATTAAAGTCTGAAGGATTCCTAACAAGGGATTCCAGAATGGTGGAGCGTAAGAAGCCAGGTCGAAGAAAAGCAAGAAGAAGATTCCAGTTCAGTAAACGATAATATTGAGATGCAAAAATTAGAACATAAAGATCTATTGGATGCAGGTGTACACTTTGGACACCTTACCAGAAAGTGGAACCCAGCAATGGCTCCATACATTTTCATGGAGAAAAATGGCATCCACATTATCGACCTTCACAAGACACTTAATTGTCTTGAGGATGCTACAGAAGCAATGAAAGCAGTAGTAAGGTCTGGAAGAAAAGTGATGTTCGTTGCTACCAAAAAGCAAGCGAAAGAAGTAGTTGAGCAAGAAGCTCAAAGACTAAACATGCCATATGTTACTGAAAGATGGCAAGGTGGTATGCTTACCAACTTTGCAACTATCAGAAAGTCTTTGAAAAAAATGCAAGGAATGGAAAAGCTTATGAAAGAAGAGGCTTACTTAAACCTTGCTAAAAGAGAGCGATTGATGATCAGCCGTGCGAAGGACAAATTGGAGAAAGTACTTGGAGGTATCTCTGATCTTAACAGACTACCTGCAGCTCTTTTTGTAGTTGACATCAAGCGTGAACATATTGCTATTGCAGAAGCTCAGAAATTAAATATTCCTGTATTCGGAATTGTTGATACTAACTCTGACCCTTCTAAGATCGACTACCCTATCCCAGGTAATGATGATGCTTTCAAATCAATAAAGCTTATTACAAGCTACATTGGTAAAGCACTAGAGGAAGGATTGGCTGAACGCAAGAAGGACAAAGAAGAGCAGGCTCAAGTGGAAGAGCAAGCAGCAAAGAAAGCTGCTGACGAAAAGTCCGAAGTAGCGGAATAAATCAAAAGAACATAAAATCTTAACATAAGATTGAACATTGATGTATTTCGGTGTTCAATTTTTGTTTGTAGAAACATTAAAACCAAGAATTAAAATGGCTATTACAGCACAAGACGTAAACAAACTAAGGCAAATGACTGGTGCCGGCATGATGGATTGCAAAAAGGCACTAACTGAAGCAGAAGGTGATTTCGACAAAGCAGTTGAGCTTTTAAGAAAGAAAGGTCAAAAAGTATCTGCATCAAGAGCAGATAGAGAAACTTCTGAAGGTGTAGTTTTTGCGAAGACTAACGATGCTGGTTCTGAAGGCGCATTGATTGCATTCACATGTGAGACTGATTTCGTAGCTAAGAATGATGAGTTCGTTCAGCTAGGAAACCAAATTGCAGAGCTCGCATTTGCTGAGAAGCCTTCTAACATCGAAGCACTAAATGGAATGAGTCTTGGTGATCTTACAGTTGGTGAGAAAATCGTTGAATTGACAGGTAAGATTGGTGAGAAATTAGAAGTAAAAGCATTTGAAGTAGTATCTGGAGAAGCTGTTGTTCCTTACATCCACTCAAATGGAAAACTAGGTGTTATGGTATCTCTTTCTAACACTAACGGTGCTGGTGTAGAAGATGCAGGAAAAGACGTTGCAATGCAGATTGCTGCAATGAACCCTGTAGCAGTAGACAAAGACGGTGTTGATCCGGTTGTTGTAGAGAAAGAAATTGAAATCGGAAAAGAACAAGCTCGTGCTGAAGGAAAGCCTGAGAACATCATTGAAAAAATTGCAATGGGTAAGCTTAACAAGTTCTACAAAGAGAACACATTGCTTAGCCAAGCATTTGTAAAAGATAGCTCTCAATCTGTATCTCAATACCTAGATTCAGTATCTAAGGGTATGACAGTTGCTGAATTTAAGCGAGTTTCTATCGGATAATTCCAGAATTAGCATATAGATAAAGCCATTCATCCCATAGATGAATGGCTTTTTTTATGCTTTTATTGTGCCTATGACATAAGCATAATGCTTACAAACATCTAAGAGAATCTCCGAAACCAAATAAATATTGGATATTCTGATTTTTACAATAAAAAAAGATGGAAAATCAAGGTACCCATATCGATACTGCAATCATTACTAGAAAGTTTTTAAAAACTGGAACTATGGTAAGAATCGCTTCTTTGGCACTTGCATATCTTGCCATCTTTGCGATGTCTATATAAGAAATTTAAACCAAAGGGTCTTTTCAACCAGCTAGACCTGGTTAGCCAGAGGCATATTGTCTCTGGCTTTTTTATGCCCCCATATTAAGCTTCTTCTCCCGAATGATTTTCTCAACTGGTCGATTGTAAATTTTACTTTCTAGCCATGAAATCATATCTAGATACAAAAGTGGTCGGCGCTCATATTTGTCTTTGGTTATTTCCAAAAACTCATTTCTTAATCCTTCAAAGGAAGGTATGAGCGTTTCACGATCGATATAAAGAGACTGTCTTAAAAATTTAAAAATTGCAGCGTGGACCTTCTGAAAGTTTTTAAGTTTCAGCATGAAGCGATATGTGGATTTTATTTGAAAGTAAATCAAATCATCATTTCCTAATTCATAATGAACAATCAAACTTAAGAATCTCGCATATGATTGAATGTCTTCCTTTAGAGCGAGTGTAGGATTATTCACTATTCCATTAAGGTGTCTTAAAGAGCCATGAAAATCACCACTTCCAAATTTCAAACAAGCCATTTTATACTGAAAAATCATCATCCTGTGCATGTCAATACGGCCCTTATTCGATTCCAGTCTCTTTTCGAACTCTAAGCAATATTTTGCTCCATCTGTAAACTTTCCTTCAAGAAAGAATAAGTTCAACCTTGCTGTTTCCACATAAGTGAATGCTTGTATCAATTGGTTTTCATTGAATTCATTTTCATGATTATCAATGAACCTTTCCAACGAAACTAGCTCTTCTCTAAATCTTGAGACTTTATCACAGAAGAATAATGAAGAGAGCATATTGTGATAGCCTCGAATATACATTTCAGGTTCTTCTTTCATCAGGCCAGGTTGCTTTTCAAAGTATTCGCACCAACGTTTCGCATACTTATAACATAGAGGAAAAGCCTGAATAATATGATAATACCAAACGTAACTTTGAAAATAAAATATGCTTTCAGATCCCATACTACTATCTACTGATTGTGGCGCATTGGATTTAAAAAGATCTGTGATTTTATCAGCCTCTTCCCTATTGGTAACATGTCCAAATTTCAGGTAGTAGTCATATAACTCAAGTGAGAGATCTGACCATGAACCAGCAAAATAAAAGTGACTCCTTAAGTCCCGAGATTCCTTTGTTAACTCCTGAGCTCTATCTGGGGTACTTCCAGTAACATATCGAGTTTCAACACGCTTCTCAAGCTCAACAATTTCCAACCTAAGAATATCCATTTGGTTCTTAATAGCTATCTGCTTAGCTCGGTTTAATTGATTCAAACACTGTGCATAAAGCCCCTTGTTATGTAACAAATCCGCATAGCTTATTAGCTCCTTAATCCGTATTCCGGGATCATGATTATGGAGCAATCTAAGGCTGGATAATAAATGCTCATAGAGGTTTGCGCGATGGTTAGAAAGAACATTGGATTGTACGCCTGGAAATGCCTTCAAAATTTTTTCCTCATCCAATTCATTTTGCCTATCCAAAAGATCAAAAAGCTTAACTACAGCTGTCTCTTTTTCCGAACTATTACTTTTTACATACAACTTAAAGTGCCGTTTTTCTGCTTTCGTAAGACGCTTAATCAAGTTGAATATTTGATATGTTAGTTGTTTGGACAAGTGTTTTTTTATCTATTTAATTAATTGATAATTAGGTGGTTATCACACTAATATTCATTTTGAATCGGTGTATTACAAAAAAATATGATTTTCCGTTTACCGGTCCCTCTATTCAATTTGTATAAGTGCAAACATAATCGGGATCGTAAACAACAATGGATAAACTTTATGTTTTTGATACCACCCTTAGGGATGGAGAACAAGTTCCAGGATGTCAATTGAAGAGTGAAGAAAAACTCGAAATTGCTTTCGGATTAGAAAGTCTTGGAGTGGATGTTATCGAGGCCGGATTTCCAGTTTCAAGTCCCGAAGATTTTAAATCGGTTTCATTGATTTCTGAATCAATAAGAAATTCTACGATATGTGGACTTACACGCGCAGTTGAACACGATATCGATGTTGCAGCAGACGCATTAAAAAAAGCTAACCACAGCAGAATTCACACTGGGATTGGAACATCCGATTCACATATAAAATTCAAATTAAACTCCAGTCAAGAAGAAATTATAGAGCGAGCAGTCAAAGCAGTAAGCTATGCTCGCAATAAAGCTGCTGAGGTTGAATTCTATGCTGAAGATGCGGGAAGAACAGATAATGAATATCTAGCTAGAGTCGTTGAGGCGGTTATCGAAGCTGGTGCTCGAATAATTAATATTCCTGATACTACAGGATACTGCTTACCAGAACAATTCGGAGATAAGATCGCGTATTTGGTAAATAATGTACCAAATATTGATAAAGCCATTTTATCTACTCACTGTCACAATGATCTTGGGCTGGCGACAGCAAATTCTATTGCTGGAGTTATAAATGGCGCACGACAAGTAGAATGCACGATCAATGGGATTGGTGAAAGAGCCGGCAACACTTCGTTAGAGGAAGTTGTAATGATCATCAACCAGCATGAAAATATTCAGGTTAGCCATCAAATAGACACAAGAAAAATTGTTCCAATAAGTGAAACGGTTTCTGAGATGATGAATATGCCTGTTCAGCCTAACAAGGCGATAGTTGGAGCTAATGCTTTTGCTCATTCATCAGGCATCCATCAAGACGGTGTGATAAAAAACCGTGAGACATACGAAATAATTGATCCTGAAGAAGTTGGAGCTTCGGGTTCAGAAATTATTCTTACTGCCCGCAGCGGAAAAGCAGCGCTAAACTTTCATGCAAAGAAGCTTGGATACCAACTGGATCAAGATGGATTAAAGATTGCATATCAACACTTTCTTGAAGTTGCAGATCAAGTTAAAGCGATCGAAGAAGGACACCTACATGAGATTTTCCAAAACATTAAGGTTGTTGCATAATGGGAAAGACGTTATTTGATAAAGTTTGGGAAAATCATACTGTAAAGCAGGTGTCTGATAGACTTGATCTATTGTTTATAGATCAACATTATATCCATGAAGTAACCAGTCCGCAAGCATTTGACGGTCTGAGGAAAAGAGGACTTGGTGTGCTCATGCCACATAGATGTTTGGCCACTGCTGATCATAATGTCCCTACAAAGAATCAATCAGAACCAATAAAGGATAAATTATCCGCAACCCAAGTAGCTTCATTGATAAGTAATTGTGAAGAATTCGGAATCGAATTATTCGGGATGGGCCATGAAAACCAGGGCATCGTACATATAATCGGACCAGACTTAGGCTATACACAACCGGGGATGACTATTGTTTGTGGCGACAGTCACACTTCCACTCATGGTGCATTTGGTTCAATCGCATTTGGCATAGGAACTACGCAAGTTGAGCAAGTATTGGCAGCACAATCGCTAATTCTCTCCAGGCCAAAAACAATGAAAATTGAAATCAATGGTAAGCTCAGATATGCCACCTCAGCAAAGGATGTGATTCTATACATTATAGCCCAACTAGGTACTGAAGGAGCTACTGGCTATTTCGTTGAATACGCTGGAGAAGTATTTGAAAACATGACCATGGAAGAGCGAATGACTGTTTGCAATATGAGTATTGAAATGGGCGCTCGTGGTGGACTAATTGGGGTTGATGAAACCACCATCGATTACGTAAGAAACAGACAAGATATAAGTAATGAGGTTGTAGAATCTTGGCTGCAGCTGAATTCTGATTCAGATGCAGCCTTTGATGAAACTCTAACTTTTTCCGGAGAAGACATTTTCCCGATGGTTACAACCGGTACTGCTCCTGATACCGGGATAAAACTGAATGAGAAAATTGGCTCCTCATCTCACATTTCCAATAAATCATTAGAATACATGCAATTTTCCGCTCAAGATAAAATAGCGGATCAATCTATCGATTACGTGTTTATAGGAAGCTGTACCAATGGTAGAATTGAAGATTTACGAGCAGTAGCCAATCTAGTAAAGGGGAAGAAAAAAGCCGACAATGTTCAAGTTTGGGTGGTTCCTGGATCTATGAAGGTTAGAACGCAAGCCATTGACGAAAAGCTAGATAAAATTTTTAGCGACGCAGGTTTTGAGTTTAGAGAACCTGGATGCTCTGCTTGTTTGGCAATGAATGAAGATAAAATTCCGTCAGGCTCACTATGTGTGTCTACATCGAATAGAAACTTTGAAGGTCGACAAGGTCCAGGATCAAGAACTGTCTTGGCAAGCCCACTAACTGCAGCAGCTTCAGCCATAACCGGTAAAATCACAGACCCAACATTATTCCTAATCAATGAAAATTAGTTCCAAAGCTTTCCCCCTCCCGATCGATAATATCGATACGGATCAGATCATACCTGCTGAGTTTCTCAAGCAAGTAGATAAATCTGGCTATGGTAAAAACCTATTTTATAATTGGCGCTACACAGAGGGTTATGATCCAGAGCCCAATTTCGTCTTGAACGAGAAGCAAAGATCGGGTGCTGAAATTCTAATTGCCGGAAACAACTTTGGATGTGGATCTAGCCGTGAGCATGCAGCCTGGGCTATTTCTGATTACGGAATCAAGGCCGTGATATCTTCTCAATTTGCTGACATATTCAAGGGTAATGCCTATAACAATGGCGTACTCCCTATTGAGTTAAGCGAAGAGAAAGTAAAAATATTTATGGATATAGCTACTTCACTTCCAGACACTATCATAGATATAGACTTAGAATCGCAAATAATTTCTTGCGACTCGCTTGGAATCGAAGAAACATTTGATATCCATCCATTCAAAAAACAATGTTTACTTGATGGGGTAGATGAAACGGAATACCTCATCAAACTAAGGCCAGAAATATTGGCTTTTGAAATTTCAAATTATATCGTAATCTGACATGGAGAAGAAAATAACCGTACTACCTGGCGACGGCATAGGGCCTGAGGTTGTTGAGCAAGGACTGAAAGTAATAAATGCGATCAACCAATCCTTTGATCACAATTTTGAGCTGACTGAAGAAGATTTTGGGGCAATAGCAATAGACAAGCATGGGGATCCGCTTCCTGAAAAGACACTTTCAGCATGTTTATCAAGCGACGCAATCTTTCTCGGAGCCATTGGCGATCCGAAGTACGATAATGACCCAACGCTCGAAGTAAGACCTGAGCAAGGGCTTTTAAAACTGAGAAAGTCATTGGAGCTCTTTTCAAACATCCGACCAATCGCAACATATGATCTGTTGAATGATGTTTCTCCATTGAAGAATCAACTTTTAAACGATGTTGATTTCATCATATTTAGAGAACTAACCGGTGGAATATATTTTGGGGAAAAGCATTTGTCTGACGATAAAAGTCAAGCTTCCGATCTATGCGAATACTCAGAAAAAGAGATCACCAGAATTGCATATCAAGCTTTTGAGGCTGCTTCTAACCGAAGAAATAAGTTGACGCTTATTGATAAAGCAAATGTTCTTGAAACATCAAGATTATGGAGGAGAGTAATTCAAGACATCAGCAAGGAGTATCCTCAAATTGAAGTTGACTATCTATTCGTGGATAATGCTGCTATGCAGATTGTACTTAATCCATCTCAATTTGATGTGATCCTGACAGAAAATATGTTTGGTGATATAATTTCTGACCTTGCCAGTGTAATTACAGGATCATTAGGTATGCTTCCTTCAGCTTCAGTTGGCATAAAATCAGCGTTGTTTGAACCTATTCATGGATCCTTTCCTCAAGCTAAAGGTCTAGATATTGCAAACCCAATGGCTGCAATTTTATCTGTAGCCATGATGTACGAACACTTCGGATTATTCGAAGAGTCTGATATGATTAAGCGCGGTGTAAGATGGGCATTAAACAACGACATTGTCACCAAAGATTTGAGTGGTAAAAACGAAGCAAGTGCTTGCTCGAAAGTTGGTGATGTAGTCGCATGGTTCATCGAAGAAAAAGGAGACCTTCAAATAAAACGTGAAAAATCAAAGGTTTCACTAAATTGCATCATCTAACAAAACATACAGGAAGAAAAGCCAAATGGCACTATATATCGTCAATATCGTCTCTATTAACCTAATTATTATCATCCATAATAGGAGTTGAGAAGACTATTGATTTGTAAAAATTTAAGAACCCTTCTCAACTCAGAGAAGGGTTTTTTTATGCCCAAATTCTATGAAAGAACTAAATAAATACAGCAAAATTGTCACCCAAAATGAGTCGCAACCTGCAGCTCAAGCAATGCTTCACGCGATAGGACTTACGAGGGATGATCTAAAAAAACCCCTTGTAGGGATAGCCAGTACTGGCTTTGAGGGGAACCCGTGCAATATGCACCTAAATGATCTTGCTAAACATGCAAAAGAAGGTGTCAACAAGGCTGACGGTATTGGTTTGATCTTTAACACCATTGGAGTAAGTGATGGTATTTCTATGGGAACTCCCGGTATGCGATACTCACTCCCATCTCGAGATATAATTGCTGATTCCATGGAGACAGTCGTACGTGGAATGAGCTATGACGCCATGGTTACTGTTGTGGGTTGCGATAAAAATATGCCAGGTGCACTAATGGCAATGTTGCGATTAAACCGACCTTCTGTATTGGTATATGGCGGAACAATTGCCTCCGGTTGTGTGAATAATAAAAAGCTCGACGTGGTATCTGCTTTCGAGGCTTGGGGAGAAAAAGTAGCCGGGAAAATTAACGAACAAGAATATCAAGAAGTGATTGAAAATGCCTGCCCCGGCGCAGGAGCTTGTGGAGGCATGTACACTGCCAACACAATGGCTTCATCTATAGAAGCATTGGGTATGTCTTTGCCTTTTAACTCATCAAATCCAGCATTAGGAATTGAAAAAACGGTAGAAAGTAAAGAAGCCGGAGCTGCTGTGATGAAGTGTCTTGAGCTGGATCTCAAGCCTTCAGATATAGTCACAAAAAAATCGCTTGACAATGCCATTACCCTATTAACTGTACTAGGAGGATCAACCAATGCAGTATTGCATTATTTGGCCATTGCAGATACTGCCGGCATCGAATATACCCTGGAAGACTTTCAAAGAATAAGTGACCAAACGCCATTCCTCGCTGACTTAAAGCCAAGTGGGAAGTATTTAATGGAAGATGTACATCAAATTGGTGGTATGCCAGCCATTATGAAATTCCTTCTTAAGGAGAATATGATTGATGGTGAATGCATGACAGTCACAGGTAAAACATTAGGTGAGAATGTTGAAAAAGCCGGTGATCTAAACAATCAAAATATCATTATGCCAGTAGATCGCCCTATAAAATCTAGCGGGCACATTCAAGTACTTTATGGAAACCTGGCTGAGCAAGGAGCAGTCGCAAAAATCACAGGTAAAGAAGGATTAAAGTTTTCCGGCCAGGCGAAAGTATTTGATGGCGAATACGAGGCTAATGACGGAATATCCAAAGGAATAGTAGAAGAAGGCGACGTTATCGTGATACGGTATGAAGGTCCTAAAGGAGGTCCAGGAATGCCCGAGATGCTCAAGCCAACTGCTGCAATCATGGGTGCAGGCCTTGGAGATAAAGTAGCCCTGATTACGGACGGAAGATTTTCCGGAGGCACTCATGGATTTGTTGTTGGGCACATTGCCCCTGAAGCACAAGTGGGAGGAACTATTGCCGTGATCAAAGATGGAGATCCGATCACTATAGATGCAGAGAAAAACATCATTCATCTTGGAGTAAGCGATCAAGAGCTCGAACAAAGAAAACGTGACTGGAAAGCTCCTGATTTAAAAGTGAAAAAAGGTTCATTATACAAATATTCAAAACTGGTATCCTCGGCCTCAACTGGCTGCATAACTGATAATTAATATGGAAGCAGTATTAAAACAACCTCAAGTAAATAACAGCGAAAAACTATTAGGTTCAGAGGCGGTGCTGAAGTGCCTCTTAGAAGAAAAAGTAGATACCATTTTCGGATATCCAGGAGGTGCTATTATGCCAATTTATGATTCGCTGTATTCATATGAAGATAAATTGAAGCATTACCTGGTACGACACGAACAAGGTGCCATTCATGCCGCCCAAGGGTATGCTCGTGCTACTGGTAAAACAGGAGTTGTCTTTGCTACTTCAGGACCTGGAGCTACAAACCTTATCACCGGTTTAGCAGATGCTCAGATCGATTCAACACCGCTTGTTTGCATAACAGGGCAAGTGGCAAGTCCATTATTAGGAAGCGACGCTTTTCAAGAAACTAACATTATAGGCATCTCTATGCCAGTCACAAAATGGAACTTTCAAATAACTGACCCTAATGAAATTCCTGAAGCTCTTGCAAAAGCTTTTTATATCGCAAGAGAAGGAAGACCGGGACCTGTACTTATAGATATTACTAAAGATGTTCAAGTCGCTGATTTTGAATTTCAGTACAAACCCTGCAAACGAATCAGAAGTTACCTCCCCTATCCAAAACTGGATGAAAGTAAGGTACAAGAGGCAGCTGATTTGATAAACAATGCTAAAAAGCCTTATCTGATTTTCGGGCAAGGTGTAAGCTTATCAAATGCCGAAATGGCACTTGAGCATTTAATTGAAAAAGCAGGAATACCATCAGCTTCGACGCTACTTGGCTTATCGGCAATATCTACCAAGCACCCACTTTATGTTGGATATGTTGGAATGCATGGAAACTACGGCCCAAATGTTAAAACCAACGAATGCGATGTATTGATTGCTGTGGGGATGCGCTTCGATGATCGTGTAACCGGAGACCTTAACACCTATGCTAAAAATGCAAAGGTTATTCATATTGAACTTGATCCTGCTGAGATCAACAAAAATGTCAAAGCGGATGTAGCCATACTTGGAGATGCAAAAGAAGCTCTCGAACACTTAGTTAAATTCATAAATCCCAACAGTCACAACGAATGGCTCAATGAGTTTAGAACATGCGATGCAATAGAATCACAAAAGGTCATCAACAAATCGGTGCAACCTGAAACGGATTCAATTACCATGGCTGAAGTCGTCTACAAATTATCAAAAAGGACTGATGGAAAATCACTCATTCTAACAGATGTTGGACAGCATCAAATGATCGTGAGTAGATACTACCAGTTTGATCATAGACGCAGCCATATAACTTCTGGAGGATTGGGGACTATGGGATTTTGTTTACCTGCAGCCATTGGGGCTAAGGTAGGAGAACCTAGCAGAGAAGTAATTGCAATTATTGGTGATGGCGGCTTTCAAATGACCATCCAAGAACTGGGAGTGATTATGCAGTATCAGATACCGGTAAAGATTCTAATTCTTAATAATGAATTTCTTGGCATGGTACGTCAGTGGCAACAGTTATTCTTTGATAAGAGGTATTCATTCACAGAAATGGAAAATCCAGATTTCATCAAAATCACGGAAGGCTATGGTATTGCAAGTCAAAAGGTAACGGATCGCAAAGATTTGGCAGATGCATTCGATAAATGGCTCAATTCAGAAGGTCCTAGTCTTTTAGAGGTATTGGTTGAGAAGGAAGAAAATGTATTCCCAATGATCCCTACGGGTAGTTGCGTTTCGAAAATAAGATTGGCATGATGGAAGTACAAGAATTTACAATCTCGGTATTGACGGAGGATAAACCGGGGCTTCTAAACAAGCTGACCATTATTATGAACCGCAGAAAAATCAATATTCAAAGTCTGAATGTATCGACTAGTGAGATCGCGGGTGTTAGTAGGTATACGTTGGTTCTTGAATCTACCCGAAATGAACTTGAGAAGGTAGTGAAACAGATCAGAAAACTTATTGACGTTCTAGGTGCCTTCCTATATGAAGCAAACGAAATCTATTATCAGGAGATAGCTCTATATAAACTTTCCTTAGAAGTATTTAAGAAGAATAACTCTATAGAGTCATTGATAAGGAACTATGGTGCCAAGATTCTTGCAATAGAGGATGATCAGATTGTTCTCGAAAAAACCGGGACCAAGGAGGATACGCATGAATTGTATCAAGCATTGGAACCCTATGAGATACTCGAATTTGTAAGATCAGGCAGAGTCGCATTATCTAAATCAAAACGCAAAACAGAAGCCTTTATTCATGAATTGGAAACATCCAATTCCAATGAATTAAGCATAAAAGAATTTTAATAATTAATTGAAACGAAGTAGAAAATGGCAAAAATTGATTTTGGTGGAACTATTGAAGAAGTAGTAACCAGAGAAGAATTTTCATTAGAAAAAGCACGTGAAGTACTAAGCAAAGAAACTATCGCTGTAATTGGTTACGGTGTCCAAGGACCTGGCCAAGCATTAAACCTCAAAGACAATGGATTTAATGTAATTGTAGGTCAAAGGAAAGGTGGCAGTTCTTGGGAAAAGGCACAAGCTGATGGGTTTGTTGAAGGTAAGGATCTTTTCGAAATCGAAGAGGCTTGTGAAAAAGGAAGTATTATTCAGTACCTACTTTCAGATGCGGGTCAAATTGCTCAGTGGGAAAATGTGAAGAAGTTTTTAACTCCAGGCAAAGCCTTGTATTTCTCACATGGCTTTGGAATCACATACAAGGAACAAACAGGCATCGTTCCGCCAGAAGATGTTGATGTCATATTAGTGGCGCCAAAAGGATCTGGAACATCACTAAGAAGACTTTTTGTGGCTGGCAAGGGGCTAAACTCTTCTTTTGCAGTTCATCAAGACGCAACCGGTAGAGCTAGAGATCGAGTCATTGCGCTAGGTATAGGTGTAGGTTCAGGTTACCTGTTTGAAACTGATTTTAAACGTGAAGTATATAGTGATCTAACCGGTGAGCGCGGCAGTTTAATGGGAGCCATCCAGGGTCTTTTTGCTGCACAATATGATTTGCTGCGGAAAAAAGGGCACTCTCCTTCTGAAGCATTTAATGAAACAGTAGAAGAAGCTACTCAGTCGCTTTATCCTTTAGTTGCTGAAAATGGTATGGACTGGATGTATGCAAATTGCTCCACGACTGCTCAAAGAGGGGCTTTAGATTGGTGGAAGAAATTTAGAGATGCTGTTGCTCCCGTATTTGAAGATCTCTATGATAGCGTCGCAAGTGCAAATGAGGCGAACATCACAATTAAAGCGAATGAAAAATCAGATTATCGCGCAGGTCTAGAAAAAGAGCTTGACGAATTGAGAAGTTCTGAAATGTGGCGTGCCGGAGCGGCAGTAAGAAGTCTGCGTCCTGAAAACGCATAATTATGAGAGTGAAGTCACAATATTTTCCTCGCATTGAACAAGTAAAAGAGGCTGCGGCATCTATCAAAGATGCTGTCAGCCCTACTCCTCTTATGCAAAACATGTTCTACTCATCATTTTTCAAGTCGAATGTGATGATGAAAAGAGAAGATTTACAACTTGTGAGATCGTATAAGATTCGTGGCGCACTAAATAAGGTTAAATCTCTCGATAGTAGCCAGCTAAGAGCTGGATTGGTGTGTGCCAGTGCAGGGAATCATGCTCAAGGCGTGGCTTACGCATGTGCTGCTATGAATTGTAAAGGCACTATCTATATGCCGGTAACTACACCCAGTCAGAAAGTATCACAAGTGCAAATGTTTGGTGGAGCTAATGTTGAAGTAGTGCTTTTAGGAGATACTTTCGATGAAGCTAAGAATCATGCCATCAACCATGCAACATGTAGCAATTCCACCTTTATACATCCATTCGACGATGAGAAGATCATTGAAGGGCAAGCAACAATAGCTCTTGAATTACTGCAGCAAAGTGAATCACCTATTGATTATCTCCTTCTACCTATTGGTGGTGGTGGACTAGCAGCAGGTGTTGGCAGCGTTTTTAAGTCATTGTCACCATCTACTGTCATAATTGGAGTAGAACCAGCAGGAGCACCTTCAATGAAAGTATCCTTAGAGAGAGGAGAAAATGTAAAGCTTGAACAGATAGAAAAATTTGTAGATGGCGCTGCCGTTCAACAAGTGGGGAAACTCAACTTTGATATTTGTCAATCCGTAATTGATCGAATGCTTGTCGTTCATGAAGGCAAAATATGCGAGACTATTCTCAATCTCTACAATAGAGATGCGATTGTAGTTGAACCTGCAGGGGCGTTGACATTGTCAGCACTAGAGCAAATTTCAGAAGAAATCGTGGGTAAAAATGTTGTATGCATAGTTAGTGGCAGCAATAATGACATAACAAGAACAGAAGAAATCAAAGAACGCGCGCTATTATACAAAGGGCTTAAACACTATTTTGTGGTTCCTTTTCCTCAACGAGCCGGAGCTTTAAAAGAGTTTGTTGTCGAAGTACTGGGACCGAATGATGACATCACCCATTTTGAATACACCAAGAAAAATTCTCGTGAGACTGGTTCGGCAGTAGTTGGCATTGAATTAAAAAGTCAGAGTGATCTTTCATCTCTGGTAGACCGAATGAAGCGGAGACACTTTTACGGTGAATACCTTAATGACCGACCAGATCTTTTGGACCTAATTGTTTAAATAAAATCTTTTGAGAAGTATAGCTAATTATTTTTCAAAGCATACGGAAATCTCTTTCAGTAAAGATGCTATAATATGTAAAACGCATTCGCGTGTAGAATCTGTTTTCATTCTTATTGAGGGAGAGATCGAGTTTTATCATTACGATGAGTTATCACATAGTGAAACTTCATTGATCGTTACTTCAGAAACTGAGACCATAATTGGCTGGGAAGTATTAGTCCCCACGCAGCGATCAATATCATATGTGAGAGTCTTTTCTCCAAAAGCAAGGTTTCATCGCATCGATTTATCAGATTTCGAAAACTCAATTTCAATTGAATTGCTTAAAGTAATTTCTCGAAAAATGTATCGTCTACTCGAGATCTCATTTTACAGACAAGCAAGTCTCTTGGGAAAGACTGTAAAGCAACGGGCAGTAAAACTTGACAACTATTTTATTTCTCAAGAATCCACAATAGCAGAACGCATTCAACTGCTAGGCAGCTCTCCATTTTTTGGGGAGTTCCGAGAGACGGATATTCATATGCTTGCTAAAGCGATGAAACGGAGAGAGTATGATCCCAATGAATTGATATATGATCAAGATCAAAACTCTAAAGGCATTTTTGTTCTTATCCAGGGAGAAGTATCTATTCGAAGACAAGAAGGAGAATCATACCTTAATCTGCGATCTATTTCCACTCCAGGGTATATTTTCGGATGGTCATCTGCTTTCGATGCAACTGATATTTGTAGGGCAAGCACAGAGTATAAAACTTCCGTTTATTTCATTCCATTTACAAGTGTTAGCAAACTTCTCAGAGAAGAATCGTTTGGAATATCATTTTACAAAATGATCGTTTGGCTTCTTGGAAATCAATTACAAATGTCTCATAGCCGGTATATTTCACTACTGGATAATCACAATCAAATTGCTATAAAACAACTAATTGATGTAAATGCCTCTCGAATTCCACTGGACTCCCCTCTCCAAGTTATTCCATACTTACTTGAACAAACACCAACTCATCATATTGCTTTCGAATCCCTTCATGAGCTTCAAAAAAACGGGCTTCGACAGGAAAAACATCTCGCCTCCATTTGTTTGGACATATTGGTGAAAGAGGAACGCGAATTAGCTTTCATGAATAGCATCTCTGATGTATATAATGCAGTAACAAAAGGTGATGCCAATGATCCGAACAGGAATCGAAAGATATGCGCTGAGAAAACCAGAGAGGTATTTAGTCATACCTCCTTACACCTTGAAGGTGAAGAAAATCTTCCAGACACATGTAATAACATTATTATTTACAATCACTTAATCAACCATCCTCGCTATACGCTTAATAATCACTTCCAGTTAACTCTTGATTCTCATTTCATAAGCAGCATGATTCTAGATCCCAAATATGGTGATCCAGGCATGCGAACGGTGCGATATGGAAAAAGTAATGAGTACGGACATCAGGAATACTATAAGAATCTGGGATACCTTGAAGTATATACTTCAGATTCTGACCTCCAAGATAAGGAGGCACGTGAATTAGCCAAAGCAAGATTTTATAGGGAGGCCGAACAGTACCTCAACAATGGAATCAATATGATAATCAGTCCTGAAGGAACATCTTTTCGAAGTGAGGAATCTCCCGGACCTTTTAAAATGGGACCATTCAATCTAGCTAATCAAATGGAGTTTGAACCAAACTTTATACCGATAGTATTTTACAACTTCGATAAAAGAATTACTGAAAATCACTTCTTCTGTAGAGTACTCGAGCCTTTCAAAATATCAGAAAAAATAGCATCGGGACAGTCCCTCGAAGCATTTGTAAAAAGTTATCAAATGGAATTTGAAGCGCAAGTAAGAAAAGCTCAATTTGACTCTGAAAAACTTTTCCAAAAACTGAATGCATAATTATGAACCTTGATTCTGAAGAGTTAAATAAGTGGGTTGAAGAAATCGAACAATTAAAAGAAAAGGTTCGCAATGCTGCCATCAAGAGCGATAGACTTATTGCATTCTACGGTAGCTCTTCTATTAGAATGTGGGAAAATATTTCCGATGATCTTCAACCTTACCAAGTCATCAATCTCGGATTTGGTGGTTCCTCCTATTATTGGTGCAATTATTTTCAGCCTGAAGTATTCGACAATTTTTCCCCAAAGCAAGTAATACTTTATGCTGGTGACAATGATCTTGGCTCTGAAACCCCAGAAAACGAAATCATAAATAACCTCGCTTCTTTAGTTGATAAATTCAAAAGTCATCTTTCTGAAATAGGAATTACCGTGATTAGTGTTAAACCAAGTCCGGAAAGACACTATTTGAAAGACAAAATAGAAAGTCTAAATGCGAAAATTAAAGACCTTATGCATAGTGTCGAAGGGGATTACATTGATATTTATTCTAGGATGCTTTCAGATCAAGGTGACTATCGATCGGAACTTTTTCTTGAAGATCAGCTGCATATGAACGAATTGGGGTACGAAATATGGCAAAGAGAAATTCTACAATATCTCAACGAATCTTCACTTACCTATTGATCTTTGATGCCAGATTCATGATTTCTCACTTTCACTTTGGGATCGACTACAAAGGTAGAATCCTTAAACTCAGTGTCTGTCAGTAATTCACTAAGATCCGGCTGTCCCGCCTTCACCCAACACGAATACCAAAAATCACCAATCATCTTGATCGATGCACGCATTCTTCGTTCTACCATGCCGTTCAGCATTCGATGGTAGTCCTTGGAAAAATTAAATGTATAAGTTCTGATGGTAGTATTGCCTCTTTCTTCATACCCATACTTTTTAGATTCAGGGTATTTTGATGTCAATGATTTTTCAAAAGTAAGGACAGAATCTAAGGCTTCATGAGCATTTACAATTGCACTCCATGCATATAACTGTAGGTTTTCAACATATTGAGCCTTGCCTGTAAGTAGATCATATCTATCGGAAAAAAGTTCTGGCAGACGAGACTCCCAAAATCCATGTATACCATATTGCCCCGTAAGCTGACCATTATAATTTTCAGTTGTATGTAGTGGCACATTTGCATCTGCTATGTAGTGACCGATATCCGTTGACAATCTTAAAATCTGCTCAGCATTTTTTTCCTGAAATGCTTTAGTGAGCCAGTACGACATTTTACCAATATGGTAGGGTGCAATGCCATATGCTTGAAGTGTATCTTCCGTATATTTCTCCACAGCCTGATTCCAGTAACGCGGCATATTATAAACTGCTGAATCACCATATACATCTAGATCTATATAATGGCGAGCGGCTTCAGCTTTAAGAGCATATCGTCGCATGTCCGGCTTAATTGCATTCTCAGAGATATACTGGATGTTTTCTTTATAAAACACCATCATATCTGGAGGTAACGTGAATACAGCTAAGCGATTAATTTTCTGATGCGCATAGAAACCCCAGCAGCGAGAAAAAACCGGAACCAAAAAGACAATTATTAGGAATAAAAAACGCACCAATTAAAGATGCAATTCCATCTCCACTTTGGATAACATATATAGGTATACAAACCGTCTATTTGCTGGATATTTCGTCCATCAGTTTTACCACCTCTGGATTGAGGTTTGTACTCAAAACTTTTTTGTAATCGCTCCCCTTCATGTATCCGCCATCAGCGTTGAAGAATTCAGTAATAACTGGAGTCCAATCACTCCCCTTTGGCAAAATAAAGCCATAAGATTCTCCTTTAACATCTCCTGCAGGGTGTCTTTTGATATTCTCCCCCTTTGCCCTGAGCTCAAGGTAATTAGGTAAATCTATATAGGTGAAATACTTTGGAGAGGTAATTACTCTGAATGTCTTATCTACCGAACTAGCAGCATAAATAATATCAAACCCGTATTGGTCTTTTAGCTCTTTCAATCGTTTATCATGTGTTGTACCTCCTTGAGAAACGGCTCTCATTCCTTTAAATGTAGTAGGGATTCTTCCTAATGAGGATAACTGAGGCACGCTCTTTTCGGTAACAAGAACCGCCATATTTGAAAAATATGGAGGAGAAAAATCAAAAATGTTTTTTCGTTGATCTGTGATGGTAATGTCGCCCAGTCCAAAAACTCCACCCTGACTATTTTCTACTGCTGTAAGAAACATTTGAAAATTAGTTGGATCAGCTACCGGTTGATATTTATAAGTAACTACTACTCCATATTTTTTCAGGACATACTCAGCAAAGTCGTCCATTATATCGAAACAAATCCCAGTACCTTTCCCACTTTCACCATCTGAAAATTTTGCCAGATGAACATTGGTGAGAATAACATTACCACGTTTATTCCTTAAAGATTCAGCCCAGGTATCGCCCTTAAATCCTTGAGAATTAGACGTTAAATGAAGAAAAGTAATTAGTAAAATAGTTAGGCAGTAGCGCATTAAAATGGTAGTTTAAAATTTGACAACCGTTAAATTAAATATTCAACAACTATAGCAAGCAAAGCACCTAAAACACTTATCAGAATTTTATTCAATCCAAAGTGGTGTTCTGGACTGGCTTCCACAAAAATTGTCGTTGAAATATGAAGAAAGCTTCCGCATACAATTGCAAAGACAATTAGAAATATATTCTCTGATAGCATAATGAAATCACTCAAAACAAGCCCGAGTGGAGATGCTAAGCTGAATAAAACTAATAGATAAATGGCACGCTTCCCTAAGCCTTGCAGGGTAGCCATAAGTGCAAAAGCAGCTGGCATTTTATGCAGCACTATGCCAAGTAGCAAAGAATAAGATTCGTGCTTTTCATGAAACGGTGAATCATGCGTCAAAAGAGAACCCTCAAGTAAACTATGTATGGTAAGTGCAACGATGATGGAAAATCTTCCTGAAACCGAGACGGCCTTGTTGGCATGAACGTGGCCGTGTTCTACTCCGGAAGAGAAATATTCTAAAAACTGCTGCAGGAAAAACCCAATAAGGACATAAAGCCCAATTGTAGATGGATCCGGACTTATCGAAAACAGTTCAGGAATGATATGAATGATCGTGATGGCAAATAGATATGCACCTGCGAAAATCAAAGGAAGTCGCAAGTTCTGCTTCATTCCAGGCACTAATTTGATACTAAGCCCTCCTAAGATTGTGCTAGTAAAAAGAATGAATACAGTTAGGATCATGAGAAAATTAGTGCATCAAAGTTGCAAGATATAACCATTCAGCGAGTCAGAAGATTCAATTTGCCTTGTTCATTTCTACAAAAGATCTAAAATCTTCAGAAACGTAACTCTTTACACTTCCATCATCAGATCTGTATACAAGTATTGCATCCAAATCGAGTACTTCAATCAATTCTTTTGACGCCTCTAAACCAATGACCATAAAAGCAGTAGCGTAGGCATCTGCTGTCATGCAGTCGGTAGCAAAAACTGAGGCACTCAATAAATTGTGAGAGGAATTGTATCCAGTTCTTGGATCTATAATATGTGCATAAATCTTCCCATCCTTCTCATAATAATTTCTATAGTTTCCAGATGTCGCTAAGGCTCTATTTTTCAATCGAACAACTGCCAATAGCTTTTGCTCTAAAGTTGAAACGGTAGGATCCTCTATCCCCAATGACCATGACTTACCTTGATCATTGATTCCCCTGCACCTAACTTCTCCTCCTATTTCCACTAAATAATTAGTAATCCCCTTTGACTCCAATAATTCACCAACTACATCTACTGCATATCCTTTTGCTATTGCGCTAAAGTCAATTTGAAAATTTTGCGGCATCGTAATACTCGTGTTGTCAAATTGGACCTTATCAAAACCTGTGATAGACATTAATGAATCTACGGTGGCGCTATCTATTTGAGGTAGCTTTTTATCAGGACCAAAACCCCATGCTTGGACTAATGGCCCAATGCTAGGGTCAAATGTTCCTCCTGTTTTTTCATAAATCTCGCGGCTTTTTTCTAATACCGGTAAAAAAAACTCAGATTCAAACTTGAAATTACCTTTGTCATTTAGTCTTGATATCTCTGATGACGGGATATAAGTAGAAAGCGATTGATTGAATGCAACCAATTCATCAGATATCTCTTTGTCGAGACCATCTATTTCGATTCCAATAAACTTTATATTGTAAATAATTGTCCCCATTGTTTGACCAGTAATGTGATGCAAACGAGGGTTATCATTTCTGAAAATTGAGACTAAAACAAATGCGATAGCAAGCCCAACTCCGAAAATTAAAAGACGCTTTTTATTCATGTGATTTTATCAGGTTGCAAAAGTAAATCAATCAGGCTTCAATTGCTTTGTGAGTTATATTTGAGGCAATGAGAGAAGACTACCTTCAAGCGGATGGAGAGGAAATGGGATCCTCAGATAAAGAAATCGAAAAAGCCCTTCGGCCACTATCCTTTTCGGATTTTACAGGTCAACAGAAAGTAGTTGATAACCTTAAAATATTTGTTGAAGCTGCAAAGCAACGAACAGAGCCACTTGATCATGTTTTATTACATGGACCTCCCGGCCTAGGCAAGACTACGCTTTCATTCATTATTGCAAATGAACTAGAATCAAACATTAAAGTGACATCAGGACCTGTGCTTGATAAAGCGAGTGAGCTTGCTGGCTTACTTACAAATCTTGAACCTCATGATGTACTATTCATTGATGAAATTCATCGTTTGAATCCAGTAGTAGAGGAGTATCTATACTCTGCAATGGAAGATTATAGAATTGACATTATGTTGGATTCAGGACCAAATGCCCGATCAGTACAAATAGAACTCAATCCATTTACACTCATTGGCGCAACCACCAGATCCGGATTATTGACTTCACCTTTGAGAGCCCGGTTTGGGATCAATGCCAGGCTTGAATACTATGATTCAAAATTATTAACAAGCATCGTCGGTCGTTCTGCAGATATTTTGAATTCGATTATCGATGAAGAAGCTGCCTTTGAAATAGCAAGACGTAGCAGGGGTACGCCAAGAATCGCCAACAATCTTTTAAGGAGAACACGAGACTTTGCACAAATCAAAGGAGATGGAGCAATCACCTTAGACATCTCCAAAATGGCATTGAAGGCACTAGATGTAGATGATCATGGACTAGATGAAATGGACAATCGAATTTTATCTACAATCATCAATAAATTTAAAGGGGGGCCAGTTGGGCTTGGCACAATAGCCACTGCTTGCAGCGAGGAATCTGAAACAATAGAAGAAGTTTACGAACCGTTTTTGATTCAAGAAGGTTATATCAAACGAACATCCAGAGGTAGAGAAGCAACCGAACTTGCCTACAAGCATCTCGGAATTTTGCCACCCTCACAATCTGGAACTTTGTTTTAATGGTTTACAACTCCATGGTTGTTTTTTAATAAAATCAATTTTATGAGAACCCTAGCTATAATTTTTTCTTTGCTTCTATTGACTGGATGTAGTAATGATGATTCAACTCCAGGTCCTATTACACATGCAACTGCAGGTATTTTCACTGCAATTACTGAGGATGGAACTATATACACTGCAGGTGAATCTGTCGGTACAGCTACTTTCGAATATCAGGATGGAGTAACAACAATTCTTGTAGAACTTAGTGGCATGGATCCAAATGGTTCTCATGCTATGCATTTGCATGAAGGTACATTTACTCAGCCCGGCAGGCACTGGAATCAAGGCATCCTTAGTAGTTCGTTCTGTCGTGAAATGAGCCTAGGCGAAGTTTGGGCCAAGACTTTTGCTGGTGATGTTGGAAACATAGACATCGATGAAAATGGCAATGGCACCTTCACGCTAAAAACTGACCTATGGAGTATTGGCACTTTTGATGATAAGGACATTCTTGGAACGGTTCTTTTTGTTCATCAAAATTTTGAAGATTTCGCCAATGAGTGCGACCCTAATCATGATCACAATCATGGACACCACAATGCCAAGATCGCTGGTGGGACCGTGATTTTGGAAGTGGAGCAGCTCTAATAATGATTTAATTCCTTTCTTTGGGATGAAATGAAATCCCAAAAACAAAATCATTCTTTATTGATTAAGAAGATTGCTTCAGATCTTGGGTTTTCTTTCTGTGGTATTTCAAAAGCTGAATTTTTAGAAGAGGAAGCTCCACGTCTTGAAGAATGGCTAAAACGTGGATATCAAGGAAAAATGAGTTACCTCGAAAACCATTTTGATAAAAGGCTAGACCCTACAAAATTGGTTCCCGGGGCTAAGTCTGTCGTTTCTCTCATATATAACTATTACCCTGAAAAAGATCACTCACAGACAAATCCTAAGATCGCCAAATACGCATATGGACAGGATTATCATTTCATAGTGAAGGAAAAGCTCAAGGAATTTATGCTTCGACTTAACAGTGAAGTAGGAGAAGTTGATGGACGCGTATTTGTGGATTCTGCACCGGTTCATGAGAGAGCCTGGGCTGCAAAGAGTGGTTTAGGATGGATTGGGAAAAATTCGCTTTTATTGAATCGTGAAATGGGTAGCTTCTTTTTTTTAGCTGAGTTAATAATAGATCTGGAGCTAGCGTCTGATGGACCAATGAAAGACTACTGTGGTACTTGCACTGCATGCCAAGACGCTTGCCCTACTGATGCAATCCCAGAACCATTTATGGTAGATGGCAGTAGATGCATTTCATATCTAACCATCGAATTGAAAGATGAAATTCCATCCGAGTTTAAAAATAAAATGGAGGGCTGGGCCTTTGGATGCGACATCTGTCAAGATGTATGTCCATGGAATCGATTCTCCAAACCGCACAATGAAGAAAAATTCAATCCCCAAGGTTGGGAAAATTTTGATCATCAAGACTGGGAAGAAATGACCAAAGACGTTTTCCAAAAGGTATTCAAAAAGTCAGCTGTAAAGCGGACAAAATTTGAAGGACTTGCGAGAAACATATCCTTTATAAAGCCTGGTTCTTAACCTATTTCTTTATCCATTTTTTGAATAGTGCGGCACGTGACTGACTGACAATAAGATCGTCTTGGCTCATTAGATTTAAGTCTAATAAATACCGATGACTCGTATATGGCTTGAAACTTTTTATGCACTCATAATTAACGATACAGCCTCTACTAATTCTAAAAAAATATTCAGAGTCTAGCTGTTTTTCCAGTGATCCCAAAGAAGAATCATAAAGGAATTTATCTCCAGAACGAGTAACTAGATAGAGCACGTTCTGCTTAATGAAGTAAGCAATATCGGAGCTAGACAAGGTGAAAAAGTTAGATCCTTTTTTTACAACAAACCTGCTTTGAAAGCTTTCTGCCTTTTGTTTGCCCCTCATTCGATAATACTTTTTCAAAGCCCTCGATACCCCATCCTGATCAAAAGGTTTAAGCAAATAACTCACCGTATTCAAATCAAAGGCTTGGAGTGAGTGCTGATCATATGCAGTTACAAAAATTATAAAAGCTTCGCATCTAACCTTGTCAAAAATCTTAAAGGAATCTCCATCTGCTAATTGTACATCCAGAAAAATTAAATCGGGTTCTGATTTTGATTGAAGATACTCAACGCTCTCTCTAACACTTGATAAAACACTCAAGATTGTAATGCTAGAATCCAAAGCCTTGAGGTATCCTTCAAGCTTTTTCGCAGATTGCTCTTCGTCTTCGATCAACAATACTTTCATGCCTTCAAGAATGGTATGTAAATATGAAATTCTCCATCAGATATCGTTGTCCTTATTTCTTTGTCAGCTTTTATCCGATACATCTCTTTCAAAGTATCCAAGCTTCCTTTCGATGATGAAATACTATTTCCCTTTTTATTAAGCGTATTGGAAATTAGGATTCCATCATCTGATTTTTTGATAGTGATAAGCATTGGTCTCGATTTACTGATCTCATTGTGCTTCACAATGTTTTCAAGTAGATGCGGTAATGTCATTGGAACAAGTCTTTCCTCTTCGCCGGATTGAATTTCCGTTGAGTAAATGAGTGCCTCTCCTACACGTTCCTTAAGCATTGTTAGATAATGATTAAAAACCTCAACTTCCTCTGAAAGTAATACTGAACTTTTTTCATGAGATTGCAAACTGTGACGCATCACTTTGGATAAACTGATCACAAAACTTTCGGCGGCAGCATCCTTCGATGCAATAAGACTGTGAAGTGTATTTAAATTATTGAATAAAAAGTGAGGCTCCAGTTTATTATATAGAACATCATATTTGAGTCTGAGCTTTTCTCTTTCAAAAGCGACATTTTTTAATTCAACATCAAGCCTTTCTTGTTGTGATTTAGTGACGAGAAACATGCTAAAAATTAGAACATACCCCACTGTAATACTTAAAAACGTTATGAATAAATGATAGAACCCAATACTATCATTTTGATTATCGATTATTATCAATGTTTGCTTCAGGATGACATAAAGAATCATTCCAAAAATCAAGGATAGTATCCAAGCGATCATAAAATTCAAGACAAGCGTTAAACTTTTGCCCTTCCATTGCCTATCCTGAAGCCAACGATCAACTTTTTGTGTGACGTAGAGATAGAAGTAAAATTGAATTATTGCCTTTGATAACGCCAACCAAGAAAAATTCTCTGGCGAATTGAAATTGGTACTTATAACATAGATTCCATACAGCACCGAAGCCAAAAGAGGCGGATACCAAATATGCGATTGATTTATAAAGTGTTTTCTACCCATCACTTCCATAATAAGGAATCAATTTGATGTTATTCCAGCCAACAAAATAAGCATCTAACAATAGATTTTTATGAACCATGAAAAATTCATACTGAATCATGAGTTCTGATTACTAAATAATGATAATTGCTAGCTGTCCTCGAGCGAAATGCACCGCAAAAAAGCTTCAATTCAAGCTTGGCTTCGTGCCACTAATCTCTTCCAGATTAATATTGAAGCTTTAATAGCAGTTCAAAAATGAAATCATTATTATTCTATTTAGTTGCATTTTTTTCTTTTCTAAGTGGGCTTATTGCACAAGATGAGAGACAAGCACTTTTTCCAATATCGAATGATGGCAAAACCTTCACCGGGGAAGGAATAAATTGGATTTTTGATAGAGCTGACTCTGTGAAATTTATCATGTTTGGCGAACAACATGGTGTGGAGGGCATAGCTCAATTCGTAACATTCACTTACAAAAATCTTCAAGAAAGAGATTTCAACTTTTTGGTACTAGAAACAGATGGTTGGACAACACAAAGAAGCGCAGATATTGGTGTCATTCCATTCACGAAGAAAAACCCTCATTCGATAGCATTTGATTCTGATGGAGATCTTGAATTGATGCAGGTAGCAATAGATAGCAATCCAGACATCACAACACCTGTATGGGGAGTCGATCAAATGCAAACAGCAATTCATCCATATTTCAGGTTAACAGAAATAGCCAATTCACCTAAACAGAAAAGACTAGCAAGGGGTGTGTTTTTAAAAGCATCTCTAAAAATGGGACGATATACAAGAGAGGATCATTCAAAAGACATTGAAATATTAGAAAAGGTATTTTCAAATGTTTCTAATGAAGAGAAGAGTCAAATTTTCAGAGAACTCAGACTCACTATCGAGATCTTTTCTAAATGGATGAATCCCGCAACACGACAAGAATCAGTATCTATTAGAGAGCAATTAATGGGTCAAAATTTTGACAGTTATCTCGATAAATACCCCGAAGCAAAGGCAATTTTCAAGATGGGAGGTGCGCATACCTTGTATGGAATAGGCCCTAACAACGTTCCTACATTTGGAGAACATGTCTCCAACTCGACCAATAATTCCACACTATCAATAGCCATATACCGATACAATGAAGAGAGAAGTTTAGTCTCTGAATCTGATTTTAGAGGTAGTAATATGCTTCTACTTGATACACGTGCTGCAGTTAATTTATATCCTGAAGATTCTGCAAGGCTTGTACAAAATGAAGCGATCATTTATCTAAGAGATGCTGCGAATGCTAGTAAAAGTATCAATTGGCCATTCGAAATGGCATTTAAAAACAATCTAATAGCAAGCATAATACCTCTTGGAATTGGGCTCATCATATGTCTAGTTATGTTGCTAACATCCTTAGTTTCAGTATTGCTAAGCAAAAAGTACAGAAATAGAAGAATGGTCACTGGAGGACTTGGATCATTATTGCTTCTTTCTTGTGTAGGATATCAAATCATTCAGATATTGAAATTTCCTACCTACAGTGCTACAATCGATGAGGGAGTCTTCCCTATTTTAATCTATATCTTATTTGGCACTCTTTCTATTGTCTATTGCTTTTTCAGTTTTCAGTTAATTCGAAATAAATCAAAATCAACCGTAGGCAAAATTGGTTATTCGATCTTCGCTATTGGCTATTGCCTCAGCAGCTATCTTATATATTATTGGAATCTCGTAGGGATGTTAGATTAACTTATGCCATTGCATTGAGGTAATCTCTGGGATTTGTAGCAAAAGATTTTTTGAAAAACTTATAAAATGTTGTTTTTGATTTGAAGCCTGATTGTCTTGCTATCGCTTCCATTGTTAATGTATTCGCAGCGCCATCATCCAGCAGCTTTTTAGATTCATCCACCCGCAGTTGATTTACAAGTAAATAGAAAGTAGTATCCAACTCATCGTTTAAGATTGCCGAAACTTTTTCTTCTGTGATTTCCAACTTCAATGCTAAGTCTCTCCTACTCAATTCGGGATTCAGAAACATCTTATCAGCCTTTAATATTGAAACTAGTTTTTCAGATTGATTCCCCTCTTTGTTTTGTGTTGCTAACCGTGAGCTGTACTTTCCTGGCGCGACAAGATTGCGATATCCTAGAAAAAAGAAACAAGCTAAGTCCATAGCCCAATAAATAAATTGGAGTTTAAACGAAAGCAGAGATGGTTTGAAAAAATCAACTGTATACAATCCCATCCATCGCACGAGCACAAACACCAAGTAAAAGAATGCAAACTTGTAAAACCTGTAGGTCAAGTTTTTCTTCAGCTCAGATCTTTGAACTAACCGATACATGTTTACCATGCATATTGTGGCGAAGATGATTCCTATGCCCTCGTAAATAAAAAACTCTGTGCGATCATCCAGTGGAAAATAGTATCCTCTCCCTTCAACTACTGCTTTCAGCCACTTAACCAATTGATAGATGGTATCTAATATTCCTGGCAAAAAGTAGATTCGATCTTTTGTCGTAAATCGATCTGGCGCATGCGTGATGGACTGCGTAAAAAAGTACGCCAAAGCAGATAGAAAGTATAAAGAAGGAACCCAAAATGGAGGAACCTGATAATGATAAGCAATGGAAGCGAAGATGGTCCAGTTAGCCACATACATGGTATACCCCAGGATAAAGAATCCAAGAAAAATAGTCGGTCTTTTAAATCTTCTTGGCAGGGATGCTAACGAAGCCAAAAGAATGATCCCATTGATCACTCCAAGAAAAATAACGAGCTGATAAGCGTTAAACTGCTGCATATTTAGTTGTTCACCTAAATGGTGGCGAACAAAATAAGCACTTATTCATCAAAGTATCTATGCACATTTGCCTCATCACAATTGAAACAAACAGCATGAAATTAATTAAGTCTTTTTTCACAATCCTAATAGCTGCTAGCATGGCCAGTGCACAGCAGTCACTCACATCCGACCTTCTAGAAAAGTCGGCCATTAGATTTTCTCTTAACTCCGAAGGCCAGCTCGAAGGTGACGCCCGCGAGCAATGGCTTCAGTGGATCGGTGACAATCAATATATCGGAATGGCCGAAGTTCATAATTCTGCCCAACTAAGCCTGTTCACAAAAGCACTTCTGAACACCCTTGACGAAAAAGGCTTCGAACATTTCGTAATGGAAATGGGACCAAATACAGCTGCAATTCTTCAAGAGACAACAGCCAACTTTGAGCAAGCACCTGCCAATATCAAAAAAATAAATCAAGCGTACGGAAAGAAGTCATCTTACAGAACACCACTTGTCTTTGCTAATAAAATTGAAGACGCGGTATTCTTGCAAGAGGCAGCAAAGCTTGGGTTCACACTGTGGGGAATTGACCAGGAGTACGATGGCTCATACACCATGTTACTTGATGACATTTATAAGCGGTCTTCAAACAGAGACGGATCATTTACTTCAGCATATGAAAAAGCCAGATCCACATTTAACAAAGTCCTGTACAAAAAGAAATACTGTGAGTACTTATCCAACAAAGAGATCAACAATTTCTTTTCGATGATCGAAGACGAGGATTTAATAAAAGTGATAGAAGATATCCGAATGAGCTGGGACATCTATTGCAAACACACCCAAGGTGGAAGCAATCAACTGAGAGCTAATTATATGAAAAAGAACTTTGACTCTTATACTTCTACGCATGGAAAAGATGCGAAAGTATTTCTAAAAATGGGGAATGTACATATGACACACGGGACTTCACCTTTCGGAGTAAATGATATGGGTAAGCACATCACGGAAATCTCAAAGAAAGAGGATAAAGGATTTCTAATCATGAGAGAGCTGATTTCTTATCGCAATGGTAAAAGTAACATTGGCAAATCAGGATGGAAATCAGTCACTATGCTATTGGAATTAGGAAGAAAAGATCAGTGGACAGTTGTAGATCTACGACCATTCAGAGAGAAAGTAGCAAGTGGCGAATTAACCACCAATAACAAATACGCTTTCGAACTAAATAGCTATGACTTGCTGATCATACCTCCAGATGATCAGTACCCAAAAATCAACTACTAACAAAGGACTCTAATAATTCAAACAAAAAACTATGAAGTCAATCACTCAATTAATGTTAATAACAGGACTATTATTTTCATGCAAAGACTCGGATATGCCGAGTCTTTGCCTTGAACCTCCTTGCGGGTCTATTGACCCCAACTCTTATAATCTCACCGTTCGAATAGAGAACCCCGACATCACTGTTACAAATCTCATTTTAGCAGTAAATGAAGATGAAACAACAATTTCATTAGATGCTATCAATCAGTCTGAAGGCATCGTCAATAGTTGCTGGACTTCAATACCAGAAATATCTTCTGGAGACATAGTAGTTATCGGCTATCTCCTGGATGGTGAAGAAACATTCGGCGCTGCGAATGCGAACCTTTTTAGTTCAAATCTTTTGATGTTAGAAATAAGTGATGATAGTGCCATCCTTTCCGATTATATCGAATGCTCAGCTAACTAGGAGTTAGGATTCAGCAGCATTTAAAAATTTATCTTTCACTTTATTAAGACGGTCGCGGCTCATTACGAACTCACGATCGTCTTCTTTCATCCTCAAAATATATTTATCATTTTCCCAAAATGAGTAATTGAGTACAAAGTTGAGATTTACGATTGACCCTCTATTTATTCTAACGAAGCTGTCAGGATCAAGCTTTTCTTCAAGCTCAGTAATATTTTCTTTTAATCGATATTTTTCATTCTCAGCATAGGCAAACGTTTTTCGATCTTCCCTTTCCACCCATTGTACTTTATCTGTATCTAAAAACAATTCTCCAAATTCATCAGAAGCCCAAAGTCGACTTTTAACTTTAACCTTTTTCGCCTCATGCAAATCAATTTTTGTTTCACCTAGCTGCAGATTGTACTGATAAATCAAATTGGTATTAATGATGAGATATCCAATCAAAAAGACAGGAGCCAAATAATTAAAATAAAGTGTGGTGCTATAGAAATACTCACTGAAATAGATATTCCAGTCTAAGTCAGGTACCGAATGATACAAAAATCTTATGGTAAGCGTAAAGGGAGCAAATACAAAGAATGCAATCAGAAGTATAGGCAAAAATTTGAGTTCATAAAGTAAAATATCCCTTACCCTAAGTCTTAAACTTGTTAGTTGCAGCTTGGTACCATAAATGCGTATGAGCTGAAATATTATAGCGACAGTTACGCACTCAATCAAGAACTGATCAATGAAAATGAATCGGAGTGTATTGGTAAGAGAAAAATCATCGCTTCCCACCCAATCCAAATTCTCAGGATGCAAATAGATAATTGCTTGATAAAACAATTCAATCGCCAGCGTAATACCAACGATTGGTTTCCATCTCTTCAACAAGTCATAATTCAGTGACAGCCACATTTTCAGATCAGATTTCAGACATCAATATCGGATTTCAGACATTGATGTAGACTAATACGAATTCAAAATAACCAGATTTCAGACATTCAAACCAAGAGTCGGGACACGATTCTCAAAAATTATTCTCTCCATGAATGTGCTTTGAAGAAAAAACAAAACGCAATCATGAAAACGATTATCACATTTTACCTATTAGCATTGAGCACTATTTGCATAGCTCAGCAGAAGCTTGACATTACCATCATTGGTACTGCACACTATTTTCAAGACGAGTATCAACCACTACAGAATTTTAAAAAAGTAGAGGACTTTATTGTAGACCTCAATCCCGAGATCATTTGCATAGAAGCCATTCCTGTAGATGATACTTTGAGCTTGCAGGAGATATGGCCCAATACAATTAAGCGCGCCGATCGTCTAAGAGATTCATTGATTCAACAAGGCGCTTATGCTTCAAACTTTGAAGTACTAAAATCGGATACTGAAAATGAATTTTGGAATACCTATCGTAGCAAAGACCTTCTATTAAAAGGAGCCAATCACTATGCTTCTTACGATCTATGGAATGCATACTATCAATGGTTTCAAGTTGAACAAGCAGGTGATTCACTCTACTACTTCTCAAAGTTTCAACGAAAGTTGAAAAACTCAGAATATGGACTCATGATCTATCCGGCTGCTCAAAGACTGGGCGTCAAGCAATTTTATGGAATTGATTATCGAGATGGAGAAGCTGAATTTCTAGCAAACAATAAAAGCGTATTGAAAAAGCTATTCTTCAAACTAAAGTGGAAGCCACTCAAAATCTATCTCAAAACACAGAAAAAATATAGAAAGTCAGAAGAGGAGGGCAAACTCGTTGAGTTTATCAATGGGCCAGAATTTCAGAATTCATTTTCAACCCTAATCGACGAAATCCCAAGAAGACTACCAAAGTCTGCAGAAGCCAAACAAGTCAAAGCCTATTGGCTGAAAAGAAATGAAATCATGGCAGCTAGGACTATTCAAGTTGCGAAAGAGCAAGGGGCTCAAAAAATCTTACTCACGGTAGGCAGTGCACATGTGACACACCTTCAAAGATTCCTGGAAGCAGAAGGCCATACGGTGACTACTTACGGAAAAATTATCAATACTATAAACGACTAATATCATGGAAGAAATAATGCAATCAAACTCGTTCTTTATCATACCGCTTACAATAGCATATCTAAGCATTTGTGGAAGTTGGTTCCTATTGAATCGATACAATTACTCATGGGATATCGAACCAATCAGGTCTTCAAAAAAACCTTGGTTAGATCTTGGTTTAGGTTTACTAGCGGCAGTAATGATTTTACTAATTGGGCAAGTTTATTCCGCTGGATATCTAATACCGAATTCGAAAAATGAAATACTGAGGTATCTAACTTGGCCATTAAATAATATCATCATCTTTTCGCCGATTGCCATCACATTATTTGTAAGAGCTCACTCATCAAACACCGTCTTCTTGAGCACCAAGCAATTAGGATACAAATTACTTTTTGGATTGATCTCCTCATTGGTAGGTGTTTTCATATTCCTTGTGTTAAGGGGCGAATTGAATAGAATGAATGAGATTATGACACATGCAATAGATCCCAGCACACTCACAAACTTTCCTGCAATCTTCTTCGAAAATGTAGCAGTAGCATTCCTCTTTGTGAGACTTAAATGGGTAGCAGGTATAAAATGGGCTATCGCAATTCCAGCAATTTTATTCGCGTTTGCGCATGTTCCTGGGTCCATAGCTGAGGGTGATCCGATAGGTCATATTATTACCTTCTTCTTACTGACGGGAAGTCTAACAACTGTCATCTTATATACAGCATATAGAAGCAGAGATATCTTCTGGCTTGGTATTGTCCACTATTTAATGGACGTTGCAATCAAAGCATTTTAATATTGCTTTCAGGTAAATGTGAATGAAGGAAAGGATGGTCCCTTTCCTTCATATTTATCTTAAAGGCTTCTTTAATAAGTTGAGATAATTTTCATAGTTCCAAGCGAGCAAAAAGCAGTTAGCCAGTACCATCATAGAAGTAATAATTGGAGTGCCTTTCATGTTTAAGGCAATACTTACCAAGAAGATGTTTAGTGTCACTGGCATCATCAGCAAACTGGATAAGACAACAAACCGATTAATGAATATCAGGATACCCAACAGTATCTGAAAGTAGCCAATGAAGTTCCAGTAAAATCCCGTTTGATGCATAGCATCAAAGTAATATCCAACTGGATCTGAGGTAGGCAGAATTGTGAATTTCACACCAGGAAGTTTTCTAGTGCCCGAAATAATAAAAGTTAAACCCATTCCGATTCTGACGCCCCAATAGAAAAGTTTAAATAAGGTCTTCTCTCGTAGTTGGTTTAAGGTAATCATAGGTGTTCGATTTTTTGGATGACGAATTAGACTATCAAAAGGTAACAAAACGGAAAAATAGTGCCGAATTCAAACTTCATTTTAAAAAATCATCCTTTCGGATGAGCCTATTTCTTCTCTATTCAACGATAATTGAAGCCTCATAAAAATGTATAATATGGATTTAGGACAGTTCTCAATAAGTCTTCCTGTTAAGGATATGGAAGCAAGTTTAGATTTTTATCAAAAGCTCGGATTTGAATTAATCGACGGCGGTCACATGAACGCAGGTTTTCCTGATTCCGAAAGCACCAGCTGGAGGATACTAAAATCTGGTAATACCGTGGTAGGCTTATTTCATGGAATGTTTGAAAACACAATCATGACTTTTAATCCAAAAGATGTTCGTGCTATACAGACGGAGCTAAAAAGACGCAATGTGCCATTAATCAAAGAAGCTGATGAAAGTACAACAGGTCCGGAACATATCATCCTTTCAGATCCTGACGGAAATCAAATTATGATGGATCAGCACTAAGCAAAGAATAGTATGGTATCTACCCTCCTATAACCAATGAATGTCTAGGAGGGGGATATCGTCAAGAAATTTGACTTGCTTAATGATCGCTAGCTTCTCCAGCTCCACGAGGATATCGGATACTTTCTACCATATCCTGAACCTCCTCGGGTGTCTCGGCCGTAGCTCTGGATACGATCAAGCTCACCACTACATTTACAATCATCGCAATTGTCCCAAAGCCTTCGGGTGAGATACCAAACCACCAATCATCAGAAGTGCCTCCTCCAAAGCCCTGAAGCTTGTATTTAATCATGTAGAAAAGCATGAGTAAAATTCCGACCACCATGCCACTAATTGCTCCTTGCTTATTCATGCGCTTATCAAAAATGCCTAAAATAATAGCAGGGAAGAATGATGCTGCAGCAAGTCCAAAAGCAAGTGCTACTGTCGCAGCGACAAATCCAGGAGGGTTAATCCCAAAATAACCTGCGACAACTACAGCTACAGCTGCTCCGATTCTTGCCCACAACAATTCTTGCTTCTCCGAGATATCTGGCTTTATCTGCTTCTTTATTAAATCATGAGATACGCTTGTCGAAATTACCAACAAAAGGCCAGCAGCGGTTGAAAGAGCAGCTGCTAAACCACCAGCAGCTACTAAGGCAATTACCCAATTTGGTAAGTCAGCGATTTCAGGATTTGCAAGTACCATGATGTCTCTATCAATGGTCAACTCGTTCGTTTCATCATCACCTACATACTGAATACGTCCATCTCCATTCTTATCTTCAAATGCGATCAGGCCAGTCTTTTCCCAATTGCTAAACCATGAAGGCATATCATCATATGCTTGTCCTGAAACTGTGTTGATCAAGTTAGTTCTTGCAAATGCTCCGATAGCCGGAGCCGTTGTATAAAGGATAGCAATAAAAACCAGGGCATAACCTGCAGAAAGACGAGCATCTTTCACTTTTGGTACAGTAAAAAATCTCACGATCACATGTGGCAATCCTGCTGTACCCACCATCAAAGCCAGGGTAATCGCAAAAACATCTATCATAGATTTAGAGCCACTTGTATACTCTGCAAAACCCAACTCTACATGCAATTGATCCAGTTTGTCCAATAAATAGGTTCCATCCTCAAGCGATCCTCCGAATCCTATTTGAGGCAAAATATTACCCGTCATTTGAAATGAAATGAAGAATGCCGGAACCATGAAAGCAAATATCAAGACACAATACTGAGCTACCTGCGTGTAGGTTATACCTTTCATGCCTCCCAATACAGCGTAAAAGAATACCAGAGCCATTCCGATATAAACTCCAGTATTGATAGGTACTTCAAGAAATCTGCTGAAGACTACTCCAACACCCCGCATTTGACCTGCCACATAGGTAAATGATACGATTATTGCGCAGATGACTGCAACTGTCCGAGCAACATTTGAGTAGTATCTGTCACCTATAAAATCAGGGACCGTGAATTTGCCGAATTTCCTCAAATATGGCGCCAGAAGAAGCGCTAGTAGCACATATCCTCCAGTCCACCCCATCAAATAAACTGCTCCATCGTATCCAGCGAAAGATATTATGCCCGCCATCGAAATGAAAGAAGCGGCAGACATCCAGTCAGCAGCAGTAGCCATACCATTAGCTAATGGAGGTACGCCACCTCCAGCAACATAAAACTCTTTGGTTGATCCTGCTCTTGACCAGATTGCTATGCCTATGTATAAAGCGAACGTTACCCCTACAAGTATGAAAGTCCAGGTTTGTACATCCATTGTTAATTTCTTTCAGAGTTATTTTTCGTCTACATCAAATTCTTTGTCGAGCTTATTCATCAGCCTTACGTACACGAATATGAGAATCACGAATGTGTAAATTGATCCTTGCTGAGCAAACCAAAAGCCTAGTTTAAATCCGCCTAACCTTACCGAGTTGAGAGGTTCGACCAAGAGTATGCCAAACAAATAAGAGACTAAAAACCATATGGATAGAAGAATGGCGAGGTAGCCAAGATTCTTCTTCCAGTATTGCTTCATACGGTCGGACATAATTTCGATAGTTTATTGTTAATGAGTGTATTGGAATTCGCATCCAAATTGTCTAAATCTCACCTTAATGGTCAAC
Organism: Ekhidna sp.; assembly: GCF_963691765.1. Taxonomy (GTDB): domain Bacteria; phylum Bacteroidota; class Bacteroidia; order Cytophagales; family Cyclobacteriaceae; genus Ekhidna. Next base: position 1,220,398 of record NZ_OY829375.1, read on the forward strand.
AGCAAACCTAAAAATTAGCAATACTATAATTAGCCTCAAAAAAGGAGGCTGGTAAAAAAGAAGATACGGCACTGTTACCGCACCAATCGAGTGTTTGGATATGCCGCATGCCATCCAAACCAAAATGCCCGATGATAAGGTAATCGTTTTAAAACTTGAGACTTGTCGTCGCGTTCGAGTTTATCTTCATAGAGCCTCCATTTTTCACCCAGCGCATCTATTACAGAAACTTCCTGATCAAAGGATTCGAACATCAATCCTTGCGACTCATAAACCCTATTGGCACCTGATTCATCAGTCAGAACGACAAATTCTATTGCTCCTATTTTATCATGATATACTGGATTTTTCTTTAAAAACTTGGCAGAGATCGCCAACTGTTCTTTAGGATATTCAGGAAATCTTAAAGCCAAAACTTCCTGTTTATTTTTTAGTCTTCTATCATCAAAGGGCACATTAAACATTAGCTCATCTGTACCGAAGTACTCTTGATAGGCAACCCCTTCATCATAGTTTCTCTTGTGGCCGGTGTTTAGAGATAACACTGTAGTATTTGGATGTCTCTTCTTCCACTCACCCCATGTAGTGGTCACTACGCTCATATGTTCAAATTGAATGCCTTGGTTTTTCAACGGGCCAATAACAGGTTTCCCCCAGACTGTATTCCAAAGGGATTGTGTGGCCTTATCATACATCAACTTATTTGAGCGATATAAAAAACCACTTGTGCCCATTTCATAGTTTTTACCTTCAAACTGAGTTTTGTATAAGATAACCGTACCACAAAGCGTACAATAAACACCACATACTGGAATACCTCCTACTTCGTCAACGAACATTTCATGCCATGCAAGAATCCGTTTTGGATAGGCTCGAAAATCACCATTTACTTCTATACCGAATATGATGTTATCATCTTCGAGGTATGTTGCTTCTTGAGCGGAAATCATCTCGGGGCTTCTAAGCGGTGGAATTCCATCTTGAATCACCCCTCCCCATCTCACCTCATCCAGACGGATATTATTTTCATACCTGCCCTTAAAATAAGTCTCGAATCTCGGATCAATAAATCGGTAAAGCTTCGCTTTGAAATCTGCGTATTTTCTTCTCTATCCCACAGCCATCGGTACCATTTGTCAAAATCGTAACCAAATTCAACCTTTTCATTACTCCTCAAAATATCTAGTAGTTGCTGGTCTACCAGTGGATTTCTACTTAGGTACATAACCTCTATAGCCATACTAGCATATTCACTACGCCAATTGTCTTCTATGTAATCCAATGCCAGTTGCGTCTCATAATGACTCTTGCCAAAGAGATTGATAAACTGCTCAATTGCTTTATCATCATCCTTTTGAGCATAGCTCATGCAACACAATAGAAGCGCAAATACAAAAAAAATGGATCGAATCATGATAGCTTATGAACGATTGATTGAGATTCTGTATTCAGACTTTTAAGAATTAAAGCTGTATTTGTCGTTAAGACACCCTATCCAGTGTAGATTTGAGATATGAAAAAAGCAGCTTATGATATCATAATGGGAATTCTTCCAGTAATGATAGGCGTATACCTTGGCATTTATTTCAACAATAGAAATGAAGAGCGGCAACAAGACGAATTGAAGAATCAAATCTTCAAAAACCTGCTCGCAGAAAGTCAATCCAACCTGGAGATTCTCAAAGACTCTCAGGCTTACTTCGAAATGCTAAGAGACAGCTCCAATGCCTATTTGGTATCAAAACGTCCATACAAACAATTCTCTTTTTGGAAGGGTTTAAATCCCCCTGAACTTTCAGTTACTGCCTTCAAAACTGCTGAAGTAACCAATATTCTTCCGGACCTTCCAATTAGTCTTCTTCAATCCCTAAGCAAAACATATGGCAGTATTTCAGACATTAAAAACCTGGGCAATGTTTATTTCTCCAGAATTATTGAAAATACGGGGGATCCAAATTATAATGATAGAGAATATCTGATCATCCTTGAAAATTATTCATGGGATATGATAATAGCCGAAGAGTCAATATCTGAACAGATAGAAATACTCATCGAACTACTCCAATCACAACAACAAGTTTCTAATTGAAATGACCATTCTATATTTCATCGATATCTTAGGAACCATGGTCTTTGCTATAAGCGGGGCATTGGCAGGCCGTGATAAAAATCTCGATTTCTTTGGTATTGCTGCTGTAGGATTAATTACAGCGATCGGAGGCGGCACAGTTCGAGATATACTTCTTGGCAGCACACCTGTAGGCTGGATGAACGATTTGATCTATTTAGCCATGATTGGAGCAGGTATACTAATCTCGTTACTGTTTGGAAAAGTGGTAAGGAAGCTGCGTCGCACCTTCTTTATGTTCGATACGATAGGCATTGCCGTTTTTACAGTTCTCGGACTCCAGAAAGCACTTACGCTCGATGTCCATCCGATTATTGCCATCATGATGGGGATGGTTTCTGCAGTTTTTGGCGGCGTTATTCGGGACATCGTCTGTAACGAAATCCCATTGATATTCAGAAAAGAAATTTATGCGTTGACATGCCTGTGTGGTGGCATCATCTTCATTTTAATGAATAAACTAGGGATGGATCAAACCTACAATATAATCCTGACCATCTTGTTCATAGTTTCATTTAGGATTCTGGCTGTAGCTTTCAAATGGCAGCTCCCAGATATTAAATAGCATGCTTAAGAAAGTCGTATATAAAGTAAATTCAGGAAAAGGAACCATAAGAAATATAAAATGGGACATTAGTAAAAATCTTTCCCATGATTCTATGTCTAGCCAAAATTTTAAGTACAACGCGCTAATGAGCGGGAGTATTAACAAATCAGCAACTCATTTCAATGTAACTCCACATTTTGAGCTGTTTTTAGGATCAAGACAATCTATGGTAAGTCTTGACGGCAAGCTAATTGATGATAAAACTATTTCAGTGCAATTTGTACCCTCCTTTAACCTCTACTTTACTTCTTTATTCTTCTTGATCATTGTATTAGTTGCATTAATTGAATCAGAAATTCATATTACACCAGCTATAATATTTTCTTTAATTCTGATTTATAAAATCGCCAGATTCTTCTTTGATCTAAGAGATTCTGAGAAGTTATGCGATCGCTTAATGGAAATTGCTCAAAAGAGACATTCCAGTGAAATTAGTCAACAAGGAAACTAACCTCCGTCGATAAACTAAAAATCCCTCTCGTACGATCTTATTTACATACTTTTTTGAACTCGTGCTACATTTACCTAACAACTAAGAAACCTAAAATGAAAAAATTCCTTTACGTAATGATTGCTGGAGTGCTTTTCAGTTGTCAAACCCAATCAGAAAATAAAGAAATGGAAACAGGAAATCCATTCTATCAAGAATGGGATACACCTTATGGTGTGCCTCCTTTCGATCAAATCAAGGATGAACACTACATGCCCGCGTTTGAAAAAGGGATGGAAGAAAACCTTGCTGAAATCGATAACATCGTAAACAATCCAGAATCACCAACGTTTGCTAACACGCTTGAAGAATTGGAAAGAACTGGAAAATTACTCACCAAAGTGAGGAGTGTTTTCTTCAACTTGACAGGTTCAAATACCAACCCTAGGCTGCAAGAGTTACAACGGGAATTGAGCCCTATGCTATCTGCTCACTACGATAAAATCACCCTGAATGAAGCCCTTTTTAAAAGAGTTGAAGAAGTTTATCAAGATCGTGATAATCTCGAGCTCAGCAACGAACAACTCAAACTATTGGAAGATACGCGGAAGTCATTCGTTCGAAGTGGTGCATTGCTCAATGAGGAACAAAAGGCACAAATTACAGAAATCAATTCCAAACTCTCTGAGCTTACCACTGCTTTTGGTCAAAATCTATTAGCAGAAACGAATGGCTTTGAGCTGATTTTAGATGAAACTGATTTGGACGGCTTATCCGAGGGCATTATTGCCGCTGCCTCCGAAACTGCAACACAAAAAATGGAGAATGCGATCACTGAGGTAGAACAATTAAAATACGAGGGTAAGTATGTATTTACTCCCCATCGTAGCAGTATGTATCCGTTTCTTACAGAATCCAATCGTCGTGACTTACGTGAGAAGTTATACAAATCATATATTCAGCGTGGAGATAATGATAACGAAACGGATAATAAAGAGATTGCAGCGCAAATAGCAAAATTACGATCGGAACGTGCTCAGTTAATGGGATATGAAACTCATGCTCATTTCGTGCTAGAAGAACGTATGCTAAAAACGCCCGCTGAGGTTTATGATTTATTGATGCAGTTATGGAAACCGGCTCTCGAAAGGGCGAAAGCAGAAGTTGCAGATATGCAAGCAGTTGCAGATAATGAAGGTAATGATTTCCAGATTGCTGGATGGGACTGGTGGCAATATTCAGAGAAAGTACGAAAAGCCAAATATGACTTAGATGAAGCTGCATTAAAGCCATACTTAACGCTAGATAACGTTCTTAACGGTGTGTTCGAAACCACAAATAAGCTATGGGGATTAACCTATACCGAACGATTTGATATTAATGTATATCATCCTGATGCACGTGTATGGGAAGTGAAAGACAAGGATGGCAGCCACCTGGGAGTTTTCATCGGTGATTACTTTACACGATCAAATAAGCGTGGCGGAGCATGGATGAGCAGTTTTAAAGGGCAGTCGAATTTAGATGGAAGAGAACGTCCTATCGTTGTAAATGTTTGTAATTTCCCAGCTCCAGTAGGCGATGATCCGGCATTGCTAAGCTTCGAAAACGTAGTTACATTATTCCACGAATTTGGTCATGCGATGCATGGCATCATGACCAATGTTACCTATGGCAGCATGGCTGGCACTTCTGGTCCTCGTGACTTTACTGAATTTCCTGCACAAATTCTGGAACATTGGGCTAGTGAACCTGAAATCCTTAAATCATTCGCAACCCACTATCAAACAAATGAAGTAATTCCTGATGAGTTAATAGATAAATTACTTAAGGCTTCTAAATTCAATCAAGGTTTTGCAAATACTGAATACTTAGCAGCCTCATTGCTGGATATGGACTGGCACACCATTAAGGCAGATGAAGAAGTTAAAGATGCGGATGCTTTTGAAGCCGCTTCTCTAGCTAAAATAGGATTGATAGATGAAATAGCGCCTCGATATCGAAGTACTTACTTTGCACACATCTTTTCAGGAGGATATTCTTCTGGATACTACAGCTATGTTCACTCCGCAGTACTTGATTCTGATGGTTTTGAGGCTTTTAAAGAGGCCGGAGACGTCTTTGATCCGGAACTTGCATCAAAGTTGAGAACACACGTATATGAAAAAGGTTCGACAGAAGAGGCTATGGAGCTTTACAAGCAATTTCGTGGACGTCAACCTGAGATAGATGCCCTACTAAGAGTTCGGGGATTGGACGGTTCTATCGACTAATTCAAGAAACTATTTGTAAAATCGGTTCGGATTTCAGAACCGATTTTCATTTTAAATACCCTGTAGCTATGAGGCTTTTAAAAACCTTGATTTTTTTCTTTTTTCTCTGCTCAAGTTTTGGAGCATTCTCTCACCCAGATGACGAACTTGAAATCATAGAAAAAGAATTTGGGCAAACTTATATTCAGGATGAGATAATAACAGCTGAATATGAAGCTGCTTTAAAACGTCAAAGAATGCGGTTGCTTGCGGCCATGCCTTGGCTAGAAAAGTCTTCGTTATTTATTAAAGCAGGTATTGAACATATCGTCCCAAAGGGTATGGATCACATTCTTTTTGTTTTAGGATTATTTTTTTCTAGTCTCATTTTAGGATCATTGCTTTGGCAAATATCTGCCTTTACTCTCGCTCACACCATAACATTGGCTCTTGCAGCACTAGGTTTTATACACGTTCCTGCCAGTATAGTAGAACCCCTCATTGCTCTTTCCATTGTGTGGATAGCTATTGAAAACTGTGTTTTTAAGAAAACCAACAAATGGAGACCGTTGATTGTATTTGGATTCGGTCTGTTGCATGGTTTAGGTTTTGCATCCGTGTTAAGTGATTACGGCTTACCTAAAGGTAACTTGGTTCCGTCGTTATTAGCATTTAATATCGGTGTTGAACTAGGTCAATTACTTGTGCTATTCATAGCAGCTTTATTGGTATGGTTTATCCGAAAAAAAGAATGGTATCGCCAAAGAGTACAAATTCCAGCGTCTTTTATGATAGCTTTTGTTGGTTTGTATTGGTTTATCGAACGCGTATTCTTCTAGCGAAGAAATTCAGAAAGAAGAGGTTTAACTAAGAAATATTCAATCTAAAATGTCAGGAGGCCAGCATTTAGCTGGCCTTTTTTATTGGTGGCTACCGCTCAAATAAAACTAAATCCATTTTCTATATCTCAGAGTTAAGTTGTCAGTCAATATAAAAACCTAAAGTATGAAACGAGTAATATTATTAATGTTAGTAATGGCGTTTGTAGGATTCCATACAGACCTCATTGCTCAAAAAAAGAAAAAAAAGAAAGGTGAGGAGCCAGAGCAGATGGCGCCTAAAAAGAAGAAAAGTGACCTAAAAGGTTACAATGAAATCATTACGGAGGACGCTATTTCAGATGAAGGATTGATCACCTCTCACCAAGTAGGTGATGATTATTATTTCGAAATTCCATCCGATCTACTAGAAAGAGAAATTCTTATTGTATCTCGAATTGCAGGACATGTAAAGGGATTAAATTTTGGTGGGGCTGGTATGAAATCTAGACCTCAACAGGTAGTGAGATTCCAGAAATTAGGTAAAAGGATTTTGATGCGATCAGTCTCTTTCAACAATATCGCTAACGAGGATGAACCTATTTATACTTCCGTAAAGAATAACAACTTTGAGCCTATCATTCAATCATTCTCGCTTGAGACAATGAAAGATGACTCATCGGCATATGTTATTAAAATGAATGGATTCTTCTCGAGTGATATCCCCATGATAGGTGGATTGAGAGATTCAGAAAGAAGAAGGTTTAAAATCAAAGGAATAGATAAATCACGTTCTTTAATCACTTCAATTAGGTCATTCCCAGAAAATGTAGAGGTTAGACATGTCTTGACATATCGTGGAGATGAATTGCCTTCCAATGGTCTTACTCAGACTTTATCTATCGAAATGAATCAATCGATGATTTTGCTTCCTGAGGACCCGATGGTTCCAAGATATTATGACGAACGCGTTGGCTTCTTTTCGCTTCAACAAATTGATTATAGCTCCGATGAGCAAAAGGCGGCAAGCCGAAGGCTAATTACTAGATGGAGATTGGAACCTAGCGATTGGGATGCATATAACCGTGGTGAGGCTGTTGAGCCCATAAAACCAATAGTATACTATGTTGATCCTGCTACTCCAGAAAAGTGGAGAAAATATATTAAACAAGGGGTTGAAGACTGGCAAGTCGCTTTTGAGGCTGCTGGATTCAAAAACGCAATTATTGCAAAGGATCCGCCAAGCAAGGAAGAGGATCCGGATTGGAGCCCTGAAGATGTAAGGTATTCCGTGATCAGATACATTGCTACGGATATTCAAAATGCACAAGGCCCTCATGTTCATGATCCAAGAACTGGGGAAATTTTAGAGAGTGACATTTTGTGGTATCACAATGTAATGAACCTGCTTAGAAACTGGTACTTCGTTCAAACTGCTGCTGTGAATCCCGAAGCCCAAAAAGTGAAATTTGAAGATGATTTGATGGGAGAGTTAATACGATTCGTTTCTGCGCACGAAGTTGGTCATACATTGGGTCTACCTCACAACATGGGCTCTTCGTCCGCATATACAATTGCTCAACTGAGAAGTAAATCATTTACGGACACCCACGGTGTTGCTCCATCTATTATGGACTATGCACGGTTCAACTATGTTGCCCAACCAGAAGACGGAATAACTAATTTCTTCCCTAAAGTTGGCGAATATGACTTCTGGTCAATTGAATATGGATATAAACCAATTGCAAACGTCAATTCTCCTGATGATGAGGAAGACACGTTAAATAGTTGGATACTTGAAAAGGCAGATAACTCAGCTTATCGATTCGGTCGCCAACGATTCATTCCTGTAGACCCGACAGCGCAAACTGAAGACATCGGTCATGATGCAATGATTGCAAGTGATTTAGGTATTAATAATCTGAAGAGAATTCTTGATAAGTTGATGGAGTGGTCAACAGAAGATGGCAAAAATTACGATGACCTTGAAGAACTGTATGCCAATGTAGTACGTCAGTTTAACCGCTACAACGGTCATGTAGTCTCCAATGTAGGGGGTGTATACGAGTACTATAAAACTTCAGATCAAGATGGAGCTATCTACACGCATGTAGAAAAAGAAAAACAACAGCGAGCAGTCAAATTCTTAAATGAACAACTTTTCGCTACTCCGGTTTGGCTTGTAGACGCTGAAATCCTAGGTAGAATCCAGCAAGACGGATTGGTTGATGACATGCGAGGACTGCAGGTTAGAATCTTAGGTAGACTGACAAGAGAGGATATGATGATGCGTATGATTGAGAATGAAGCACTCAACGGATCTGATGCATACACCATTACTAACTTATTTTCCGACTTGCGTCGCGGCATTTGGGGAGAGCTTTACAATGGTAGAAGAATAGATACCTACAGAAGAAATCTTCAAAAAGAACATATTGATCGATTGGGAGAATTGATGAATCTGGAAGATGATGATTACGCCAATTCAGATATCCCCTCCATTGCAATGGCTACTTTGAGTAGGCTCGAAAGAGATGTGCGAAATGCCCGTCAAAGTGACGCGACATCACGGTTCCATTTGCAGGATATTCAAAAACGTATAGACGCAATTTTGAATCCTAAGTAGATTTTTTTTCAAACACCATCGTATTTGATCTTGTTTAGTTCATATACGATGGTGTTTTTATTTATCTTCCATTCATGAAAAAATTTTTACTGACTACCACTCTTTTCATTTTTGCGACAGTCCTTTTTGGGCAAGAGCAAACCACGCTTATACTTGTAAGACATGCTGAAAAGGCAAACGACGGAACAAGTAATCCCCCCTTGAGCGAAGCTGGATTTCAGCGTGCCAACAACTTAGCTGCTCTTCTTACCGCACAAGATATCTCAGCATTATACAGTACTCCTTTTACCAGAACAGAAGCTACTCTGACACCAATAGGTAGAGACAAAGGAATTGAAGTTCAACAATATGATCCGTATGCCAAAGACGAGTGGCTATCTTCATTGATACAAAAGCACAGAGGAGAAACAGTAGTCATTTCGGGTCATTCCAATACAATTCCTACACTAGCCAATGCATTAATCGGCAGTGAGACTTTTAGTCAATTTGACGAAAATGATTATTCCAACCTCATAATCATTGTTACTGACGAAGTTGGAAAAGGAAAATTGATCAGACTAAAGTTTTAAGAGACTTTATCTCTTGTTTGCAGATTTCATTCACTGGTATTCTTCAAAGACCGCTCAAAGAATAATGTATCTGGTTTGATTATGGGCTGATTATATTTAGTTACTACTAAATAGATATCATGAAAAAGCTAATCATCCTTACTCTTACATTACTATGTTTTATTGGGTCGAGTTTCTCGCAACCTCTTTGGTTGAGATACTCTTCAATTTCCCCTGATGGAAGTCAGATTGCCTTTGCATATAAAGGTGATATTTATACCGTTAGCAGTGCTGGCGGAACCGCAATTCCATTGACCATTGATGACTCGTATGATTACATGCCCATTTGGTCCCCTGATGGCAATTCTATAGCATTTTCTTCAGATAGATATGGCAATTTCGACATCTTCATTACGAACTTGAATGATGGCGGACTTAATCGATTAACCTATCATTCATCCAACGACTTTCCTAACTTAATTACTACTGAAGGCGATCTGCTTTTCAATTCCTGGAGAGTAGACATTGCTAAGTATGCGCAGTTTCCAAATTCACGAATGCCTGAGCTCTACAGAATAAGCGTGAATGGAGGGCGACCACTCATGGAATTGACTACACCATCCGAAGCAATATCCATGAATAATGCACTGAATAAGATTTACTATCAAGATCGAAAAGGATATGAAGATCCACTTAGAAAACATCATCAGTCTTCCATAACCAGAGATATTTGGGTATATGACAAAAACACCAAGCAACATAATCAGCTGACGACATTTATTGGAGAAGATAGAAACCCAATCTTAAGCCCAGACGAGCAAAGTTTGTATTACCTAAGTGAGCAATCTGGCTCCTTCAATGTTTACAAAATGGATGTTTCAAATCCAGCCAATATCACCCAGCTTACTAACATGGATAGACACCCAATTCGAAACCTATCCATGAGCAATTCTGGCAAACTTTGCTTCAGCTACAATGGAGAACTCTATACCATGGAGGAAGGAAGTCAACCGCAAAAAATAGCGATAAATATCACCAGCATTAGAAAAAATCTAGCTAGAGAGACCGTTCCGATTTCTTCTGGAATTACAGAACTAGACATTTCATCAAATGGGAAAGAGTTTGCCTTCGTGAAAAGAGGAGAGGTATTCGTTTCTTCAATCGATGGTGGCACCACAAAGAGGATTACAAATACACCAGAGCAAGAGCGCTCGGTTAGTTTTAGCCCTGATGGTCGCTCAATCCTTTATGCAGGTGAAAGAAATGGTAGTTGGAACATCTATCAGACAAATTTGAAGTACGACGATGAACCTTATTTTTTCACTTCTACTATTCTAGAAGAAGAAACATTGGTTGAGACTCCTAAAGCAGAATTTCAGCCAGTCTACTCTCCTGATGGTAAAAAGATCGCGTACCTCGAAGATCGAACGACCCTTAAAACGCTAGATTTAAAAAATAAAGGGATCGAGACCATACTTCCTGCATCCAGAAATTACTCATACTCGGATGGTGACATTTATTTCAGCTGGTCTCCTGACAGCAAGTGGATCGCGTCAGATATGCTTATGCCCAATCAGTGGATTAACGAAATTGGCGTGATCAGCGTAGCTTCTAAGAAAGTGATAAACATTACTAGAAGTGGATATACACAAGCTTTCCCGAGATGGTCAGATGATGGGAGTATGATTTACTGGTATTCTGATAGAGACGGGATGAAAAATCATGGTAGTTGGGGATCTGAAGGAGATATATATGGAGTACTCCTCACACAAGAGGCATATGACCAGTACCAACTAAACAAAGAAGACAAAAAACTAGATGACGAAAGCGGGAAGGAAGATGATAGCGATAAAGATGATAAAGATGATTCTGACGCTGTAGATCCAATTAAGATAGACTTCAAAGATCTTAAAAAGAGACGGGTAAGATTAACACTACATTCCTCAAGATTGAACGACGCTATTCTATCGAATGATGGAGAGTCTTTGTTTTATTTGACACGCTTTGAAAAAGGAGCTGATGTATGGAAAACAAACCTGAGAACTAAAGAAACCAAGCTATTAGCCAAGTTAGGAATAGGTAATGGTGGTCTGGTAATGGATAAAGAAGGAAAGTCTATTTATGTACTAGCCGATGGTGGTGCAATGAAAATTGATGCTAATTCTGGAGATCGTAAATCTTTGAGATTTAAGGGTGAAATGGAGTTGAAGAAAGATGAGGAGTATGTCTACATGTTCAATCACATGTGGCAACAGGTAAAAGACAAATTCTATGTTAAAGACCTCCACAATGTCGATTGGGAAGGTTATAAAGTAGATTACAGCAGATTCCTTCCTCATATCAACAACAGCTATGATTTCACGGAGATGATGAGTGAGCTTCTTGGAGAGTTGAATGCCTCTCACACTGGAAGTGGCTACCGAGCGAGAAGTAGCACCGCAGACCAGACTGGATCTTTGGGATTATTTTTTGATGAAAATGCATCAGTTGATGGTCTGAAAATTACTGAGATATTGAAAGATGGACCGAGCGATAAAGCGGACCTTGATATCAAAGAAGGCATGATTGTAGAAAAAATTGATGGTGTGAGTCTTTCCAAATCTGTCAATCATTACGACCTCTTAAATAGGAAAGTTGGAAAAAAGGTAAGACTAAGTCTTTATGATCCTTCTGGTAAGAAAAGATCGGAAGTTGTGATCAAACCAATAGGACGAGGAACCGAGTACAATTTATTGTATGAGCGATGGGTTGATAACAGAAAGAAAGAGGTAGAGGAAGCATCCGGCGGAAGAATAGGATATGTTCATGTGCGAGGCATGAATAACCCTAGCTTTAGAACCGTCTATGAGGAAGTTCTGGGAGAAAATTATGACAAAGAGGCAATCATCGTAGATACCAGATCCAATGGCGGTGGTTGGTTGCATGACGACTTAGCTACCTTCCTCAGCGGGAAAGAATACATTAGAATGGTTCCAAGAGGACAAGATCTTGGCTCAGAGCCACAATTCAAATGGACTAAACCATCCGTAGTATTGATTGGAGAGAGCAATTATTCTGACGCACACATGTTTCCATATGCTTACAAAGCCTTAGGTATTGGCACCACAGTTGGTATGCCCGTACCAGGTACCGGAACTGCAGTATGGTGGGAGACTCAAATCGACCCAACCATTTACTTTGGTATTCCGCAGGTAGGAATGTTAGATGTTGACGGAGACTATCTCGAAAACAAACAACTCGAGCCGGATGTGAAAGTGAAAAACAGCTACGAGATGCTAGTTCAAGGCAGGGACGAGCAACTAAGAAAAGCCGTCGAAATCTTGCTACAACAAAAGGCTACTAAGCCTGCTGATGCTACGATAGATAACATCGAAAAAGGAAAATAATGAGATTAGTATAATTCGTATTTACAAAAATCACATTCAAGCTTGCCATTATAAAGCTTGATACGATCTGAATCTTTAAGCCCTATTTGTTTTAGGGCTTTTTTATTTGAACTAATCAACCATGCGTCATATCCTACAAAGTTTTGCTTGAATGCATCCCCCATGGATTTATAAAATTCAAGAATATCATCTCCTATCCGCTCACCGTAAGGTGGATTGGTTATGATCATCCCTTTATCATTGATGGGTTTAAAATCCCTGAAATCCATAGTTTTGATACGTACTTCCCTTCTCAATCCAATTTTACCCAATGCTTTTCTGGCAAGTGTAACCGCACTGTCATCAACATCGATGCCAGTCAAATCCATACTTGGCTTACGCATCTTTCCAAGCTCCTCATTTTTTACATTGTTGAAGAGTATGGGGCTGTAGTGTGGCCAAGTTCTAAAACCAAACTCTTTTCTCTTCAGGTTTGGTCCCATATTCATGGCAATCATCGCTGCCTCGGTAAGGATAGTCCCACTACCACACATGGGATCTACCAGTGGAGTTTTTTTATCCCATCCAGACATCATCACCATTCCAGCAGCCAATACCTCATTCATCGGTGCTCGGTGTCCATCTTCGCGATACCCGCGCTGATTTAATGCAGCACCAGAACTATCCATGGAAATAGTAAAAAAATCGTTGGCACAATGCACATTGAAAAGCACATCAGGCTTCTCTGTATCAATAGAAGGTCTCCTTCTATATTTATTTCGATATTGATCCACCATGGCATCCTTAGTTTTCAATCCCACATACTTGGAATGGGTAAAAACCTCTGAAAAGACAACCGGATCTATAGCAAAAGTCTGATCTACATCCAGGAAGTTAGACCAGTCAAATTCCATCACTTTATCATAAAGTTGCTTTTCATTTCGAGCTTGAAATGTATGAATAGGAACCAGGATTTTGAGAGCTGTTCGCAGGGATAGATTTGCTCTATAAAGAAATGCTGGATTGCCTTCACACTTTACTCCACGTGTAATCTTCTCTACCTTCTCTCCTCCTAATGCCTTTACTTCTTCCGCAAGGATATCTTCAAATCCGAAAAGTGTCTTGATGGTTAATTTCATAGGGATGCAAAAATACGCTTCATTAAGTAGCTCAATACATTATAAAGAGATGAATTATAAAAAACCCTCCCCGATTTATCGAGAAGGGCTTATCAATCTATATTCAGGGTAAAGTCAGATCATTCTAACCACAAGGGTGGTTATTTCTTATCTTCCTCTACTTCTTCGAATTCGACATCCGATACATCATCAGCAGCACCTTCAGCACCTGCACCAGCATCAGCACCCGCTGCGCCTGCATCAGCACCACCAGCTTCTTGCTGAGCTGCATACATCTCTTGAGATGCTGCCTGCCATGCATTGTTCATCGCTTCAAGAGCAGCATCAATTTCAGCTAGATCTTGCTTGCCATGAGCTTCTTTAAGCTTAGTCAACGCACCATCGATAGCAGTCTTGTTACCTTCAGAAAGCTTGTCTCCAAACTCACTTAATTGCTTCTCAGTTTGGAAAATCATCGAATCTGCCTGGTTGATTTTCTCAACTTTTTCTTTGGCTTGCTTATCTGCTTCAGCATTCGCTTCAGCTTCTTGCTTCATTTTCTCGATTTCCTCATCAGTCAATCCTGACGATGCCTCGATTGTGATTCTTTGCTCTTTTCCAGTGCCTTTATCTTTTGCACTCACGTTCAATATACCGTTTGCATCGATATCAAACGTAACCTCAATTTGAGGTACACCTCTTGGTGCTGGCGGTATATCATTCAAGTGGAACTTACCAATTGACTTATTGTCTTTCGCCATTGGGCGCTCTCCTTGCAATACATGTATTTCCACTGAAGGCTGATTGTCAGCAGCAGTAGAGAATGTTTCAGACTTCTTCGTAGGGATAGTCGTATTAGACTCGATCAACTTCGTAGATACTCCTCCCATTGTCTCAATACCAAGAGATAGTGGAGTAACATCTAGAAGAAGAACGTCTTTCACTTCACCTGTCAATACACCTCCCTGGATTGCAGCACCAATTGCCACCACCTCATCTGGATTTACTCCTTTTGAAGGCTTCTTTCCGAAGAACTTCTCTACTTCTTCCTGAATCTTAGGGATTCGAGTAGAACCTCCTACTAAGATTACTTCATCAATTTCTGAAGTAGATAGACCAGCATCTTTCAATGCAGCCTCTACTGGTTGCATTGATCGTCTTACTAGATCATCAGCTAACTGCTCAAACTTCGCTCTAGTCAATTTTCTAACCAAGTGCTTAGGCACACCATCAACAGGCATGATATAAGGCAAGTTGATTTCAGTTTCCGAAGAGCTTGAAAGCTCAATTTTAGCTTTCTCAGCAGCCTCTTTCAATCGCTGAAGAGCCATAGGATCTTTTCTTAGGTCGATGTTTTCATCGCTCAAGAATTCTTCAGCTAACCACTTGATGATCACGCCATCAAAATCATCTCCCCCTAAATGTACGTCACCATTTGTAGACTTCACCTCGAATACTCCTTCACCAAGCTCTAGAATAGAAATATCGAATGTACCACCACCAAGGTCATAGACAGCGATCTTCATGTCTTGATCTTTCTTATCAAGACCATAAGCTAAAGCAGCTGCTGTAGGCTCATTGATGATTCTCTTTACATCCAAACCAGCGATTTGTCCAGCTTCTTTCGTAGCCTGACGTTCAGCATCATTAAAGTATGCTGGAACGGTCACTACTGCTTCCTTCACCTCTTGACCTAAGAAATCCTCTGCTGTAGATTTCATTTTTTGAAGAATCATTGCTGAGATCTCTTGAGGAGTATATGCTCTATCTCCAATCTTCACTCTCACAGTGTCATTGCTACCAGACTCAAGTCCGTATGACACATTTTTCATTTCTTCTTTTACCTCAGAATATTTTTTCCCCATAAATCTCTTTACAGAGCTTACCGTATTCTGAGGATTGGTGATTGCTTGTCTTTTTGCAGCATCACCAACTTTTCTTTCCCCTTTGCCATCATCGAGGAACGCAACGATAGATGGAGTAGTCCTTCTTCCCTCACTGTTCTGGATCACTACCGGCTCATTACCCTCCATTACCGAGACGCAAGAGTTGGTAGTTCCTAAGTCGATACCTATGATTTTTCCCATTTCTATGATTTATCTATTATTCGTTAATTCAAGTTTCGATTTTGATTCATCAATGGATGTGCCAAATCAAAAACTGTGACACATTGACAGGACCACCAAGTCGCAGTTGATTATTTTTTGACAAAAACGGAGGAGAATCAAAATTTCTAGAGAGAAATGGCAGTATTTCATTGCCAACGATATTCCGGCTGTCCGCTTACTTCGTGCCGCTTTCCATCCGGTCTAGATTGCGAAGGGGTTTACTCCGACGCTAAATACTTTAATTTGAAATGTTTCGTGAAGACACGATTCAAGGTGGAAGGTCAATCAATTAGTTACTCTTCTTCATCATTGTCATACCTGCTTTTGATCACTCTGACAATCATTAGTAAGATAAATACAACTACTACAGCAATAATTAAGGTGGTTCTAGCATCCTCATGCGTCACCGTTGTTTCACCTGAATCAATGATTTGATATAGAATAAAACCAAGAACAAGGTAGAGAACGTATCTGGAGGATTTTTTCATAATTATTTTAAATAGTTAATACTTACGGTGGCCAACTCTGAATTGGGAAATTTAGAATGGTGCTTAGGATCAATGCTTAAACCTGTCTCTTCAACAACTTTATTGAAGCTATCAATTTCAAGGATATACTGATCAGAAAATCCATGAGTTGCTTCGTATGCTGTACTTGCGGTTTTACCAAGATTCGAGCGTGTCAGTTCTGCGTTCAACCCATGCAGCTCTATTATGATCAATCCAAACTTGTCAATGTATGGCTTCCACTTGCTTAAATGTGCTTTAAGGTTCGCCTCCACTTGATTATTACTCAAAAGTTTTCCTTTCGATGCAAAAGCACCAGTAGATATACTTGTATTCGTAAGCGCCTCCTCTTCTCCATCCCACATTCTATTGTGATCCAAAAATGTTCTGACATTGAGTAGGTCACTGAGATTCATATCATAATCTTCCTTAAGATCATCATCTAGCCGTTTTGGATTACCTATGTCTCCCCATATCACCTTAGCCCAAACATCAGCATTTATCAAATTAGCTCTGGTGACTTTTAATGCTGCAGCGTTATAATCTGCCCCAACCAAAAACAAAGGATATTCTTCCAGCATCTTCCCTCTTTGGGTTTTATGGAAGACCACGTCGAAGATATGAATCAGAAATGCGCCATTGCCACACCCCATGTCTAAAATTCCCTTTGGCTGTTCCGTGATCGGCCTATTGAATAAATCAATAATTATGTTATCAACTTTTTCAAAGTATGCTACATGAGCACCACCACTGCCCCAAACATTCATTTCTCGGTCCACACCTTTTTCTTTTTCTCCCTCTTCAACTTTTAAGATCTCTGGATTTCCAAATATGAGTTGGTCCAGGTTTCTGAATGTTGGTATGTAGGAAACGGTGACTCCATAAGCAGAAGATCGCTTGGCAAAAAATAGTCCCTTCTCTGTGAATTTATAGGTGCTGGTCTTTTTCTCAAACCACCCCAAATAGGTGAAAAAGTCCAGGATTTGTTCGAAACTTTCAGGGTCTTGATGATACTCAGCCGGGCTAAAGCTCATTTCCATGAAGTACTTATGAAACATTCCTCCCATTCCTAGTTGTACCGTACTAGGACCAACAAGCACTCCTTCAATATGCTTTAAAATTTGATTCTGAATTGCATTCTCGTCTTCATCAGATGATAGTGAGAAATATCCATTCGTGTATTTTTTTGCAATCCTATTCCAAACCTCGAAAGGCTCCTTTTCAAATTTTCGAGGATGAAATTGTCCGGAAAATTTCATTAACTCTACTACTTCTGAATAGTATCCAGCATGCGAAAATGCGTACTGACTTGATTTATTGGTTGCTACTGTTATCTCATTGGTCTCGTTGTCCACCTTATATTCCAGCCACCCCTGAGATGCAAGCAATCGAATGGCTACATTGAGGTATCCTGTATTTGCATGAAAATGCTCACTTAATTCAATCAAATTGACTGATTTCTTTTCCAAAAGAAAATCGAAGACTCCTTTGGCATTAAGCTCGAATACAACAGCTGCTACTCCTATTCCATCCAGGTGTCGAAATAGCTCTGATCTGTATGCGGCATTTCTTTGTTTTACTGATTCCATTGCAAAATTTAAACACAGAAATTTATCTTAATTCTTGAACTTCTCAATCAATATTTATTCAAGTACTTCAAGGCTAATTGCTATTGGCTAATTTTGCGGATCAATTTGATCAATTATGACGCTGGAGCAGGAAATAGGAAGACGTAGAACTTTTGGTATCATCGCCCACCCGGATGCGGGTAAAACTACATTGACGGAAAAGCTACTCTTATTTGGAGGAGCGATTCAAACAGCGGGAGCAGTAAAATCCAATAAGATCGATATGGGTACTCGTTCTGACTGGATGGATATCGAAAAGCAGAGAGGTATATCTGTTGCTACTTCCGTAATGGGGTTTGAATACAAAGATCTTAAAATCAATATCCTGGATACTCCTGGTCACAAGGATTTTGCAGAAGATACCTATCGGACACTTACAGCAGTAGATAGTGTCATAATGGTAATCGACTGTGTTAAGGGTGTAGAGGAGCAAACAGAAAAGCTCATGGAGGTGTGTCGAATGAGGAATACGCCAGTGATTTGTTTTATAAACAAACTAGATCGAGAAGGACAAGATGCTTTTTCTCTATTGGATGAGATTGAGGAAAAATTAGATATTAAAGTTCGTCCTATGAGTTGGCCTATTGGTATGGGTAAAACACTGAGAGGAGTTTATAATATTTATGAAAACAATGTCAACCTCTATGAGCCAAATAAGCAAAAGCGAGTAGATGAGGTTGTTGAAATTAATGGTGTAGATGATCCGGAACTGGATAAGCACCTTCCTGAGTCGTTGGTAAATGAACTTAGAGAAGAAATTGAATTAGTGAACGGAGTCTACGATGAATTTGACGAGGAGACCTATCGAAAAGGAGAAGTAGCTCCCGTTTTCTTTGGCAGTGCTGTTAACAATTTTGGTGTTCGAGAATTGCTCGATTGTTTCACTCAGATTGCTCCCTCTCCAAAGTCTCGTGAGACGGAAGCTAGAGAGATCAAGCCTGACGAGAAGAAATTTTCAGGATTCATTTTTAAGATCCACGCCAACATGGATCCGAAGCATAGAAATAGGATTGCATTTGTTCGAGTTTGCTCTGGCAAATTTGAACGTGGAAGCAACTATTATCACGTCCGTCAAGACAAACAAATTCGATTTTCGAATGCAACAGCTTTCATGGCACAGCAAAAAGAAACAGTAGAAGAAGCATTCCCAGGTGACATTGTTGGACTTTATGATACCGGAAACTTAAAAATTGGAGATACCCTGAGCGAAGGAGAAAAAGGCCTATATAAAGGAATACCTTCCTTTTCTCCTGAGATGTTCAGAGAAGTTATCAACATGGATGCAATGAAGTCCAAGCAACTGGAGAAAGGTCTGAACCAGCTAATGGACGAAGGACTTGCTCAGTTATTTACTTTCGAACTTGGTTCCAGAAAGGTGGTCGGCACTGTTGGAGCACTTCAATTTGAAGTATTGCAGCATCGTCTTTTAAATGAGTACAGTGCCAATGCGAAGTTTGAACCAGTGAACATTTATAAAGCTTGTTGGATAAGTGCAGAAGATCCTGCCAAATTGGATGCTTTCATAAAAGACAAGCAAAGACATATTGCCAAAGACAAAGAGGGCAAGTTGGTTTTCATGGCAGAGTCAAAGGCATGGTTACAGATGGTACAGGATAACTTCCCTGACATTGAATTCCACTTTATAAGCGAATTCTAACATGTCAAAACCAAGAGTAATATTAGAGGACAATCACTTGTTGATTGTAGAAAAACCAACAGGATGGTTGGTGCAGGGTGATGAAACAGGAGATGGTACACTTACTGGGTGGGCTACCGAGTATATCCGTAGAAAATATAATAAGCCCGGGAATGTTTTTTGTCAACCTTGCCATCGACTGGATCGGCCAGTAGGTGGTCTGGTAGTATATGCAAGAACCTCAAAAGCTTTAGAGCGGATGAATAAGCTTTTTAGAGAAAGAGACATTTCGAAAACGTATTTAGCTATTGTAGAAGGAGTACCTAAATCTCCTGAGAAAGTATTGAAGCATTGGCTCGAAAAAGACTTTCAAAAGAACAAAGCACATGCTTACTCTAAGAAAAAAGGCAGTGCTAAAGAGGCAATACTTTCTTATCGAATGCTCGCTACCCACAGTCGAGCTTCTCTACTTGAGATCAAACCAGAGACGGGTAGGCCACATCAAATCCGAATTCAAATGCGCGAGAATGGCACATCTATTCGTGGTGATTTAAAGTATGGTTTTTCAAAAGCCAAGCAAGACAAAAGCATTGATTTGTATGCATATAAGCTTGAGTTTCAACATCCGGTTAAAAAAGAATCTTTGAAATTAATTTCTAAACCTAATTGGCCTGATTTTCAGGAATTCATTGATGAGTTGGATTAAAAAATTGCAAGAAAAATGGGGCCTAAAAAGCCTGTTTCAGGTAGTCATCGTGCTAATTGTGTTTGCATGCACTGGATTTACCGTATTGTTTATTAGAGAGCCTATTTTGAATCTCATCACAGGAGGTGGCGAAAAAGAATGGTGGATGACCGTGATATACATTTTGCTAATTCTCCCCATCTATAACGTCATTCTTCTATGCTATGGATTCCTATTTGGTCAATTTGCCTTCTTTTGGAAATATGAGCAAAAGATGTTGAGGCGCTTTGGTATTAAGGTCAATGCTGACAAAGAGTGAGGCGATATCGAAATTAAACGAGCTCGGTAGGAATAAGGAATCATTCTCATTCTATTGTGATTTCTTAGGAGAGCAATGGTTTATAAATGACGCTCATACCAAGGAACATTCATTTCAGTTACAATTAGGCTCCAAAGCTGATATCTCGGCTAAGAAAGCTAGTTTCAAAAAACAACCTATCGGTTTTGATGAATTCAAAACAGCATTTGATCAAGTCGTCCATCAAATAAATATTGGTAATTCATTCCTTACCAATCTTACTTTTCAAACTCCAATTGAAACAAACCTTTCACTAAATGAAATATTTAGAACCTCAACTGCTAAGTATAAAGTACTAGTTCCAGAGCAGTTTGTAGTTTTCTCGCCAGAGACCTTTGTGAAAATTAAAGATGGGTACATTTATTCCTATCCCATGAAGGGGACGATAGATGCTAATCTTCCTGATGCAGAGGATACAATCTTAGGAGACATTAAAGAAAAAGCAGAGCATGTCACAATCGTAGATTTGATTCGAAACGATCTGAGTCAGGTTGCTACGGATGTTGAAGTTTCCAAATTCAGATACATAGACGAGCTAACAACCAATGAAAAGAAGTTGCTGCAAGTAAGCTCTGAGGTAAAAGGGAAACTCATACCTGATTGGAACGCGCAAATTGGATCAATTCTTAGCAAACTTCTACCAGCAGGTTCCATTTCTGGTGCTCCTAAACCAGAAACCATCAAAATCATTCAAAAAACCGAGGGTTATGATCGCAGGTTTTATACAGGCATCTGTGGACATTTTGATGGAGATTCTTTAGACACAGGTGTTATGATTAGGTTCATAAAGAAAGAAAATTCACAACTATTCTATTGCAGTGGCGGAGGCATCACCTCGTTCAGTGAAGTTGAAAAAGAGTATCAGGAAATGATAGATAAGGTTTATTTACCTATCTAATTCAATGCTTGTGGTCTAAGTGTAAAGCTTACAACAACGCCTTTTCCCAAAATTTTTTTTGGAACATTGATGAAAAATGGAATGCCTTCATTTAAGAGTTCGCATCTAATATTCTCCTTTAAAACTTTAGTACTGGTCGAAACACCATCATCTTTCAGTGTCCATGAAAATTTCTTCTTCTTAAGAACGTAAGTGCCTGTATTCAATGATTTATTTTCAGAAGAGAAAAGTGTCATCTTCCCATCATCGAATGTAGCTGAAGTAGGGAAATTAACTAAATCCTCACCTACAACCTGTTCAAGTGTGTCGACTCTAGATTCCTCTCCCTCAATTCTAGTCGTCTGAGTGATGATAATTGAACTCTGATCCACAACCCAAGTTTCCGGGAAATCACATTTCTCCGATTGAGCATTAGATCTCATCAGAATCAAAGAAGCAAGACAAAAAACCAATGTTCTCATATAATCAAACATACTGATTTTTTGTCTTTACTTGTAACTATTGCCCTTCGATCCATGATCCTCCAGCTGATTTGACTTTATCGGCCAATTCAGATGCCTTGGATTGATGACTTTGAAGCGTATTATTCATTGTATCCAATTGGTCATTTATAATCTTCATGGTTTGCTGATGAGTATCTGTAGGTCCATAAGTAGACATAGAAATACCTCGATATAATGCAAATAAGCGACCGCCAATTGTAGGCTTGCTTCTTTCACCAATCTGATTCTTAGCTGGATGTCCGTTTAACTCGGTATCTAGTTTATCTAATTGACTTCTTAATTCAACAATATCTGTCAACATATCACCACCTACATTAGCTTTTCTTGCAGCAGCAAACAACTTATTAGTCATCTTACGTGCATTTGAAAGCTGGATGCTGGTAGCACCAACTTCTCTACTCAGCACTTCGTAGTCCCTCCAGAAAGCAACAACCTGATCCATTGATTTACCTTCAAGAGTACCTTCTCTTAGCGGAGTTACTTCCACTTCTACAGGACCAGCAAGTTGAGTAAATGCTCCTCTTTCAAACTTGTGGAGGGTAGCAGTATACATTCCTGGCGCACAAAGCAAGCCATTTAATTCTCCTGTACTTCCATTCAAAGAAAGTGCTTCCGTACCTCCAACACGAAGGTTCCAAGCTACCCTGTTAAATCCCTTCTTATTCGAGGCTTGTACCCTGTTGATAACTTTACCCTGATCATCTTTGATTTCCAGATAGACAAAAGGTTCAATTTCTCTTGTCTCCTCTTCCAGTGCATCCCAACCCGGGAAAGGAACATTCCCAGATCTTCCTTTTTCTTTATCCTGACGAAGACTTTCCAAACTTTTAATATCATCTTTTAAGTAATATGTAAATACAGCTCCAAAATCAGGATTAGGTGCCAAGTAAAGCTGTGAACCTTGAGAACCACGGGCATCGTCAAAGTCTACAGTAGATCGTTCTATATACCACCATGCTTTTCGAGGCGTGAATAAAGTAGCAGCATCTTCTAATTGTGATTTACTCACCTCGCGAAGTGCAGTGTAATCATCCAAAACGTAGAATCCACGACCAAAAGAAGCAGCCACAAGATCATTTTCTCTTCGCTGAATGGCTAAATCACGAAATGAAATTGTCGGAATACCAGCTTCTAGCTTTGTCCAACTTTTAGCACCATCCACGGTAACGTAAACTCCAAATTCAGTCGCAGCAAACATTAGATCCTTGTTGACATGATCTTGAACGATTCTCCACACTAAATTTTTTGTACCTAACCCATTTTCAATGCGAGTCCAGCTTGCACCCTTATCTGTACTTTTCACAAGATATGGTCTGTAATCTCCTTCTTTGTGATTGTCTAATGCCGCATACAAAGTGTTCTCATCAAACAAGTCAGCTTTCACATCATTGACGTAGCTGCGGGATGGAACACCCATTGCACTTACTTCGATCTTCTTCCAAGTTTGCCCTTCGTTTTCTGTCACCTGGATCAATCCATCATCTGTACCAATAAAGATCACTTGCTCATTTTGAGGAGAAACTGCTATTGAAGTGATCGTATTGAAGTTGGACATAGCTCCAACATCCCATGGTGAGTCCCAGCTCTGAGTTCTCCCCATAATTGGCAACGCAACGCGCTCCTGGTCTCTGGTTAAGTCGTCAGATAACGCCGTCCAGCTATCTCCTCGATTGGTAGATTTCCACAGTCGTTGCGATCCATGATAAATTGTAGCCGGATCATGTGGCGACACTAAGATTGGCGCATCCCAATTGTATCGTTCGTAATCTTCATCTGCTCCTGGCTGAGGCATTACATCTGTAACTTCTCCGGTAGCAAGATCAATCCTTGAAAGCGTACCTTGCTGACGCTGGCCGTACATAATGTTTGGATTTCCAGGCTCTGTTGCAGGCTGATGTCCATCCCAATTTAATACCACCTTCCAATCGGCATTTCTAATGCCGTGATGATTGTCTGTTCTCGATGGCCCTCCTTCTGTGCTATTATCTTGTGTTCCTCCATAGACATTGTAGAAAGGCTCAGCGTCATCTACAGCTACTTTATAAAATTGCGTCAGTGGTAAATTCTCCATGTAGCGCCATGTGGCACCAAGGTCAAACGTTTCATATACACCGCCATCTGTACCTACCAAAACATAATTAGGATCCGAAGCCTTAAAAGCTATGGCATGATTATCACCATGCTTTGCTGTCTCATCCATAAATTCAAATGTTTTACCTCCATCTTCCGACTTCATCAATCGATTGTTCATCATATAAAGTCTATCAAATTTGTGCGGAGAAGCATATATCTCTTGATAGTAGTGAGGACCGGTAGCACCAGAAACAGCATCGGACATCTTTGACCAACTACCTCCACGATTGTCAGACCTCCAAACGCCGCCTGTTGTACGATTCAATTCGATTGCTGCATACAATACATCCGGATTTATCGGTGAAATCGCTAGACCGGTTTTCCCCCATTTGCCCTCTGGCAATCCAGTTTTCAATTGTGTCCAGGTATCTCCTGCATCATCACTTACATAAAGTCTGGATTTTTCGCCACCACCCATCCAGGCAGCTATGGTTCTATGATGCTCCCACGTAACCGCATAAATCCTATCTGGATTACGTGGATCGTAAACCATGTCAGTAACTCCAGTATATTGATCGTCTCCTAAAGTCTTTCTCCAACTTTTTCCTCCATCAATAGATTTATAAAATCCTCGCTCACCTCCAGGGCTCCATAGTGGGCCTTGCGAAGCAACCATGATTACATCAGAATTTTCTGGATGAACAATGATCTTGGAGATATGCTCAGAGTCTTTTAAACCCATGTTGGTCCAACTTGCACCGCCATCAGTACTTCTATAAATACCGTCGCCGAATCCCGCATGTCTACCGCCTACGTTTTCTCCGGTTCCTACCCATACAGTATACGGATTGTTCGGATCTAGCGTCACACAGCCTATGGAATAGACAGGTTGATCATCAAATACAGGCTCGAAGGTGGTTCCGGCATTGACCGTTTTCCATACGCCTCCAGAACCTACAGCCACATACCAAACATTTTCATTTGTTGGATCTATTGCTAAATCAGCAATTCGACCTGACATAAACGCTGGTCCAATATTTCGAAACTTGTAATTCGAAAAAAGCTTAGAATCTATTGGTTTTACAGTGTTGGAATTTCTTCTTTGAGCATCAGTATGGTAGGTGAATAAAATTACCAAACTGAAAAAAGTGAGGATAATACGCTTCATAATTTAAGGTTAAGTTTCATTGGAATTTAATGAAGAAAATACAGACTCATTTAATGGCATTGATGAATGGCAGCTTCAGTGTTAGAGCGGTAAATTCTCGTTCTATTTCAGCATTCAAACGACGTACCCTATTGATTACCAGTCTTTTCTTGATAACTTTGCGGCGGCAATTTTCTTCAAACATCTACCTCATTATAGTGTTTGAATAAAAAGAGTAAATCATACTGGAATGATCAGATATAAATTTGAAAATAAGTTAGACAAGGAGTTTGCAGCAGCAATGCGCACAAGAGTAAACGCATACTTTTTGGATAATGAAATTCAGCGTAATGCCAACACTAAGATGATAGTAAAAACAATCATCATCTTATCTATGTATCTGATTCCATATTTTTTGCTCATATCTGCAGGATTTACCAATCTATACCTCTTAATGGGCTTATGGATGGTAATGGGTATTGGTAAAGCATTTATTGGCACAACTATCATGCATGATTCAATTCATGGATCTTATTTCAAGAAAAAGTCCATGAATGCAATAATGGAGTTCTCAGCAGCCATCGTAGGAGTAGACAGACTGATTTGGCACATTCAACACAATGTGTTGCACCATACTTATACCAACATTGAAGAAACAGATGAGGATATCTTACCAAGAATTGTATTTAGATATTCTAAAAATCAACCGCATAAGTGGTTTCATAGATTCCAACACATATATGCACCAATTTTCTATTGCGTGCCCTTGTTAGAGTGGATCACTACTAAAGACTTTATCAAAGCGTTCGATTACCGTCGCGAAGGGCTAATTAAGAAATCTGATTTCCCTAAGGAATTCGCACTTATTGTTATTAGAAAAATATTTTATTGGGTGGTGTTTTTAACCCTACCAGTATTGTTAATCCCAATTCCTATGTGGATCACAATACTGATGATCTTCGTTTCTCATTGCATCACTGGCATCATGCTAGCTATGATTTTCCAGACAGCTCATGTGGTTGAACCTGCAGAGTTTTTTAAAGGCGAATCTGAGCATGTTAAGCATAGCTGGGTAGCTCATCAACTCAGAACTACCTGCAATTATGGCATGGATCACAAAGTATTATCATGGTTTCTGGGTGGGTTAAACTATCAGATTGAACATCATTTGTTCCCAGACATATGTCATGTGCACTACCCGGCTATCTCTAAGTTTGTACAACAGACGGTAAAAGAATTTGATTTACCATATTATGCTTTTCCATCATTCGGTGCAGCTGTCGCCAGCCACTTCAGACATATGAAGGAAATGGGTAGCGCGAAAGACTTGAAGGTAGAAAAAATGCAAGTGGCTTAATTGAGCATCACAAAAGCTCCCCAATAGTAAGGCTCTGGAAACTTTTCACGTAGTGACTTTTGCGCGCTGAAAAATGCATTTTCTTTTGATTGACCGCTCATCCAATTTTGGTAAAATGAACTCATCAATTGCTTAGTGGCCTCATCACTCACTTTCCAAAGACTCATTATAACTGAATTAGCACCTGCAACTTGAAACGCACGTTGGAGCCCATATACACCCTCTCCCGATTTGATTTCACCTAACCCTGTTTCACAAGCACTTAAGACAACCATATCTGTATTTTTCAGGTCAAGTGTTATTACTTCATAGGCGGTAAGAATCCCATTGTTTGTTGTGTTTACTTCAGCGTTTTGTGAATTATCCCCCATTGTTTGCTCAGCATTTGCTAGCATCAATCCTGACCTTAGTAACGGATTGTCTTTTACTTGTCCTACATCTACACCAAAAACTTTATCTCCAGAAGTTTGATTTTCAGGAAGAAAGAATCCATGCGTAGCGATGTGCAATATCGATGGAGATGAAATCTCCTTAAACTTCTTCTCAGTAGCCTGATTTTGCATGTAAAGATTGGTAGTAAATCCTTTCGACTTGGTGATTTGACTGATGGCCTCCAGTTCTACTTTAGTTCCAGGTAGAGGGGTGAGTAAGCCCTTCGATCCAAAATTTGGATAGCCGAAAAAATCTGCTTTTTTATTTCCCGGTGATTCATTGCTGCTCTTTAGAATATCTCTCGTACTTGTATATAAATGGAGATCTAAACCATCAGAAACATAGCTATTATCAGCTCGCCTTAAAGCTCCAATATTTACTTGAAAGTAAACACCATCTAATGATAAATGAATGCTTTTCTTTCCTGACAACTGATCGTCGACAGGCTTCCAAAACTTATCATAAGTGATACGATCCTGGGCCTTCACTTTCACCATATTCAAGTAGGCCTTGGCATACTTTCCATCTAATTCTTCACCATTTTCAATCAAGACAAGCTTTGGATCTACTGACTGGAGATCTGCAATTAGGAATGCATAATTTTTCTTGCTAGTGAAATTTCTATTGAAAACAGGATATCCAATAATCTCAACTGCCGCATCATTTGAACCAAGTTTTGTTTTTACATCAGCTAGCGTTGTAGCAGGAAGCTCATTTGCACTTGCAAAAGAGGTGGAAAGTCTATTTAGTTCTTTCTCTAGACTATTTGCCTTTGCCTCTTCCGCGGGCACATCAATCCCGAGGTTCTTTATCTGTTCTTTCGAATAAGTGTAATACAGCAGTATGTTTTCCTTTGCATCTACCCATTCGTTGTAGGTATTTATTAAAGATTCATTCCCACTGTGTAAGATTTGCTCCCTCACTTTACTCGATGCGCTTAGTAAAATCCCTTTTGTCTTCAAATGAAGGTTATACATATCAGTAAGTAACTCTGGCCTACTTCCACCTTGCTCCACTGCATAGGCAAAAAACTTAAGAATTGATGGTCTGACTTTCGCCCAGTATTGGCCTTTTTCATACTCGCTCATAGCACCGAAGTACTTTTCCACTAAATCGAGATTGGTGGTGAGGACATGATCAAACTGAGACTCTGCAGTTGCATAATTTCCTTGCTTCCATGACACAACCGCCAAATCTTCAAGTGACATCAAATAGTCAGGATGGAATTCATTGAAAGTTGATAGGTAGGCCTGGCTAACTTCATTCAAAATAGTATTTGCTTCAATTAGATCCCCAACTGTCAAATGATATCTCCCCAAGTTATGCTTAGTCTTGATATATGCTGGATGAGATTTGGAGTATTTATTTCTAAAGATTTTAAGCGAATGCTCCAATAAAGCAGGAACCTCAGAAGTCTTGCCCATCTCCATCAATGTGGAAGCCAGGTAGTTTTTCACATTCCCAACATCCGTCTGATTTTTAGCAAAACGTTTTTCTTTTAAGGTAATTACCTCTCTGAAAATCCTTTCTGCCGTCTCATATTCTCCTGCACTAAAATGAATAAGGCCTTTATTAATCTTAAATCCCACATTGTCTCTTCCTTTATCTCTTAATGCACCTCCAGCATATTTTGATGCTAAATCAATGGTTAGTAAAGCCTCTTTAAATTGACCAATTTCATTGTATAAAAGTGCTTTATTATTCAGGAACAAGGCATGAGAAAGTGATCCCACGCGCTCATTAGTTTTTATGATATTTTCAGCTTTATTAAAATACTCTTCAGCCTCCGTATACCTTCCCTGAGATTGAGAAATCGTAGCATGATTGGCATATAAGGAGGCTAATGCAGCAGTATTTTCACCAATTATCTCTTTAAAATATTTGATGGTCTCCTCAATAAATTCTTCCGACAGCTTGTACTTTCCTTCTGCGTGTAACATGATAGAGATATTGGCAATGGTCTTACCCAGTGCATATCTATCTGCAATATTCATGGTATCCATTTTTACGAGCTTCTTGATTTCAAATGCTTCATCAAAAGATGGAATGTCATGAACCATTAAGTCCAGTGCATCATTAAAATTAGAAGTTGCTATGTGAGGATTAATGTAGATGGTTAGCTCGGCAGCACGGTTTAAATCAAAAACTTGCTCATAAATTTCTAATTGAACAGGAGCTGTATCTTCATCTTCATAAGACTTAGCAAAGGTCACGAGAATATTTTCCTTGCTTTCCCGGTTTGCAAAAAATGATGACCTATTGCCTTGTGAGAATATATAATTGTAGAAGGATGTATCTTTTTTTAGCTGGTCTTTTCTAAAATCAGCCATCCTATCATCAGAATTTGTTAAGGCTGCAGGCTCAACTTTCTCTTCTTCTACAACCTTTTTTACCCGATCTTTAAGTTTTCCAAAATTTATTTGCGCGAAGGAAGAAATAGCTAAACCACAGATTAATAGCAATGTGAGGAAGTGACGCATGGCTGGATACATTTAGTGATACCCCGAAAATAATGAGATTCATCGAGAGCATTAAACTACAAGATGGTAAGTACTTAAACTTAGTTCTACATCAATCAAGGGTCGATGGTGTATTCAATAAATATAACCCAAGAACTAAATCCCCAACCCTTGAAGAGATACTACCCCAATTGGATATGAAAGGGGTATTCAAAGTACGAATGATTTATGATGTCAGTGATGGAGATGCTACCTATGATATTGAATATGCTGAGTACATTCCAAGGAAAATTGAGTCCTTACAAGTAGTGCAATCGGAACTTTTCGACTACTCGTTCAAATATGAAAATCGTGATCCTATAAATATCCTCGCTTCAAGAGCTACCGCAGATGATATTATCATAGCAATGAATGGAAGTATTACTGATGGATCATATTTCAATCTTGCTTTCTGGGATGGTACAAATTGGTTCACACCTGACACTCCACTATTAAAAGGCATCAAAAGATCTCAACTCATTAATGAGAGAAAAATATCAGAGAAATCCATTAAAGAAGAAGACATCTTATCATTCGAAAAAGTGAGTCTGATAAATGCTATGCTTGACCTAGGTGATATAGAGGTCCCCACTGATCAAATCATTACCTAGCAGACTCCCAAAACTTTCTATTTACTTTAAAAATCTCTTTCCTATTACTTCTTGTGAATAAGTTCTTAATCACTCCATGATATACCTCGATTGCATCTCCTGATAGTGCAATTACAATAAGAGACAGAGTGATATCTAGTTTGTAATTAACCGTGTAAAACATATAGATCATCAAGGTAGCAAGGAAGAAAACCTCTATCAGGATTATAAGCTTAGTGATGCCATCGTACCACTTCGGAATGGCTCCATATATCATCTTAAAGAAAAAGACATTCACCAAACACAAAATAATCGCAAGGACGATTGCTTGATTCTCGCTCATTGAATCAATATTATCCTCGTCAATTATCTGAGATACGATGTTCGCATGGATTACTCCACCAAACATGTCATGTTCTGCTTTGCCAACGTACCGCTCGTTCATAGGTGTAAAGTAGAAATCTTCTCTAGTCAGTACGTCTCCTAAAAATTTACCCATAGTGCACATTATCACAACCTTCCCCTCGATAAGATCAGGTGTGAAATTTTCATCCAAAACATCAAACACATCAAGAGTGAAATACTTCATACGCGGATTTTGCGAAACGAAGTTGATTACATTTCCCTTATAATTAATAGTCTCCACCTCATTCCCTCTATCTAAAAATCGTTGGGTTTTAGCTGAATCAATTGCCATAGCTAAACGAACAGCAAAAGCATAGCTCTCAACACCGTTGACAGACTGTACAGGTGTAAACTCTCTACAAACCTTTAGATCATGTTGCACTCTGGCATCAGTGATAAGATTTACAAACCCAAAATCTGCATTTTCAGCAAGATGGCTTTCTGGCCGAAGCGTATGGGTAAACTCAGTGCCTTCCTCATTTAGATCTACCAGTTTTTCTCCGACAATGAGATTGGGAGTTTCTCTGAAAACTCGAGTTAGCATACTATCATTTTCCCAGGTTTGTGGTTCGTCTAGCAATACATCTAAACCTATGGCTTTGGGATTGTATTTGCTTATTATTTCAATTTGATGTGCAATGCCTTCTCGATTTAATTCGCCAATGTTGACAATTACAAGTTCCTCATCGGCAATAGGTTCTTCTCGCATTTGAGAAAAAACAACGTCAGTAAGTTCAAAATCTGAAAACATCTCTCCGATCGGATCGAATGCTTCGAAAACTTTAAGCAGCGGCAGTGAGGCAAAAACTCCGAGAATTCCGAAGATAAAAATGGTACAAAGGACGGTGTCTAAGGTGAATTTTTTCATGACATAAAGAAAATAAATTTTCTTAAGTCAAAACCTTAACTGCCATCCTCTGTCACTTTTTGTCTATTATCAGAAAGTAAGTCCTACTCTCAAGGCAGGGAATACAGATTTAAAATCATCTGTGAAAATCAGTTCAGGTGAGAATGAGAAGTTCGAATTATCGTCATCTGCATAGATGGATAGTTTCCATGTACTACCTTGGAAGAAGTCACCATCTCGATGTATGAGTGAACCTATTCCCAACCCTACTTTAGTCTTACCAAAATTCAATTTACCATAACCGTTCAGCCATCCATTTAAATCCAAATCATAGTCACTAGATTCTGTATCTCTCGAAAAGAAATATTGCTGAGTATAAAGGAATCCAAACTCAAGCCATTCATTGCCTAACCGATCATGAATATTGAATGCAATCTTACTTCCAAGATCTGGAACAAAGCGATCCCGATAATAACCAAGACCTATCCCTAAAAAGGTAATCTCTATATTGTCCGCTCTTGTATTTAGCACACCTAGTTCATTTACTTGGGCATTCCCATAGCTAAACTTGCCTTTGCCGGTATATAAATTATTGCTGCCTTCGTTCGTATATTTTTGATCAATTTGTTGCCAGAGCGATTCGATTTTAATGTCTTTGATTTGACTCAATTGACTAAGATCATTTAGAGAGAAATAAACAAACAGATCTTTACCAACAATGCTGAATTCTACTCGATCTGCAGCATATTCCTGAACTCCATCAACTCCTATCAAATAGGTTTCATTAGTGATCAGTGGTGTGACCTCTACTTTTGCCAACTCCTTTTCATCTTTCTTAATTTTCCGATAGGTTACTGCTCTTCCTCCTTCAATGGATGAATTTTCGATAGCATTTTCCATAACGTTGAGGGCGCTTTTCCAGAGTTCGTCTGTATAGTAATTTGATTTATTACTAATCCGATCAAACGCAAATATTATTTCGACATCATCAACAGTCATTCGAATAGTATCTGGATAAAGATTCCAGATTCTTCCGTCCTTCTCTCCAGCTGTTTGAGAAATATTTTCGGAATCTCCCCCAATGTATACCGTCTCTTGCGCGAATGATGCAATAGAGATACTTAGTCCTATCAGTGTTAATTTGAGTTTATTCATTTTTTTCATAGAGCTTAACTTTTAATGCTTGATGTTCCACATTTGATTTAGTGGGAGACTTCTGCCATTGAGCTCTAATGGTCATCTTTCTTCCTTTTCCAACCTTAGGCGTCTCGAGGCTTGCCTGTATGATTGAAATGTCTTCGCCGGTGAAAGTCGGCTTTTTCACTTTAATAATTTCGAATTCAATCGGCTGCAAGGCAGGTGAATTGGCTGTCACTTTTGCTAACTGAATCGGTTCAATTCCTTTTTTATCCAGCTTCCAAGTAGGCTTATCTGGTTTTTTCAAGTCATCCTCAATCATTGGCGCTTGAATAAGATCAGAGTTTTCAATTGCCGATGTCCCCTCAATTTCAGAAAGAGTATTAGCTGGTAGATCTATTTCTTTGAGCAAACTAATTGGCAAAAACAATGTTAAAAGCAACATACATGCAGCTACGGCCCTCCAATAAACAACGGTACGGCTGTTATTTAGTCGCCCCTCTAACTTGGTCCACACAGCTGAATCGTCAAACTCAAACCCGAGTTCAGAAACTGAAATCTGATCCAGCCTGTCCGATAATTGATTAAGAGCCATAGTTTTCATTTTTTTGATCCAACATCTCTCGAAGCAATTTTTTTGCTTTGAATAATTGCGACTTAGAAGTCCCAACAGAAATTCCCAGTTGATCACTTATCTCCTGATGATAATACCCTTCTACTTCATATAAATTGAATACCGTTCGATAACCCACTGGAATAGACCTAATCGCATTCAATAAATCTTCGGTTTCAAGTTTCGATAACGGAGATACATCCACTTCTTGATCCAAATCTTCACTTATTGCAAGTACTCTTATGTCCTTGTTTTTCCGAAGCTTCATCAAAGCTTCGTTTACCATAATTCTCTTCACCCATCCAAAAAATGCATTATCAGATTCATAGGTGAATTTTTTTAGGTTCTTGAATACTTTATGAAATCCTTCCAAGAGCACGTCCTCAGCATCCTCCTTACTTTTCATATATCTCACGCAAACACCCATCATTGGTGCGCTTAGCCTTTGATATAGAAGCTGCTGAGATTTTCGATCTCCGGATTTGCTCTTTTCTATTAGATCTTTAGTATTCAAGAGTAGCATTTGTTTTTAGAATGCACAATGGGGTTGGATGGTTGTCTGAACACAAAAAGTTTCCAACTATTTGGCAAGGTAGCAATGTTTCTCCCTGTAAAGATTTGATGATGGTTAAAGCTTGTTAAACAAAAAAGCCGCCTGCAGTTATGCAGGCGGCTTTTTATAAAAGTTTTAACTTATTTATTCGTCTTCGTCACCGAAAACTTTTTCTACAAGAACATTTACTTTGTTATTCATTATTTCCACAACTCCTCCTTCAACAAGGATATGTACTTCATCCTTCTTCTCTTCTTGGTAACGAATATCTCCTTTGCCTAATGTAGAAACCATTGGAGCGTGATTATTTAATACCTGAAAGGATCCATCGCTTCCAGGGAAAGAAGCACTTAATACTTCTCCTTCAAATACTTTCTCGTCTGGTGTTACTATTTCTAAAAACATCTTTGTCTATTTAATCGCTAATCGAGCTACGATTAAGCGTTAGCTTCAGCCATTAATTTCTCACCTTTCTCTACAGCTTGCTCAATTGTACCAACAAGGTTGAACGCTGCTTCTGGTAGGTGATCAAGCTCACCATCCATGATCATATTGAATCCTTTGATAGTGTCTTTAATATCAACCAATACTCCTTGAAGACCTGTAAATTGCTCTGCTACGTGGAATGGCTGAGAAAGGAATCTTTGAACCCTTCTTGCTCTGTGTACCACTTCTTTATCTTCATCAGAAAGTTCATCCATACCAAGAATAGCGATGATATCCTGAAGTTCTTTGTATCTCTGAAGGATCTCTTTTACTCGTTGTGCACAATCATAGTGATCATCTCCTAGAATATCTGCACTTAAGATTCTTGAAGTAGAATCTAATGGATCCACAGCAGGGTAGATACCTAGCTCAGCAATCTTTCTTGAAAGTACTGTTGTCGCATCCAAGTGAGAGAATGTTGTAGCTGGAGCAGGGTCAGTCAAGTCATCCGCTGGTACGTATACCGCCTGTACTGAAGTAATCGAACCTCGCTTAGTCGAAGTAATACGCTCCTGCATCAGACCCATCTCAGTAGCAAGTGTTGGTTGATAACCTACCGCTGAAGGCATACGTCCAAGAAGGGCAGATACCTCAGATCCCGCTTGAGTAAATCGGAAGATATTGTCAACGAAGAAAAGGATATCCTTACCTTTTCCATCGCCATCGCCATCTCTATAGTGCTCAGCAACAGTCAATCCAGATAGAGCCACACGAGCACGTGCCCCAGGAGGCTCATTCATCTGACCAAATACGAAGGTCGCTTTAGAGTCTTTTAGTTTGTCTTTATCCACTTTCGACAGGTCCCATCCGCCTGCTTCC
Organism: Ekhidna sp.; assembly: GCF_963691765.1. GTDB lineage: Bacteria > Bacteroidota > Bacteroidia > Cytophagales > Cyclobacteriaceae > Ekhidna. Next base: position 1,255,569 of record NZ_OY829375.1, read on the forward strand.
ATAGATTCTTTGAATTCTTCACCGTAATCCACAATGCCAGCCTCGATCATTTCTCGAAGAAGGTCATTTCCTTCACGTGTTCTTTCACCAACACCAGCAAATACAGACAAACCACCGTGTCCCTTTGCAATGTTGTTAATCAATTCCTGAATCAATACGGTTTTACCAACACCCGCACCACCGAATAATCCAATCTTACCTCCTTTTGCGTATGGCTCGATCAGGTCAATTACCTTGATACCAGTAAATAGCACCTCAGTTGAAGTAGATAAGTCTTCGAACTTTGGAGCCTCTCTGTGTATTGGCAGACCGTTAGAATTATCAACTTGCTCCAGACCATCGATTGCCTCTCCTACTACATTGAAAAGACGACCTTTGATCGCATCGCCAGTTGGCATTTTGATAGCAGATCCCAAATCAGTTACTTCTGTACCTCGGCTTACACCATCAGTACTATCCATAGCGATTGTTCTTACCAATTCTTCACCCAAGTGCTGCTGCACCTCCAAAATCACTTCTACACCATCAGGACGAGTCACTTTTAGTGCGTCCATAATATTTGGGAGCTTAGATCCATCTGCACTGAAGCTTACGTCTACTACAGGGCCAATAATCTGGGTTACCTTACCTTTATTTGCCATTATTTCTTGTGGTTATATTAATGGGGTTGTTTGAAATTTGGTGCGAAATTAAGGGAAAAAAACATAAGGAAAAAAGGTTTTTGAGCCTCATCCATTCAGGTAAATTCGGAAAGTCGTCCCTTTATTGATTTCAGAGTGTTTTACGAAAATTTTTCCTTGATGATATTGCTCAATTATTCTTTTTGCTAACGTCAAACCAAGGCCCCAACCACGCTTCTTAGATGTATATCCAGGTCGAAACACGTTATTTATCTTCGATTTGGATATTCCTTTACCTGTATCCTGAACATCAACTGCCACTCGGCCTTCATTTGCTCTCAAAATACTAATATGAATTGAGCCCTTACCCTCCATTGCGTCGGCTGCATTTTTACATAGATTTTCTATAACCCACGCAAACAGAGATTGATTGATTCGGGCTTCAATATTCCGATTTGGGAATGCCGTAACTGTCATATCTATTTTAGTAGATAGTCTTTTTTGGAGATATATGACAATTTCATCCACTGCATCAGCAATATTGAGCAGTGCAAGCTGCGGCTCGCTGCCAATACTTGAAAATCTATCTGTAATCACTTTCAAGCGATCAACATCTTTATCAAATTCAAGAAGTGCCTCTTGTTGATCTTCATAGATGCCTTTAAAATACTCAGACCATGCCATGAGGGAAGACAACGGAGTACCTAATTGATGCGCTGTTTCTTTTGCCAAACCCACCCAAACATGATCTTGCTCTACTCTTCGCATATAATTCAATGTCAAAAAAGTAATGATGCTGAAAAGAGCAATTATTGATAGCTGGACGTATGGGTAATATTGAAGCTGACTTAACAGAAATGAGTTCTTATAAAAAATATACTTATTGCCATAAATAATATCCTGATCGTCTTTCAAGGTCACTTCAATAGGTGGATGTGCCTCCTTCATGTAAGTTATTTCTTTCCTTAAGAATGCTTCTCTTTCATCCCTATCAGATATTTTATCAGCCCTACTCAAGTTTCGATAATCTTCCGGTCTTTCATTTTCATCCGTCAGTATTACCGGAATGGAGTGGTTCGCTGTGACAATTTCATCCAATATGAGGATGAAATTGACATTCTCGCTTTCATTGGCAAGAAATTCTAGTGAACTGGCATATATCTCAATTTGACGTTGCTCCCGATCACGAAGCTGAGCCACCAAATTGTTGGTATATATAATCGATCCAAAGCTTATAAGAATAGCAAACCCCACCACGATCCACTTTAAATGTGGTCGTAATGGGGCTAGTGTATTGCCAGTGGCTTCTCTAAACTTTTTCTTCACAAAATGATCCTTTGGTTAAAAATAACCACGATCATCTTAATTTTTTTGCATTAACCACTTAGCTAGAACTTTATAGTTCACTTTGGCTCCATGCATAAGAATACCAATGCGGTAGATTCTACCTGCCAACCAAAGCGTGAATATGAATCCTACAATAAGCAAGGCCATGCTCAAAGCAATCTCCCAAGCCGGTACTCCAAATCCAATTCTTCCCATCATTACGATAGGTGAAGTGAATGGAATTATGGAGAGCCAGAAACTGACTGTTCCGTGTGGATCTGGGAATACAAACATCATAAGCCCCATCAACGCTACTAGAATTGGCATCATGATCGGCATCATGAACTGTTGCGCATCTGCTGGTGTATCTACAGCTGACCCAACTGCCGCGAACAGTGCTCCATAAAGGAGGTACCCACCCAAAAAGAAGAATACAAAAAGTGAAACAATCTTAGTGATAGGAATATCATTGACTAATGTAAGTGCCTTCTGGATCTCTTCATTACTCTGAATTGCAGAAGCTCCTTCATTGGTTGATTGCATCATTTGAGCAGTCTCTGCTGGATCCATGCTTAATCCAAATGCAGCCATTCCCGCAAATGAAATTACACTAATCAAGACCATCCAAATCACAACCTGAGCTATTCCTACAGAAGCTACACCTATTACCTTACCAATCATCATGTGGAATGGTCGCACCGTTGAAACAATTACTTCAACAATTTTGCTATTCTTTTCTTCTATCACTCCTTGCATCACTTGTGCTCCATATGCAAATAGGAATATATAAATCATGAAGCCCATGACATACCCGATTCCGAATGTCACGCCCGAATCACTTTTCTTCTCATCTCCCGTCTCACTTAAGTTAAAAGACTCAATAGAAACGTAAGTTTTCAGGCTTTCCAACTGCTCTTCATTCAATCCTGATCGAGTGAGCTTTACATCTCTTATTTGTCTTTCAATTTTGCCTTCGAATCCACCAATTAAGTTAATCCCAGGCGAGGTATGCGCATAAAATTTAATCCCTTCAGGATCATCAATGTCCAACTTTGGGATATAGATCAATGCAAAATCACTTGAAGTGCTGAATCTAGCTTTGGCTGAATCCAGGGGACCATCTACCATTTGATAGTCATAGCTCTCAGTATCTTCGAAAGTCAAGATCCCACTTTCATCCAACACATGGATCACTTCTACTTCCTTATTTTTTTCGTTTTCTATTGCCAGATATACCATTCCTCCAATAATTGCAGGAAAAAGTAATGGCACTAAAATCGTAGCAAGCAAGAAGGATTTCTTCTTTACTCTACTCATGAATTCTCGCTGAATTACTAAAAATATCTTATTCATCTTAAATGTCTTTTTTGGTGATTTTACGCTTCAGTTAATTCAGGATTTTCTCCCTTTACCAGCGAAATAAATATGTCATTCATACTTGGGATTCGTTCTACAAAAGAGTGAATCTCAACTTGCCCAATTAGCTGCTTAAGTAGATCGTTAGGATTTCCTTCTGCAGAATACTGTATCAATGATTTTTTCAATCCTCTTCCAATATCTTCTGTGCTTATGAGTTCGTAGCCGGAGCCTGACTTCACTTCCCCTCCTTTATATTCTACAAAGTATGATCCATCTCTAAATTGCTCTTTGATATCAACTTTTGACCCATCAAGGATTTTTTGAGACTTATTAATCATTGCTACATGATCACACAACTGCTCAACAGATTCCATCCTATGAGTAGAGAATATGATAGTAGCCCCTTTATCTCTTAAATCAAGAATTTCATCCTTGATAAGATTTGCATTTACAGGATCAAATCCTGAGAACGGCTCATCAAGAATAATAAGCTTCGGCTCATGCATCACAGTGGAAATAAATTGAATTTTTTGAGCCATCCCTTTGGATAAGTCCTCAATCTTTTTTGACCACCAATCGATTATTTCGAGCTTCTGACACCATGCCTTAGCTCTTTTCGAAGATTCCTTCATGGAAAGGCCTCGAAGCTGTCCCAAATAAATCAATTGCTCTCCAACCTTCATCTTCTTGTAAAGACCTCTTTCCTCAGGCAAGTATCCAATGTTGCGAATATGATCTGCATTAAGAGGTGTTCCATCAAATAGTATCGAACCTTGGTCAGATTCGATTATTTGATTGATAATTCGAATAAGGGTTGTCTTACCTGCTCCATTTGGACCTAATAATCCAAAAATGGTTTTTTCAGGAATTTCCATACTCACATCAGTCAATGCCTGATGCTCGCTGTATGACTTACTTATGTTTTCTACTTTTAATAGGCTCACAATTCTTATTGTTTATTGGTCATTAGTGCACGAATCTAGAAAAATATTACAGAGTCGTACATTTTTTTCTAACCGACTGGATTTTGCGACTAATTTAGTGGCTTAATAGCACACCTAACCGGCAATATGATTTTAAGGCGCTTGTATTCGTTTTGGGCCGTTTTTTCCATGGTCTTTTTCTTCTTGCTGCTAATAGTTCCATTGCTTATTATGGTTCCTTTCAAGGCACTACACAAACAGGCATTAAGAATCAATTATTTATGGGCGCGGTGTTTTTTGAAGATGGCATTCATCCCAGTGAAAAAAGAATGGAGATTTGATCTTGACAGAGATCAGCAATATATCATATGCGCCAATCATTTTTCTTATCTAGACATTCCGATTCTTGGGCTTTACCCATTACCGTTTAAGTTCGTAGGCAAAAGCTCACTTGCCAAAATTCCAGTTTTTGGATACATGTATCACACGCTACACATCACAGTAAACAGATCGAGCTATAGAAGTCGAGCTAGAAGTTTAGAAAAAGCCAGAGAAGCGATAAGAGACGGGTTTAATCTTGGCTTCTTCCCGGAAGGTGGTATTCGACTTTCCAAGTATCCTGAAATGGTTGAATTTAAAGATGGAGCTTTCAAAGTGGCAGTTGAAAACAATATACCTATTGTTCCTATTACAATGCCTGACAACTATAAAATACTCCCAGACGATGATTTATTGAATATTAGGAGAAGAACATGTCACATAATTTTCCATGAACCAATATGGCCATCTGGAGGTGATGATGATGATGTAAAGAAACTTAGGATGGAAGTTTTTCGTGTCATTCAAAAAGAACTTAACAAGCGAAAGGCTGATTAACTTTGAATTATGAAAATAACAAAGGAGATAGTTCAGAAAACAGCACATCTTGCAAGACTATCATTTGAAGAAGAGAAAGAGGAACAAATGATTGAAGATCTCCAGAAAATGGTGGACTGGATTGATAAACTTAAAGAAGTTAACACAGATAATGTTGAGCCTTTAATAAGTATGTCTTCCGAGCAAAATAAGTTTCGTGAAGATGATACCACCGAGAATCTGCCTCGTGAAAGTTCATTGAAAAACGCACCAAAACAGGATTCTGAATATTTCAGAGTTCCCAAAGTAATCAACTAACAGTGAGTAATTTTTTAAAGAAATCCTTAATAGGGCTCTTCATAGCGTGTCTTTTAGCGATGCTATGGTCTTACAGTTCTGGCTATGACAACTCAATAAACTGGGAAGTAACAACCATAGGGGAAGTAATAGAATTTCCTGCCTGGACGCTAGAAACTGAATTATTGACACATGAAATAATGGGAGAAAAACTCCTGTTGAATGAACAGTATTCTGGAAGTAAAATACAGAGGGATATAACTAGAGATCAAGCACTCCTTGGGCTGATGTGGCTGGGTCTATGCGGTGCCTTAGCAGCCTCCACCTATTTACGGAGATATGCATTTTTCATTGTAGTAGCGCTTCTCGCACTATTCATAAATAGACTTAATCTTTCAGAAATAGGTCTTTTTGGTATTCAGACAAATCTTGTGGTATTTATACCTTCATTGGTCCTAATAATACCATTGGTGATATTTCATGAATACAAGAAATCTACACCGCTTATTCTTAGGATATTGATTTTGTCAATATTGAGCGGTGGACTTTTGATGGGGGTTTCCGACGCTACCTTATTTACCGACCATGTGATAGCGCACTCTTTATTTGGATTTACAATCTGCGGGCTAATTTTCTTATTCCTAATTTCTGAAGAGATCACATATGGAATTCTGCATGTGGTTACTTCCGGAAAAGGTGGGAAAAGTAACCACCTTCATTTCTTAGTTCTTTCAATTATATACTTGGGGAACTTGGTATTATATTATCTCAATAAGTCTGGGTTATTTGATAATAACTTCTTTTTCTTTGATCCATTTATACTGCTTGCGATTTCATGTCTGATAAGCCTATGGAGTCTTAAGTTTAAGTCTGACTTTTTATCTAAGTATTTAAGTCAAGGTACGCTCTACCTTTTCACCTTCAGTCTTGGGATTATTACTTTGTCCTTTTTGTCATTGCACATTATTAGAGGAAATGATGGCGTATATCAAGCATTACACTATTTCATTCTGTACTTTCATATAGGGTTTGGAGTGCTCTTCTTCCTTTACATCATTGGCAACTTCATAGATCCTCTGATAAAGGGTTTTGAAGTTCACAAAATCGCATATAAAGAGCGTAATTTTCCATATGCAAGCGCTCGATTGGGTGGTTTTTTTGCAGTCCTTGCCTTCTATTTTCTTTCGGGACAAGAGTCGTATAATTTGTTGAAAAGTGGCTACTATATCTATTTGGCACAGGAAGCAAAGACAGAAAACAATGACTTGCTTGCGAAAGAATATACATTAGAAGCAAGTTACCTTGGCTACAATACTCATTACGCTAATTATTCTCTTGGATGGGGCGCAATGGACAAAGGGAATGAATATCCTGCCAAAAACTATTATTTAAGTGCGGCACAGAGATTTCCATCAGCATATGCGCTTGTCAACTATGGGAATCTTGATGCGGAAATAAATGCCAATAAAGTACAGGCAATATACGAAGAGGCATTAAGGAGCACCAACAGCGGTGAATTAGAAAACAATCTCGGCGTAATACATATGAACAAGGGAGAAGTCGATAGAGCCTTGACATATTTCGAAAAAGCAAATCCGTTAAATGATTGGAATAACGCTCCGCTAATAAATAAATGGAGTGTTTACAAAAAATTAGAAGTTGTTGACTCTAGTAAAATCAACCTTGACTATCAAAATGGAAATTATGGTGTTAAGAGCAATATTTTAACCACCCAGACAGAGCAAACTGACTTACAATTCGATCATGATAAAATTGAAGATGCTGAATTCTTACATCGTCAGACATATCTACTGAATAGTTGCTACATCTTCAACCATGATTCTATAGAAAGCTTAACAAGGAGAGAAATAGAAAAATCTACTGATGGCACCTACAACGATCGATTAAGAAAAGCTCTTTCAATCCATCTTTATAACAAGGGTGAAGTTAATGAGGCCTTTATGATGCTAGACTACCTTCAGGCGAATGCACATCAATATTATAAAGGGGCGTATTTGGATGCTTTAGGCAAGTTGGCAATGGACCAGCAAGCATACAAACTGTCATTGGAGTTCTTTCAAAAGGCATTAGATCTTAAACACACCGAGTCACTACTACCAAGTCTCGAGGTATTGGCAAGAATGGGCCGAAAGAATGAAATACCACAAGAGCTTCTGAAAGCACTAAAGAAAAATCCCGAAATGACGGATGAAGCAAATGAGTTTTTGAGTGCTTTAGAAAATTATGAGATTCCAAAAACCAAAGACTGGATTGTCCCAAATTTGGATGGCCTTCCAGATTCAACGCTAGTTGCAATAGGTAGAGCCAATGCATTTAATGTACCTAAAATGATTGCAGTGGTTGAGGAGCTAAAGAAGCGTGACGCATCTGGAGGATATGAACTACTTGTTGATGCTACTGAAATAAATCCTTACAGTACTGACCTTTTAAAAGTTTATGCATACGCTGCTTTGGATTGGAATTTAGTAGCGTACGCTGATCAAACGTTAGATAGAATCAAAGCACTGCTTCCGGCAAACGAGTATGCTGATTTCGAAGCTCGTTATTCGGCCTACAAGCTAAAATTAGAAGATGCTTCTTGGTAGGCATAAAAAAAGCCTCTTGATTGCTCAAGAGGCTTGAATGAAATTTTCTAAATCTTAGTTAGCAAACTTGAATAGAATGTTCTGAATCATTTTTTGACGAACAGGTTTTCCTCTTTGCTTACCTGGCTTCCATTTCGGAGATTCTTTAAGTACTCTTACAGCTTCCTCATCACATCCAGCACCAATTCCTTTTACTACGTGAATGTCTGTTAAGCTTCCATCTCGTTCCACAACGAACTGCACGAATACTCTACCTTCAATACCCATTCTTTGAGCTTGTCTAGGATACTTAAGTTCTTTCTTAAGATATCCATAGAAGGCAGTGATACCTCCAGGGAAAGATGCGGACTCTTCAACAATCGTAAAGATCTCATCTACATTTTCTTCTTCTGGAGCTTCTTCGAATACAATTTCTTCTACAACAGTTTCCTCTGTTACCTCAACATCAAGTTCTACTTCGATCTCTTCCTCGATTTCTTCTTCATCAGGAATCTCGATGATCTCTGGTATTTGAACTTTTGGAGGTGGTGGAGGTGGTTGTTCTGTTGGTGGAATATCGATGATATCTTCAAAATCATCATCTACATTCCCTAGGTCCATTAGACCTGAATCATCATAAGTCCTCCATTCGAACGCTACTATGATAAGCAGCAAGCTGGCAGCCATTCCAATATTCAGGAACATTCCTGACTGTCTGGAAAGGTCTATTTTCGGATTTTTCTTAGGTTCCATATTCCTTCTTTTGTGAAGTTGAACATCAAATATATGTCCTTCAATTTTTATATACCAAAAGGACGATGGTATTTACTTAAACTAAGCAAAAAACATTCCAATATTTCTTATCCCCCTACTTCTGCCTTATAATCTTCTGCAGAAATCAGGTGATCTCCTTGATCTGAAATTTTGATTTTAATCATCCAACCCTCTCCATAAGGGTCTGAATTAACAACTTCAGGATTTGATTCAAGCTCTGAGTTTACCTCTACAACTTCTCCTGAAACAGGCATGAAAAGATCGGATACTGTTTTTACCGCTTCAACCGTTCCAAATACTTCTCCTGCGTCGAGAGATTCGCCTTCAGTTTCAACTTCAACATACACAATATCACCAAGCTCTCCTTGTGCAAAGTCAGTAACTCCAACTGTTGCAATATCGCCGTCAATTTTAACCCACTCGTGATCTTTGGTATACTGTAATTCTGATGGAATATTCATATGCTTCTATTTAGTCTTAGATTTTTTAATGGGCGTCAAAAATAAAACTTAGAATTGAACTGAACTACTGTGCAAGACCAAATCTTAACTGAACCCCAAATGCAGTCGTTGCGCGCTTGAATGAACTTAGCACTTTTGGATCAGTTACATTCCTTTCCATATAGAATGTAAAGTCTAGCTGATTGTTGATTTTATACGTTACTGTAGGCCTTACTTGCCATGTAAGGTTACCATTGGTAATGGTACTTCTTTCTCCTATTCTGCGTTGGACGGTCTTACTATCTCTAACCGAAGCCGCAACTCGCATCGTAAGGTCATTCTCAAGCGTCAAAGTTCGACCCTGCCATCTCCAAGGCAGTTTAAATCCAACTTTAGAATATCCTATATCAACAGTAATATCATTATTTGTCGTTTCTGTGATCTGAGCATTTGACATATTTAGCGCCAAATTCCTACTCTTGCGAAACTCCAACCTCGTTGAGATGTTATTTTTCGTACGAATATTAAATCCTATCAAAGGAACAAATTGCTCCGATATCATAACCTGATTAATGATGTAAACTGGCACCAATCTACCTGTACTATCATCTCTTGCCTGCGGATAATCAAGAATGTCATTTTGCAAGCCAATAACATCTTCTCCATAATTCAATGAGTTGGTAAAACTTGAAACACTGTAGCTAGAATTGTATCCATGAGAAATTGTGAAAGATGAAAATAACTCAGACAAAGCAGGGATATTAATCAACCCTGTGTAATCAAGTCTCCAATTCGGAAGAGGAACTTTGGGGAATGGGGTTAAAGAAGTGCTACTAGCATCTTTACCAGAGTATGCCGAGATAAAGGCTGGAATCAAGACATCTTGAGACAGTGTATCATATTCACCATTTGGATTAGATCTATTTAACCTTTCTCTTACGGTAATTAGATTTTGTTCAAAGGTCGAAAAAGCATCTGAAGAATTATCTGGACCATCCTTTTGGAATGCAGTCCTTATTGCGAGAAAAGAGATTGAATAGCTACCACTTCGGGAAGGTGTGAGTGTCTCAAAACCTCCTTCATCTGCGTTAAATCTAAAAATCTCTTGGTACTGATTGTTAAGTCCTCTATTCCATGTTAACTGTACTCTTAGATCTTTGAATGGCTGCAAGTCGGCTTGAATATCTAAATCTGTTCCAAACGTTTGCTGAAATGGAGAATTGAGATTTTCATTTCGCACAATCCACCCATTTCTGGCGGCTCTCTGCTTGATCCCTTGATCTTGACTACCTAGGATAAATCCAATACCAGGAGCATTGAATCCACTATCTAAACCAAATAAAAATGCTGTCGGTTTAAATCCTGAAAGAGAGGTACTTTCATTTATATTATATGTCCCGTTAACAGATTTAAGCATCATAAGGAATCGTAAAAATTGATTACCAGGGCTTACTGACTGTCCGCTTTCCGGCGGTGTATTTGCATTTTTAAGGAAAGTAATTTTATCATAGATCTTATTCATATCGATCTTAGGCCTAAAAGTGATTGTCCGTTGATTATTGATGAAGTTTCCAAAAAACAATTCATCGTTTTCCAAGCTAACAGTATCACTTTCAGTTCTATTAATAGCACCTGCTACCCAACCATATCCTACTGAATATCCGGCATCCATTGTAAGCCAATCGGTAAATGGAATTTTACTGAATGGAAGTGAATAATTGAGCGCAATACTCTGATTAAAGTTCTTGAGCCTTCCAAGCGAGAAGATTTGATCCCAGATGTAGTTACGCTCAAATTTGGTATCTATGTCTCCTTCAATAATCCCCTCAGGCTCATCTATTACTGCGTTCGCAGTAGCACTATAAGTCAGCCCTAAGCTTTTCGTAATATCCCATCTCATTCCATAGTTTCTCGCAAAAGAGAAATTCCTTTCATAAAGTGGCTCTACTCCTTCTGTAGTTAGGTCGTTATTATAATATTGAGTGAGTCGGAAATCCCTTCGAAGGTTTGTTGAAAACGAAAAATTACTTGGGACTGGAGAAAAATTAAAATCTTTGATTAATGCCAAATAAGGTGAAGTCAACTTCTCCGATTCACTAAAAGGCTCGACACTCCAAGCAGCAGGTGAGAAGTTGTAATTGATTCCTCCACTCACCGTCTTGTTGAAAAGCGTTTGGGTACTCACATTGCTTGAAACCCGATCGCTATAAGCGTAGCTGAATGAAAAGTTTTCTATATCATAAATCCTACTCCTCGAATCCGGGTTTACTTTTTCTTTCCTCACATTGGTGAAGTTTATACTTCTACTTGTCGACCTGTCTTCAACTATCCGCCTGTATCTTTCTCTTTCTTCGTTGTTATCAAAAGCCTCCAGTGACGCCTCTAATGGGACATCCGGATCTAATGGATCAAATTGCGGCGTAACAGTAGATTTTTCATAACTCACAAACATTGGCACCACTAAACCTGTCTTATCAGGCCTCATAAACTTTTCAAGATTTAGGTTGGCCGAAACATCGTATTGAATTGTTTCTGCTCTTGATCGTTCTGAAATTCGTTGTTGAATGTTGCCAAAGCCAATTGAAGTGTACCTAGTAGATGCGGAGACTGTTCCCAGGTCAGCTAATTTGGTGCTTACCCGGGCATTTGCCGCCCATCCAGCATTGGTATCAAAATCTGTCACTCGAAGTTCATTTGCCCAAATACATACAGACTTAGATGAGTTAGACTCATCACCGGGATTTTTAACACCAATCATCATTACTCTCACATCACTTAAATCCGGACGTCCCTTAACGGTGAACGTATATCGGCCATCATTAGACGGCACTGAATAAGGAATGTCTTCGTCTAAGTTCGCTCGATTTCTTTCCGATTTAATACCAAGTAGCTCCTTTATAGAAACGTCAATTTCATTTTCCAAAGGCCAAACCTGTCTCCTGATCTCCGCTTGGCTTCCAGTAACATCTGGAGGTGTAATAAGTAACGGAACTTCTACTTCGTAATAGTGCTCATCAAAGTCAGTACCCAGCCTCATGAATGCAGTCACTTCATTATCTAGCACCATATCATCGTTGAATGCCTCTGCGTGAAAGAACATCTTCATGCGTCCATAATTGATTAAATCATAGGATACATTCTTATATACTGCTCTTGCATCTTTATCATCCAAGTCTTCTACACATACCTGAAGAGACTGCTCGTTTATGCGTCGATTTTGAGTAGTTGTATTATCAATATCTCGATCTAAGCCTGGTGGCAAAACATATCGTACTCCACCGGTAGTGCTTGTACTATTTTCTTCAATATTTACTACTGAAACTGAAAAATCTGATGTTTCGATATTTGGCAGAACATCTAGTCCTGGTTCGTTCAATGCACGCTCAAACTTCCTCCACTGACTACCTACTAGACGCATTTGAGCAAAACGCAAGACTACTGGTCTATTCCAACCAGTCAAGTACATCCGGATGTACTTGATATTTTCAAAGGTTGGGTTCCCTATAGGAGTGCCTACATTCTGGATTGGAATCCTAAACAAATACCAGTTGGTTGATTCGTCATTAGGTGCAGCTATTTGGTCAACAATAAAATCACTAAGCTCCAAGTTTCCATCAACAGGGTTGGATACACCTGCTCTTGGCGTAAGGTCTAACTCATATTCAAAATACTCTTCCAAGTCTGAGATCGTATTATCCTGATTTAGATCTTCATTGTCAGGTAATGTTGTTGAAGCAGGTATGAAAGCACCTCCACCGCCGCTGGCAATAGGAGAGTTATTCTCCATACCATTCCAGTCTTTGTAACGCTCAACAATTTTTGCGTCCTGCTGATCATAAAAGCCATCCAAAATGTATCTGAAGTTATCCGCAGACGGATCGTCATCTCCTGCTCGAGTAGGAAAAACATCTCTCTCGTCTTCATCTCTCAAACCATCAAGCCCTATATCCTGGTTATCTCTAGCACCTGGAGAATTTTCGAAGAAGTTCGTAAGGTATTGATCCTGTGTAATCTGTCCCCATGTGGTAATTGGACCAATTTCCCCATCTATCGGCAGGCCATTTTCGAATGCATGAGTATCATCAGGGGCAATATCCTCCGAGACAGACCCTAGATTAAAAATCAATTTACCTCCTTGATTTTCATTTGCAATTGCATCTACTAAACCATCTTTCACCCGGCCGTTCTCACCATCAATAAATGGATCTAACATCCAAAATTCAAGATATTCTATGTTCGTCTGGGTAAAGTTTACCTCATTAGTAATCGCTCGGGTAATTCCACCCCATCTGTCTTCGACTTCTGATGGGCTTAAAGATTCGGTCTCAAAATTGGGATTATAATTATACTGACCTCTTTCTGTCGGAAAGTATGCCACATCAAAAATGGGTTCATTGAAGTTGACTAATGTCTGATCCCTTTGCCTAAAAATCTCTTGCGGTAGGACCGCACGTTCATAGTGATTAGATAGATCATTGTCAGAAATGTTTGAAGGTCGATTGTTTCCTCCAGCTCTGTAAAAAATTGAATTATCAACTGTATACCAAGCGATTTTCGCTTTTCTATAATTGAAATTCAGTGCAGAATTGCCACTTTGCGCTTCTTGAAAAACACGTGGAGTAGCGGCGAGCTTCCACGCTTGCCATCCCATTATATTGATTGGTGTTGTTGCATTTTCAAAGTCATCAATATATGAGGTCCCTTCACCATTCACCACATTACTTGTCCCTGGTATTAATTGGGCAAATTCAGCATTAAATGTTACCGTAGATGGTGCTTTAGTACTTACCAAAGGAAGTTTATCCACCATTTTGGTTAGGAAGCGAGATTCATTTTGATAATTAATATCGAATCCATACTTGGTATTGCTTGTTGGCTCATTTCCCACTGCAAACCTGGAGATCCCGCCAGGGCGCTCATTTAGATGTAGAACAGTGGCTCCAATATTGAAGTTATCATTGAATCGATAATCAAATCGAGCACCTGTAAGAGTTCTCGTCTGGAAGTTGAATAAGTCGGCCTTTTCGTAGGACACTTGAAGCGTTTTCCCTGAACTAAGTATTCCTTCATTTAAGATGGTGACCCTTCCCAAATTATAATCTACTCTATAATCCAGTCCTTCAGTTAAAGGTGTATTTCCTGCAGTAACAATCACCGAACCCTCAGCGATGTTAATACCTGGTAAAGTGATTTCGCTTGAAGATCCTGCAGTCAACCTTCCAGAAATCACAAATTTGTTTTGGGTAGCATTAAGCTCTGCTGTTGCCTTTGGCTCATCGTACAATTCATTGTAAACATATTTATCAATTAACCTTCCTTCGTCCGGATCAAATTGATCTTCTAAAGTTTCGCCGAATGGTTCACGTACGGGAAAAATAATATTACCATTCTGTGGATCAATGGTAACCCCCTCGATAAAGTCAAAATTTCCATCAGGAGATCGGTCACCTGTGGGATTTAATCGATCTAGACTAAATACTTGGATGAGCGGTTTGTCTTTCAGTTGCCGACCTTCATGTAATGAAGGATTATCTTGCCCGGTATCATCATCCCTGTAGATTACCCTCAATTGGAATCCTTCTTGACTGATCTGAGCTGCATTGAGGTTGTAAATGTTTTTCATCATCAGATCCCAAGTAGGTACTTCTGTATTGATTTTATTGGGACGTAACATTTTTAGATATATTACTTGGTCCTCACTTCGATTCTGATAGTCCTCCGTTAGTTCTCCTACTTTATATGCAGTACCATTAAATGTATATTCATATGCTATTGCCAGGACCTCATCGCTAGCTAAGCTACGAGTCAAGGTGATGTATCCAAGCTCTCGATTAATGGTATACTCCGCCTGATCCAGTTTTCTTGCAGTAGTTACTTTCACATAGTCAGTAGAATTCTCGAAAGAGGGAAATGTGTTTAAAAGAAAGCCATCCACTGCATCTGCTGATTGTTCAGTAAGGCTTGCAAACAAGCTATTTGCTCCATTTCGCGTCGGACCGCCATTTCCAGATCCAATATTAGGTTCATCAGGACGATGAATCACTGTTCCTTCACCCAGATCCATGAGACCCAGTATGTTACGAGTAGTCTGAGTATCATTATTTCTGTTTAACACGTAAACTTCAGCTCTTGTGACATTTACACCCGAAGTGATCTGAGGTAAGGCCGCTAGCCATTGCTCATAGTTGTCTCTAAAAAAATGCCCTAAGAAAAAGTGTCTATTTTCTTCATAGTCTGCTGCTCGTACTTCGAATTCACGTCCTTGGAAGCCACTCTCAATGGTTAACGTTTCATTCCTACCACGCTGTTGAGATAAAACAGTGGTTACATACAACTTGCCAAATTGAAGTTCCGTCTTGATACCAAACAAAGACTGGGCTCCACTCATAAGGGAGTTTGTAACTGGCATACTCACATTACCTATTTCTATCTTCTTAATTATTTCCTCCTCATATCCGGTATAAATGACCTTTAGGTTATTTTGAAAATCAAAAGTGTTGTTGTTATCGAAGTTTGCTGTGATCTCTAACTTCTCACCAACTTTTCCAACAACATTCATACTTATCTGTTGGTTGAAGTTGAAAGCACCATTTTTTTGTTGTCGAAGTGGGATAGCAGGATTGTCTATCCGTTGAAAACGAGCTCCAAAATCTAGGTTTACAAATCCATTAGGTTGAATGTCTACGTAGCTTCCTCCGAAAATTCTATCAAAGATTGGACTAATGTATAGGCGAGGTATTAAGCTTCGACCACTAACTGCACTTTCGCCATCTAATCCTGCTGACCGCTCTTTGAAATACTCACGGTTTAGCTGAGAATTGTTGTAGCGATTAAATTCATTAAAAGTCATGAAAGAAGCGGGCCTAAAATCAAGCGAGCCTATATTTTCATACACAGAATAAGTAACTCCTCTATCCTCAGCGGTAGTATCAGGATTGAATTGCACTTGCATATCCACCTGCGATGGATCTCTTAAAAAGAGTGGCGATCGCGAGCTTCTAAATGAAAATGGATCTCCAAACCGATAACTTGGCTGAAACGTAGGTTTCTTACTTGGCTCATATGGGCCAACTGTATCGTTTTGAACTGTATCTTGTTCTTGAAGGAATCCAGCATTCGCTTGAGACCAACAACCCAATATCAGAATCGCAAAAAGGAATCGTATATGAAAATTTACTTTCAAAAAAAGGCTCTTTGTAATTAGGTTAGGTTATGATCGCTTTAGAGCGAATTTGATCAATTCTTCAAGTTTAATCTCCTCTCCGTATTCTTTCAAAATCTTATCTACAGTTTTTTCTGCTGCTGACTTATTAATGCCTAAAGTTGTCAGTGCAGATAACGCCTCAGAACGCAGTGTATTATTAAATAGTGGCTGAATTTCTACTGATTTATCAAGTAGCCCTTCTTTTTTCATTTTATCCTTCAATTCCAGAATAATTCGCTGGGCTGTTTTGCCTCCTATTCCTTTTACAGATTGTATGGTTTTTACGTCCTCCTGAATAATTGCCGCTTGTAATTCTTTGGCATCAAGTGATGACAAAATCATGAGCGCAGTACTTGGTCCGACACCATTTATTGAGAGTAGATCGAGGAATCGTTTTTTCTCTGATTGCTCATAGAATCCGAATAAAGTATGCGAATCTTCTTTTACATGAAGATACGTCTGAATAAGAATATCTTCTTTATCCTTCACTTGAGAATAAGTAATCAAACTTATTTTCACTTCATACCCAACACCGCCAACATCTACAATTAAGTGAGTAGGATCTTTAAATGCCAATCGGCCTTTCAGGTAAGTAATCATAGGCCTTCTCTATTTGCTACTCCAGCATCCACAACTGCAATAGCCACCATGTTGTAAATTTCTTTTACAGAGCTACCCAATTGTAGCACCTGAACAGATTTTTTCATGCCCATAAGGATTGGCCCTATTACTTCCGTGCCCCCAATCTCCATTAGTGTTTTGTATGCAATATTACCCGACTGAAGATCTGGAAAAATTAAGGTATTCACGTTGTGTCCCTTTAAATCGCTAAATGGATAAAGTTCTTCCAGTAGATTTTTATTTAAAGCTACGTTAGCCTGAATATCGCCATCAATGACCATGTCAGGCCATCTTTCTTTGGCCATCTTCACAGCCTTGGAAACTTTTTCAGGTACTTCTCCTTTTGCAGAACCAAAATTCGAAAACGATAAACCCGCAATCTTCGGCTCGTAATCAAAAAATCTAACAGCTCTATGCGTCAAACCAATTATTTCAACCAGCTCTTCAGCAGTAGGATTCATATTGACGGTAGTATCTGCAAAGAAGTAGTTACCTCTTGGGGTATTCATGATATACATTCCCGCTACTTTACTTACACCTTCTTCCATACCAACAATTTGCAGCGCAGGAAGAACCGTTTTTGGATAATCATTGGATAAACCAGAAATCAAAACATCCGCTTCTCCTTTGTTGACCATCATCATTCCGAAATAGGTCCTACTTGTCATTGCCTTTCTTGCCAAATGCATAGTCATGCCTTTTCGTTGACGCATAAGGGTATATTCCTTGGCAAACTCCTCCACCTTATCCATGTGCTCATTGGGATCAATAATGTCACAATCTTTGATGGCCTCGAGCTCATGTTCTTCAATGAGTGCTTTTATCTCGCGCTGTTTCCCCATTAAAATAGGTGTTCCTATCCCTGTATCCAGGGTCATCTGGGCAGCCTTAAGTATGTTAATGTGGTTCGCTTCAGCAAAAACCACCTTCTTAGGATTTTGCCTTGCACGGTATACAAAACGAGAAATTAATCTTTGATCAATCCCTACTCGTTCAAGCAAATCGTCTTCGTATTTTTTCCAATCGGTAATTTGGATTCTTGCCACCCCTGTATCCATTGCAGCTTTAGCAACAGCAGGCGATATTGTAGTAATCAACCTAGGATCCATAGGTTTAGGAATCAGATACTCATGCCCGAATCTGATACTAGATTTTCCATACGCCTTTAAAACAATATCTGGCACTTGTTCCTTAGCTAATTCAGCTATTGCTTTCACCGCTGCCAACTTCATCTCTTCGTTGATCGCAGTAGATCTAACATCAAGAGCACCCCTAAATATGTAAGGAAATCCCAGCACATTATTCACTTGATTGGGATGATCCGAACGGCCAGTAGCCATCAATACATCTTTCCTTGTTTTCACCGCCAAATCATAAGCTATTTCAGGATCTGGATTTGCAAGGGCAAAAACTATCGGATCATTTGCCATCGACTTTAACATCTCTGGAGTCACTATGTCGGCAATGGAAAGTCCTAAGAACATATCGGCTCCATTTAAGGCTTCCTCCAACGTATTTATTTCTTGCGTAGTGGCATATTTAGACTTAATCTCATCAAGCCCTTCCCTACTTGTATTTAATATTCCCTTGCTGTCTGCCATGAGAATATTCTCCTTTTTGGCACCTAAGGAAACATATAAGTCTGTGCAAGCAATGGCAGCTGCTCCAGCCCCACTGACTACAATTTTTAAATCCTGAATTTTCTTTCCGACTACTTCAAGTGCATTGAGTAATGCGGCACTGGAAATAATTGCTGTACCATGCTGGTCGTCATGCATGATAGGAATATTCATCTCTTCTCTGAGAGTTTGTTCTATTTTAAAGCTCTCAGGTGCCTTTATATCTTCAAGATTAATCCCTCCAAAAGTTGGCTCTAATGATTTTACTATCTCAATGAATTTGTCAGGATCTTCTTCATTGATCTCGATATCAAAAACATCTATCCCGGCAAATTTCTTGAATAACACTCCTTTACCTTCCATTACAGGTTTGGAGGCTTCGGGACCTATATTTCCTAGACCCAAAACCGCAGTCCCGTTTGAAATAACACCTACTAGATTGCCTTTGGCGGTGTACTTATAAACATCCTCGGGGTTTTCTGCTATTTCCTTACAAGGTTCAGCAACACCTGGTGAATATGCTAATGCCAGATCATGTTGTGAACTCACTGATTTAGTGGAGTTCACCTCGATCTTACCCGCAGGTTTGTTTGAATGATATTCTAATGCTTCCTTCGGCCTAATTTTGGTCGTACTCATTCTCTATTGGTTATTGACTGGTTCGGATAGTATATCCGACCTTCAAAGTTGACCAACTAAAAAGGAATAACCAATTATTCGTAAGGATTAAGATGCACCTTTTGCAGCGTTGAGGTCATTTGTAGTTTTGAATGTGGATAATATCGCCTCCAATTCTCTCACTAAGTTCTTCTTTCTTGTTCCGGGTGAGTCCACATACCCTTCTATATAGTAGATTAATCCAGCTTCCTCATCAACGATACTGTAGCTAAGAAAAGGCCCTCCTCTTGAATTGTCGCTTATCTTCCAAAGTCCTCTAGCTTCAACTGCGAAATGGCCATTAAAATTTACACGTTCGGTAAAAACAGGAATAATCTCCTGACGCTTGATGTATACGTTAGGATTCTCACCATCATACAAATTTCTCTCTGTGATTTTATCTCTAAACTCGCCTATTCTATTGAAGATACCTTGATCTCGATACGGCTCATAGTATATGAAAATACTTTGTTCCGTTTCAGCATCCATTTTACGCAACCAAACAAAGTTTTTGAGATCCCTGGCTTTTTCCCAACCATAAGGAACTGTCAAGGCCAAATCGTGAGTTTCTGTAATTCTTTCCGCAAGATCCTTCTGCGGGCTATTAAAAATCTGATTTTTGATAGTTTCTCGCGCCGATGTTTCAAAAAACTCTCGAATAGCTGACCTATTGTAGTTTATTTTTTGAGCCAGCAATTCTTCTGATGAAGAGAACAAAAACAGAACAGTTTGACCTTTTGCAAAAAGATCTTTTTGCGCTCTCATGAAAATCGAAGTATCTCGTTTTATTTGATTGAGAGATTGGTCTGTAAAGTATTTCTGTAGAACTCGGCTATCTGCAGTTTTGCTATCCAGAGTCATGACAAAAACCATGTTTTTTGCAGACTTTAGGACATTATTCAATCTTCTCGGATTAACCTTACTTACGTTGAAAAGGGATTCATCTTGAGGCAGTCCAAGCATTGGAGCCAAGAATGTTTTCTTTAATTCGGCACCCAGTCCCAAAGTATCAACCCATTGGGTTGAGTCAACAACTAATATGATCTCATCTGCCTCTCCCCGAGCTGTTGGGAGCAAGTCTTTTCTATAGCTTTCTTTTGATGCCTCGCTACATCCAAATGCAACGATTAATAAGATGAGTACATTTTTTAACATAAGAATCTTTTTAGACATGGATAAAAGCAAAAACTATTCCGACCTTCAATCTATACTATAAATTATAAGTCTTCCTAATTAGGAATAACAAGAGATTGTCCAGGCTTTATCATGTTTGAAGTTAATCTATTCACCTGCTTTAACTTTTCAATACTCGTGTTGTTGTCCTTACTAATACTCCAAAGCGAATCCCCATACTTTACGGTATATCTTTTTCCAGAACCAACTGGAGGATTAGTTTTTGGCTTCGATTGTGGAGGAGGAGCAGATGCGGTATAAAGCTTTTTTGTTTTAGAGTTGTAGGTTGGTAAAACCCAAATACTTAGCCTTTGTCCAACTCGAATGAGGTTTCCTCTTATTCTATTCCATGATCGAATATCTGAGACCCTAACACCATATTTCCGGGCTATTGTCCCTAAAACATCACCACTTCTTACTCTGTAGTACAATCTCTCTCTACCGTACGTACTACCAGGTGTATTCCTAGCTAGATATTCTAAATGCTTCTTCCCTACTTTGGAAGCAGTATCATATAGATGAGTTCTGTTTGCTACAATTGTATCCTTCCACTCTACCGGTATTTTAAGAGCAAAGTTTTTCGTTCCCTCTGGCAAAGCTCCCCTTTTTATTTGCGGATTCCATGATAAGACATCATCAAGGCAAAGCCCCAATTGATTACAAAATGTTTCTACATGAAAGTATTGCGAAATCATTATTGTATCCATCTCCGGATTGAAGACTTCCGGACGCTCATCAAATCCATGCTCAGGCAAATGATTAAATAAATATGTGATGGCTACAAATTGAGGAACGTAAGATCTGGTTTCGCGAGGCAAGTAACGATAAATATCCCAAAATTCTCTTTTATAACCACTTCGCCGTATTGCTTTGCGAACATTTCCCGGCCCACAATTATATGCTGCCAAAGCTAGCTCCCAGCTATCGAACATATTGTAAAGGTCTCGCAAATGCCTTGCAGCTGCATCAGTAGCTTCCTCCGGATCCATTCGATCATCCACATACCAATTACTTTGCAATCCATACATTTTTCCAGTGGATGAAATAAACTGCCACAATCCTACTGCATTGGCTCTTGAGATAGCATTTGGCCTTAACCCTGATTCTACAATTGCTAAGTATTTAAGCTCATCTGGCATGTTATACTTGGCCAGAGTCTCAGAAAAGAGTGGAAAGTATAATTCCTTCTTTCGGATAATGTCTTTGGTGTACTCACGGTCTTTTATTGCGAAATAATCTACAAAAGCCATTACACGCTCGTTAAACACCAGAGGGACCTCTTTTTCGATGCAGCTCATGCGATCTGCAATCTCATCATATGTATTATCAGGGATGACTTCTTTTAATTGAAAGCCCTGTCCTTGTCCTCCAAATGAAATGAACACAATCCCTAAAAGGAACCATTTTCGTAACATATCCTATCTATTTTGATCCTTGAAAGTAATGATTTGGTTTGAAATATCAAGTAATTCCAGCTCATTAAAGCTATTTGACATTAATTGAATGCCAATCGGTAGGCCTTGACTATTATTCCCAATTGGTATAGAAATCGCTGGTATTCCCACTACATTGGCTTGAACCGTATACAAATCCTCCATGTACATTTTTAACGGATCTGAAGCTAAATCGCCGATTTTAAAAGCCGGAGAAGGTGTTATTGGCGAAATAATAAAATCATACTGATCTAAAAGTTCTTGAGTAGCATTTTGAATCAATTTTCGAACTTTCTGCGCTTTAGTATAATAAGCATCATAATAACTCGCACTCAAAACAAAGGTACCGGCCATAATTCGTCTCTTCACTTCATCTCCAAAACCCTTTGATCTACTGCTCTTATACATCTCCTCCAGATCCTGACTTTCCTCTCTTTTGCCAAACCTAACACCATCATATCTAGATAAATTGGAGCTTGCTTCGGCAGCTGTTAACACATAATAGGTTGGTAAAATGTAGTCTAGCTTATCAATACTTACTGCTTCTATCCTGTGGCCTTCATTTTGAAGCTCACCTACTAAATCAAATGTCTGTTTCCTAATTTCTTCATCTAAGCCATCGTAGTCCAATATTTCATTGACATAAGCTATCTTATATCTCTTGTCAGATTTGAAATCACAGAAATTAGGCACCTCCAATCTAGAGACAGTACTGTCGTATTGGTCTTCTCCAGACATAACCTCAAGCATTATTGCGGCATCTTCAATACTCTTAGAAATAATACCCACTGTATCAAAGGAACTGGCATAGGCTGCCAGACCATATCTTGAAATCCGTGAATATGTAGGCTTCAACCCAATCACTCCACAAAATGCAGCTGGTTGACGTACTGAGCCACCAGTGTCCGATCCAATAGAAACTTGGCAAAGATCCGCAGCTACGGCTGCTGCTGAACCTCCAGACGATCCACCAGGAACTCTTGATTCATCAATGGGATTTCTACAAACTCCATAGGCTGAGTTTTCATTTGAAGAGCCCATTGCAAATTCATCGCAATTTTGATGGCCAATAATAATGGCATCTGCATCGACAAGTTTTTGAATACATGTAGCCGTAAACTGAGATTCGAAATTTTCAAGAATTGTACTTGCACATTCAAGCCTATGGTTTTTGTATGCAAATACATCTTTAATACCCACTATCATCCCCGCTAGTTTACCAGCAGTTTGATCTTGGATTTTCTGATCTATAAGATGAGCTTGTTCAAGTACTTCATCTTCATAAACAGAAAGGAAGGCATTTAGCCTTCCATTTTTCTCATGTATGTTTTTAAGGTAGTGCTCGGTTAGTGTGTAAACAGTGAGTTTCCCGGCACTAATCTCCGATTGAATTTCAGAGAGTGATAAAAAATTCTTCAAGGTTAAGCCTTTTTCTCTTCGCTTGCGCCTTCGTTGATTTCGTTCTTTATTTCCTTAGTGGCATCTTTAAATTCTCTGATACCTTTTCCCATGCCTCGAGCAATCTCTGGTATTTTTTTCGCTCCGAAAAAAATGATAATGAAAAGGGCGATGATAATCATCTCAGTCCACCCTGGCATTGCAAATAATATTGATGTATGCATGCTATTTAATTTTAAAGTACAAAGATAGTTATTTACAAACGGAGCAATGTGCAATAAGGTGACATTTTATTTCACTTCATTGCTAGCCAATTTTCAGGATTTAGCTTAGTAGTTCCCTTATACACTTGGAATTCTAATTCTGAAATTCCGTCTCTGTCTGTAAATACTTCACCAATTATATCATTGGCTCTCACTTTTTGACCTTTTTTGACATTGATGTTTTTGAGTTGCGCATAAACGGTTAAATAAGACCCATGCCTTATAACCACGACATTATTTTTACCT
Organism: Ekhidna sp.; assembly: GCF_963691765.1. Classification (GTDB taxonomy): domain Bacteria; phylum Bacteroidota; class Bacteroidia; order Cytophagales; family Cyclobacteriaceae; genus Ekhidna. The sequence goes on from NZ_OY829375.1 coordinate 1,279,362, forward strand.
GGGATAGTCCCTATTAGCGTTACTTCACCATCAAATACCGCTTTAACCTGAGAATCTTTTTCAGTTTGAATTCCTACTCCATCATTTACAACAGTAATTCTTTTCAAAACTGGATGTGGCTGTTTACCAAATTTTGCGGAAATAAATCCAGAACCGACTGGCCATGAGAGACTATTTTTCTTAGACTCAAAAAGACGCGTTAATTCTGCTGCACTGGCAGCCTCGGCTGTTGATACGGTTGAAGTTTTTTTAGCTTCATCCTCAATGATTTTCGCAATTAATGTATTGAGTCTGGCATTGGCAGCTTTGCGCGCTTCCACTTCTTTTTTCAACTGCCTCTCCTTTTTAGTGAGTTGTGCCACCAATTCTGACTGCTTCTTTTTTGATCGAGCTAGCTTGCGACTTTCTCGTACTTGTTGATTAAGTAGTCGTTGCTGCTCTGCTCGCTTGGCCTCTACCTTACCTTTTTGATCATTTAATTCTTTAGCAACAACCTCTATTTGTTCCGCCTGAAGCCTCCTGGCATTTGAATATTGTTCAAGATATTTTAGTCTTTGAACCAATTGATTAAAGCTCCTTGCTGAAAAAAGAAACATTAATCGATTGTTCCCTCTATTGGCTTTATATGATGAATAAATCTGCTCAGCATACTCTTCTTTCAATACTTTCAAATCCTCCTGCAGGGAATTAACAACAATAGTTAGATCAGAAATTTCATTATCAAGTATTCTTATTTCGGAGCCAATTGAACGAATCAAAGATTCTCTGGCATTGATTTGCTGATTAAGTGCTCTTAATTGACCAAGAGTAACTTTCTTTTCATCAGCAGTCTCATTTAAAATACGTTCTGCTTCAGCAATTTTTTTAAGATTTTCTTTCTTTTCCTGCTCTAATTGAGACTTTGTTTTTTGCCCATTCGCGTTGTAACCAACGAATACAAAAAACAGACACGTCACTATAAGAAGGCTATTTCTTCTCATACTTGCTAGGAACGGAGAAAGGGAAGCTAATTGGTCCATCTTCAATGACCATTTTATTGTAGGAAATATCAACCTCTGTCTTCGGTTTATTTTTAGCTTCATATTCAATGACTGCCGAAATTTCATTTGGGAAAATCTGATTGTTCACCAAGATAAAATCACTGTAATTTACTGAAATCGTATTTCCTGAACCTTCATCAAATACATGAACTTTTTCCAGCTTCATACTGGTGGCACCAATAAAGTTCTGATATAGATAAACTCCTTTAGACGCAGTGTAGGTAAAATAATCATCCATTCTTTCTATTCGCTGCTTTCTGTAAGGCTCAACAAGGTTTCCCAGGATAACTGATTGGATCATTTGAAAATTAAAATCCATATCATACTGCTTCGATAAGTCATCAAAAGAATATTCATAGTAGTGCTTGTTCAACTTATCAATAACAAACACATTTTCAGTATTTATCAATACTCGAGCAAGCTCAATTCCCAAAGCAGGAGAAATGGAAAGCCATATCAAACTATCTTTTTTGATTCGAAAATTAGCGGTGGCAGAAAAACCCTTCTTTCCATCATCATAACGGAATTTTGCTTTGGCTGTCATATAGTCAAACTCCGGATCTACGACATCTAACTTGTCCTTTTTGCTCCCGAAGATTGCGCCCACGTTTCGGTTACACGAGCTAAGCCCGATCACAACTGCAAGGCATATGATAATGAGCTTATTCATATAGTTTTCTATCTGAAATTTTCTTACCTATTAGTTCAGAAGCAGTGCCAAGATCCCGAGCCTTCTCCCATTGCTTTATTGCTTCATCTATTTCTCCAAGCTGAAAAAGAACATCGCCGTAGTGCTCTATTACTGTTCCATCTTCATCAAGCGAAGCAGCTTTTTCCAAAAATTTCCGTGATTCCTTGTACTCCCCACTGATATATAAGACCCATCCGTGTGTATCCAAATACGTCGGGTTATTTGGGTGCTGTTCCACTAGTCTAGTAGACATCTTAAGAGCTTTGTCAAGATCTTTATTTGCCAGCGAAAGGAAATAACTATAATTATTTAACACATGATCATTGTTAGGGCTATTTTGAAGAGCCTTGTCATAGGCCATGAAAGATTTATCATTTTCTTCAAGCCCATTATACGCATCGCCTAGCTGACCATAGAATACAGTCAAGAGATTGGGGTCAACAGTAAACTTCCTCCCCTGTTCCAACATTCTGACAGCTTTATTATAATCTTTATTTATTAAATGCCCAGTGCCTGCGAAATAGTATAGCAATGCTTGATTCGGAAAATATTCAAGCGCCCTTTCGGCATGCACCACGACACTGTCGTATTGATTTAAGTCAGCTTCTACATTAAGAATATTTTGCCATACAGAATAATTTGACGCATTAAGTTCAACTGCTTTTAGGTAGTAATTAACTGCCTCTTGACTTTTTCCATCTTGATAAAGCATATCTCCTACAAAAGCTTGAGCTTTAAATTCATCTTCAAATTGATTTGCTAGTTGCTCGGCAATTCCAGTCAGCTTACTCTTGGTCTCAACATTCGGACTCAATAAGATGTAATTGGATATAATTTGAAACTTCGCATCAAAGTCTATTGAATTAGACTTAAAAGCTTCTCCTAAGAGTTTAATAGACTCATCATAATTTCTCTTCATCCATTCCAACTCGCTTTTCATAATGGTGACACGAGAAGAAGCTGTTTCATTTTGCTCGTACTTGGCGATTTCTGTTTCGGCCCTATCCAACTTTTTGTTTTGTATAAGAAAGTTGATCAGTTCAGTTTTATAGGAAGATTCATTCGGATACGCATCTATAAGTTTATCGTACTCTTCAATCACTTTGTCAAGCTTCCCTTCTTTCATATAAATCCTTTGCTTCTCACGCGTGATTTCTTCTTTCACTCCGTGGTGCAACTCGATCTGATCAAAAATTCTGAACATATCGTCTTTACGCCCAGTCAACTGATACAATTCCGCCAACTCATAAAGCGCATTTTCTTCCGATGGATTTAATTCTACAAGACCCTCATACGTTTTTGCTGCATCCATATAAAATCCGATAGACTGATATATTCTTGCCAGTCCTAATCGGTAATATTTATTAGCAGGATCAAGCTCAATGGCGCGCAAACCATAAGGCAATGCCTTTTGCCCTTCATTACTTTTAGCAAGTACTTCGGCAATTTTAAAATTGGTCGCCGCACTCTGCGTGTTCATTTCTAAAGCAACATGAAAATTCTCAAGCGCCTTTGCGTAATTCTCTAGGATTAATTGTTTTTCTGCTTCAACAAGAACTCCTTCCAACTTTAATGAGTCTTCCTGTGTTTGCGGAATGACCACATCTTTCTTTTTTCTTTGGGAAAAAGAAAGAAAGGTTAATAATATAAATGCTACAAAAAGGAGTTTTCTCATCAATCTTACCATTCACTAAAGTCGCCTAAGCTCACTGATTTTGGTTGACCATTCAAATTAACGGAGTTTCCAATCATTGAGTTGGTTAATTCAACGTCCATAATTGAAGTGTTATTTTGAATGAGTGAATCAGACAGCTTAGAGTTACATACTTTACAATTTTTACCAATCGAAACACTAGGTCCTATTGTAGAATTCACTATTTCTGTTCCTTCATCAATAAATACTGGTTCGATTATCTCACAATTTTTAATCGTCGCATCATCAGAAATAAGGTTCTCGCCTTTTAAAAATCCAAGGTATCTTGAATTTGACTCTACGGTAATAGACTTATTCCCACAATCCAACCATTCATTTACTGTGCCAATTGTGAAATTAGTGCCCTTATTTTTAAGATTTTCCAATGCCATGGTTAATTGAAACTCACCACCACCTCTAATGTTATTCTCGATCAAGTAATTAATCTCTCTTCTAAGGTCTTCTCCCTTCTTAAAGTAGTAAATACCAATTATTGCCTGGTCAGAAACAAACTCTTTTGGCTTCTCTATAAAGTCGGTGATTATACCCTCACTGTTGGTTTTTACAACACCGAAAGCGCTAGGATCCTCTATCTGTTTCGTCCATATAATACCGTCATCCTCAGGGTTAAGTTGAAAATCAGCTCTAAAAAGTGTATCTGAAAATGCAACAGTCACCTTCCCCTCTAAAATTTCATTTGCGCATGCTATCGCATGGGCGGTACCTTCAGCGGTATCCTGAACAAAGAAATGCGCTTCAGCACCAACCTCTTCTGCTATACGTATTAGGGCCCGCTTGATGTCTTCATCAAAATCACCTATTACAAAGCCAATCTTCTCAATCTTTTCTGGAGTAACTCCAGCAATATCCTCAACCAGTCGTTGCACGATTGGCTTTCCTGCGATAGGGATTAATGGCTTGGGAGTAGTAAGTGTATGCGGTCTAAGGCGTTTCCCTTTGCCTGCCATTGGAATGATCAAATTCATGGGAATGTATTGATAGCTAATTAATTAGCTTCTGAGTTTTTGAAGTGATTTTCTTTCTAAAATAAGCGGCAAAGTTAGAAAGATTAATACGATCAGAATAGCCTTTATTGGCGATTCTTGTGTTATCGCATTGACATAAATGCCAATCCCTGCCAAACTTATATATCCTATTACCTTCCAAACTTGATAAGGAACCGGATAATGTTTCATTCCCCAAGAATAAGATATTATAACCATCGATAGATATGTAATGAAAGTTGTAACAGCACTACCCATATATCCCATAATAGGAATTAATATCCAGTTAAGAGCAAAAGTTACAATTGCACCAATGACACTTATATAAGCACCATAAAGTGTTTTATCCGTCAACTTATACCAAAGCGATAGGTTATAAAAAACGCCTAAAAATAAACCTCCTCCTAATAGCCAAGGAACCGCATCTAGAGCCAACAGGTAATGATCTTGTCTTAAAAAAATTGGAGCATAATATGGCATGAAAACACAAAGTACTAACCAGCTAAATGCAGTAAGAAGCACAAACCATGTCATTACTTCGCTAAAAACTTTAGGGGAGTTTTTTTCCTTCGCCTGAGCAAAGAAAAAAGGCTCAAAAGCATACCTGAAAGCTTGAACGGCAAGAGTCATAAAAACGGAAAGTTTATAGCAAGCACCAAATATTCCTAATATTTCCAGATTTGAATAGTCTGTATAAAACCCTTCTGGCAATCGATATTTAAGGATTGCTCTACTCAGTGTCTCGTTTGTGACTCCTGCCAACCCAACAATAAGAACTGGCCATGCGTACTTCATCATTCGATTCCATTCAGACCTATCAATAGTGAGTTTTATCTTCAACCAGTCTGGAATAAAAAACAATAGATAAAGCCCGTTTGCTATCAAATTGGAAATAAATATGTATCCAATACCAAGCTGAGGATCGTAAAATTTACTTACCAAGCCATCAGGATAATTTTCAATTATCGTCGGACACCAAAGAATAAAAAATAAATTGAGTGAAAGATTGATGCCGATGTTAGTAAGCTTGAAAGCAGCAAAATGATAAGCTTTTCCAGAGTTTCTTAGTCTTGCAAAAGGAATCGCTACGATCGCATCAATCGCTAAAATGGCAGCAAGCCATTTGATGAAATCGACCTTATCTGGGTATTGGATTATAACAGCTATGGGTTCAGCCAAGAGCCAAACCAAACCTGAAAATACCAAGGAGGAAATGAGAATACTTGTGAATGCAAGATTGAAATAATTCTCTTCATTCGCATTTTTTGAAAACCTAAAATATGCTGTCTCTAATCCATATATGTAGATGATATTTAAAAATGCAACATATACATAAAGTTCTGTCACAATCCCGTACTCAGCTAAGCTAATCCCTGAATTTTCATCCGTATAAAGTGGTACCAGTAGATAGTTCAGCATGCGTCCAAGCACACTGCTTAGTCCATAAACAGCTGTCTGACTGGCAAATTTCTTAAGTATCGACAAGGATTATTCGCCTTTAAAGTCGGCCTTTCTTTTCTCCAAGAATGCGGAAACCCCTTCTTTGAAATCAGTAGTTCCGAAGCAACCAGCAAATGCATTTGCTTCTGCCTGATAACCATTTGCACCAGTCTCATAATAAGCATTAACTGAATCTATAACCAGGCCAATTGCAATTGGAGCTTTAGACGCTATTTTTTTAAGAATTTCAATTGCTTTTGCATGTGCTGCAGCCTTATCAGCTTCAACATAATTCACCAACCCATACGCTAGGGCTTGATCCGCTGATAACATGTCGGCACTCATTAGATATTCAAATGCTCGACCTTTACCTATTAGCTGTGTTAAACGTTGCGTTCCTCCGTAACCAGGTATCAGGCCTAGATTTACTTCTGGTTGACCGAATTTAGCGGCGCTTACAGCTACTCTCATGTGCGCTGACATTGCAAGCTCACATCCTCCACCTAGCGCAAAACCATTTACAACAGCAATAACTGGTGTGTGGCAATCTTCGATCGACTGAAAAATCTCCTGACCTTCTTCAGCAAATTTTCTTGCATGCATTTCGCTTAAGCCTGTAAATTCACTGATGTCTGCTCCAGCAACGAATGCTTTTTCACCTGCCCCGGTCAATATCACACCACGAATATCTTTCGGGTTATCTTGAACATATTGAAATGCGTCTTTAATCTCGAGCATGGTCGCTCGATTTAACGCATTCATCTTGCTTTCTCTATTGATAGTGATTGTTAAAACTCCATCAACTAAATCAAGGGCCAAATTTTCGTAAGATTCCATGGTTGCTTGGTTTTTCAGCCGGAAAGAAAGGATAAAAATGCCTTAATCAAAAACAATTTCTTTCCTCAAATTGTTGATCATGACTTCAGTTAGTTCTTTCAATCCAAAGGAGTGCTGCCAGCCCCAATTGTTTCTTGCTACGCTATCATCGATACTTCCAGGCCAGCTATCAGCAATTTTTTGACGAAAATCAGGATTGTAACTAATTTCAAAATCAGGATAGTGTTTTTGTATTTCCTTAGCAATTTCTGCGGGTGTAAAACTCATGGCCGCAAGGTTATATGAGCTACGAACTTTCACATTCTGCTGATCTGTTTCCATTAAATCTATGGTGGCTTTCACAGCATCATCCATATACATCATAGGTAATGAGGTTTTTTCAGACAAAAAGCATTCATAATTTTCACCTGCTATTGCCTTATGAAAAATGTCAACTGCATAGTCAGTAGTACCTCCACCCGGCAATGCCTTGTAGCCTATCAGCCCAGGATATCTCAAACTTCTTACATCAACTCCATATTGTTTGTGATAATATTCACACCATCGCTCACCTGCCAATTTAGAAATACCATAAACTGTATTTGGCCCCATGATGGTATTCTGAGGTGTATTTTCCTTTGGAGTATCTGGTCCAAAAACTGCTATTGAACTTGGCCAATAAATTTTATCTAATTGATTTTTTCCAGCCTCCAAGACTGTTAGTAGGCTTTCCATATTCAATTGCCAAGCAAAATGAGGATTCTGCTCTCCTTTTGCAGATAGAACAGCTGCCAAATGGTACGCTTGCTTTATGTCATACTTTTCAAGGATAATCTGAAAAGACTCCTTATTCATAATATTGAGCTTTTCATAAGGACCATCGCTCAACAATGCTATAGGCTCGTCAAGAATATCTGATGCTATTACATTGTCTTTTCCTTTTATCTCACGTAGCTTCAATGTCAGCTCTGTTCCAAGCTGTCCACAAGCGCCAATTATAAGGATTTTATCCATGGGGTAAATTGTTGTTTAAATCCAGTTTCGGGAATGCAAATTTACACGCCATCGGAAAACTTGCTTCTATTAAATTTGCCCCACAATGAAGTTTGATGAATACCTATCTGAAAAGAAAATCGATTCTGCTAAGTATAAGCATGCAGAACCAGCTCAATATGAGGAATTTCTAAAAATCTTTGATCAGATGCACCCAGAGAGCTTCACCCAACAAAAATTATTTCTAATAAATAAAATTCGCAGAGCTTATCTATTGGAGGAGAACGTCGATACTAAGAAGGTAGTAGCTCCTAAAGCAATGCGACCGAAAATAAAACCATTAAAACCGAAAACAAGCTGATATGTACAAATCATTAAAGCCAAGATTAGAACAAGAGCTAGAAGAAATTAAAGAAGCAGGTTTATATAAAAAGGAACGAATAATTGCATCACCTCAGTCTGCAGACATCACACTTCAAGATGGATCAGAAGTAGTAAACTTCTGTGCAAATAATTACTTGGGATTGTCATCTCACCCCAAAGTAATAGAGGCAGCTAAGGCCACGATCGACACTCATGGATTTGGTATGTCTTCAGTAAGGTTCATTTGTGGTACACAGGATATTCATAAGGAATTAGAACAAAAAATATCTGAATTCCTTGGTATGGAAGACACTATTCTTTATGCTGCAGCATTCGATGCAAATGGAGGAGTTTTTGAACCCCTACTTGGACCTGAAGATGCAATCATCTCTGACTCTTTAAATCATGCTTCCATCATAGATGGAGTTAGATTATGTAAGGCAAAGCGATACAGGTATAAAAACAATGACATGGCAGATTTGGAAGAGCAACTCAAGGCTGCTTCGGAGGCAAAAGTCAAAATCATTGTTACTGATGGCGTATTCTCCATGGATGGAACAATCGCACAGCTAGACAAAATTTGTGACCTGGCTGATAAATATGACGCACTAGTGATGACTGATGAATGTCACTCTACTGGATTTGTGGGTAAAACAGGAAGAGGCGTGCATGAATACAGAGATTGCATGGATAGAGTAGATATTATCACTGGAACTTTGGGGAAAGCTTTGGGTGGTGCTTCTGGTGGGTTTACAGCTGCCAGAAAGGAAATAGTTGATATACTACGTCAGCGCTCAAGACCATATTTGTTCTCTAACACACTCGCGCCTTCGATAACAGGAGCCTCAATTGCAGTAATAGACATGCTAAGTGAGACTACTGAATTACGCGACAAATTAGAAGACAACACCAAGTACTTTAGAGAGCAAATGACCGCTGCCGGCTTTGATATCAAACCTGGTGAACATCCAATAGTACCAATCATGCTATATGATGCAAAGCTATCACAGGAAATGGCAGCCAAACTTCTTGAAAAAGGAATCTACGTGATTGGATTCTACTTCCCAGTAGTCCCAAAAGGTGAGGCTAGAATACGAGTCCAAATATCTGCTGTACATGAGCGACATCATTTAGATAAGGCGATAGAAGCATTTACCGAAGTGGGTAAGGAACTAGGAGTTATTAGCTAAGCAAGAAACACTTTAGAATCCTCACGTATCTGTGGGGATTTTTTATGCAACTTCTTCTTTGATTTCAACTTCTGCCTCTTTTTTCTCCTTCTCCTTTTTCTGATCTTTTGGCTCGTGTAGATACTTATTGATTTGCTTGCGGAGTTCCTGAGCAGAAATATTATGCATAATCTCACCATTTTGCATGGCTGAGATTTGCCCTGTTTCTTCGGAAACAACAATTACAAATGTCTCCGTATTCTCTGACATCCCAAGTCCTGCTCTATGTCTAAGTCCATGTTGAGCAGAAATCTCTTGCTCTGTCACTGGAAGTATACAACGAGCAGCTACAATTCTGTCTTTATGAACAATTACAGCTCCATCATGCAAAGGACTATACTTGTTGAATATTGCCAAAAGAAGACGCTTAGATAATAGAGAATCCATCACATCTCCTGATTCCGCATAAAATTTAAGCGGAGAATCTTCAGAAAGGACGATTAGCGCTCCAGTACTAGACCCTGCTAGCGATTTTACCGCTTCTACAATTGGGGTAATATTTGCCCGCTTTACATTGCCGTTTTGAGTCCAGAATCTTACACTAGTGAAAAATTTACCTTCTTCAAAAATATTGGTACGTCCAACGAGCAACAGGAATTTTCGAATTTCTTGTTGGAATAGGATAATTACAGCTAACACTCCAACACCCATAAACTGACCAAGTATAGTACTTAACAGCTCCATTTGAAGCGCACTTACTACTAGGTATATCAAATAGATAGCCAGGAAACCAACAAATACTTTGATAGCAACACTTCCTTTCATCAGTTTATAAACCTGACTCAATAGAATCGTCACCAAAGTAATGTCTAATGCATCCTTCCAGCTTATATCTAAAAACCCTATTTGAAATGCAAGTGTCAATTCAGGTGATTTAAAAGTTCTACTGCTTCGTAAGCTTCTTTTACATCATGTACACGAAGTATGGCAGCACCTTTTAACAAAGCTACGGTATTTAATACCGTTGTGCCATTCAAAGCTTCTTCAGCGGTCAAATTCAGTGTTCGATAGATCATAGACTTACGTGACACACCAACCAACAACGGTCTATCAAGGTAATGAAGATGATCAAGTTTTTTCATTATCTCAAAACTCTGTTCGGCGGTCTTGGCAAATCCGAATCCAGGGTCTATTAGGACATCTTTTATCCCTAACTGGTTGCAACGATTTAGAATTGAAGAGAAATATTTCATTAAGTCCGTCAAAAGATCATCATACTTAGTTAAATCTTTCATGGTCTGAGGATTGCCTTTCATATGCATCGCTACATATGGAACCCCTAATTCAGCCACCATGGTTAGCATATCTTCATCCAAATTCCCTCCTGAGATGTCATTAACCATATCAGCACCAAATTCAACTGCTTTCTTCGCTACTTTAGAACGGAAAGTATCTACAGATATGATGGCGTTTGGAAATTCTTTTCTTATTGCTTCAATAGGCTGGATGATCCGATCAATCTCATCTTCTTCTGATATATTCTCAGCATCAGGTCGAGACGAATAGCCACCAATATCTAAGAAAGTAGCGCCCTCTTTTAACATATTCTCCGAAGTTTTCAAGACCTCCGCCAAGCTAGCCTTTCTACTTTGAGTAAAAAAAGAGTCAGGAGTGACGTTAATTATACCCATTACCTTAGGTGAGGATAGGTCAATTATTTCTCCTTTGACATTGATGGTATGTTTGGTGTTCAATGAATTAGTTTTGCCTGTCTTGTAAATAGTCGCAGAGCCAAAATTCAGGTACTGACTTTATAGAGACAAATTTGAATGTTAACTCTCAATTGGTGAGTAAAATTACATGAGACAAGAAACCGAGCAGCAATACAAAGAGATCATTTCTGAATGCAAAGAGATTTTTGCTAAAAAAACGAAAGATTATGGTACTGCATGGAGGATCTTAAGACTCCCATCTATCACAGACCAAATATTTATTAAAGCACAGCGAATTAGATCTATACAGGAAAAAGGTGAAAATAAAGTTGGCGAAGACATCAGCAATGAGTTCATCGGAATTATCAACTATTGCATTATTGCTATCATTCAAATGGAACTTAATGGAACTGAAGAGATGGAAATTCCATTCTCTAAACTGGAGCCAAAATATGATAAAGTAGCACTAGATACAATGAATTTACTTTCCGCTAAAAACCACGATTACGGAGAAGCATGGCGCGAAATGAGAGTGAGTTCTATGACAGATATCATCTTGATGAAATTGATGAGAGTAAAACAAATTGAAGACAATGCAGGAAAAACGCTCATCTCCGAAGGCATTGATGCCAACTATCAAGATATGATAAACTATTCGGTGTTCTGTCTTATAAAACTGAAGGAACTATGAAAATTGTAAAGGAATTTGCTCGATACGCTGTTGGCGCACTATTCATTTTTTCAGGAATAATTAAAGTCAATGATCCTGTCGGAACAGCCATTAAGCTAGAGGAATATTTTCAAGTATTTGCGTCCGATATAGCACCATTTTTTGAATGGTTTGTACCGGCAGCACTGTTCTTGAGCGTCTTTTTAAGTGTGCTTGAAGTGGTGCTTGGAATAGCATTGATCATAGGATATAGAATGAGAATTACTTCATGGATTTTACTCGCCATGATTGTATTCTTTACATTCCTAACTTTCTATTCTGCATATTTTAATAAGGTAACTGATTGTGGATGCTTTGGCGATGCAATTAAACTTACTCCTTGGCAGTCATTTTATAAAGACATCATTTTATTGGTATTGATAGGAGTCATCTTCTGGAAGAAAGACAGCTATAATGAATGGCTAAGTGCCAAATTGGGTCACATCAAAATAATTAGTAGTACAATCATATTTGTGATAATAGCAATATATGCCATTCAGCATCTGCCTTTTATCGATTTCAGAGCTTATAAAGTTGGCAATCATCTTCCTTCCTTGATGGAAAACTCAGCCCCTTTGAAGTATGTCTATATCATGGAAAAAGATGGAGAGGAGTTTGAATTCGAAACATACCCTACAGATGAAGGATATACCTACGTAGAAGCCAAGCTTACAAATCCAGATGCTGCTGCTAAAATCACGGATTTAAGTATTTGGAATGGAGACAATGAATATACTGAAGATCTCCTATCGGGGGTCAAGTTGGTAATCATCGTACATCAAATTGAAAAAACGTCCTTAAAAAAAATAGATCGCTTAAGAAACTTGACCTACGAGAACCCAAGGTTTGACACCTGGATTTTAACTTCTTCGGGTTATGAAAAATTTGAAGCTTTCAGACATTCAAATCAATTGGGTGCTCCATATTATTTCGCAGATGCGACAGTTTTAAAGACGATGGTTAGATCTAATCCTGGAGTAATCCTTTTAAAAGATGGGGTCGTCCTTGCAAAGTGGCATTACAATGACACTCCTCTTGGTGATGATGTAATCAAAATCCTAAATCAACAGTGAGTCAAAAGATCTTCCTGATAGGGCTTCCCGGTGCAGGAAAAACCACAATGGGTTTGGATCTTTCAGTGCACTTAGGAATTCAATTTGTAGATCTAGATCAAGATATTGAAAAGGATCTAAAGCTTTCTGTTTCTGACATTTTCGAACAGAAAGGAGAAGCCCACTTCCGACAGCTTGAAAAACATCAGTTAGACAAAGTTATTGGTGATTTAGATTCATTTGTAATGGCTACTGGAGGAGGTACTCCCTGCTTTTTTGATAATCTAGAAATCATGAAAAGAGCAGGGCAAGTAATATACATCGACACTCCTATTTCAGAGATAGAAAAAAGGCTGGTATTAGACACTACGCGCCCACTGATGAAATCAAATTCCTTAAAAGATTTATACAGAAAAAGGAAAGGATGGTACAATCAAGCTGATCATACCATCCAGGTATACAAAGAAGTTCTTGAAATTTTTAGCTAAAAATTAAGCCCGAAGGTTACCGCCACAGAAGTCCTTCTAATGTCAGATCTACCTAATGGCTGATTCAATTCTGAAAAATATGGGGCAGCTTCCTGATTGGTTTTCGTTGATACCACAGCAAAATCCAGGAAGTAATCAAACGTGCGATAGCCAAAGCCAAAAGTTAAGTCTGTACGATCCAGTAAGTTGGAATTTTTGATTGGATCAGGTAAATAAGCATAACCCGCCCTTAAGCGAAAGTTATCAATTCGATACTCGCCACCCACTCTTATGTTGAGCACAGATTCATATAAATTTTCTATCAAGTCATTATCTAAAGAAGTAGAAAAATCATCAGAATTTAAGTTTGCTCTCGTGTAATCAACAAACTCTAAATCACCGGTTATAAAACCACTTTTCCCAATGAAAGCTGCAAGCCCAACCGCCACTTTAGATGGAGTTCGAAGCTTATAATTGTTCACAAAAAGATCACTCTGATAGGGTGCTCTATTCGTTAGATCATATGTAGTAGTTTCCCCATCTACAGTTTCTGTATAAGAAACTCCAGAATCCCAATCGGCCTCCAAGTCAATAAAGCTCTCTTCATCTAAAGACATAAATGTTGGAGATGTATAGCTCATGCCGATAGTAATGAAGTCAACTGGCCTGTAGATGTAGCCTATATTGAAGTTGATTCCTCGGCCTCTAACATCAATCTGATCATCAACAAAAATTGCGTTCAAAGAGTCTAAATCAGATCCTCCTTGTAGGAAATCAAATTCTTCATAGGATCGCTCTTGTTTATAATTCAAAAACTGAATTCCCATTCCACCTCCAAAATATAATACATCGTCATAGTTGCCTCCCCAAGCTACATTCATCTGATAGTGAGAGCCTCGCTCTTTTATGATTTCTCTCTGAACTGGAAAGCCACCTACAAATGCATCATATCCTCCATCGACTGGAGTAATTAGAAATTGGTCAAAAGCCGCAAATCCTAGTTCATTCAATTGATTTGTACTTAATGATCCTGCATCTGCCAGAATATTATCTACAATAGAGTTAAATCCATTCTCTCCTTCATATGTCCTAGTCATATGAAAAGTATTACTTCTATTGAGTGTTATTGCCAGTGATCCACCTTTGAATTTATCTTCCGTAAACCTCCCTTTAGTAAAATTGATGACTGCACCAATATTTGAAAAATTGAAGTTGTTTCTAAATGTCTCTTCAGATCCTTGAAACTGAACACTTCCATTATTCAGTATACCATATTCGGTATCCGCACTAATGAAATCCATGGAAGGAGTGAAAACAAATACCCCTTTGTTGAAAAACCCCAAACCAGCAGGGTTAGATACGGCAGAGCTAATGTCTCCTCCCAAAGCTATTTGAGCACCACCTATTGCCTGCATTCTTGCTGTGCTTCCCAACCCATAGTTGCTACCACTAAATCGTAATGCATCTCCAAAATACTGTGCATGAGATACACCTATGCTGCCAAACACGAACAGTGTCAGTATTATAAACTTCTTGATCATTAATTTCTATTTGCTAGTTTCTACCTCTTCTTCCAGAACTGGATCTACTTGATGATCGGGATCCTGATGATCTTGATCCAGAAGATCTACTCGATCTCCCTACAGATCCGCTTGATCTTCTTGACGAACCAGATGATGGTCTCGCTGAAGAACTTCTGCTACTCCTCGATGAAGGAGGAGAGAAACTTCTGTTTCTTGAGCTATTGCTCGGTCTGCTAACATTGCTGTTAGAATTCGAATTTGATCTATTGCCAGAACTAAATCGTGAAGACGTATTGGCATTCGAAGATCTTGATCTTGAATTTACAGTCGCAGAGTTTCTAGAATTAACATCGCTAGTTCTGCTAGATCTAGAACGATTCAGGTAATTCGCTTGCTGTCTGCTGTAATCTGCTCGACTGGTTCTACTAGAACTGGATCGACTACCAGAATCATTAGAAACTGCAACCCTTCTTCCTGATGAAGATCTACTTGCTCTGGTTGATACAGTTCCTCTGGAGCTTCTAGCACCTCTTACTACATTTCTTCCTCTTCTACCGCTATCAACTACATAAACTGGTCTTCCATAATAGTTGCCATAAACTGGAGGGCACCAAACTGAATTGAATCCTACTCCCCATCCCCAAGGATTGTAAGCCCATGAATTCCAACCCCATCCGGCATTCCAGCCCCATGATGGTCCCCAAGGATCCCAAAAAGGATCGTACCAAGGATTCCCCCAGGCATTACCATAAGAAACAGACCAGAAATTTCCACCCCAGTTATTCCATCCGAATCCTAGTCTCCATCTTGGGCGGTTCCATTGATTCCATGTGTTCCAGTTATCATTATAATAGTTATTTACAACTACCTGTTGAGGGATAGGCTCATTGATAAACGTCTCTTGAGGATTGCTGAAATTTGAGTTTTGAAATTGACCATCAGTCGCATAATCATTATCCACCTGATAATCTTCTTGCGTTTTTTCAGGCTTGTAGTACTCCAAGCTTTCTTCACTGACAAAAGTCTCATCTAGCACAGGATTACTTTCCTTGAATTGCCTTCCTAAAAAGCTCAAATTTTCATCGTCATTTAGGCTATTATCTTCAGCATAAGAAATTTGATCGCTTGCCTGAGAATTGCCATACTGGCTTGTTGCCTCAGTAAACTTCTTCTTTTGCTTCACTCGATCTTTTTTTGTGAAATACAGATCATCGTTCTCCTGACCGATAGCTACTATCGCAGAAGCTCCTAAGATCATAACAAGAAAAATTTTCAAATAATGCTTCATGACGAACCTCCTTTTTTTATTTAAACGATCTCTAAGGGCTGTCTGTTCAACACCTCCGCTATATTTGCGATCCTTAGAAATTTAACTCAATAAAAGCAAACTCCATACCAAAAGAAGAAAAGACTTATGGCAAAAGCTATTCCATCACGTTCTGAAGATTACTCACTATGGTATAATGAACTAGTGAAAAAGGCTGGTTTGGCCGAAAATTCACCCGTCAGAGGGTGTATGGTAATAAAACCATACGGTTTTGCCATATGGGAAAAAATGCAGCAAACCTTGGATCAGATGTTTAAAGACACTGGTCATGAAAATGCTTACTTTCCGTTACTTATACCGAAATCTTTTTTGAGTAAAGAAGCTGATCATGTTGAAGGGTTTGCAAAAGAATGTGCTGTTGTTACTCATTACAGGCTCAAAAATGATGACGAAGGAAAAGGCGTAGTTGTAGATCCTGAGGCTCGACTCGAAGAAGAGCTTATCATTAGGCCTACATCAGAAACGGTGATATGGGATTCATATAAGAATTGGATTCAGTCTTATAGAGATCTTCCAATTTTGGTCAATCAGTGGGCAAATGTGATGAGATGGGAGATGAGAACGCGTTTGTTTTTGAGAACTGCGGAATTTTTATGGCAAGAAGGTCACACTGCGCATGCCACTAAGCAAGAAGCAGTAGACGAAACAAACCAAATGCTAAATGTTTATGCAACCTTCGTTGAAGAATTTATGGGCGTCCCGGTTATCAAAGGAGTAAAAACTGAAAGTGAGCGATTTGCAGGAGCAGTAGATACATTTTGTATCGAGGCGATGATGCAAGATGGAAAAGCATTACAGGCCGGCACTTCTCACTTTTTAGGACAAAATTTCGCGAAAGCATTTGATGTGAAGTTTGCCACTAAAGAAGGAAAAGAAGAGCTGGTATGGGGCACATCCTGGGGAGTAAGTACGCGCTTGATGGGTGCACTAATCATGGCTCACTCTGATGACGATGGATTGGTATTGCCTCCTAAGCTTGCACCAATTCAAGTGGTAATAGTACCTATTTATTTCAAAGATGAGCAGTTAGCACAAATTGAAGAAGTTGTGTCCCCAATTGTCGCTCAATTGAAAGAAAAAGGAGTTTCTGTAAAATTTGACACTAGAGACACACATAAGCCAGGTTGGAAATTTGCAGAATACGAACTAAAAGGAGTCCCAGTACGATTAGCCATTGGACCTAAAGACCTGGAAAAAGGTACTGTTGAAGTTGCAAGAAGGGATACAAAGGAGAAATCATTTCAGCCGCTTGAAGGAATTGTTGATCATGTAACTGGCCTATTGGAAGACATACAGTCAAACATCTTCAACAAAGCAAAAAACTTTAGAGATGAAAACTCACAAGAAGCCAATACTTATGATGAGTTTAAGGAATTAGTAGAAAAAGGCTTCGTCTATGCACATTGGGATGGTACGGCAGAAACAGAAGATAAGATTAAAGAGGAGACTAAGGCTACCATTAGATGCATTCCTTTGGATCAGAAAAAGGAAGAAGGAAAGTGTATCTTTACTGGAAAGCCATCTCAAGGGCGGGTGCTCTTCGCTAAGGCTTATTAAGATATGGATTGGATAACCATCGTTGGACTAATTCTTTTAGGCACTTTTTTGATCATTGCTGAGATCATATTTGTGCCAGGTACAACTGTGGTTGGAATATTAGGCTTCGTATTTTCGATTTATGGTGTTTATCTGGGCTATGATTATTATGGAGCAAGTACCGGAACTGTAATTCTCCTTTCTACTGCAGTAGTAAACATAGCAGCATTAGTATTAGCCTTCAAGAGTAAGTCTTGGGAAAGGTTTGCCCTCAAAGGAGCTGTAACAGGCAAACACGATGATGAATTTAAGCATGAGTTAAATGTAGGAGATAAAGGGACAACGCTTTCATCATTAAAACCTGTAGGTAAGGCCATGTTTGATGAGCATGAAATAGAAGTCCGCTCCAATGGTGGTTTTGTCAATGAAAATGTTGAAATTGAAGTCTTAAGAATAGAATCTTCAAAAATATTTGTACAACCTGTAAACAACTAAAATCATGGGTGGCAGTGTAATGCTTGTCTTGTTCATTGTTGGAGGTATTATCCTCTTTTTCATTTTTTTATATTTCGTACCGGTTAATCTTTGGATTACTGCAATATTCTCAGGGGTACGCGTAGGATTGCTAGAATTGGTGTTCATGAGAATTAGGAAGGTTCCCCCATCAATTGTAGTTAATTCACTTATTACTGCGACAAAAGCTGGATTAACGATTCAAGAGGAAGAAGGAAGTCCTGCTAGACCGCTTAGAACCCAAGAGTTGGAGACACATTACCTCGCTGGTGGAAATGTCCCTCAAGTAATAACAGCTTTAATTTCAGCAGATAAAGCAAATATTAACCTGACATTCAAGCAGGCTACCGCAATCGATCTGGCTGGTCGAGACGTTTTTGAGGCAGTTCAGATTTCTGTAAATCCGAAAGTAATTAACACGCCGTCTGTTGCGGCGGTTGCTGCTGATGGTATTCAGCTTGTTGCAAAAGCAAGAGTAACGATTAGGGCTAACATTCAGCAATTAGTTGGCGGTGCCGGCGAAGAAACCATCTTAGCAAGAGTAGGAGAAGGAATCGTTACTTCTGTGGGCTCTGCAGCAACTCATAAAGAGGTGCTTGAAAACCCAGACAAAATTTCTAAGCTAGTTCTTCAAAGGGGACTGGATGCAGGCACTGCGTTTGAAATTCTTTCCATTGATATTGCCGACGTAGATGTAGGCGCCAATATTGGTGCTAAGCTTCAAACTGACCAAGCATCTGCCGACTTGAAAGTGGCGGAAGCGAAAGCGGAAGAGAGAAGAGCAATGGCTGTTGCTGAAGAACAAGAAATGGTAGCCAAAGCCCAGGAAGCTAGAGCTAAGGTTATTCTAGCAGAGGCAGAAGTACCAAAAGCACTTGCTGAAGCTTTTAGAAGTGGTAACCTTGGTGTAATGGATTACTACAAATTCCAAAACATCGAAGCTGATACTGATATGAGAAGTTCAATAGCTGGGTCTGGAAGTAAACGATCCGGCAAGAAGAAAGACTAAACCTGACTAATCTAAAGAAAGAAGCCCGAGAGATCGGGTTTTTTTTATTCAGCTACTTTTTCTGGTGTAAACTCACCTTCCATCTCGATGGCTTGTTTGATATGGGTCAAATGGTGCCGAGAGTGCCATGCATATAAACCTATCAGCCATTCGAGCGTAAACTCTTCGCCATACTCAGGATGCACAAATGGTCGTTTCTTCTGATCGTTATTCAAAGACTTTAGGAGCATGATTAGTCGGTTATGCACTCCGCCTAATATCTCTATTGACTCCATAATCTCTTCATTATTTGCATCTGCCGTTTTGGCCCACTCTACCTCGTTATATGTCTTTATCGTTGGTTTTTCTTCAGTAAGAATCCATTTAAACCTTAGGAAACTGTTCATGTGGCTATCTGCCAAATGATGAACCACTTGCTTGATACTCCAACTACCTGGACGATAATTCATATCCAATTCATCATATGAAAGGTTCCCTACCAGCTTCTTAAGTTTTTCTGGTAGCGTCGCTAAAGTCTCAATCCATTGACTAAATATTTCATCGGTGACTTCAGCAGGAGGTTGGTATTTACCGATCGGGTATTTAAGAGTTTCTATATCCACGCTAGGTTATTTTCTTTTTTTATAAATAGGGACGGTACTGCATGGCTCACCATACATTAAACTACTAACCAAAGGAAGCAATTTCTCCGTGATTGTTGTGTAAGCATATTCAATACTTTTCACATTTCCACAACCTTTGATTACTACTTTTTTTCCTTCCAAATCATTGTCAGCAATGCACTTGTTAATGGCATCATTTATCAATGTTTTCTCTACAGCTTGCTCGTCTCCAAACGTGACGGAATTTACATGATCTCTTAGTTTCGTAACAAGAAGCATGTATGCCCACGTTGGAACAATTGCATCTGCAGAACAAATCAAACCGACGTTTTTGTCTTTATAAATACTCCAGTCATTTTCTTTGAGGAATTCTCTAAGTTTTTCTCCCGGAGAATCATTCCTTGAAAAAGTTGATCTTTTATATCAAACAAAACACAATCTCCCTTATGTAGATAATCTTCAAGGTCCAGTGATATCAATGGACTTTTGGCTACTCTATTTACAATCTCCTCCATAATTAAAGCAACTGCTTTTTAGGCGTAGTAGTTCGCCACTCTTTCAAATAGTTGGGTTCGAAGTAGGCCACATCTTCGACGACATCCTTTTGAAATTTCTCGAATGCAATTCTTCCCATATTTTCTGCAAGTGGGACGATATCGTCAATAAAAATAAGATTTTCCTGATCTACTATTTCCCTGAATTTTGGCATACCATCACCAAATAAATAAAGAGGTTGTTGGAATTCTTCAAATGTATTTTCATCCAAAATTTTGGGAGCAAGCTCCCAAATAAATCCTCCATCCTGATCTTCTATTTGGGTATACACTTCCATTCTTCTCGCATCCATCATTGGACAAATCAAGTGATTGCCAAGAAACTTGCCACGAACGGCTTCTGCCATTACATCAAGTGATGGAATTGATATCAACTTCTTTTGGAGAGAAAAGCAAATACCTTTTGCTGTTGATACTCCTATTCTTAATCCTGTGTATGATCCTGGCCCTGATGATACTGCAACAGCATCTAAGTCTTCAAAGGAAACATTTGCTTCTTTACAAATATCTAAGCCAATACCAGGCAAGAGTGATGAATGTGATTTTTCTACCTGATGAACCTGACTTGAAAGCAATTCACCATCCCTATGAAGTGCTACGGAGCACACCATGGTTGATGTCTCTATACTTAGAATTAAAGCCAATTAGTTTGATTTTAGAATCGATTGATATCTTTCAGAATCATTTAAAATCTCAACAGCCATCTGGACATCCGGATCTTTGCCGAAGGTGGATTCAATAATTCCCTTTTCGAAGAAATATCTTCCTGCAATTTCTTGCTCCAAAAGCATGGTTATCTCCTCTTTATAAGTGATGATATCTTCATCTTTATTATGACGGGTCGCCTTTTCAAGGTTGTCAAAATAAGATTTTAGCTTATCGTATTTTTTCTCCTCTTTAGCGATTTTGATGAGATCTTTAGTTTCTTTTTCAACTCTAGTATCGTACTCAAAGTCCCTTTTAGAAAGCCATTTCACAAATTCGTTGTAGTCAGCATCGCTGAGTCTAAGATCATTTGGAGACTCTGGATTCAAATTTTCGTTTTGATAGAAGTATTCAGTTGCGTAATGAAAAATATGATCGTCACTGAGCAAGCTGGTTGTAATTGGAGCGAATTCTAACCTCGCTACTTCTACATCTGGATCAATTCCTCCTCCATCAAATACTTGCCTGCCATTTAATGTGAAAAACTCATTCTTTAATGAATCCGGGATTTTACCTACACTCCCATCAGCATTGCGGTTGCTATAATCAATTGCCTGAATGCAACGGCCAGTCGGAGTATAATACTTGGCAGTTGTAATTTTTACTACGGCATCGTATGAAAGAGGTCGTTCGATTTGAACAAGTCCTTTACCAAAAGTTTTTCTTCCGATTAGAACCCCTCTATCATAATCCTGCATCACTCCAGAAACAATCTCTGAGGCTGACGCACTTCCATTGTCTGTAAGAACTACAACAGGGATATCGGAATCTACTGGATCATTAAGCGTATTATATGTCCAATCATTCGCGCGTATTTTACCTTTTTGGGTTACAATCTTCCTCCCTTTTTCAATAAATACGTTTGAAACATTAACTGCTTCGTGCAACAATCCTCCAGGATTTCCTCTTAAGTCCAGAATTATCTTATCTGCACCCTGTTCGATTAGGTCAAGAACTTTAATCCCTATGGATCTTCCTACATTTTGAGTGAAGCTAGTGAGTCTAACATATCCAATGTTATCAGTAACCATGCCTGCATACGGAACACTATCAACTGCTATTTTTTCTCTTTTTACGTTTACATCAAACATGTCACTTTGACCAAAGCGTTTTACTGTCAATGTAATCTCAGAATTAGATTGGCCCTTCATTAGAAATCTAACTTCTTCTTGGGTTTTGCCTTCAAGAGGAACTCCATTTATCGCATGAATTTCATCACCTGCTCTAAGGCCAGCTTCATGAGCTGCAAAGCCTTCATATGGCATCACTACAGTGCTAACACCATTTTTTCTTTCTACTACAGCTCCAATACCAGAATACTCGCCGGTAGTCATAATGCGATATGTTTCTATGTCATCAGCAGCTATATAGTTGGTGTATGGATCAAGTGTTTCCAACATTTCATCAATCCCAGATTTCAATAGTGTAGTGGGGTTGATTTCATCCACGTAGTGGGAATTCACTTCTTTAAAAAGTGTGGCAAAAATGTCCAGGTTCTTAAGTATTTCGAAATACCGGTCAGTTGACGGCTTTACTGCAGCTGTAAGAACTAAAAGAACAACTACTAATGGGAGGATGACTTTTGCTTTTCTACTCATATCTTTCTGGGTTAACCCCTAAATCATTGATCGATAGTACCCAAACGTTCAAGACACTTGATTAGTTGGGATTGAATGTTATCAAAGGTTAAAATCTGTTTCGAAAGATACACGAAACCTATGTAAAGGCCCTTTGTTTCAAAAGAATTGGGGATCAACTCTTTATTTAATCGATAAGCTTCACGAATTCTACGCTTTAGGAGATTCCTATCTACAGCGCGTTTAAAATTCCGTTTTGGAACGGAAATAAGGATTTGATTTGGCCCGACATCATCGGACTGCAGGTGACGAACTTGAAAGTCACCTAAATAAAAAGAGGAACCTTTTTTAAATAGTCCCTCAATTTTTTTCTTTCCTGTCAGCTTCTCATTTTTTGAGAAACTGTATTTAGCTAGGCCCATAGGCCGCAGTTTTTACTTCTTGTGGATATCGTCAGAAACAGTAAGTCTCTTACGACCTTTAGCTCTTCTTCTAGCAATCACAGATTGACCATTCACACTTTCCATTCTTTTTCTGAATCCGTGCTTGTTTTTCTTCTTTCTTACTGAAGGTTGAAACGTCCTTTTCATGTGTTTTGTATTTATTCAGCTGTCGCATGGAATTCGACCATAAAGGTCTCATTTCACAATAATTTCTTTTCGTTCTTAAAAACGGAGGGCAAAGATAGATAAATCCTTGCCCTCTGTGCAAATTTTCAGAAATTAATTATTTCTAACTTATTCTACTTTGAAAGTGTCTTCAGATACTTCTTGATTTACCAGTACTTCGGAAGCTTTCATATCAATTTTTTGAGGACCCATTTGTTGCTTTAGTGTAAATGGAAATTTAACACCGTCTACTTCCTGGTAATCCATATAATCCACTGACTGTGTAAATGATCCTTGAGGTGTTTCAGTGGTTTTAGAATATCTCACTTTTAAACCTGTCTCTGAATCAAAAAATACAGTATAGCTACTACCCTTGGATAGGGTAATCTCAACAGCATATGCATCATTACCATTTACCTCTTCAACAGCAGTAAGCTCTAGTTTAGCTCCTAGTTCTTTAAGTCCTAGCTCACTAAATAATGCATTTGCAATGATCTGTTCTTCCATCGTTGCATCGTCCAATGTAGGCTTATTCCCCATTTGAGAAATTGACGCTGTCATACCATCTGACTTGCTGGACATTACAGTCATTCCGCCCATGCCAACAACAGTACTCGTTTTCATGCCTTTTGCTTGCACTTGTGTCATGTCTAGTGTACGCCCCATCATTTCACCGCTCATTTTAACAGTCACATTGTTAATCTTACTTATTGCATCTTCTCCTCCTAGTGCATCTCTGTAGTTTGCAATCACTTTCTCCACAGTAAGACCATCAGGCAACTTCATCAAAGACGGATCAACTTCATCTCCGTAGGTATCATAATAGGTTACAGGACCTAATTTTTTAAGATTTTCCGCAACATCACCAGCTTTACCTACAACATTGATATATGCATTCTCCGTTTTCAAATACTTCTGAGCCATTGCCTGGATATCCTCTTTAGTGACAGCCTGAACTTTTTGAATATATGTAGCATAGTAGTCAGCCGGTAGATTAAACCTTGCTGTATTCAAAGCAAAGTTTGCTACTGTAGAGGGCTGTTCAAGAGATCTGGAGAATCTTCCAGAAATTGAATTCTTAGCCAGTGTCATCTCCTCTTCGGAAATATTCCCTTCTTTCATCTGGTCCATTTCATAAAATATCTGTACGATAGCACTATCTGTAACTTCATTTCTAACAGATGCCCCTGCATTAAATCTTCCTACTAGCTCATCCGCTGACAAAGAAGAATAGCTTCCATATGTATAGCCTTTATCCTCTCTCAGATTCATGAACAGTTTGGCAGAGCCAGAACCTCCAAGAATTTGATTCATAACACGAGCTTTGATTTGATCTTCTGAACCAATTTCTAAATCAACAGGATAGGTAACACTAATACTTGATTGTACGGCATTAGATCTATTTACGATGCCAACCATATTTTTTTCTGGAGTTTTCGGCTTATTATATGTCGGCATTTCAACATCGCCTTCTTCCCAGCTTCCGAAATAGGTTTTGACCAACTTCTTTGTTGCCTTAGGGTTTACATCTCCTACGATTGCTAAGTAAGCAATATTTGGCCTGAAATACTTTGCATGATAAGCCTTAAGGTCGTCTACTGATATGCTGTTAGTAGTTTCCTCCGTTTGGATTTCACCATATGGATGATCTTTTCCATAAACAAGAACAGAATTAAGGTTTGCAGCAATTGCTCCCGGATCTTCTTTATTAGAAGCCAGATTTGAAATCGTTTGCTTTCGAATCTTTTCAAGCTCCTCTTCTGGGAACGTAGGGTTAAAAGCTATATCTGTCATCAGCTCCAATATTTTTTCATTGTATTTGGATAATCCAGATGCAAATACGCTAGTAGAGCCAGCACCTAAAGAAGCTCCAATGAAGTCGATTTCTTCATCAATTTGCTCTTTGGTTCTTGTTTCAGTACCTCTTCGCATCATTTGACCGACCATTGATAGCATACCAACTTTATCACCTTCCATTACAGGTTCTCTGTCTAGTATTAAGCTATAGCTTACTCGCGGCAATTTGTGATTTTCAATGATAAATACTTTAAGTCCATTTTTAAGCTCAAACGACTCATAGTCTCCAATGCTAATTGGTCGAGGAGTAGCTGGCTCCGGCAATTTGCTTCGATCCACCTGTGCAAAAGCACCTATCATTCCCATGGTCAGAACGAGCATTAATATATTTTTCAGTTTCATAATTGTTGCTTTTATAGGTTTATTGATCTTCCAACTTTTCTTCGTCTGGCTGTTGCTGAGCAGACTTAGGTAAATACACTAGCTGAACTCGGTTCGCAGGATCTAAGTACTTCTTTGCAACTCTCTGCAAATCTTCTTTGGTTACCGCCATGTATCGATCAATTTCACTATTTATAAGATCTGCATCTCCAAAATATACGTGATAGTTGGCCAAGCTTTCTGCTATTCCTGTAACTGAACCGTTCGAAGAAACAAATGAATTTTCTATCTGATTCCTTAGTTTCTGAAACTCTTTATCATCGATTGGTTCATTTTTGGCTCGTTCAATTTCCATATCCATTGCTGCTTGTAAATCTTCTGGTGTATTTCCCATATTCAGAATTCCGAAGGAGATGAATACACCCGCATCCTCAAGCGCGAATGGGAATGACCCAGCTGCTACAGCAAGTTGTTGATTGTCTACAATTTCTTTTTGAAATCTTGAACTTTGCCCCCCAGAAAGTAAAGTTGTCAACATTTGCATTGCGTAATAATCATCAGATCCTTGCTCTGCCATTTGATAGGCTTGTATTACGGCCGGAAGTTGAATATTATCAAATACCTCAGCTTTTACATCGCCCAGCTTTTTCATCTTCACATTTGGGCGAGGGATCTCTTTTGTTCCTCTCTTTATTTCACCAAAGTACTTTTCTACTAGTTTCTTTGTTTGATCAACATCAATATCTCCTGCTATTGAAAGTGTAGCATTATTAGGCACGTAGAACGTTTCAAAAAAGTCAACAAAATCTTCTTCAGTTGCAGCTTCAATATCTTTGAAAGTTCCAATAGGCGTCCATGCGTAGGCAGTTCCTTCAAATACTCTTGAAAAAGTTTCTTCAAGAATTGATCCATAAGGTTGATTGTCTATTCGCTGTCTCTTCTCTTCTTTTACCACTTCTTTTTGAGTTGCAACACCAGCTGAATCAATTGTTGCATGAAGCATTCTTTCCGATTCCATATAAAGACCGAGCTCCAATTGATGTGAAGGTAACGTCTCATAATAGAAAGTTCTGTCATTGGAGGTGTTGGCATTCAATTGACCTCCAGCACTTTCGATAATTTTAAAAAACTCGCCTCTTGGAATGTTTGGAGACCCCTCAAACATTAAGTGTTCAAAAAAGTGTGCAAAGCCAGTTCTACCTTCAGGCTCATTTTTTGAGCCAACATGATATAAAACTGATACATTAACAATAGGTGTAGAGTTGTCCTGATGCAGGATTACGTGTAATCCATTATCTAAGTCATACTCTTCAAAATCAATTCGCTTTTCTTGAGCAAATGCACCAAGAACTACGAATGCGCAGATTAAGTATAGGGTATTTCGCATATTTATTAGGGTTTAAAATCTAGTTAGTATCTGATTTGACAGATTTATTACTTATCAATTTGGGTCAAAATATTTTTAATATGATTCTGATTGAGTCTTGGTCCATATTTGGATACTACTGCCGAGCTGGCTGCACTCGCTAATTTTCCAGCTTCAGCGTGGGTTCTTCCATGATTGATGCCATATAAAAAGGCACCTGCAAACATATCTCCTGCTCCAGTGGCATCGACAGCCTTTGTAGGGAACGGCTGAATTTCATGATAAGCTGTTCCATCAAATACAACAGCACCATCTTTCCCTTTAGTGATCACAAATTCTTTTGCAACCTTACTGATAGCTTCTTTTGCTTCTTCCAATCCCTCTACTCCCGCAAACAACTCTGCTTCTTCAATATTGCAGAATAATAAATCGACACCATCTCCAACAATTTCTTTCATTTGATCTCCAAAGTATTTTACCATTGATGGATCTGAAAAGGTTAAGCTTACTTTCACATTATTTTCTAAAGCTATTTGCTTTGCCTTTTTCATAGCTTCCAAGCCTGTTGCAGAAGAAACCAAGAAACCTTCCATAAATAGATATTCAGCATTTTTGATTGCATCTTCGTCCAGCTCCTGCTCCGAAAAATCAGTAGTTATGCCGAGAAACGTATTCATGGTTCGTTCCGCATCTGGAGACACCATGACCAAACATTTCCCAGTCGTACCTTCATAAAGGTTCTCTAAATCCAGGTTGGATTCTATGCCCGCCTTTAATAGGTCATTTGTATAGAGTTTACCATCAACATCATTGGCTACTTTACACGTATAAAATCCCTTCCCTCCAAATTCAGCAAGTCCGAAAATAGTGTTTGCCGCAGATCCTCCACCTTGCTTCTTTTTCACCTTTCCTTCGACTTTAGCAAGAAGATCACTTTGCCTGTCTTCGTCAACCAGCGTCATCAGTCCTTTTTCTACCTCGTTTTCAGAAAAAAACTGATCTTCCACTTCAATTTCATAATCTACCAAGGCATTGCCAATGGCACATACATCATATTTTTTACTCATTACTTATTTGATTAGATCTAGCGCACGATTTGGATAGTCAGTAATTATACCGTCAACACCCCAGCTTATCAATTGTTGCATATCAGCAGCTTCATTGATGGTCCAAGGAATAACCTCCATACCTGCTTCTTGAATTTCTTTGATACTTTTCTGCGAAAGTAGTTG
Source organism: Ekhidna sp. (assembly GCF_963691765.1). Taxonomy (GTDB): domain Bacteria; phylum Bacteroidota; class Bacteroidia; order Cytophagales; family Cyclobacteriaceae; genus Ekhidna. The sequence goes on from NZ_OY829375.1 coordinate 1,307,241, forward strand.
ATAATAACATGAATATATTTCTGGATTAAATCCAAGTGAGTCGATATTTTCATTCCAGGATAGTTCATTTTCTATTAGGAGTGCCAACTTAACCTCTGGATACTTCCGATGAAAGTATTGGATAGTACGAAAATCGAATGATTGAATAGTTACTTTTTCCAGAATATCCTTATTCAGCAAAAACTCATATACCAAGTCTGAAAATTCTGCTGGAGATGGATGAAAAATTGAATCTGTGGACTTGGTGGTTTTGAGTTCAATATTGTAGCGCATTGAGTGTAATTTTTTTGAGGACACGTAAGACTCCACACTATCTATCACATGATTTAACAGTGGTTTGTTGGTAGTCATCAGTTCTTGATCTGGAAATCGATCATTTCCCTTTGAACCACAATCGAATTTTTGGATTTGATCATATGTTAGTTGATAAATATTAATTACCGAATCTTCAGGAATTTCATTTTCTGTACTATCAAAGCAAAAGTGAGGCGAGAAGAATGGCTCATGACTGACTATTAGACGCTTGTCTTTTGAAACAACCAAATCAAACTCTAAGGTTGTCACTCCTAATTCTGTAGCCAGAATAAATCCCGGAATGCTGTTTTCAGGAGCAAGTCCTCTTGCACCTCTATGACCTTGAATATCCAATGTCAACTCATTTTTTTTGTAATTGCATGAAAGCAGAGACAAGAGCAGTAAAAGGAAGTATTTGTACATTATGACAAGAATTTTATGCGGGTGAATATGTAATGAAGTGATTCCTCATTGATTACCATTCTATAAAAATCAGTATCTCCGATACGTTCAGAATGATAACCTTTCTTTAGGTATTTCTTGCTTATGTTTTTATCAAACCAATGAACAAGTCTTATTTTATCGTTTTCAATTTCAAGACATGTCATCCCTCGTTTGCCTACCACACAACCAGAATTAAAAACACATGGTATATGAAATAAAGTGTTGTAAACATAGCTCTGGAAACTATGGCCCTTATTTTGACGATAGTACGTCTTTAATTCCTTTTTCTGCGCCTTTATTTCATTTTTAATTGCTTCTTTTTGGTCACTCTTGGCAATCACGTGATCTCTACAAAGTTGCTCTATCTTGAACTTTAATCGGTCAACCTTATGTAATGATTCAAAAAGAGGTCTGTGTGTATGACCGATTATTGAGACAACTTTTTGAAAAGCAGAAAAACCATAAACCTGCTTTTCAATTTTGTATTGCTTTTGACTGCTATGAGAAACAGAATAACTTTTTATGCCCAATGGATTAGCAAAGTACTTTAAGGTAAAACCAATAAGCTCATTATGCTCTTGATATTTTTTACTTGCCTGATGTCCATGGAAAACGAATAAATGATCCTTGCCAAATTTCAGTTTTAATGCCTCATGATGCTCATAATTGAAAGGGAGGTCTTTCATTAGCTGCAACTCGAGATCGTGATTACCTATCGTCTTGAAAAAATCACCTTTCCCATTAAAGGCATTAAAGAGGTCATAAATCTCTTTCCATTTATTTAAAATCTTGCTTACCTGAAATCTTTGAAGTTCCTCAACGTCTCCATTAAGAATTAATGCATGATCATTTTTTAGGTAATAGTCTTCAAGTGCTGCCTTAAAAAGCTCAGAATTTCTTTTGAAGTCATCCGTGGATCCTCCATCACCCATATGCAAATCAGAAAAGATCACCCATCTTTTTTTTGCGGATAGCTCAATTGTTGGACTTTCCTCAAAAAGCTTATTGAGTTTCTTATATATCGCCTTGGTTTTTGCCTGATTCTTCTTAGCCATTACTGAATGCTCAGAAATCAAGCTGGCAATTTAGAAATATGAGTACAAATCATTGAGAATTTTACTCAATGAGAAGAAAAATTAATATTGGCCAGAAGGGTTAGTTCATAGACTCCCAATTGCCGTCTGCTTTGACTTTATATTCTTTAGGATTTTCATTCCACTCATCCTTTAGGCTTCCGGTAAGATTTGTCATCCAATCATCATAAAAAAGCTGCAATTTGCCATCTTCTATTTGCCACATTGTTGGATCTGGCTCCATTTTAGTTGAAGACTCAGCAATGGCATAAGCGCACCAACCTCCATATTCTGGAAGGTACTTTTCTGGTGATTCTTGAAATAGCAATCTATTCTTCGTACTTGAAAAGTAGTAAGTCAATCCATTATGATTTACGGATTCTTCCTCAACCCCTTTTTTAGCCGCTCCTTGCTCAAAATATGCGACTGGATCATATCCATCTATGGCAACCCCGCCTACATTAAAAGTTTCGTCTTTGGGTTCGTCTGAGCCCGATGAGCATGCTACCGCTATAGCTAGTGCTAATGTTAATATGCTTAATTTCTTCATGGTTACTTAAAAAGTTTCGATCAGCTAACGATTATTATTCTAAGAAAGCTAAGAAAAAAAACTCTTTAGAGACTTCTGGTCATAAGGAAGACATTCAGATTTTTTTAACAATCTCTTTATTTTAGTATTTCACACATAACCACTTAAAATGCCAGGCATTCAAAAAATTACTCACAAAGGAAAGGAGATCATTTATGTCGACTATCGTGGACAATCAGAAGATCAAATGCTAGAAACAGCCACATCCCTTAGAGAATTTTTAGTAGGTAATCCTGGATTTCATTTGAGGTTAGTGAACATTTCTGACACTCCGGCCACTCGTAAATTCACTGCTTATATAAGAGAATTAGGCAAAGAGACTAAAGACGTACCTGTTAAGGCAGCAATTGTTGGCATAACAGGTGCGAAGAAAGTTTTACTCTCTGGTTATAACAGATTGCTTGGTGGGGCGATGCGTCCTTTTGATGATGAAGAAACGGCTAAGGAATACTTGATAAGTTAAAAAAAGGCCTGACGAATTCGCCAGGCCTCAATTCCAAAGCTGGTATATTTTGGTTATTTAATTTTAAATTCTACAACTTCTTTAGAAAGGTTATAGAAAGTGTCGTAAGCCCTGATTTCAATCTTCACGTGCTTACCCTTGAAGTCTCTCAGTTTGTCAGAAAAATCAATAAATTCTTTGTTTTCATTCACGATTACAGGCCCATCGTTGATCTGATAAGTTAGCTTTTGAACGTTAACCTTAGCGTCAGTGGCATCTACCATCAACTTTATATCATCCGAAAAAATAGGGAGTCCATTTTCAAAAGAAATTGGTGATGCATTGAATGCTGCACTTACTTTAGGTCCTTGCTTGTCAATGTATATATTATCTGTTCTTACCTGCTCCTGGTTACCCGCTTTATCGGTGCTGTAATATTCTATTCTGTAGGAACCATCCTTTAATTGATGTGGAACCATCTGACGGCCATCCGATTTCATGTACGGCAAATCAGCAATCTTAAAGAAGGTGGTAGCAATACCAGACTCTTCTTCTATAATCTTAAATTTAATTCGTGTGGCGGGGCCGAAAATGTATGCTTCAGATTCGGTTCGAAGCAGATCTGTTCTTGGTGCAACAACATCTGTATTCAATACCTCAGAACCTTCCTCATTATTGAAGCTCTTATTTAATGCCAGCTGTGCATTTGATGAAATAGCTGTCCCTGCGATAAATAAAGCAATACAAATTACCTTCTTGAAAAAATCCATAACGTGCTTTTTTGAATTATGAGCACAAAGATCTTGTAAATAGATGCTGCTATTTATCAGTGATTAATTGGCTTTTGAATTAGGTCATTTTATTAGTCATTACTATGTGTTTTTTTAAATTAAAAAAACATAAATAATTGATTTTATGATACTTAGAATTAATGACTTCTATTGTTAGTAGATGTTATCTTGTGGTCAAAAAACCAATTCAGATAAAAAACCCTGACTCATTTCTGAATCAGGGTCCTGTTCACACTTAATTGATAGTTAATCTTCTATCTTAAATTTTATTGTTTCGCTAGTTGCATTCTTCACTAAGTCAGTAGTTGTGATTTTTACCTCAAATACTTTTCCTCTCTTGAATGCCTTTTTCTCACTAATATCAATTGTCTTTGGACTACTGTAATACACTTCTTTCTGATTATTCACTTGGTAAGCAATGCTATTTGTGCCTGATTGATCATCGGTAGCTCCAAGGAATAATCTGGTACCTACTGGATATATTTTAATTCCATCTTCCTCACCTATTGGTTGATTGCTGAAATTAAACACTATTTCTGGCCCTTTTTTATCCAGGTATAAATCAATGCTTTTGGAATACTCTACATTATCCACGTTATCTACAGAACGATACATGATACCATTGTATCCTTCATTGCTTAACTTGAATGTGTCATCGTACTTTTTAAAATCACTTCCTATTGCTGAGTATTCAGTGTACGCAACACCCGAATTTTGATCTGATGAAGTTAGTTTCAGCTGAGTAGATTCATTGATGTAGTATCGATTTGCCACTTCAAAATAATCTCCAACAAATTCAATTTGGGTTGATGGACGCAGACTATCAACAAATATTTCTTGTTGATTCTTAATTTCAACATTGCCAACCATGTCAGTTGCAGTAAAGCTCACGAATGTCATTCCATGATAGTTCTGAATTGAAAATGACTCATCATAAGTTTCATTCGAAACACCTCTTGTTGAATACATAATTTCATCAACACCCGCTTTATTGTCTGTAGCAGATAAGCTTATTTTTGAACTAGGAGAAACATAAAGTCTTTTACCATCCATAAAAGAGGAGGTAGCATTCAGCGTAGATTGAGGTGCGATCTTATCAAGATATACCTTTTCTATCCTTAGATCTTCGCCATTGATCACATTGTCCACACTGTAGTATGAAAGCTCATATTCTCCATCTTGCATAGAAGAAGGCATTGTTTGATCTGATCTTACTTTAATGTAAGCATTGTCTGCTAACTTAAAATAAGTCGATTTCAAGCCTGAATGCTCTTCGATCACTTCAAATTGTAAAGATGTTTTTGGACCAAAAACATAATTTCCATTCGTTGTTTTATTCAATGTTGTTTTAGGTGCAGTTTTATCATACACGAAGGATACAGTCTTAGTATCTGTATAGTTGTTGACATTATCTACAGAATAGTATGCAAAAGAATATTCATCTGTCGATTCGTTTTTAAAATCAACACCCCCTGTGCTCCAATCTTTATTATTCAAACTCCAAAAACTACTTTTTACTCCAGACTGCTCATCCCATTCAACAAATTCAATTGAAAGATCATTACCATAGTAGGTAACGTCATTTTTCTTGTACAGGGCGCTTGAATTAAACACAGGCCTAACGACAGGCGGTTTACTATCGGCATAAAGTTCCATTTGAATTTCACGCAAAGGATATGCATACTCTTTGGTTTCAGGGTCTACCGCCCACTTCGTTCTAATGTAATTTGCTCCTTCCGTATCAAGATAAAGTGGCTCGGTATCTTCAGGGTGACTTAGGCTTTTTAAATCGTGTGTTTCTCCATTTGGTGTAGTGGAAAACTTTAGATAGATAGGTAAGTTTTTATTTACATAAGTTTTATTGCCTTCTGACACATATACTGTTTCACTATCTTTTACTATTAAAGGCGGAGTATTTTTGGTGGTTGTTTTTTTTCCAGGACTTGCTAATTTATCATCAGGTTTTATTTGACTATCAGTCATAGCAACTTGCTGGGCAAACAGATTAAAGCATAAGCCAATCACAGCAATTAAAAATGTTATTTTGCGGATTTTCATAGTGGTTTTGATTTAGATTAATTAATGATAACCAAATATCCTTCTGAATATCCTGTGATTTTATAGGTAAAAGCTACCTAATTGATTAAGTCAAATACTTATAGAAAAATCCGAATATTTAAGGGGTGTAAAAGATGAAAATATATGGATATTGGATTAAGTGAGTCTTTGCAAAGACTAATAAATCTCATCCCTCAAATTGTTATCTAGCTGTAAAAAAGAAAAACCTGACTCATTTCTGAATCAGGGTTTTGAAAGTGGACTCTGAGGGATTACTCATACGTGCAGCCTTACCGCACATCCCCTCGTGAATCTCCGATTTACTCATACGCAAAGCCTTGCCGCACGCCCCCTCGTGAATCTCCGATTTACTCATACGCAAAGCCTTGCCGCACATCCCCTCGTGAATCTCCGATTTACTCATACGCAAAGCCTTGCCGCACATCCCCTCGTGAAGCTTCGCTTTCGAACCGCGGTTCTCATCCCTCAAATTGTTATCTAGCTGTAAAAAAGAAAACCCTGACTCATTTCTGAATCAGGGTTTTGAAAGTGGGCTCTGAGGGATTACTCATACGTGCAGCCTTACCGCACATCCCCTCGTGAATCTCCGATTTACTCATACGCAAAGCCTTGCCGCACATCCCCTCGTGAAGCTTCGCTTTCGAACCACGGTTCTCATCCCTCGAAATATTATCTATCAGTAAAAAAGAAAACCCTGACTCATTTCTGAATCAGGGTTTTGAAAGTGGGCTCTGAGGGATTACTCATACGCGCAGCCTTACCGCACGCCCCCTCGTGAAGCTTCGCTTTCGAACCACGGTTCTCATCCCTCGAAATATTATCTATCAGTAAAAAAGAAAACCCTGACTCATTTCTGAATCAGGGTTTTGAAAGTGGGCTCTGAGGGATTCGAACCCCCGACCCTCTGGGTGTAAACCAGATGCTCTGAACCAACTGAGCTAAGAGCCCGTTCCTAAAAGGACTGCAAATTTAGTACGCTTTACTTTCCATGCAAGTCTCTTGAGAAATTATTTTTCAATCCAATGCTTTTAAAAGAAATTTATTGAATGGATAGAGTGTTTTGTATGTCTCTACAACTTGACTCACAATGTTGCTAGAAGTAGTTTCCTTATCAGTAAGCTGTCTCATAAACACATAATGTTTAAGCTGTAAAAGATCAATATTCTCATGATCTTTTGGATAGCCTTTGGGAGCAGTCTTCAAACGATCATCACCGTAAGGTTCTCCGAAGGTTTCCTTGAATGCTTTATTATCTATGATAGATCGAATCTCATTTCCATTATAATCAATTTCCTGACGCACCTTCTGCAACTTATCTGAGGATGGTTGATAGACTCCGCCTCCTGCAAAATTATTACCAGGCATAATGTGAAGGTAATAGCCAGGATTTCCGGATTGCCTTCCTCCATCAACTATTGCTGCTCCAAAATTTGTCTTATAAGGATCTTTGTTTTTACTAAATCGGATATCTCTATTTATCCTGAAAAGTGTTTTGCGAGGATCAATTCCAGCTAGCGAAGGATCAAAATCAGCAGTTTGTTGAATTAATTCTGAAACCAGTTCAATGACCTGTTCTTTCGCATGCTTATATCTTTTTTTATTGTCATCCATCCATTCCTTTTTATTGTGTTTGGCAAGGTCAGATAGAAACTCAAGAGTAAACTGTAAGTCCATTATGTAATACTATTTAAAATGCTTTCTAATTTGATCGATCGAGAAGCCTTTAAAAGGACAGTTGCATTAGATAAATCAATTGATTTTATTTTTTCAACCAATTCTTCTTTAGAATTTGAATGGTTTTCCGCATTCGCAATTCTTCCAATTTTATCTCCAACGGTGAGTATACTCTCAATACCAAGTTGAGCTGCATAATCCAATAACTCAGCATGTTGCGAATCCGAATTTTCTACTTCATTCATATCGCCTAGAATGGCAACCTTATTTCCATCATTTTCTGAAAGGTTCTCTAAAGCTACTTTCATTGAATCCGGATTCGCATTGTATGCATCCAAAATAATTGTAACTGAACCCTGCTTAATTATTTGAGACCGGGCATTTTCAGAAGAGTACTCACCTAAGGCATTGAGTATTCTACTATCAGAAACTTCAAAATACCTTCCAATAGAGACTGCTGCAGCGATATTAGAAAAATTGTACTTTCCAATGATTTGTGTTTCTTGAATAGCTGAATCTAACGAAATAGTAACGGATGGTATAGATGATTTCAACTCTAAATCACTATCTGGAAAATGAATAGGAGACTCAAACCTTTTTGACATATTTGAAAGCACAGCATCGTCATCATTTATGAAAACAGTACCATCATTCTTTCTCAAATAATCAAATAATTCACTCTTCCCACGAATCACTCCTTCGATTCCACCAAAAGTTTCTGTGTGAGCCCTCCCAATGTTAGTGATTAATCCATGAGTAGGTTTAGCGACTTCACAGTAACTAGCGATTTCTCCTACATGGTTCGCCCCCATTTCTATTATTGCAATTTCAACTTGAGGATGAATATGAAGTAGTGTGAGTGGCACACCGATATGGTTGTTATAGTTCCCTTTGGTTGCATGAATAATATACGATTCAGAAAGCACCTTACTTACCAATTCCTTAGTAGTGGTCTTGCCATTAGAACCAGTTATTGCAAGTACTGGACGTTTAAATCTTGCGCGATGAAACGAAGCAAGATCTTGAAGTGCTTTTAAACAATCTTCAGCCAAGATTATTCGCTCATCGGTGACAAATTCTTCATCATCTACTACAGCATATGCCGCCCCTTTATTAAGTGCTTCTTCCGCAAACTGATTTGCATTGAAATTTGGCCCGCTGATTGAAAAGAATAAGTTGTTTGGTTCGATTGTGCGAGTATCAATAGATACCCCATCACTCAATAGAAACCTGGAATAAAGAAATTCAATAAAATCGCCCATCGCAGCAAAAATATCTTTTACTGGTCAATATTGACCACATATATTTACATCATGGATCCAAGATTAATTAGGCCTTTAGCTTTTGCAGGAATCGTTCTCGCTATGGCACTTAGTATTTGGTATGTTGTCAAAACATATCAGGACGGGAACCCTCGTTGGATCTTTCTCATCATGGCTTTTGGTATTGCCGCACTTCTTTCTCAATACTTAAAGCCAAAAGGAAGGAGAAAAGACTAATTCTTTACAGAAATATTAACAGAAATATCAATATCATCCTGCTCGATTACTAATACATAAGTACCGGGACTAAGATTAGTAAATGTTTGCGCTAAGATCAATTCCATCTTCTCCTTGGAACCGTTCTCTTCAATTAGCCTCCTCCCCTTAAGGTCATTTAGTGTTACTTTTAAATCGCCTGATATCCCCTCTATTTTTAAAGGCCCATCTGTCGGATTAGGATAGACAAAAATTCGACCATCCGACAATCCTAAAGTGATACTTTCATTTGGCTGGCCAGGGGTGGATAGGTTACCTTCTGTCCAAACCATGTCACTATAATTGGTAGATCCGCAACATAATTGAATGGAAGTTTCAGAGCTGGTACTCTCACCTTCTTCAACAGCTAGTAACTCGTAATCAGCAATGGCACCTCCATAGGATATGGCATGCACCTCTTCATTTTGATAAAGAAGTCTAAAACCATTTGGCCCATCTTTAATTCCACCAAAGTTTCTAAAATAATATCCTGCAGCACCTTCTTGCATACTGGAAGCGAGAAAAGAAGAATAAACACTTTCATCGTCATCTACTAACTCGACAGTGAAATCTGATAGGTTAAAGTTTGAAGGATTTTCAAGATATATTTCTATGAATTCGTTTTGATCTGAACCACCATTCGCATAGTGAAATTCGTTAATCCAGCCAACTGGTAAAACTGGCTCGTCATATTCAGCACCGCTTACGCGAATGGTTTTTGTAGCCCCCGAAGATTCATGTAAAATTTCCTCTTCAAACGAGGACCCATCGTCCGCCGAAGGCTCATACCTGACATAAACTGTCGTTTGGCCTACTGTACCTTCAGAGTTATTCAACACCAAAGGGTTAGAAGATGAATAAACTACTCCGCTAAAATCTGATTCCAAAGCGATGTTAACTTCATCCGGAGGAGTGACTGTTAAATCCTCGGTGAGATTTACTGCAGATAGCGTATATGACTCGGTCATTGATTCACCAAACTCCAATATTCCAAAATCAATCGCACTTAAAGAAGTGGTAATTTGAGGGGCTTCAACATCGGTAGATTCCGACCCTGAAACAGATATATTAACAGTTTCCGCATTTGACGATGTATGCGTGATGTTTTGATTGAAACTTTCTCCATTTTGATTTATCGGAGAGAATCTTACGTATACCGTTTGACCCGACCCTTCAGCTGTGGATTGACTAATAGTTTGTGATTGGGCCCATGTAGAATTATTAAGAGATAATTCAAACGGCGCCGAAATTGTCACAAAAATATCCCCTTCTAAGTCTGTTCCAGAGACCGTATAAGATTCTGAAGAACTAGATTCTCCTGCTGCAACTTCTCCAAAGTCAAAACCACTATCAGTAGAAACTTCAATAGAGGCGGTGACGCTAGATCCATCACCCCAAATATCATCAACCCACTCCGGATGATCAATGAATGGGTTTCTATTCCCTTGAAAAGAGTAGATACCTTCATGTCTATTCATTTCTTCTTGATCTACAGGATCTGCCTCATGCCATGCTAACAGAACAGACACCTTTCCCATCATTTCATCACCAGAAACATCATCAGAAAGTTCTAAGTCAGGCTCTCCGTTTTCTCCTTCATATCTTGTCGACATATAGAAAATCATTCTAGCAACATCTCCTTTCTGGTCGTCACCAGGTTCCCACGAGTCACTATCTCTTTTTGCAGGAGTTGTGCCTGAATAAACGCCAGAGGCATCAACATAAGTTGTACCGCCATTATCAAAAATCTTATTGCCCCGGGCTGAATTAGTAGAAATGTCACATGCTCTTAAAGAATGAATATCGGTACCTGGACCTCTCGATGTGTCAAAATTTCCTCGAGATTGAGGCCATACATGCTCCCTATTCCAACCCGATCCATTGTCGTAGTGCGCAGGTCCATTCATTGAAAACCTAGAGTAAATACCCAAAACATTATTCGAATTGTTCGGATCTACATCTGTGACTTCAAGAGCATCCCAACATTCACTATATGAAAGTTCTGTATGCCCACTAATGATGTTATTGAGCGCTGCTTTTAACGTTTCACCAGTCTTGCCTTCAGCATCATCATAATAGCCTTCAGGTGCTTGTGCATACAATGCAAAGCAAAAAATCATAGAAAGGAAGGTGGTCAATATCCTTTTCATCAGAGCACATTTTAGTGGTAGTACAAATATCTGAATTAGAGGCGTTTATTCCAGTTACAATTACCCCTAATAAGTAAGCTAAATTAGTCTTGATTGAATAAAGTTCGAGTAGCGATACTTCTGCCTAGCGTCACTTCATCTGCAAACTCCAACTCACTTCCAACAGGTATGCCTCGAGCAATGGTCGTCACTTTAATTCCGAATTCTTTAAGGAGTTTCGTTATATAAAATGATGTAGTATCACCCTCCATTGTAGCACTTAATGCCAAAATCACTTCCTTTACCTGGTCATCATTTTTTATTCGATTAATCAAAGAATCAATCTTTACGTTTTCTGGTCCAATTCCATCCATTGGTGAAATTCTTCCACCGAGAACATGAAATAATCCATTGTATTGACCCGTATTTCGAATGGCTAAGACATCAGGAGTATCTTCAACAACACAAATGACAGAGGTATCTCTATAGGCGTTTTGGCAAGTACAATCCTCAGTATCTGCTATAATGTGACAAGTTTTGCAATACTTGATGTTTTCTCTAAGATCTTTAAGGGCTGATGATAACTCTAACGTAGAATTTTCTGGCTGCTTTAGAAGATGTAGCGCCAATCTAAGTGCTGTTTTTTTTCCGATTCCTGGCAATCGTGAAATTTCCTCCACAGCACGCTCAACCAACTGCGATGGATATTCCATATTATATGATGCTTGCCTTGATACCTGCCGAAGTGATCCCTTCCCTCATTGGCTTCAACTCCTCATACATCCCTTTCTTAACTGCACATTTTCCTTTGTAATGAATAAGAAAAGTACATTGCTCGGCCTGGTGCACATCGTGTTTACAAACCTTCACCAAAGTATTGATGACATGCTCAAACGTATTGAAGTCATCATTATAGACCATTAGATCTCTCAAACTTTCGCTCCCAATATCCTCGGCGGTTTGTACTTCCTCTTCTATTTCGAAATCTATACTCATTCCTCTTGCTTTATTGCAAAATTAATAATTGCAACACAACCCACATGATTTGTAATTTGCAGGTCGAACAACATTATAAACAACATGAATCCAATTTTGGTTGGCACGATCGTTTTAGGATACTTCGTTTTGCTCATAGGCATCTCATGGCTTACTTCAAGAAATGGGAAATCAACTGATTTTTATACTGCAAACAGAGAATCAAAATGGTATTTGGTAGCATTCGGAATGATAGGAGCTTCTCTTTCTGGAGTGACTTTTATTTCAGTGCCGGGTGAAGTGGCAAATTCAAACTTCTATTATTTCCAGGTTGTTCTTGGATACTTGGTGGGTTATTTCGTAATCGCCAAAGTACTTCTTCCGCTTTATTACAGGCTTAACCTTGTCTCCATCTATACATACTTAGAGCAAAGATTTGGATTCTGGTCTTATAAATCGGGAGCATTTTTCTTCTTAGTCAGTCGAATAATCGGAGCCAGTTTTAGACTCTTCCTAGTGGCCGGCGTACTGCAAATAGCTTTTTTTGATGCATTCAATCTTCCCTTTTGGATTTCGGTACTCACTACAATCATATTAATATGGCTTTACACATTTAGAGGTGGAATAAAGACCATCGTTTGGACTGACACACTCCAAACTACTTTCATGTTGGTTTCTGTGGTAGTAAGTATCCTGTTTATTAAAAATGAACTTTCATGGACGTGGGTGGAGCTAACATCAAACATTTTTAATGATGAAAGATCAACGATTTTCAACTGGGAGTGGCAAAGTGGTCGGAACTTTTTCAAACAGTTTTTTAGTGGAGCTTTCATCGCCATTGTAATGACAGGACTGGATCAAGATATGATGCAAAAGAATCTTACTTGTAAAAATATTGGCGAAGCACAAAAAAATGTTTTTTGGTTTTGCGTGATCCTGGTTATTGTAAACTTCATGTTTTTAAGTCTAGGTGTTCTGCTATATCAATATGCTGAAATTGGAAATATCATGATCCCAGAACGTTCAGATAATCTATTTCCACTACTTGCTGTAAATCAATTTTCAACCATAGGCACTGTAACATTTCTACTGGGTATAACAGCAGCCGCATATTCAAGTGCTGATTCTGCTTTGACAGCCTTAACTACTTCATTCTGTGTAGACTTTTTAGGATTCAAAAAGGAGAATTACGAAAAGCATAAGAACCTTCGGATTAGTATTCATTTGGGTTTTTCCGTGATCTTATTTTTTGTAATTCTAATTTTTCAAGCAATTAATGATCAAAGTGTAATTAACTCTATTTTTATAGCTGCCGGATATACATATGGACCACTACTGGGTTTATTCAGCTTTGGTATTTTCACTAAATGGGAAGTAAAAGATAAACTCGTCCCAGCGGTTTGCATTCTGTCCCCTTTGATCAGTTATTTAATTAATCTTAACTCAGAATCGCTTTTAGGAGGATATAAATTCGGCTTTGAAATTTTGATATTAAATGGACTTATAATGTTTTTAGGTCTTGTACTGATTAGACGTAGTACCAATGAATGATATTGAAGATTTATATCTACTTGTAGAGGCCTTCTACCGAGAGGCAAAATCAGATTCGCAACTAGGTCCAATTTTTCGCCAGTTTGTTGATGATTGGGATCCACATATTCGCAAAGTGGCAAGTTTTTGGGAGTCCACACTGTTTGACAGTGGTTCATATAGAGGAAATCCCATGGCTCTTCATCAAAAAGTTGATGAAATTTTAAGTCATAAATTAGAAAAGATACACTTTGATAAGTGGGTGGAAATTTGGCAAAAAACAACTGACAGTATGTTTGCAGGTCAAGTTGCAGATCAAGCAAAACAACGAGCAGCTAATATCGCCAACATCATGTACATCAAAGTATATGAGAAACGAAATATTAACTAGAGTCCGAGTTCAATCATCGGGTCCCAAAAGTGCTTTTCAAAACCCTGGATTTGATCATCTTTTACTTTGATCCCTTCAGCTTCCAGTAGCTCTTTCATTCTATTTGGCGATTGAAAATGATGTTTGCCAGTTAATACTCCAATCCGATTCACAACGCGATGAGCGGGAACATCATGCTGAGCAACCGCGCCATTCATTGCCCATCCAACAACTCTTGCAGAACGCTTTACCCCTAAGTAGTTGGCTATGGCCCCGTAACTTGTTACTCTACCTTCTGGGATAAGTTTTGCAACCTCATAAACATCCTTGAAAAAACTCTCCTTATCCATTAATCTAATTTTTCCACCTTACAATCCTGTAGAATGTAGAATAGATTCAATGGGTTGTCGTCATTTAATCTAAGTGTTCCAGTCACCCTTACTTGTTCATCCGTATACTTGAATTCACGATCTGAATACACTTCGACAACTGTCTCAGGACCAGCACCGCCACAAAAAAAGCAGTTTTGGTAAGGAAATCGAGACAGAATAAAATAGTCTTGATCCGTATTCTGCTGAAGTGGTATAATAAACCCTTCAAGGGTCAGCTCTTTCCCTTCCCGTAATTTTAGTTGCTCAGAAAATTTAGGTTGTTCAACTTCGGCACCCATAAAGTCATCATACCCCACAACTATCTCTACTGAGGACAATAAATCCCACCCGGAGAATTGTGGTTGAAACAAAAGCGCTAGAAAAATAGTCATCATAGTGTGTAACATAATTAGAACCAAAACTATCTAAAAAACGTGTTAGTGTCTTACATGGGCGTTAGCATAATTTTTTACATTAGCCGAACATAATAACAGCAATGAGTAGTATTATCTCAACTTCCGAAATTTCAAGAAAGTACGTAATGGGCAGTGAAATCATCATGGCCCTCAAATCCATCTCAATAAACATTGATAAGGGCGAGTATGTAGCATTTATGGGTCCTTCTGGATCAGGTAAATCTACGTTGATGAACATAATCGGCTGTCTGGATACACCAACAGATGGTACATATATTTTGAACAACAATGACGTAAGCGACCTTACAGAAAATGAGTTGGCTGAAATCAGAAACAAAGAAATCGGATTTGTATTCCAAACATTTAACCTATTGCCTAGGGCATCTGCCATGGAAAATGTTGCATTACCACTCGTTTATGCAGGGTATAGTGCTTCTGAAAGAGAAGAAAAAGCGCTTGAAGCTTTGGCTGGTGTTGGACTAGAAGATAGAGCATACCACAAGCCAAATGAGCTTTCAGGAGGTCAAAGACAACGTGTTGCCATTGCAAGAGCATTGGTGAATAACCCAAGTATTATCCTAGCAGATGAGCCTACAGGTAACTTGGATTCAAAGACTTCTTACGACATCATGGATCTTTTTCAAGAGCTTCATGATAAGGGCAATACAATAATTATGGTTACTCACGAAGAGGACATTGCTGAATACTCTCATCGAATAGTTAGACTTAGAGATGGTCTCATCGAGAAAGATGAAGTAAATAAAAATGTACGATCAGCTAAAGCCCCAGCATGAGTGCCAAACTCTACACCAAAACAGGAGATAAAGGCAAAACCTCACTTCTAGGAGGTAAGAAAGTTTCTAAGGCCGATTTACGAATTGAAGCTTATGGTAATGTAGATGAGCTTAATTCATTTATTGGGCATCTAAAGGATCATGAAGCTGTTGAAAACAGACTAAAGCAACAGCTTTATTGGATTCAAGAGCATTTATTTTCCATAGGCAGTATCCTTGCTACAGAAGCTGATTTCAAAGGGTTTGAACTCCCAAAGGTTACAGATACTGAGGTCCAGCAGCTCGAAGTTTGGATTGATAAGTTTGATGGTGAAGTACCACCATTAAAATCATTTATTCTCCCAGGTGGACATCCCGCAGTCTCATTGGCTCATATCTGCCGTACTGTTTGTCGCAGAACCGAAAGAAGCATCATTTCGTTAAGCAATGAAGAGCCAGTTGATGAGTCAATATTGCAGTTCATGAATAGATTGTCTGATTATTTGTTCATCTTTGCGCGCGCAATCGGCCACATATTAGGTGTAAAGGAAGTTCCTTGGGCACCAGGGTCGGATTGAAATTCCCTTTTTCAACACAAAGATTGTAGAACATGACAGAGACGTTGGATATTCAAATCACGGAAACACAAAATTCTAGATTGCCCGAAATCGATTTCGATAACTTGGCATTTGGTAAAACTTTTTCAGATCATATGTTTATTGCCGATTACAAAGACGGTCAGTGGACAGATCTAAGAATTACCCCATACCAGAATCTTTCTGTGAGCCCTGCCAACGCAACTCTCCACTATGCTCAAAGCATTTTTGAGGGGCTTAAAGCACATAAAGCAGACAACGGCGACATTTTGATTTTCAGACCTGAAGCCAATGCTCAACGACTTATAAAGAGTGCAGATAGGATGTGCATGCCTGCAGTGCCAGAAGAATTGTTTATGGAAGCAATTCAAGCATTGATTTCTGTTGACAGAAACTGGGTACCTAATAGCCCCGGTACTTCATTATACATCAGACCATTTCAGTTTGCTGATGATCCATTTATTGGTGTGAGACCATCGGAGACTTACAAATTCATGGTTATTACTGGTCCCGTAGGTGGATATTATTCAGAACCTGTACGCGTCAAAATTGAAAAGCATTTCACAAGAGCTGTAAGAGGCGGAGTGGGAGCAGCGAAGACTGCTGGTAATTATGCAGCTTCACTTTATCCTGCAAAGCAAGCTCAGGCACAAGGCTATCATCAGTTGGTATGGACAGATGGCCAAACTCATGAATTCATTGAAGAGTCAGGGACAATGAACATCATGTTCGTAATCAATGATACATTGATCACACCTCCTACCAGTGATTCAATCCTACCTGGAATAACAAGAGAAAGTGCATTAATTCTTGCCAGGAATTGGGGAATAAAAGTTGATGAACGTCCGATTAAGGTTGATGAGATAATTGAGGCTATCGAAAACGGTTCTCTTACTGAGGCATTTGGTATTGGAACGGCGGCAACTGTTTCTCACATTGCTGTAATTGGATATGAGGGAACTGACTATGAGCTTCCTGCAATTGAAACCAGGACGATTTCAAACAGAATTCTAGACTCATTGACTAAAATAAAATTAGGGCAAGAGGAAGATCGATTTGGATGGATGCATAAAGTTGGATAATCGTCCAATTTAAGCTTAAGAATTCAATCTACATCTTGGAAGAAATCAATGTATGATTATCTTCGCCACTTCAATCTGAACATTCATGACAAACGAAGAATTGAAAGATTTAAAGGCTCGTGTTAATGCCTTGAGGGGGTATCTTTGACTATGATGCCCGAAAGAAAAATCTTGAAGAACTAGAGCTAGTCACGGCTCAGCCAGACTTCTGGAGCAACCCAGAAGAGGCAGAAAAAACCATGAAAAAAATCCGAGGGCTCAAAGGCTGGACGGATAGCTATGAGGAAGTAGAAACATCTCTTGGTGATGTCGAAACCTTATATGAATTCAATCAAGAAGGAGAGGCCTCAGATGAGGAAGTCCAAGAATCATATGATAGCTCTTTAAAACTTCTCGAAGAACTGGAGCTTAAAAAGATGCTTGGTGAAGAAGAAGATCAACTATCTGCAATGCTTCAAATTACTCCGGGTGCTGGAGGTACTGAAAGCAATGATTGGGCAGGGATCCTCATGCGTATGTATATCATGTGGGGTGAAGCTAATGGATATAAGGTTCGCGAAGTTGACTATCAAGCTGGTGATGTTGCAGGCGTCAAATCAGTAACACTAGAATTTGATGGACCGCTTGCTTACGGCTACCTCAAATCAGAAAATGGTGTGCACAGGTTAGTAAGAATTTCACCCTTTGATAGTGGAGGTAGAAGGCACACTTCGTTTGCTTCAGTTTATGTCTACCCAGTAGCAGATGATTCAATCGAAATAGATATTAATCCTGCTGATGTAGAACTTCATACGTCAAGATCCGGAGGAGCAGGAGGTCAGAACGTAAACAAGGTAGAAACCAAGGTACAGCTTACTCACAAGCCAACTGGAATTGTTGTTGTCTGCCAAGTGGAAAGGTCTCAGCTAGCTAACAGAGAGCGAGCAATGCAAATGCTGAAATCTCAACTCTACCAAATGGAGATTGAGAAAAGGAATAAAGAGCGAGCAAGTATTGAGGCAGGAAAAAAAGCCATCGATTTTGGATCTCAAATCCGAAATTATGTGTTGCATCCATATAAGCTCATAAAAGACGCTCGAACAGGCTTTGAACGAACGGATGTGCAGAACGTTCTTGATGGAGACTTGAACGATTATATCAAAGCATACCTCCTACACGAGGAATAGATAAACCTAACTGAATGAAAAAATACTCACTGAACTTTTGGCTACTGTCCTTAAGTTCATTTCTATTTTTCGGTTCATTTAATATGGTGCTTCCCGAGCTCCCAGATTTCATGCGGACATTTGGGGGAGAGGATTATATTGGCTTGCATATTACCTTTTTCACGTTAACTGCACTAATCTCGCGTCCCTTTAGCGGCAAGTTAACCGATACGTGGGGCAGGATTCCTGTAATGGTATTTGGAGCTGCTGTAACGGCTGTAGTATCGTTATTCTATCCATTCTTCCTGAATATATATGCTTTCCTATTCATCAGATTCATTCATGGATTTTCGACTGGATTTAAACCCACAGGAACAGCCGCATATGTTGCTGACATTGTCCCTGTCAATAGACGCGGGGAAGGAATGGGCATACTAAGCTTCTTCGGAATGACTGGCATGGGAATGGGAAATTATATTGGAGGAGAGATCGCACTAAGATATGATGTTGATGTTCTCTTTTATAGCAGTGCTGTTGTCGCACTGCTATCAGTAATTGTGATTGCAGGGATGAAGGAAACGGTTGAAAACAAACAGAAGTTTTCTGGTCAATTACTTAAGATAAAGGCAGAAGACATCTATGAACCCACTGTGCTAGTTCCCTCTGTAGTTATGATGCTTGTCACCTTTTCATTTGGAACAGCTCTAACTCTTGCACCTGACCTAAGTGTGTCGCTTGGTATTCAAAATAAGGGATTGTTTTTCTCCTACTTTACCATCACATCATTAATATCCAGAGTAATTGGTGGAAGACTTTCTGACGAGTTTGGAAGGAGAAAGGTACTAATAGCGGCAATGCTAATAGTTGGAAGTGGGTCCATATACATTGGATTCTCTCAGTCAGCATTTCATTTATTTACTGGAGCATTAATTTTTGGAGCTGGATACGGTCTTTCTTCGCCAGCACTTTTTGCGTGGGCTGCTGATTTGGCCCCTGATCAGTTTAGAGGACGCGGCTTTTCCACCTTATTTATGGCATTAGAGATAGGAATCGGACTGGGCGCTTTACTTTCAGGACAGATATACAGCGGTAATCCAGAGAATTTTCCTATTGTTTTCTCTGGTTGTGGAAGCTTAGCATTTTTAGCTTTTATTTACCTTCTTTTTAAAGGAAAGTAAATGACTCGATACATCTTGTGGATATATGCTGTTGTATCCATTGCTAACTTATTCGCTAAAGTGATACCATCCGAAGAGCTTGATCAATACACCAAGCCCTTGTTAATGCCTTTGTTGCTGATCTATGTTTATAAGTCCAGTATAGGTAAAACTACTGCACGTATTTTGCTCTTATGCGTAGCACTTCTATTCTCCTGGCTGGGAGATGTAGTATTGATGTATCAAAGCGATCAACTTTTTTTTATGGCAGGGATTGGATTGTTTCTAATCGCCCAAGTAACCTACGTTATTGTACTTAGAAAATCTTCCTATCAAAAACCTGAATTCAGTATATCAAAAGGGTTGCCCTTTATACTTTATGCTGGCGCTCTCTTCTATATACTCCTTCCAGCTGGAGACTTTACAGCTCCAATTATAGTATATGGACTGGTGATTATGGCTATGGTTATAATGGCAAGGTTGAGAGAAGGAAACACTAGTCAAGATAGTTTTAAGTTCGCCTTTCTAGGTAGCATTTTATTTGTACTATCAGATTCTATTTTGGCAATTAATGCTTTTAATTCTGCTATTCCTTATGCGGGTGTTTTAATAATGTCAACTTACTGTGCAGCACAGCTCTTGCTAGTACTTGGCCTATTAAAGCACGTGGATTGACAATAAACTAGTCTGTGTATTTGAATCGTACCATTCCTAACGCGACATCTACATCAAAGGAAAGGAGGTTTTCTGCATCAGCTTCGTAATCCATATTTACGAAGACATTTTTTTCTACTTCCTCAAAACCATCCGCAATTTTTACTGCGCACAGCGGAGAGTCTTTGATATGAATAATTACTGGAGTCCCTGTCTTTGGTAGGAGAATTTCTAGATTCCCAGCACCTACAGATGCATTCACGTTGCACTTCTCAGCTAGCACATCATCGAAATCCAACAATACATTACCGAAACCTATCTTGGTAATTACGTTCTCTGCTCTTGAAAGCTCCATACTTCTTGCTACAATTGAGCCAAAATCAGCTTTAACGTAAAATGTATCCATCTTAATAGGATTCATATTGTCCTTGTCGTAGCCCACAACTATATCTGCGCTACCGGATTTAATCTTTACTCTTTGGACAGAGGAACCTGTGAGATTCACATCAGCGTTACCAAAGCCATATATAAGATTCAATTTGTAGATCTTAGACTCATTGAGGTTGACTTTCCAAAAGTCGTTGTCTTTATCGCTCCTTGAAACTGCCATAGTGAAGCTATCACCAAATCCAGAAGAACTATACTCATCCAGTTTAAGCTTCGAGTAACACGTTCTATTAATTACTTTGCTTGCAAAAGATGGATTGATTTTTTCTAAATCAGGATTTCCGTAAATCGTAAGCGGATTGTTATCAGCTTCTAATGTCTTTAACAGACAGTTAGTAGCCGTTGCCTTTAAATAGAAGTCAACGGTATCGAATTCGGGAGAATCCTTTATCGTATAAAATTTTGTGAGTTGTGCTATCGCACTTATGACAGTCAGCAGGGACATCCCTGCGATCAATACCAACCGCAACATGAAGTCATATTACGAAAAGGATTCAGGGATGTTACATTTAAACCGAGTATTTGATCTAAATATTTTGACTTTTACAAAGAATCGCTCATTTCAAACAAAAAAGGCTATTCAGCCCTTTTATTATCTATCAAATTCTTAAAAGAATTCTTTCATTCTTTCGAAAAAGCTTTTGTCTGATTTGCCCGGATCTGGTTGAAAGTTTGGAGCTTCTCTTAGTGCCTCTAACGTTTCTTTTTCTTCAGCGCTCAACTTCTTCGGAGTCCATACATTGACATGAACAAGTTGATCTCCTTGACCATATCCTTCCACTGATTTTATTCCTTTTCCTCTTAGCCTTAAGATCTTTCCGCTTTGAGTTCCTGGATCAATCTTAATTTTTGCTTTTCCTCCTATCGTAGGCACCTCAATTGAGGTCCCTAATGCAGCATCCACAAAATTGATATACAGATCATAGATAACATTGTTGCCATCGCGCTTTAATGTATCATCCTCAACTTCCTCTATCAGAATGAGAAGATCACCTGGAACGCCACCAGCTACTTCATTCCCTTTACCAGACATAGAAAGTTGCATTCCATCTGTAACGCCACCCGGTATTTTAATAGGAATAACCTCTTCTTGTCTTTTGAGGCCAGAACTATCTACTCCAGCACCTCTGCTTTCAACAATCTGACCACTTCCTCCACATGTTGGACATGTAGAAGTACTCATCATCTGACCTAACATGGTGTTCATCACCTTTCTAACTTGACCGGTGCCATTACAGCTTGGGCAGGTTTGAAATTTTGTATCAGGATCTACAACAAGGCGATTAACCTTAATCTTTTTTTCAACCCCATTCGCTACTTCTTCTAATGTAAGCTTGAGCTTGATACGCAGATTCGTTCCCTTTCTGGTTCTTCTACCACCTCTTCCACCACCAAAGAAACTCTCAAACGGGCTTCCGCCCCCACCAAAAATGTCTCCGAACTGAGAGAAAATATCCTCCATGTTCATGTTGCCGCCACCAAATCCGCCGCCAGCACCTCCTACACCTTGATGTCCAAATCGATCGTATCGTTGACGTTTTTCATCATTGCTAAGGACTTCATAAGCTTCAGCAGCTTCTTTAAATTTCTCCTCAGCTTCTTTGTCATCTGGATTCTTATCAGGGTGATATTTTATGGCAATCTTCCGATATGCCTTTTTCATCTCGTCCTTACTTGCAGAACGATCAACACCTAATATTTCGTAATAGTCTCTCTTTGCCATCTTACTGCTTAGCTCCTACGACAACTTTTGCAAACCTTACAACTGCATCACCTAATGTGTAACCAGCCTCAACTACATCTACAATCTTTCCCTCTAACTTCTTTTCCGCTGGAATTTGAGTTATAGCTTCATGGAACTCATCATCAAAGGCATCGCCTTTCTTTATGCTCATTTTCTTTAAGCCCCTATTATCAAGTGATTTGTTAAGCTTGTTTTGAATAAGCTCCATCCCCTCCCTTAAGGCCTTCACATCCTCACTTGCTTCTGAAGCCGTCATGGCTCTCTCAAAATCATCTAAAACTGGGATAAGATCCGCCATTAAATCTTTATTGGCGGTGCTAATCAAGTCAAGCTTTTCCTTGGAAGTTCTTCTTCGGAAGTTTTCAAACTCTGAGTATAACCTCAAGTACTTATCTTTTGCTTCGCTTAGCTGATCTTCTAATGTTGGTTCAGAAGATTTTTCTGACTCTTCTTTTACCTCTTCCTCTTGAACGTTCTCGTTCTCAACCTTTGCTCCTTGCTCCTCAGTTACTTCTTGCTCTTTATTCACTTTTTCTTTTGTTTCCTTCATTCTTCAATGCTTAAAGATGATTTCACATTGACAATTTCTTTGCCAATGAATATATGTGTGCCAATATGTCAGTTAGTTTAGGTATCGCCAGATTTTATCCTTGAGTTCTTGTATTCCAAGGCCTATTACACTTGAGATAAATAGTGTTTCAACTTCGGGAAGTTCTTCCTTCATCTCTGACATTAGTTCATCATCTAACAAATCGGATTTAGTAATCGCCAATAGCCGATCTTTATCCATCAACTCTGGATTATGTTTCTCTAACTCTCCTAAGAGTATTCTATATTCTTTTTTGATGTCGTCTGCATCGGCAGGTACCATAAATAAGAGGATTGAATTTCTCTCAATATGCCTTAGGAATCTATTGCCAAGCCCTTTCCCTTCAGCGGCTCCTTCAATAATCCCCGGGATATCCGCCATAACAAAAGACTTGTAATCTCTATATGGCACCACTCCTAAATTTGGAACTAGTGTTGTAAAAGGATAATCAGCAATTTCAGGTTTAGCCTCGGACACTACGGACAAAAGGGTTGATTTACCGGCGTTTGGAAATCCTACTAAGCCTACATCTGCAAGAATCTTCAATTCCAGGATGACCCATTTTTCTATTCCTTCAATTCCAGGCTGAGCATATCTTGGTGTTTGATTAGTTGGAGTTTTGTAATGAACGTTTCCTCTGCCTCCTATACCTCCCGAGAGCAGAACTTTTTCTTCACCATCCTCTAAAATCTCTACTAATTTCTCATTGGATTCTGAGTCTCGTGCAATTGTACCAATAGGAACTTCTAAGACAATGTTTTCACCGTCTTTTCCAAATCTCTGCCCCCCTTCTCCATGACCACCATTGTCAGCCATGATGTGCTTCTTATACTTCAAATGAAGCAGCGTCCAAAGCTGACTATTACCTCTTAAAATGATACTACCACCTTTACCCCCATCTCCACCATCAGGGCCTCCTTTAGGCACATGCTTCTCCCGTCGGAAATGCACAGCTCCTGCACCCCCATCACCGGAACGGGCGTAGAATTTGACGTAATCTATAAAGTTGGAATCCATGGGTCTTTAGACCTCTAAAGATGTAATCGCTGAATTGATCTCCTGATAAATTTCATCAATAGAACCCACACCATTGATAGATGTGAACTTTCCTTGATTTCTATAGTAATCGGCAACTGGCGAAGTCTCTCGATTATAAACTTGAATACGGTTATTGATTTTCTCATCATCCTGATCATCTACACGACCAGAAGTTTTTGCTCTCTCCTTAATACGAACACGTAGTTCATCTTCCGGAACTTCCAAAGCCACCATACCTGAAATTGAAAGCCCATGCTTTTCTAACATATTATCTAATGCATCTGCCTGGTTGACAGTTCTTGGAAATCCATCGAAAATGAATCCGCTTACTTGAAGATTTTCCTGAATCTTATCTTCAACCATTCCAATCACTACTTCGTCAGGAACAAGGTTTCCTGCATCCATATAGCTCTTAGCAAGTTTTCCAAGATCTGTATTCTCCCCCATGTGTTTACGAAATAAATCGCCAGTAGCAATATGCACCAATGAATGAGACTCAATGATCTTAGCACTTTGCGTTCCTTTCCCCGCTCCTGGAGGACCAAACAAGACAATATTAAGCATAGCTTCAGTTTGTAAAAAGCGACAAAGATAAGCGCTAAAAATATATCTAGCAGTCTGAATTTAAACTAGTATCAGTAAGTTAGCCAACTATTATGGCTACAGCTCTAAAATACTTCACCGTTTACTTCCTGAGTGGACTCAAATTCATTTTTGGACCCACTTTTGGAGTAGCCAATGATTTACCAGTTTTGGCAACGATACTTCTCACTGCCTCTGGTATGATGACTACCATTTACCTTTTTACATTCTTTGGAGATGAGCTTCGTAGGTTGTTTGGTAGATTCAGGAAAAACAAACGTGTATTCACTAAGAAAAGTAGACAGTTCGTGAAAATCTGGAGAAGGTTTGGTCTTAAAGGCATCTGTTTACTAACCCCACTAATTTTAACACCTCCAGGAGGGGGACTGCTTGTAAACTTACTGGGAACAAATAAGCGACTTATTTTAAAATGGATGTGGATTAGCGCCTTACTCTGGAGTACGGTTATAACTCTTATTGTTAAGTACGCTTTCTGGCTTATCGAGGATTTTATACCGATTTAATCTTCAGGTGTCTCATCATCTAAAACTTCAATATCTTGGATGAGCACGCGTTTTGATATTGCTTTTCCTGTCGGCGTTGCAGCAAGACCCCCAAGTGCAGTTTCTTTATATCGTGCTTCCATACTCTGACCCACTTCTCCCATTGCATCCACACATTCATCTACTGGAATTACCGGACTTACATCTGCCAACGCAATTTGAGCTGAAGAATTTGCAATAGCTGCAGCACTCGCATTTCTTACGACGCATGGTATTTCAACTAATCCGGCAACAGGATCACAAATTAATCCGAGCATGCATTGAATGGTAATTGCAACGGCGTTAAAAATTTGATCATTGCTTCCTCCCAGACAATATACTATTCCTGCCGATGCCATAGCTGCTGCCGCTCCAGTTTCAGCCTGACATCCACCGACAGCTCCTGCTATCGACGCCCGTTTTTCCAGAATGAGCGCTACTCCTGCACCAATCAAAAGAGCTTCATAAATCTTATTGTCAGGTATATTGTGTATTTCTTGCAAGGTGAATAAAGCTCCGGGTAAAATACCGCTTGCCCCAGCTGTCGGAGCCGCCACAACACGTCCCATGCATGAGTTAACCTCTTTTGCTGCCAGAGCTCTTGCTACCAACTTTTGAAACTCTGGAGAAAGAACACTTTTTGGAAAGTTCATCACTTTTTTAGCTCCATTGTTAATCATCCCGGAATAGGAATTCATTTCTTCTTCCAACCCAGACTTTACAGCTTCTTTCATCACACTGTAAGCTTTGCTAAGTCCCTCCCAAATCTCCTCTTCGCTTTTTCCTTTTTGATTAATCTCAAAGTCAAGTACTGATTGGAAGAGTGGTTGATTTTTATCTTCACTTTCCTTTTTCCAGTCTTCAAAATTGTTGAATAAGACAGCCATACTCAAAGATACTATATTGTTTGAAGCAATAACTGCTGCTTTTGACCTTGAGTTTGCCTATCGTCACTATTTTTGCGGCCATGCTAAAAAACGACCTTATTTTACGCGCAGCCAGAGGTGAATCCACAGAAAGAACTCCTGTATGGTTGATGAGACAAGCTGGAAGAATTTTACCTGAGTATCGAGCAGTAAGGAATAGTCTGTCAGGTTTCAAAGAACTTGTAGAAACTCCAGAGCTTGCGGCTGAAGTAACTATCCAACCCGTAGATATCCTTGGAGTAGATGCAGCGATTATTTTCTCAGACATACTAGTTATACCGGAAGCGATGGGATTAACGTATGAGATGGTGGAGAAAAAGGGTCCTCATTTTCCCAAAACGGTCGAAAGCATAAAAGATATAGAAGCCTTAAAGGTTGCTCACCCTGAAGATTTAAGCTACGTATACGATGCCATTAAAATCACTAAAAATGAACTAAACAATAGCGTTCCACTTATTGGTTTTGCAGGTGCACCATGGACTATTTTTTCTTACATGATCGAAGGTGGAGGAAGTAAAACCTTCTCCAAAGCAAGAAGATTACTCTATTCAGATACAGCATTAGCTGATCAGTTGCTAGATATGATCACAGAATCCACCATTGGCTATTTAAAGCGTCAAATAGAAGCTGGTGCAGATATGGTTCAAATATTCGATTCGTGGGCTGGAGTATTACCCGCTACGCATTATTCAAGGTTTTCTTTAAAATACATTTCTAAAATATGTGATGCTATAACTGAAGTCCCTATTACCGTTTTTGCTAAAGGTGCATGGTGGGCACTAGAAGAAATGAACGATTTAGATTGCAGAACGATTGGACTTGACTGGAACATGGATCCAAATTCCGCTAAAAAAATTCTTCCGAATAAAACGCTTCAAGGAAACTTGGATCCTTGTGCACTATACGGATCAAACGAGGCAATTAAAGAAGAAACAAAGAAGATGTTGTCAAACTTTGGTAATCATCCGCACATTGCAAATTTGGGACACGGAGTATATCCAGATACTGATCCTGAAAAGGTTAAGTATTTTATTGAATGCATTAAGGAGCTTTCAACTCACTGATATTTAATGTAAGCAGCGATCTTTCTTCGAAGCTCATTTGGATCAAATGGTTTTGTGATATAATCATTCATCCCGGCAGCAATTACATCTTGCCTCACTTTCAATAGTGCTGAAGCTGTAAGCGCTATGATTGGAGTCTTCTCATCAAAAGTTCGAATCTTTCTTGTGGCTTTGTATCCATCCATAATTGGCATCTGAAGGTCCATCAATACCAAATCATATTTATTTTCTTGAAGTTTCTCAACAGCTTCTTGTCCATTAAATGCTACTTCCACACGCAACTCCCACTTCTTAAGGAATTTTTCAGCAACCATGATATTCATCTGGTTATCCTCAACTAGTAAAATTTTCTTGCCGGTTATGATGTTCGTGTCGGCTTCTTCTTGAACAGCTTGATCGACTTCCTCGTGAAGTACCTTCTTAAATCTTAAATCAAACCAAAATATGGTACCAGAGCCTGGTTCACTTTTTACGTAAATCTCAGATCCTACCATATTCAATATCTTGCGAATAATTGCCAAGCCAAGCCCGGTGCCTCCATATTCTCTTGTAGTGGAAGAACCGGCTTGAGTAAACCTCTCAAAGATTACTTTCTGTTTATTATAAGGTATCCCAATACCAGAATCTAAGACTTCCGTTCGAATGGTTTGAATATTTTCATCCTGATCTATTACGCTCGTTTTCAGTTTGACATATCCCTTGGCCGTAAACTTGAGTGCGTTATTGATTAGGTTATTAAGCACCTGGTAGATCCGAGTTTGATCTGCAATCACCAAAGGATGCATATCTTCATCCAATTCTAAAACCAAACTGATCCCTTTCTCCTTGGCCAGTGCACTATGCGCCTTAATAATTTTAGCTGACAAGGTCTCAAGATTGACTTCAGTAAATTCAAATTCGATCGATCCTGCTTCAAGCTTATTATAGTCAAGAATATCGTTAATGAGCGCAGTTAGATGTTCAGCTGAAAACTGTAATGATTCTAAACTTTCTTTCTGATCTTGGCGAGGTTCCTCATTGATAAGAAAGTGTGAAATACCCACCACTGCATTCAATGGAGTCCTTATTTCATGAGATATGGTACTCAAGAAGTCTGTCTTAGCTTTTGACGCAGTCTCTGCTGCATCTTTTGCCTTTCTCAAAGAGTGGGCAAAACGATAAGAAAGGATTAGAGATTGGAAAAAGAAGAATAAAATGAATCCTATAAAGGTCAAAAAAGTGTTTTCCTGTACCGGTGTCAGGTAAACCGATATGAGGTATACCGCCACCATAAATACGATGCCTGTACTCGCAAATGCGTATTGTGCCCCAGTTCTATTCCGCTTATAAGCTATCCAATACACATATATCATGTAGAATATTGCCACTATAACCAATATGAAAAACGGCTCAACCAGCTTGGTAAAGAAGGTTGTAGGTGCAAAGAGTGATAAGAGAGAAAATATTCCACATATGACTGAAAAGCCAAGCAGAATGACTTTTTTACTGTCTTCGGGATAAAGCAGATAACTATAGATAGTAAATATCCCACAAGGTATGAATAAGGCCAGGTACTCAGCACGGATAATTAATTCCCATGGCATGTTTGGATAGAGGGCATGAATAGCATATTCCCCACTTCCTATCATTCGGTAGCTGAAGGTGAGGCAAAAGAGCGCAAAAAATAGAACCGAACGCTCATGTTGACCAAACATGAATAGTCCTAAGAAAAACAAACCTCCCATAATTAAGCTCCCGCTTAAAAGGAAGTCGTAACTAAAATCAAAATCTCTTTTCGCATTTAATACCTTTCTATCTCCTAAAAGTATCGGTTCTCTCACACCTCCTTTGGTGTGTCTAAAATTTGATACCTGGATGACAAAGGTCAGCGTATTTTGATACCTGGCAATTGAAACTACCTGTGGCATCCAATCTGGCACGGAGCTTTCCTTGGTTTTACCAACTTTACCATTTTTCGCCAATTCAAAACCATCATAATAAAGCGTGTAGGAATTGTACGATTCGCCAAGAGAAATGGCTAGTTGTGGTGTTTTGGGGGGCAAAAGTACCCTTACACGATAGGTGGCATATCCTTGAGAAGATAACTCAATACCATTTCGTGTCACGCCACCATTCCACAATTTTGGAAATCTGTAGTAATCTGTTTCGTGAAATGGAATTGAATCTGGCTTGATTATTTTTTCCCAATAGAATTCCCAATCTCCGTTTAATTGGACTGCATTATTCTTTAGATCTACTTTAGAGAGATCAATGATTCCATCGATTACTTCTTGCGACTTGCCCAGATAAGGCAATGCCAACAATACGATTAGGATGAGTTTTATCTTCTTCATGACTGACACTAGCCAAATTAAAGATATTTTTCGAGTATCGGATTTTTGCTAGCTTCTTGAAACAAAATTTCCTTATCGATTGGGACCGCACCAGGCATCTCGCACACCAATCCCCCACCGATATTCGCTAATTCTGCAATAAATTCTAAAGGTAAATCTAACGTCACGCAAAGTCCGGCAATACTAATTACAGTGTCTCCTGCACCAAGAACCTCTACAATTTGTCTGGAATGCGATTTAAGTTTCCCGTGAGCATCTTTTGAATTATAAAATATGCCGTGTTTGGAGAGCGTAATTAAATAATTCTGAGCCGCCACACTGTTTTTTAATTGCTCAACAGCACCTTCTAGTTGCTCTTCTTCAAGCGCATCAAATTCGATATCCAGTCCATCTTTCAAGTCTGCAATATTCACTTTAAAAACTGATACGCCTTGATATTGAGTAAAGTTTCTTCGTTTTGGATCAACTGCAATAGGAATATTTTTCTCTTTAGCCAGCTTGATTGTTTCATGAATAACTTCTGGATTGATTGTGCCTTTATCGTGGTCTTCGAAAATCACAAGATCACATTCTTCTAAAAGGTTTTTAATATGATGAAGAAGAGATTTTTGGTCAAGATCTACTAACGGATGTACATCTTCATTATCTACCCTAAGTAAATGCTGAAGTCCAGACATTACTCTAAGCTTTGTTGTAGTGACTCTGTTCTGACTTCTAATGATTCCTTTATTTGGCATATTTTCATATTCAAGAAGTCTCTCGAATTCCGCCCCATCTGCATCATCACCTACTACCGAACAAAGAATAGGAGTAGCTCCTAAGGCTCTAATATTCATAGCTACATTGGCCGCGCCACCAAGTCTCTTTTCTTTTTTCCCCAATTTCAGTACCGGGACTGGTGCCTCAGGTGAAATTCGACTCACTTCGCCAAACATGTAGTGGTCAATCATAACATCACCTACTACAAGGACTGTTTTTCCTTTAAAAGCGTCAAATATTTCTTCCAATGAATTCATTGCTACTTCAATTTAGCAAGGGAGTCTTTAATTCTTGCAATAGCAGTTCTCAGATCTTCTTCTGAAGCAGCGTAGGAAAGTCTCAAACATTCCGGATCACCGAAGGCTTCTCCCGTAACCAGGGAAACTCGTGCATCTTCCAAAAGGAATAAGCAAAGATCATTCACCGTATTGATGGTTAATCCTTCGGTTCCTTTTCCGATATAGTATTTTACGTTAGGAAAAAAGTAAAATGCTCCTTGTGGCATATTAACTTCAAAACCTGGAATCTCATTCAGCAAATCATAAACCAATCCTCTCCTTTTTTCATAAGCTTCAGCCATTTGATGGGTTGGTTCCATTGAACCTGTCAGAGCTGAAAACGCAGCTCTTTGCGCTATAGAAGAATTACCGGAGGTATACTGACCTTGCATCTTGTTTGCGGCCTTTGCAATCCATGTAGGAGCTCCTATGTATCCAACTCTCCAACCAGTCATAGCAAAGCCCTTAGAAAATCCATTGACAGTAACTGTTCGATCAATCATACCATCAATGGTGCCTATGCTTTCATGCTTTTCTCCAAAATTGATTAATTCATAAATTTCATCAGAGATGATGGTAATATCTTCTCTATTCTTCAACACACCAGCAATAGCCTCCAGTTCTTGCTTTGTAAAAACAGAACCTGTTGGATTACATGGTGAAGAAAAAATGATTGCCTTGGTTTTATCTGTGATTGCCTGCTCTACCTGCTCTGCGGTAGCCTTAAAATCGTTCTCTATAGTTCCTCTTACAAATACAGGTGTACCTTCCGCAAGGAGAATCATAGCTGAGTAGCTCACCCAATAGGGAGTCAGTACAATTACTTCATCTCCCGGGTTAAGAATGGCCATAAACACATTGGCAATTGATTGCTTTGCTCCATTGGAAACAACAATTTGATCTGGGGTGTATGAAAGTCCGTTATCCTTTTCAAACTTTTCAGATATCGCCTTTCTTAGATCAGCATATCCATTTACTGGAGGGTACGCAAAATAATTCTCTGAATTAATCGCATCAATCGCTCCTCCCTGAATGTGTTTCGGAGTTTTAAAATCAGGTTCACCAAGGCTCAAACTGATAACCTCGATTCCCTTTTCTTTCATTTCTCTGGCCTTAGCAGCCATAGCAAGAGTTGCTGATTCTGGAATGCTTTTGATTCGATTAGAGAGTGTACTCATAGCGTATTTTTTGGCAAAAATAGAAAGAAGAGTTAACTAAAGTCAGCTAACTCTTCTTTGATTAAAATCTTTTAAAATATTAGTTATTCACTATCCTCATTGCCACTCTTATCAAGGTTGAAGAGCAATGATATTCTTAGCGTATCTGCAAGTGGATGGTTTTGACCTCTAGGTATCAGGTAAGAAAAGTCAAATCCAAAAATTTGGTACCTAAAACCAGCTCCAACTGTGAAGTATTTTCTATCACCTTTGTTTTTATGCTCAGAAAAATATCCCGCTCTTGCTGCAAATAGATCTCTATACCAATATTCTACTCCAACGGAGTATGTTAGTTCTTGTAGTTCTTCCTTAAACCCTCTTGGAGCGTCCCCAAATGATCCGAATGTTCCAGATAATAAAGATCTATCCGGGTCCTTGCCTTGGGCAATTTGTCTTTCTCCATCTATAACCACGATGTTTCCATCCGCATCAGTTTCATAAATCGGAGGAGTAGGAACCATTAGCTTATTGATGTCAAACGCGAGTGTAATGGTATTGTAAGGATCTAAATCTGTCTTAAATGCAGATCCTAATCTAAAGTTAGCAGGGATAAAGTTTTCATTACTTTCTGCACTATACGTGATCTTTTGACCAATATTTGAAAGATGAGCTCCTAATGATAACTCTGAATTTTTTCCTGAGAGTATAAATGGCTTGGTGTAGTACCAGCCTAAATCAACAGCTACTGATGTACCTGCCTTTGCGTCTGGAGCACCTTGCAAATCTCCCGCTAAATTTGACCAAACAAATCGTAAGGTCACCCCAACACCCATGTTTTCTGACAGTTTCCTTGAGTATGTTCCATCGACTGCCAATTCGTTTGGATTCTCAACTCCTTGGAATACTGCATTCCCATCATACTTCTGAATTTCTCCTAAATCAAAGTATCTAAAGGTCGCACCAAAGGCTTGATTTTGATCTATTTTCTTGTAAAACGCAAGATAGTTTAGAGACATATCATCAATGATATTTCCAAGCCATGGAGAATATGAAAAAGCGAAGCCCATGTCTGTCTCAATAAATGCAAGTTTTGCATTGTTCCAGTGGACACTATTTGCATCAGGCGATGTTGCTACTCCGACATCACCCATAGCAGACGCTCTACTATCTGGTGCAAAGTTTAGGAATGGGACAGCAACAGTGATTGGATTTCTTAAACTATCCTGTCCAGAAATAAACGAACCTGCCCCTTGTCCAGAGGTCTGAAAGCTCACTACACTAACGAATAGAAGAATTGCGAATATCTTCTTCTCAAGATGATTCATTCGAATGATTTTATAAAAGGATGCCAAACTTAACATTATCAGATGAATACCAATTAAAATTTTGAATAAAAAGTGCTGATTTTCAAATAACTAGGCACTAATCAATTTACAATAACGAGCTTTTGGCTGATTTCTTTTGTTGCACCATCCAATCTGCTCTGAATAATTATTCTGGTAAAATAGATTCCTTGCTTTAAGGCTTCGCCAGAGTTGGTCTGCGCTTGCCATGGAATCTCAATATTTCTTGTGCTATTTTCAAATAGCAGTTCATTTTTGCTTACAATCTCTCCCCTGGAGCTGTATACAACCAAAGACACTAGTAAATCTTCATCTTCCCTATCATGCTCAAAGGCAAAGGTAGTCGAACCAATTACCGGGTTAGGATAAGCTATTGGATTGTAGACAAAGAGAATTGGCTCATCTGAAACTGTGAAATTGATGGTGCTTTCTGTTGAATTATTATGAGTATCCCAAACCTTCAATACGGCTGTATAACTGCCAGGATCAAGTTCTTGCAATGGATATATTACTGTTCCTCTCTGAAAACTATTCGTTTCAGCCGTATAAAAATCATTCAGATTAATGATTTCATCACCAATTGTCAAAGTGATACCCTCGACTACACCAGATCTTGTAGTGGTTATTCCACTTTCATCCTCAATATTGGCAATTAATAGAGGCGAAGCTCCTACACGATCTCCATTAACAAAGGATGAGTCGTTCATGTAAGTAATCACCGAAGGTGGAGAATCGTCCAAGTCTGGGTTACTATTAGTACCTCCGATCACAAAAGATCTGGAAGAACCACCGGCATCAATATTATTTTCTTCATCCCATGCATACAAACTCATCTTACCCGGTTGATTTTGGTATGAAATATTTTTAGGAACAATAAATGAGAAGCTAAATGCTCCATCGACAACAGTTGCTTCACCTCTAAACAAAGCGTTACTTCTCAATGAATATGAATAAGGATTGCTTTCTTGACCATTGGTTCTGAATGTTTGTTTTACATCAAATACCCCCACAACTAAAGTCCCATTGAAATTAGATTGGATCACACCATCGGATTGAATTTCACCAGTGAAGGTTATTTCCTCCAACGCACTAAGCGTATCCAGTTCATTTCCAGATTCATCAATTACAACATCAAGTTTAGGATAGGCAGGCATCATCATCGGATCTCCTAGCAGGGTGAAATTACGATTAATAGCTCCTTCTAAACCATCATTTTTAGTAAGTCTAATAACATCTCCTAATCTTAGATTTTCACCGTCCTCTCTTCTAAAAATATTTTCATGAAATGCTTGATTTAAGCTGAAATTAGTACTTGCAAACACAGGCCTTGAAGTCGTAAGCAAAGCAATCCCACCTCCTTGTTCTAAAAGAAGAAGTTGTTCCGCTCCTGAGACCCGAATGGGATCATCATAACGACCAAACTCACACGTCGCAGTAACGAAAATTGGCAACCTATTTCTATTGGTCAATTGTTCAATATCAGCAGTTGTTAATATCTCCTCTTCCATCCATAACCTCTCATTTCCATGCCCGATGTAATTCACTACAAATGTTCCATTCTTGATCCTCGTCTTCAGCTCTGAGCTTGCTTGAGGGGAAGTTTCCGATGATCCAGATGCTTCTTGATCAAATGCATCTAACAATACTTTACTGATATTGTATTGCGCATAAGTGGTATCAATAAGCTCAGATAAGTCTTCTACATGTCGAGCATGAATATTCCCATCTCCATCATCTGCAACGTATGCAATATCTCCTCTCCATTTACCCAATGTATTCGGGCTTGTGCTGTAGTAAATGATTTTATCCACCAATGCGATTGCTTCATCCAGAGACTTTGCTGGCAATCTTCCCACCCCTAACTCCAAGGTATGATCACCAGAAATAGACTCCTCCCAAAACCCCTCATCCTCTTCCATGAATCCAAAATAGTCATCAGATGAATGACTGAAAATAGGATGGAAACTCTGCCTGGACTCATAAGTAGGGACATAGTTAGTATTATTATTTATGCGGTCCTTATAGTCATAGGAACAATCTCCAAAAAGCAGCAAATATTTAAGCCTCTCACCTGCATCATAGACATGTTTTGCATAATCTCGAATGGCTGTTACATCTTGTCGCCCAGAAGAAAATTCATTGTAAACTTCTTGCGTTGTAGAAACTTGAACATTTAATCCATCGTGATCACGATGGAATTGAGCAAGCTGTTCGGCAGCTTGAAGAAATTCTGGATTAGTCACAATAATTCCATCAAAATTTACTGAGCCACGAATGTTTTGATTTGCCACATTCCCGTATATAAATGGAGTAGGGAATTCATTGCCTGAGAACACCACAAACTCCTCCACTTCACCAGACTGACTTTGAAAAATCGCCTGACTCCCACTCAATGAAAATTCTTGGGTCATGACTTCAGTGGGATCAGTAACGTCCCAGATTGTTGCATTAGCTGCATTTGACACCTCGTATCTTATTAACTCCCCAGCATTTGCATTCCATCTAAAGTCAGTTTCATTATTGTAGAGCCTCAAATCTCTTGAAAATGTCATATGGAAAAAATCGATGTAGCCTCTCTCCCCTGCCGCATTACCATCGAAGAGTACTTCCATCTCAAAGTTTACCTTATCCGGTAACATGAAAAGTCCATCTTCTTGCCTTGCCTTTATAGAATATAACGTGCCGGGTCCGTCAGGCACCTCGTCTATATCAAAAGAACCAATGGATACGTCATCAACTGAAATATTAAAAGTTGAGGTTTCTGAAGACTGACTTACCCCTCGTAAATTCAATGCTATTTCAGAATTTAGACCATCAATTTGATAAGGAAAAGTTACGGTTTCACCACTAGAGATAGTCTCACCATACCAACCTCTACCAGAGGAAATCAGATTGTTAGCGTCTTCTTCGAATGTGATAAAATCATTGAAACTTGATACGGTAATGGCCGCAGTCCCCTCGTTGGAAGGTTTAGATTCAATTCGCTTACCATTGGTGCCATCTATTCTTAAAAAATAGAATGCAGTATCTGAGTAAAAATTTTTCTCGTATTCAAACCCTTCACTATTCCATTCAATTCTATCTGGGCCAATCCCGTAAAACAGTAAATAATCATTTTGATCAAAGGAACCATCTTCTGCACCAACAACGAGTATTGAGTTTTCAATTAAGTCTATTGGTCTTTCTTCTGCATTTGATTGAGGTAATACGCCTTTGATTCCGTTGCCATAAATTTTAAGCTTATCAGGATCAACAGAACCAGTTACTCCTAACACCTCCAATGCATTCTGGTCAAGCTTATAAATGCCAGTCTCTGTAACACCCAGTTTGTACCATGTGCCATTTGATAAAACCGAATTTTGTGCCCAACTAAACTGGAGACAAGCAAAGAATGCTGATATATGGAGAATTCTTCTCATCGATATGGTAAACGCACATTTCACTGTAAAAATTCTATGCTTTCTTAAGTAGAAGAAAAGAAATAATAGAAACCACTATATAATATGGAATTAAGAATGGAATAAATGTCCATTTGAAGACAGCGGTAAGGATTATGACACCTATAATGAGGATCCAGCGGGGCTCATTTCCTTTCCAAGCACTTGATGAAAATTTCAACGCTATTAGCCTTACAGGCGAGACAAGAATTATGGCTGAAAACAAACAAACACTGATAAGTGTATATTCATAAAGCTCAAAAGGAAGAAAAATCAATGAAGTGAGCATGATGGCATTGGCCGGAGTTGGCAAACCTCGGAAACTACTCGACTGTGATTCATCAATGTTAAACTTGGCTAATCTTAGTGCTGAGAAGACAGCAATAATTATTGCAATCCAATAAAAGTTTGAAGATTTATCTTGTATCCATTGCAACATGAAAAAAGAAGGCAATAAGCCAAAAGAGATAAGGTCAGAAAGAGAATCAAGCTGCTTTCCAATTTCAGACTGTACTTTCAAGAGACGAGCTGCAAAACCATCTAAGAAATCAAAAAAACCAGCTGCAATCACAAAATAAAATGCTTCAGGCGATTGGTTAGTAAGTGTATAATAAATACCAACACAACCTATAACTAAGTTTAGACAAGTCAGAAAATTTGGGATATGCCTCATGCCTTTACAAATGGATTATGAACCTTTTCATGACCTATTGTAGTAGAAGGTCCATGACCTGGCAGCACTTCAATATCATCAGGTAACGTGTAAACTTTTTCTTGAATATTCCTCAACAAATCTTCATGATTACCACCCGGTAAGTCAGTCCTTCCAATACTCTCGCGGAACAAAACATCTCCACCTATAATCACTTTGTCTTCTTTATTATAAAAAATTAGGTGGCCTGGCGAATGTCCGGCTACTTCAATCATTTGCAATGAGACTTCATCTAAGTCCAACGTGTCGCCATCATTCAAAAACTCATCAACTTCTGCATGCCGATAGCCTGCCATTCCCCACTGAGGTGCATATGCAGGCACTGATCTAAAAACCTCCATTTCATTCTTAGGGATTTTTAGTGGGACCTTATATTCAGCTTTCAATACATTATTCCCCAAAACATGATCAATGTGACAGTGAGTATTAATGATTGCTTGCACATTCAAATCATTCATATGAATGTATTCTTTCAATTCTGATATTTCATAATCCTCATAACATCCTGGATCAAAAATCAAACAGTTTCCCTTTTCCGAGGATAACACATAAGTATTCTCGTAGAACGGATTGAATACAAAAGATTTAATCTTCATCTGATTAGTTTTATGCCTTTGAGATCGCAAAAGTAAAGTGCTCACATCAAAGGTAGATTATATCATCATTGGACAAGGACTTGCAGGTACCTGGTTAGCATATGAATTGGAACAACAAGGAATGTCTTTTGTTATCATCAACCAAGACAAAGAAGAGACTTCCTCCAAAAAAGCAGCAGGCATATACAATCCAATTACTGGACGTAAAATGGTCAAAACCTGGAGAGCCGATCAACTATTTCAATCATTAGAGAATGACTATCGTAGGATTGAAAATTTAACAGGAGAAAAGTTTTTACATCCAATTCCAATCTATCGCCCGTTTAAATTGATTGAAGATCAAAACGATTGGGAAGGGAAAATATCGGACAACAATTACAAGACATTTATAAAAGAAATGCGCTCCAGTTCGTTGGGATATGACGATGTATCTGATTCGTTAGGGGGCATCATTATCAATTGTTCAGGTTATGTAGACATTCCTAAATTCTTAGATTCAATGATGAATTACTTCAAGAATAAGGGAGTCTATCATAGTGAGGTGTTTGACTATCAGAGAATGGAGATAACTGATGATTCCGTATCATACAAAGATCACCTGGCAAGAAAGGTCATCTTTTGTGAAGGCTCTCTATCTAAAAATCCATTTTGGAACTTACCGTTTAAACCTGTGAGAGGAGAGTTAATAGATATCGCTTGTGATTTAAAATCAGATTGCATCATCAATCAAGGTGTTTTCATGATCCCTAAAGGAGACAGGTTCACAGTAGGCTCGACGTATGATCATAATGTACTTTCATATGAGCCTCAAGAAGCTGGCATAAAGTCGTTGGAGGAAAGGTTAAAGAAATTATATAGCGGTAAATATCAAATTCTTAATAAAAGAGCGGGTGTACGACCTGCTACTCATGATAGAAAGCCTTATATTGGTTTTCACCATAGATATAAAACATTAGGAATTTTTAATGGTTTTGGCACGAAAGGTGTTTCTTTAACACCTCATTTTGCTAAACATTTTGTAGACGTACTACAAGCTAAATGTGAGATAGACAAAGAAGTAAATGTTCAAAGGGTTATTTAAGTACATCATTCCATTCTTTTTAACCACAGGGGTGGCTTTCGGTCAGTATTACACCACTCCTTTTGGACAAAATAGAATTCAATACAAAAATTTTGATTGGTACTATTACAGCACCAACAATTTTGACATTTATTACTACCCAGGTGGACAAGAATATGCTTTAGAGGCTATTAATTTTCTTGAAGATGAATTTGTTGATCTTACAGACCGCCTCGGCTATGCTCCTTATAGCAAGACAAAGATTTTCATTTACAATTCGATACATGATCTCCAACAAAGTAATGTTGGAGTTGACGGTGCTGTCTATACCATAGGAGGTCGTACAGACTTTGTAAAGCTTCAACTTGAAGTTGCATATCCTGGTCAAGCAAATAGCTTCAAGGAAGACTTACTATACAAGCTTGCCAGCACACTGATTAATGACATGATGTACGGGGGTAGTTTAGCGGAGATTTTCCAGAACAGTTACTTATTGAGTCTCCCTAATTGGTTCATAGATGGTGCTGCTCGCTACATAGCATATGGATGGTCTCGTGAGATGGACGACTATGTCCGGGATTACATGAGCAGCAAAAAAGTTAAAAAACTAAAGCGCATTGATGGTGAATCTGCCTCGATTGTCGGGCAAAGTATCTGGAATTA
Organism: Ekhidna sp.; assembly: GCF_963691765.1. Classification (GTDB taxonomy): domain Bacteria; phylum Bacteroidota; class Bacteroidia; order Cytophagales; family Cyclobacteriaceae; genus Ekhidna. The sequence continues at coordinate 1,346,612 of NZ_OY829375.1, forward strand.
CATCGCAGTTAAATACGGCCGTGGAAATATTGCCAACATTCTCAATTTGACGAGGATAATTAGAAAAGAGGAAAACAGTATCGCAAATACTCTTGGCGTTTCATTCAAAACATTCTTAGATGATTGGCAGAATTTCTATCTCCTACAGCAGCTTGAAGTGAAAGAAAGCTATGAGGACGTAAGTGAAGAAAGACTCCTTGTAGATGTAAAGAATACTAAAGAATTAATAACGAGCTCGATAAGCTTCAATAATGATGCTGATAAGGTCGCATATTCAGTATTGAAGAATGGTAAATACCAAGTTTACGTCAAAGATTTAGTCACAGGGCAAATCACCAAAATAACTAGTGGTGGATACCGAATAAGTGGTCAGGATATTGACAACCATTTACCATTACTCAATTGGAAAGACAATTTCACGCTGGGTGTAGTTCTATTTAAAAGAGGCTTTCTATACCTCAACACTTACAACCTCGAAAACAAAACAAAGGGTCAAAAACCATTAAATAGATTTAGACAAATTGAGAGTTTTTCATTTAATGACAATGGAAGGCTGGCAGTTATATCAGGAGATATTGATGGCCAAAATGATGTTTTCTTAATTGCGATGAATCGGAATGCACTTAGAAGGATAACCAGAGATGTCTATGATGATCTTGATCCAATATTTGTTCCTGGTACAGCAGCCATAGTTTTTAGCTCTAACCGAGTAAGTGATTCCGTAAACGTAAGAGACACACCACTAGAATCGTTGGATAAAAATTTCAACCTCTTTGTATATGATCTTGATACTACTACAACCAATTTCTTCAGACTTACCAATTCAGTAGGCGAAGACAGAAAGCCGTATGCCAAGAACATCAATGAGATTTACTACATCAGCGATCAGCAAGGCATTTCAAATTTGTACAAGTACAACCTGTATGATTCTCTAACTACTCAAATAACAAATTTTGATAATAGCATAATCAGCTATGATATGCATTTTGACCCGAATCGAATCACATATTCTATGCTTGGAGAGGGTGAAAAGCGAATTTATCTAGACACAATTACTAACCTTAATACCAACAAATTCGCCACAGAGACACCTAGGAAGCGTAGAGAAAATGCCATGCTAGTTGTATCAAGAGTGTTAAATAATACAGAAAAGCTTGAGGAAGTGGAGCCTGAGAAAAATGAGATAGATACGGATGACTTCCTTTTTGAAGATGAAGACCTTATTGCGGACACAACCGATGTTGAAAACCCAAATTGGATTGACACGGACAATTACGTGTTTGAGGATGATTCAGAAACAGCATTTGAAACAGAGTCATTCTTTAGCAAGTATCAAAGTTTTGAACAGGAGAACGAGCGAGTAGGACCAATACCTTATAATCCTCGATTTACATTCAATAACGTAATCACCTCTTTCCTTTGGGACCCTTACAGAGACTTCATGATGTTTATGGAAACAGAGATAAATGATGTCCTTGAGAATTATAAAATCAAGGGAGGAGCTCTGATCAAGACTGATTTTAGACAAGGAGACCTTTTCGCAGAGCTTCAATACCTCAAATACTGGATGGACTTCAAGGCAAGAGTAGACCGCAAGACATACCTACTCGAAAGTCAGGATAATTTCTTCCGACATAAATACAAATTAAACAGACTTAAGCTTACTGCAGCACTCCCAATTACACATACATTTAGGGTCGAAGCATCTCCATTTTTTACTGAGACTTCATTCACAAACCTTAATTTCTTAAGTGTCACAAATCAAGCCACTGATCAAGCTGAGAACAGGAGGGAAAGATATTTTGGAGGGACGCTATCTGTTGTATTTGATAATACAATTGAACGGTCCTTCAATTTATTCCAAGGAACCAGAGCATTAATAGAATACACTTCTCACTTCCATTCTACAAATTCCAACATGAATTTTAGTAGCCTAAAAGTGGATATTAGACACTACCAGAAAGTTCATAAAGAAATTACCTGGGCAAACAGATTATTCTATGGTAAGCAAATGGGACCTGCGAGCAAGTACTTTATGCTTGGGGGTATGGACAATTGGCTATTTGCAGATGTAGAGATTCAAGGAGAACAAGATCCTTTGGCAATAACGAATGACAAAGACAATAGCGATATACTCTTCAATGAATTTGTAACCAACCTTCGTGGCTTAGATTATAACGAGGCATTTGGTACAGATGTGCTTGTTTTCAATAGTGAATTAAGAATCCCGTTGTTTCTTTATTTAACTAACGGACCCATTAAGTCAAACTTCCTCAGAAATTTCCAATTAACAAGTTTCTTTGACCTTGGATCTGTCTGGACAGGTTCTCCACCATTTGTCGATGGCCGTCCGATCACTAGAACTTTTGAAGGCAATCCGTTTTCAGCTGAGATCGTCAAATTTCAGAATCCATGGCTCGGTGGGTTTGGATTTGGGCTAAGAACTGTATTGCTGGGTTACTACATCAAGTTTGATGCAGCAAGACCATATCTTGATGGTGAAATAGAAGATTACAGATTTTATTTTACCCTAGGTCTAGACTTCTAGTCCTTCCCTTACCTTTGCCGCATGCAACAATCCATGACAGGCTATGGGCGTGATGAACGTACCAGTCAGAACTTACTGATCAAAACTGAGATTAAAGCGCTGAATAGCAAATTCTTAGACTTCTCACCTCGTTATCCTAAGGAACTAAGCGCGAGGGAAGGAGACATCAGAAACCTCATTACAGATCAACTCAGAAGAGGAAAGGTGATGTTAGGTATTGAGTTAGAATTGGTAAATGATACAGACTTGGATGTTCAAGTTGATGAGGTCAAATTCAAAGCGTACTTCAACAAGTTCAAAAATTTAAGTGAGGATGTGGGAGGTGAAAGCAATGATCTCATAAAACTCGCCCTTCAGGCACCAGATGTAATCAAGCAGCAAGAATTAGATGCAGAATCTTTGCCTTGGAATGATATTAAAGCTAGCCTTGAGTCTACAATAGATCAGTGTATTGCTTTTCGAAAGAATGAAGGGGACGCATTGACAGCAAAACTTTCAGAATACATTTTGAACATTCGAAATGGACTGAAAAGTGTTGAAGAAAATGATGAAAGTCGATCAGAAAATATAAGAATCAGGATTCAGAAAAATCTGGATGAGATTCGCGATAAAGTGCAAGTCGATGAAAATCGATTTGAACAAGAATTAATATTCTACATGGAAAGGCTTGATATCTCAGAAGAAAAAGTTAGACTGAAACAGCATCTAGATTATTTTGATGAAGTTCTTTTGAAAGAAGAATACGCTGGAAAAAAGTTAGGTTTTATCTCACAGGAAATTGGAAGAGAAATAAATACCATCGGCTCAAAAGCGAATCATGCAGAGATTCAACGTACGGTAGTGATGATGAAGGACGAACTAGAAAAAATAAAGGAGCAAAATTTGAATCTTTTGTAAAAAACAAAACCCGCCTTGAAAGCGGGTTTAATACCTTATTGAAGTTTCTTCTTATTTTACAGAAAAAGAAACCTGCGTCTGGTCCCAGGCAAAACTCACATTTCCATCAGCGATTTCGAACGTGAAAACTTCGACTACATCATCTGTCTCCGAAGGCTTTACTTGTACTCTTAAAACATCATCCGCTTCCTTATATTCATAAGCCCCCCATCCATTCCATGCTTTGTTAAAAATAACTGTCCACTCGTCTTCTCCCGGGATCGTAAACAAACCATACTTCCCAGCTGCTAATTTCTTACCTTCTATTTTCACATCTTTGGAAAATTCGATCCAGGTAGACTCATTAGCGCCAGTTCTCCATACTTTCCCATAAGCTTCCAGGTCACCAAAAATCACGCGTCCTCTTTTAGAAGGCTGGCTATAATCTACAGTTACCGTTGTGCCTCCAATTTTTTCAGAAATTTGAGCTGGAGGGCTTTTTCTTTTACTCTTATCCTTTTGAGCAGATGCAGCAAAAACCATCATTAGGCTTAGTGCAATAAAGGATACCATTTTCAATGACTTCATAATGTATTTTTTTAATATTTGACTTTCGAATGAGATTATCTCATAAGTTAGATTTGTTGAGATATTGACGCAATTACACTGTTTTTGTTCTTCCATTCATCATATTTATTTCTAAATGTCTTCACCCATACATCGAATAATATATATCACCCGTCAGAAGATTCACCAACCAAATATGAGAATTGCTTAACTTTCTTAATAAAATACGGCCATGAAATACCTAATTGGAGTTGTTATTATTGTTTTAATCGGCGCACTTTATTGGTTTCAATCCAGTTCAGAAGTCAGTAAGGAGTTTCGTCCACTAGTGAAGGCAATAGACAATAAAGTCAAACACATAGATCAAAACCACAGGATCACTATCATAGAAGACGATTTTGTAGAAGCAGATTCAGTCTACAAAGTGCGAGGGTATTTTAATGGAAGAAGGCTAATAAAACTTGTAGGTATAATTAAGACTGGTCATTTTGAAAGAGATGATTATTTCTATTTCGAAAATGATAAACCAATATTCTCAGGGCATATGATGAATTTCATGGATGATAGACTAGCTGAAGAGTTTAAATACTACTACCAGGGTGGTGAAGTAGTGGAGAGCTTATTCTGGATAGATCACTACGAGCCAGGGAAAAGATTTCCTCATGAAACGTTCGAAGAATTCAAGCCAAATATTGATAGTTTAATGAACGAAGAGCGTAGTAGAATGAATTTTTATTTGACTAAGCTTGAGACCGAAGGGTTCGAAATTAAACATGGCAACGAGAACCTGGAGGCCAATAGTAACTAATGACTATAGAAGAGGCACAACAAGTAGTTGACGAATGGATTAAGACCAAAGGTGTACGCTACTTTAATGAGCTAACGAATATGGCTATGCTTACTGAAGAGGTAGGCGAACTAGCTAGAATCATTGCAAGAACTTATGGAGAACAATCTTTCAAGGAATCTGATAAAAACAGAGATCTTGGAGATGAAATGGCAGACGTTTTATGGGTACTTATTTGCCTCGCTAATCAAACTGGAGTTGATTTAACAGAAGCGCTCAAAAAGAATCTCGAAAAGAAGAATGTTAGAGATGCTACCAGACATTTAGATAATGAGAAATTAAAATAGTTTCCTACTATTCCGCATCATAATAAGCTTGAATCTTAGCTTTATCTTCTTCAGGAATGTTCGGATCTGCAAGTAGTTGCCATGCTTTTTGGCGTGAATTAATGTTGTATTTCAAAAGCACATTGTTTTCGCGTTCCCGCTTCCTTATCCTTCGCGACATAACAAAGATTCCTATCTGAATAAGAATTACAACACAGACTAGAATGTAAATTGAGTTCATAGTTAAGATACGATCTCACCGTCAACCAGTTTCGGCAGAACTTGATATTCATTTTCTTTCATACAAAATTCAAGATCCTCCTCTATTCCAAATCCGCTTAAACGCTCAGCGTGACTTGACTTCTTTGCGATACCAAATAGGTTTTCATGATTGGCAATATATAGCTGATGTGCTACCAAAGCAGAATCACCAGTAGTCTCCATTTCCTCTGCACATTCATCTATCAATGCACCTGCAAATAAGGTATCTTCCAGGTTTGGTGTTCCTTTCCATCCTGCACAATGAATAACTACACTTTCTTTAGCTTGCAATAGGTACTCTGCGACAGCTTCAAGATTAAGGAATGCTCCAATGAGTATTTCTTTAGCTCCCTCGGACTTAACAATCGCTTGTGACCCATTAGTGGTCGAGATAACCACCTTCTTACCTTTTACATCATCTTTTTGATATTCAAATGGCGAGTTGCCCATATCAAAATCCGGAACTTTGATACCTCCTCTCTCTCCTGCCATAAGATATCCCTGCTCACCTAGTGCTTTAGCCTCTTCTATCTCTCCAACAGGCTTAATCGCTTTTACCTCATTGGAAAGGCCTGTCACAATACAAGAAGTAGCTCTAAAAATATCTACTACAACAACGATTTTACCTTTTAAATCATGCTGACCAATTAGATCAGGAGTAAGGCATACTTCAATGGTTCTCATCAGAATTTTATTTTAAAAAGGGAGGTCTTACAATTTTTGCCTTGACAGGTTTATCACGGATAATCACATTTATTTCAGTATCTGCTTTACTGTTTTCCTTAGTCACATACCCCATTCCTATCCCCTTATTTAAAGATGGCGACATGGTTCCTGAGGTAACCTTACCTATAACATTTCCGTCCAGGTCGGCAATTTCGTAATCATGACGAGGAATACCACGATCTATCATTTCAAAACCAACTAGCTTTCTATCAACTCCTGCTTCTTTTTGAGCCTGAAGGTTTTCTGAGTTAACAAACTCCTTGGTGAATTTTGTAACCCAACCCAAGCCGGCTTCCAATGGAGAAGTTTCATCGGTTATATCATTTCCATACAGGCAAAACCCTTTTTCTAATCTGAGCGTATCTCTTGCTCCAAGACCGATTGGCTTAATACCAAACTCCTCACCTGCTTCAAATATCTTATTCCATACATCAAGTGCATCTTCCTTGTTGATATACAATTCAAATCCACCTGAACCTGTATATCCGGTTGCAGATATTATCATCTCATAGCCTGCGAGAAAGGCAGCCTTAAAGTGATAGAATTTTACTTCAGAAAGGTTTACTTCTGTCAGCTTTTGTAAAGCATCTACTGCCTTAGGCCCTTGAACGGCTAAGAGCACAAGATTATCAGAAACATCCTCCATTTCTACTCCCCATTTGTCCTGACTTTTGATCCAATTCCAATCTTTCTCAATATTTGATGCATTGACTACCAGCATATATTTCTCTTCAGAAAATCTATATACCAATAGGTCATCGACAATACCTCCTTTGTCATTAGGTAAGCATGAATATTGAGCCTGTCCATTTACAATCTTGGATGCATCATTGCTAGTCACCCATTGGATCAAATCCAGCGCATGAGGTCCTCTAAGCATGAATTCACCCATATGAGAAACATCAAAGACTCCAACGCCTTCTCTTACTGTCAAATGTTCTTCTTTGTCAGAGGAATATCTTACAGGCATATTAAATCCTGCAAATGGAGTCATCTTACCTCCTAATTCTTCGTGCAGGTCATTCAATGGGATATTTTTCGTTTCCATGGGTATTTAGCTGTTTAATTTTATTCCGACCGGACAATGATCCGATCCCATATATTCATTGTAAATGTGTGCTTCAGCCACTTGATCTTGTAGTTTCTCGCTAACGAGGAAGTAATCAATTCTCCACCCTACATTTCGTTCCCTTGCACGGTACTTATAGTTCCACCAAGAATATTTTACTTCATCCGGGTATTTAAGTCTAAAGGTATCTACATAACCCTCTGCCAAAAGCGCATCCAATCCATCAATTTCTGTTTGGGTATACCCTGACTGCTTGTTGTAGTTTTCTTTCGATCTGGCAATGTCATTTTCTGTGTGGGCCACATTCAAGTCGCCACAAATAATGACTGGTTTTTTTTCTTCCAGGCTTATGATGTACTCACGAAATGCATCGTCCCATGTGGCACGATAATTTAATCGTTTCATACCTTCACCAGAGTTGGGAGTATATACCGTTACTACAAAATAGTTTTCGAATTCTGCTGCGATCACTCTACCCTCCTGATCATGCTCTTCAATGCCCATGTCATAAAAAACTTCCAAAGGCTTTTCCTTGGAAAGAATTGCAGTCCCAGAATAACCTTTTCTTGCTTTTGATGAATTAACTGCTAAATCGTAATCTGGAAGAAGTTGTAAAGCTGTCTTTACATCCTCAGGTGTTCCTTTTGTTTCCTGAAGACATATCACATCTGGATTCATCTCCTTTACATCTTTAATAAAGTCTTTTTTTATCATGGCTCTGATACCATTGACATTCCAGGAAACCAGATGAAGTTGGGGCATTTAGAAAATATTTTTTAGTTAAGTGCGCAAAGAAAGGCACTAGGCTTCATTATTAAAACTTAATTCAAAACTCAATGTGATCAACCGATCTTACAGCCATTCATAGTCTCTCTTTGTGGTCGAAGGAGAACAACATTTTCAGCTTCATTGTATACACCCATAACCAAACACTCGCTCATAAATGGACCAATCTGCTTTGGCGGAAAATTGACAACTGCAATTACCTGTTCTCCTTTAAGTCTTTTTTTATTGTAGAGTGTGGTTATCTGTGCGGAGCTTTTTTTAATGCCAATCTCGGGGCCGAAATCTATGGTGAGGATATATGCAGGCTTTCTTGCTTCAGGAAACTCTTCCGCTTTTAAAATGGTCCCTACTCTCATGTCTATTTTCTCAAAATCACTCCAGCTAATCATAGTTGTTTATAAAGCTTTTTTAAATTCTTGTTCAGTCTTGCTAAATGATATTCATTAACAATATCATTTCTTCTTTCTTCTAGCGTCTCAATAAGTGAATTGAGATGCTTTTTGTTCAAAACAGGGATCAATCTTTCTGTATACTGTCCAAGTTGATTTGATGGCGCTTTTAGCAATTGTTCCTGAATAAGCACAAACATATCATCCTGATAGTTGATGTCCTTGTATAGCAGAATCATAATTCTAAATCCATGATCACGAGTAACTACCGTACCCTTGTCCATTGCATCGATAATGATGGATAGTGCTGCGAAAAGCTTTTCCGTATCAAGATGTGTGATATGAGCCAAGGCAATCATGCTGCCGAAGATTACCCGATTTATTGCACTGCTCAAATTTGAAACAAAGAAATCAATATGATTCTTAAGTAAATGTGGTGCCTGCTCGCCTACATATGCAAGCGCGAGGACTGCGTCTGATTGTGCACGTTGTTTTGGCTCCGATTTAACAAAGTCTACAAGAAGTTTCACATCACTTTCTCTACCACTGTCTACAATGCGTCTTGCCACCAACTTGTTGGGTTCTTGATCATTTCGATTCAAAGCAAAGGCAAGGCTATTTTGAATAGACATAGTATGGTTTGGGCAAAAAAAATCCTGACTTTTTGGTCAGGATTAAATTTATGCTTTTCCCAGTTTTAGCTTGCACAGAATTCTTTCAATCTTCTGTTTTTACCTGGCTCTCTTAATTTTTGAAGTGCCTTTTCTCTTATTTGTCTTACACGCTCACGGGTAAGTCCCATTGCATCTCCAATTTCTTCAAGTGTAAATGGATTGTCACACCCGATTCCGAAGCTCATCATTACTACTTCTCTTTCTCTAGCAGTTAGTGTAGAAAGCGCTCTCATTGTTTCTACCTTCAATGAATCGTTGAAAACTAGGTTTCCATCAGTTGGTCCAGTAGTCACATTCTCTAGCACGTCAAGAAGCGATCCGCTTTCATCTTCTCCGAAAGGAGCATCCATTGACATCTGCTTCACCTCTGCTCCAAGTGTATTTCTCACTTCACTAGGCTTCATGTCAAGAATATCCGCCAATTCTTCTTCTGTTGGCTCACGCTCGAATTGCTGCTCTAGCTCTGCATATGCTCTTCTAATCTGGTTAATCGCACCAGACTTGTTCATTGGAAGACGAACAATACGAGATTGCTCTGCCAACGCTTGCATAATGGACTGACGAATCCACCATACCGCATATGAGATAAACTTAAATCCTTTGGTTTCGTCAAATTTCTTTGCTGCCTTAATCAACCCAAGGTTTCCTTCGTTGATAAGGTCATTTAGTGGTAAACTTCTGTTCTGGTACTGCTTTGCTACAGATACTACGAACCTAAGGTTTGCTTTCACAAGTTTTTCCAATGCCAGGTCATCACCTTCCTTAATTCGCTTGGCAAGCGTTACTTCCTCATCCGGAGTAATCATTGGAACATTACTTACCTCAGTAAAATACTTCTCCAGGGTATGACTCTCTCTCCTGTTGGTAATAGACTGGGTAATCTTTAACTGTCGCATATTATCTTATTAAAACTAAGTTTGTTATGGGTATAAAAAAGCAATCTGCAAAGATAGGCGGTTGACCATTGCTTTTGCAAAAAAACTACCTTTTAATATACGATTTAAGAACCAGAAATTGTATGATCTGGTTTCAGTTTTCTTCAATTCTGGTAAAAATTCGTCGAATTTTTACCTAAATCCGCCTACATAAGGATTAATTCTTGAGGTTTTGCTTTCTATAAATGTAGAATCCAGCAAACAAACTAAGTGCGCTAAGCAATCGATTAACCCAAGTAAATTGAGACCTAATGTGGGCTTCCGTCACCGAAGTAAATGAAAACATTAACTCAACAGCTAGCCTGCTAAATCCCCAAAAAATTAGAAATACAGCAATAACTCTAGCAAGTCTTCTTGAAAGTCTGCTTTCAGAAATGATGGTATACAAAAGTCCTAAAACCATAAGAACTCCAAGAATGAAAGGAGGAAGACTTTGCAACATCAAGTAGTCAACCCCTTTTATCAAAAAGGCCAAACCCACAAGCGCTAGGATTGACAAATAAAGAGGTTCTTCTCTCCATTTTTCTTTAATCATCTCCATTTATTATCTCTTTAATTACTTCAAAAACATATTGAGTTGAACCAGCCAAATATTCAAAATTTACAGTTTCGTATGTGTCTTGCGGGGTATCCTTAAATGGAGTAGTATCGCGCTTCCCATAGGCCTCGTTTATTCCAATTGCGTCAAAACCTGCTTGTCTAAATGAATGATGATCTGTTGAATTGATTTTTGTCACGTAGAGTGGAATATCCATTTCTCTTGCTTTCTCGCTGTAAACGTTTTCCAAATAAGTCGTTGGCAGTTCTAACTCCATTTCACGATTTCCATCTTCATCCCATCCTACCATGTCAAAAGTGTGAACTGAGTGTACATTCAGCTTTTCATCTGTAAGCCAATCCGCAAAAGCCTGGCTACCCACAAGATCTTCTTCTTCTTGATCGAAGAATACAATTATCAAATTCATCTCTCGAGTATCAAGTCCTGAGAGCATCCTACCCACACTGTAAATAAGTGTTGATCCGGTTCCATTGTCAATCGCTCCAGGACAATTCAATTCTGAATCATAGTGAGCTCCAAGCACGATATGCTGATCACTGGAATTGGTAGCAGGAATTATTGTGTAAATATTTTCACCTCTAAATGGCGAGAATAATACATCGATAAGTGGATTGAGATTTCGAAATCGATATCGATTTCTCTGAGGAACCAGTCCTATTTGTTTGATTCTGTCTGCGAGATAATCTGCCGCTTTAGCTCTGTTCTCAGGTGTATCTCTCGCTCTAAGATAGGTATTGTCCTTTGTTGGAAAATGACCGGAGAATTCTCCGATCATTTGTTTTTGCTCTTTCATTAAAGCGTTTTGTTGTCCATAAAGGCTGATCGTAAACATGATACAGATCGTACCTAGTAATACCTTTCTCATTGGAATTTCTATTATTCGTATCGTATGGATTGAACAGGATTAGACTTTGCAATTTTGAAGATGCGGCTTAGCACTGTTATGCATGAAATCGCAAGCACGGTGACAAATGCAATAATGAATAAGTCGATACTGAGATTAATTCTATAAGCAAAGTCTGAAAGCCAATCTTCGAATAACCACCACGATAGTGGAGCGGCAATTACAAGTGCGATAAGCATTAATATCAGGTAATCTTTCAATACCAAATTCAAAATGTTTGGCACAGATGCACCCATAACTTTACGTATTCCTATTTCCTTAGTCTTACGTTCCAGTGTAAAGTTGATCAAGCCAAATAAGCCAAATGCCGAAATGATAATTGAAACGATTGCAGCAATTAGCACAATCGTTGCTCTACTTACTTCAGCTTTATAGAACCTATTCCACTGCTGATCTAGGAAGTTAATTTCAGCAGGAGTTTCAGGATCGAATTTATCATTGACCTCTTCTATGTGACTAACCGTTTCTCTTGGGTTTTGACTGTAACGTATGGTGAAGTAATCGATTCCCATCACATGGTTATTCCAATTACCTAAAACCACAGGCGCAATTGTTTCATACAATGATTCAAAATGAAAATTTTCAACCACACCTGAAATCTTCAGCCTAGCTGAATCTCCAGCGTTTCCTCCTATTACCCATATGTTTTTACCGATCGGATCATCGAACCCCAGCATTTCAACAGCTCTTTCATTGACTAAGACATACAAGCTGTCCGTTTCATCTACCCCAGTAAAATTTTGGCCCTGAATCAATTCTATTTGATAGGTATCCAGCCAATTCTTCTCTATGCCGTAAAAGCTAGCCTCTAAGTTGCTTTCTGTCAGCTTTTCACCAATGAATACTTGCGGTATATTTTTCCATTCACCTGGTACTCGTGATGAGGTCGTAGCATTTATTACATCCGGATTCTTTTTTATGTCATCAATAATTCCTTTGAAACTCCTGCGGGTTGTCCCAGAATTGATGTCCATAACAATTAGATTTTCCTTATCAAATCCCAAGTCCTTTGACTGAACAAAGTTGAGCTGCCGATATATAACTATTGAGCCGATTATTAGGAAAAGAGAGAGTGCATATTGAATTCCTACCAACACTTTTCTCAAAGTATCACCCTTACCAGAAAAGGCATTCTTCAAGATCAATAGTGAGCGTTTTAGTTTCGAATAATATAAGGCCGGCAACAGTGCTGAAGCAACCCAAATGAAAAGCAATACTGCTGCTTGAGTTAGTAGAAAATCAGCATTGAGGAAGCTTACTAATTCCATGCTTTTATCTGTGATCTGAAGAAAGTAAGGGAATAAAATCACTACCAAAAGAATCGAAATGAGGAATGAGATTAAGATGGTAAACAGCGTTTCAAAGAATAGCTGCCCGACCAACTGTCTTGAATTAGCTCCATTGATTTTTCTCATGCTAGCCTCTAGTGTTCGCTTTAAGGCTTGAACTGATGAGAGGTTCACATAATTAAGTGCTGCAACGAAAATCACGAGGAACCCCATCAGCAAAATCATCGAAACAAATTGTCTATCACTGTATGGGATTGCTAAAAGAGGTCCAGGTCCTCCATTTTCGATATGGCTAGAGCCAAGATGAAAGTCGGAGAAAGGATGAAGGTAAAAATCATGCTCCTTTCTGATTTCCTCGTCGTAATATTTTTCCAGAAACTCTGACTTCTCGGCATAGATATCATCTGGTGTAGCTCCTTCATTCAATAATACCCACGTTTGCATAAATCGCGTATCCCATGATTTAAGAAAATCTTGAAATCCTTCATTTAGCTGATCAATATTTAGAACATATATCTCTTTAAATCGATACGAAGAATTTGATGGCATTTCATTCATGACAGCTAAGACTTCGACCGGACCAAATCGAGAACCGTCAAGTACTTCACCAACTACATCAGAATGTCCAAAAAGTGCCTTGGCCATGTTTTTTTCAAGAACAATTCCCGCTGGCCCTTCAAATTCTTTTTTAGGGTTTCCGCTGATAATTGGGAAATCAAGAATATCAAAGATTCCTTTTGAAACCATCACCCAATCCCTGTCTGCAATTCTGTTATCTTCTTTTTGCAAAACTTGAGATCCCAGATAGGTCATGTGCGCTGTTTCTTGTACTGCCGGAAAATCAGCTTTCAATGCTGCAGCTACAGCGTTAGATGTGCTTAAATAGTCATGAGTGCCGTCTTCTTCCTGGCTCTTTTCAACTAGCCTGTATACCCGATCAATATTTGAATGATATTGATCGATACTTTGCTCGTCATAAACGAACATCAGGATAAAAAACAGAATAGCAAATCCTAAACCAAGTCCAAGTATATTGACTAAATAGTGTGCAGTTTCCTTCCTGAACCGCCGGAAGTAAATCTTTGTATAGTTCTTAAATAAGTTCATAGTCCAATTATTTATTTGAGTTTTTTTGAGATTTATCCACCTAAATGTTCTGATGACATTCCATATAAAAAACAATCTGGCAGACCTTATAGAGGCGGTTGCCCGAACATGGAATAGCTCCATCATATCACCTTCAATCTCATCTAGGTATTCCTCACGGCAATACCACCTCAGAAATCTGAGTGCCCATTTCGGTGGCTGGTTATTGTCCATCTATATCGTAGCGAATTGAAGCTGAGGAATCCTGTTGTAGATGCCAGTTCTTAGATCATGAGAAGCATCCAGGGCCTTCTTCCCAATAGCAGTCACGATGTAAAACTTTTTTCTCCTTCCTCCACGTTCTTCGGTAATGCCGCCAAATCGTGATTCTACAAACCCCTTCTTTTCTAATCGCTTGAGCGCAACATGGATCGCGCTGATGTTTATCTTCTTCTTGGTCTCCTCCGTTAGAAATTCATGTATTGAAACTCCATACGCTTGATCATGTTGAGCTGCAACTGTCAATAGTACCAGCTCTTCAAATTCACCTAATTGATATTCCATTGTTTAATTAATCTTTTGATGAAATGAGTTTCTGATCCGGTCCGATGTGGATAAATAGTTTTTCCTGATAAATAAGATCACCCATTTTTATGCTGAATACAAGAAATTTTTCATCATCATCAGCAAGCTGAAAACTTCCTTTGCTAACGACGAATCCCTCAGATTCAATTCTGTCTCGGGCAACCAAATTCTTGCAATAGAATGACCTTAATCGCTTCTTAGAGAATTTTACTACGCTTTCTTTTTCAACGTACTTTTGATTTACCTCATCTCCCCAATCGATAAAAACTTCATCTTTTTCATAGTTGCAATCCTTTAAGTCATCCGAATAGTTCTGTGCATAAAGGGCTCCTGATATCAGGAAAAAGACCACCACAATTGATAATTTATTCATTAGTCCTAAACTTTTTATTTACTTAACAAACGTGAATATAATAGATAAGTTTCACATTTGTTAAGTAAATAAAAAATGGAACATCATTACTCGGACTTGGTTAGTATGTCTGTGCCAAGGAATTTCATTTCGGGCAGGGTATACCAGCTTCTTTTCTTTGGCATTCTAATACCATCAACCAGTAATTCATCTTCAAGGGTGATGAGTTCGCCCTTATCTGCTTCTTCATCTTTATAAAATTTGTACTGGATCATCCTCCCAGATTCCATGTCAAAGTGGAAATACCAAATATCTTTTTGATAAGCTACCCTTACGACATGGCACTTTACTCCCTTAATCTCCTTATCATTCATTCGTTGTAATGTGGGTGTACTTTTATCTTTTAGCTTCATGGGTAGCCCCCATAAATACAAATAGTAATTTCTAAGCATCAGTGCTCGTGCTTCATCTTTGCCCCCCGCTACTACGTTAGCTTCATCTCCAACCACTTCATAAATCTCCTCATTGTTTCGATTGATTTTCATTAATGCAGCGGCATTGTCAAAGTCTACAGTGGTAAATCTTTCAGGTCCTTCCGGACGAATACCAGTAAAAATCAACCTCGTCTTCAGTTGATCCCATTTGCCGTTTGGGTCGTGATAACTAATGGCTTTGTCTAGAATTTCATCAGCTGTCACTTGAGAGAAAATAAGTTGTGGAAGTACCAACAATAGAATTGCAGCTTTTCGCATAGTTTGATTAGCTTAATTGATTGAATTGAAATTTACAATTATTGGACAAGTCAGCGAAATCTGTTTGGTTCTTCGGAATCTATTTAATCATTGAAGGATTGTTCCTAATGCTTGCACCATCCTGGATACTTAGCACAATTGGAATCCCTGATCCAGAAAGTATCTGGCGAGTTGTATTAGGATTCGTTGTTGCAGTGCTTGGGTATTACTATATCAGAAATGCAAATGAAAACCTTGTTCCATTTTTCAAGTTCACTGTTCACATCCGTATTCTACAATTTGTATTTTTTATTTGGCTCTATTTTTTCGAAAGAGGAACTCTTGCATTAGTAGCCTTCTCCTTTATTGAGTTTATCGCAGGACTTTGGACTTACACCACTTTAAAAAAATCAGCAGATTAACCTTTTATTTTAGTCAGTGAAGTTCTTGCAATAAAAATACTTACCAGTGCCAGTACCGTTCCGAGTATGAAAGGAGCCCCTGGAAAATAGACGTCATTTTCCGGATTGGTATAATACCTGAAAATCCCCGTCATAACTAGTGGGCCAATGATGGATGAAACAGTCATTACGCTTGTCAACCCTCCTTGGAGTTCGCCCTGAGCATTCTTTGGTACCTGAGCCGTCATCAAAGATTGCAAAGATGGACCAGCCAATCCTCCAAATGCATAAGGTACAATTACCGCATACAGCATCCATGCTTCAGGAACGATACCTAATAGAGAAAGGCCAAGTACGTTAAAAAAGAGCCCTAAATAGACTGCCTTTATTTCACCAATTTTTTTAACCACAGGACCTATAACTCCACCTTGTACTATCGACACCATCACACCTACAAAAGTGAGTGACAGTCCAATCTCGGTAGCTCCCCAATTGAATTTATTCTTTGTGAAATAAGGCCAATTTGCATGAGTTGCATTTGCCGCTACATAGATGAAAAATAGACTTACTACTAACCCAACAATCATCTTATAATTAAAGACCTGTCGAAGTGTACCAAATGGATTTGCTCTTTTCCAGCTGAAAGCTCTTCGATTTTCGACTGCCAATGATTCAGGGATTACAAAATATCCATAAATCATATTGATAAAGGAGAGGCACGCGGCAACAATAAATGGAACCTTTGTACCTATATCTCCTAAAAGCCCTCCTAAACTTGGTCCAATAACAAATCCTAAACCAAAGGCAGCGCCAATCATTCCAAAATTCTTAGCTCGATTCTCAACGGTGCTTATATCTGCTATATAAGCATTGGCTACAGTAATACTGCTACCACAAATCCCCGCAATACATCGGGCCACAAAAAACCAACTGATGGTAGGAGCAAAAACGATTACTAGATAGTCTATCCCCAAGCCCAGCAATGCGATAAGTAAGAGCGGACGTCTTCCGTATTTATCACTAAGTCCGCCAAGAATTGGGGCAAAGAAGAATTGCATTACAGCATATGTTGCTGTGAGCGCTCCGCCCATTATAGAAGCTTCGCTTGAATCTAGTCCTCCAACCTCTTCAAACAGTTGAGGTAATACAGGAATGATAACCCCAATGCCAAGTATATCTATCAGGACAGTTATGAAAATAAATATGAGCGCAGCTTGATTTTTCTTCATGACATAAGAATGCATGGCATAATTAAGTAAGATTGATCAATCGTGGGCCAGGTATCGAAAAATATTTATTGCGAGTTGACCATTTTCTGGTGCATCGGGACTGTTCATACCAATTTTAGTTTTTCCACGAATTTGGGCAGTTATCATAGCAGCTTCTCCTAAAAGTACCAGCTTGCCTTCCCCAAACGCTAGGCATGCACCTTGGTACCAACCTTCGGCAGTTTGGTTTTTAGTTTTTTTATCAAATTTCCATGCAACATCAGGCATCAACAACCTGTGCGAATCATCAAATTTTAAAAAAGGGATGCCTTCATTAGGTATCTTAAATGCTGAGCCAGTGAATGAGCCAATTACTGACACATGTCGTCCGTATGAAGTACTGTTGGTAACCGGTGATCTCAAAAGGGTGTTATTATTCTCTTCAAAAGTGGAAGGCGGCCAATGCTTCCCATTTTGCATTGCAAAGGAATTGCTCCACTCAATACCAAATTCATTTGCTAGTTTTTGAACCGAACCTCCTAACGGCATATGATCTGCAACCAATAAAAGACTCCCTCCAGATTTGACAAAACCTACAAGTGCATCAATTTCAGAATCTGTAAATGCCGACGGACATGGATTACTCCAATTATTGACGTTTGAATCATGTAATGCGTTTACAATAAATACAACGTCATATTGTGAAAGCAACGCTTCGGTAAATTTTCCAGAATTTGCATAGACTTCCGCACCATCATCCTCCATTAGTTTCGCAAAGGCATACAGCCCTCCATCCTTCGTGTGAATGTTGTTATGAGCTTCGTCGATCATGACCTTTGGCATATTACCCTTGGCAAAGAAGGGACTTGCAATTTCAACCTTAAAATCGGTGTCAATAGCTGGTTGCGCATTTGACGACACTGCGAGAAAACAGCATATTAGAACGACCCATAATTTCATCAAAATGCTATTTTTTTGGACAAACGATTAAATCGCCACATATTAAATATTCCGGCAAGAGTTAATCCTAGTGAGAGTGCATACCATACCCCATTCACACCCCAATTAAAATAAAAAGCGAAAACATAGCCAGAAGGTATTGCCACAAGCCAGTAAGAAATGAACGTCACTAGAGTTGGAATCCTAACATCTTGCAAACCTCTCAAGACTCCCAATCCAACTGCTTGCACACCATCTGATACTTGAAAAGCCGCTGCAATTATTAATAGTGTCGATGCCGTTTGCTGCACTTGCATATCATCTATATATAAGGAAGGCAGGTAATCTCTCAAGACGATAAAAAGTAAGCTACATGCGGCCATAAAAACAGCCACAAGACCAAATGAAGAAAACCCTGCTATTCGAAGATTCCTTCTGTCTTTCAATCCCATCTGATTACCAATTCTAATAGTAGATGCGGCGGCAAGCCCAGTTGCTGCCATGTAACTAATCGCTGCAAGATTTAAAGCAATGTTGTGAGCAGCCAATGCTTCTGCACTAATCCAACCCACCATTATTGCAGCAGTTGCAAAAGCGCCAACTTCAAAAACATACTGCAAGCCAGATGGAACACCGATCTTCAGCAATTCCTTAATCCCAAGCCATTCAAATCCCCACTTAAATCCAATGCATTTCTTTCTTATCCACCAGATCATCAATATAAACATGATAATGCGAGCAATTAATGTTGCAATCCCTGCGCCATTCAGACCTAAAGCAGGTGCCCCTAACTTTCCGTAAATCAACATGTAGTTGAATAGCACATTAAGGAGGTTAGCAAGAACTGACACAATCATTGGGCTGAAGGTATCAGATAAGCCTTCGGCATACTGCCTAAATGTTTGAAAGATCATTAATGGAATTAATGAACCACACATGACAATCAAGTAGGATCCAGCCGCTTCGGCAACTGGTTCTTCTTGTCCAAACAAATGGAGAAAATGACTTACCACATATCCGATGGAGAATAAGATTAATCCCAAAGCTAAATTCATGAAGAATCCATTTTCCAAATACTTCAGGAGCTTTTCGTGATCCTTCACATCCGCTGATGCAACTTTAGGCGTAATGGAATAGCTTACTCCAATACCAAAGAGCATGAGGACATAATAAAATGTACCAGCAAAAGTTGCTGCAGCTAATGGGACGACACCCAATCTACCTACCATTAAACTATCTGCCACACTTACCATGATATGGCCAAGCTGACCAATAATTACTGGAAGTGCTAAGACAATATTTTTGCGCAGATGTTCCTTTAATGTCATTGTAAATTGGAATCAAGTCGCAAGGTAGTGCCTCTATATTTCAGCACAATATGGAAACAATTTTTATTCATCGATTTTATCTATCGGCAATTTCTAGTCACTCCTCTTTACTATTAGTTGTTCCATCGGTCTTTTAATTGAATTCATCTAATGATGCCTAAAAAACTTATCAATTGATAATGTTTGTGATAATTTGTAGCTTCATTTTTTAAACCACCGACAATGAAGTACCTAAATATTAGACAGTTAGCTTTTGTGTTTATCTTATTCCTTCTTGCTTGCCAAGAAGATGAGCTAATTGAAAATCAACCCATAGATGAAGATTTAATTGCTGCTAGCCAATTGGCAGATGAATATTTCAACATCAAAGGAAGAACCGGAAGCACTGAGCGTGCAATAACAGTATTAAAATATGTAGACGGTAATATCTACTTCAATACAAATACTGACGATGTGGATGGTTATCAAATAGTAACTGAAACAACGGTAACTGCTTATGTCGAACCAGGAGAATTTGTCTTCTGGTATAGAGGTGGTGGATTAGACGACCTTGAGGATGTTGACTTTGATGAAAATGCGGAGGCATATCTAAATCAACTCCCAGAAGAATTTAAAGAAGATCAGATGTTTGTACTGCAAGTACCAGAAACATATGATCCAAATAATGACGAATTAAAGTACGACATTGTATACGAGTCCAAAGAAAATAAAGGTGTTGTTGTAAGATTGGATCCAAAAATTGGTGTTGTTGATAATGGTAATGCCCATGATGATGACTCTGATTCGGGAGATTCAGGAGAATCAGGTGGTACTAACGATTAATAATACATCACCATGTGTATAATTAATTTTAGAAATTGCATATGCCTGTTAGGCATCGTCGCTGCTTCGCTTGGATTTGCTCAAAATCGAGTAAAGGCTGATAGCGTTAAGAAAGTAATTGACCAAGGGATACTGTCTCCCAGTCAAGAAATTGAAGCATACTTTAAGCTCAGCACTTATACTACTTCTCCCGATCAAAAGCTTCAGTTTTCAGAATATTTATTGAGTCTGGCAAATGACGCAAACAGTCAGGAGTATCAGATTAAAGCTTACGCACAAATTGGCATCGCTCATCGCTATATGGGTAACCTGGATAGGGCTTTAGAAAATCTATTCAATAGTGCAGACTTAGCGGGTGGTAAGCAACAATTCAAATTGCAATTAGCCGAAGTTTATGCTGAAATATCTACTTGCTATACGCAAAACGGAGATTCTGAAAACGCGCTTTATTATGGATCAAAGTCAATTGATTTACTTAGAGAAACGGGCCAAAGAAAAAAATTGGCACTCAGTCTATTGAATCTTGGCTACGACTATTATCTAATAGGCAACTACGATTCAGCAATGGCCTACTACAATGAGTCAGAACCACTCTTTCAAACCTTTAAAATGGATCTAGGAATCGCATACATTGTCGGTAATCGTGCGCTAGTATTCTGGAAACAAGGAGACAATGAAAGAGCTAAAATTGATCTTTTCAGAGCGATTGAAATGCTGAAACCAATTGGAGATAAATATGGTATGGCAGATTACTATAATCAACTGGGTATGATCTTCCAGACCGAGAACAATGATGACGAAGCCATTAAATATACAAGCATTGCTTTTTCACTCTCCAAGGAAATTGGATTGAAAGAACAAGTTCGTGATGCATCGAAAATTCTATTTGAACTCAACCTCAAGAGGGGAAATCTAGATGAGGCAATTGAATACCAAACACAGTACTACGCTTATAAGGACAGTATTCAAAATCTTGAAACTACCCAAAGACTTGGTGATATGCGTACAGAATATGAGGTTGGTAGAAAACAAGCAGAAGTAGATCTTTTGCTGGAGCAAAAAAGAAATAATCGAATCATCATGATCACAGGAGGTTTTCTCCTAGTAGCTTTTGTCTGTCTGATAATCATTGTCTACTCATACTTCAAATCAAAAACTAGACTTAGCAAACAGCTAGAAAAGCAAAATGATGATCTGGTAGTACTCAATCATACCAAAGACAAGTTCTTCTCGATCATTTCTCATGACCTAAGGGGTCCGGTAAATACCTTAAATGGATTAATTACGGTTTCTCAACTTTATCTGCAGGATGGACAAGGAGAAAAACTTGGTGGCATGGTTGATAAGATGGGTGAATCGGTTGACCGGTTAACTCAACTTCTAGATACACTTTTAAATTGGGCTCTTCAGCAAAGAGGTCACTTCCCGTATGTTCCTGAAAAAATGGATCTTGGTGAATTGGCCAAAGACGTGATTGACATGTTCAAGGATAATGCTTTGTCAAAGAAAATCGAACTAGAATTCGAGTCCGATGACGCTTTCGAACTTTTGGTAGATAAAAACACTACTTCTACTATTCTAAGAAACTTAGTTAACAATGCGATTAAGTTCACTAATACAGGCGGTCATGTGAAAATGCACGCTTCGAAAGATAGCAGCGGGCAATTCTGTCAAATACAGGTAACTGACAATGGTGTAGGAATACCAAAAGAAAAACTAGACGTTCTATTCAATCTTGATGAGACTATTTCAACAAAAGGAACTTTTGGCGAAACCGGCCTAGGCCTTGGATTGCAACTGGTTTATGAATTCGTTACCCTAAACAAGGGTGAAATAAAAGTTGAAAGTAACGACGGTAACGGCACGACGTTTACGATCAAATTACCGCTTGCTTAAAATTATAAATTAAGCATCCGGGCAAGTTTGTAAATAGCTGCTATACTCAAGCTATCAGTAATTGCTCCTTCATCACACATTATTAAAGCTTCCCTAAGTGGAAGCTTTTTTATTTGTAAGTCTTCAGTTTCTTCAAATTCAGTTTCTCCTTGAGTTAAATCCTGAGCTAAGTATGCAAATCCTACTTCATCAGTAACAGAATTAGATGTATGAATCTTGCATATCTCAGTCCACTTCTCTGCTTCCAGACCTGTTTCTTCTTTTAACTCACGCTTTGCCGATTCAATCTTTGGAACGTCAAGTAGTCCTCCACCCATCGGAATCTCCCAGCTATACTCATCCAGTGTATATCGATACTGACCTACAAGCCAGGTATTTAAATCCTCATCTAGGGGCACAATTCCGATGGCTAGATTGTTCATGTGGACTTTACCATAGATCCCTTTCCCTCCGCCAGGATTAGTGACATCATGCTCTGTTAATTGGATCCAAGAGTTTGAATAAATTTCTCTAGTGTTATGGGTAATCCAAGGGTTGTCGTTTTGCATGGGTCAAAGATATAATCCACAGAATCATTCTCCTTGAAACTACTCTGTGCTGAGACCTAACTTTTTTCTGATGGCCCTGTCCTTGTTGCTATTCTTTCCCCAGTACGCAGACTTAATTGTATTTCTTCTTTTAGCTCGCGTCGTAAGGGTTTCAGGATTACCAAATCCACTTTTGTAAGTCTCTTCCCAACCTAATATTTTATGCGGAAATGCTGATTCGAAATAGATCGACAATGATCGATCATCATACATGATCTCATACTTTCTGTGGCCACTATTAGAAAAGTCTGAAGACTTGAGATCCGTAAGACTAGCCTCTGCCCTTTTTAATTCAACTTCTCTATGACCCAACCTCAGATAAAACGATGAAGGCAAGATTTCAATCTTTCCAGTAGGCAACGATTCTGGATTAATTCGTAAGCGTGTCCAAAGCTCATCTTCTAAGATTGTGTTGGGAACCTCAACATTAACATCTCCTTCAGATTCAAAATAGGAAAACCCTTGTAGTTGATATTGGTCATCCCTTAGATTAATCTGCATCCAGGTATGACCACACCATTCCTGAGAGGAGGTAGTGACTTTAAATGCATCTGGATACTTATCTTGAGATACTGGCGTGAATGAGCTCATCATCATAGAGTAAGGATATATTCCGGTCAAAAATTTCTTTGTCATGTTTAATTTCATGACACTAACATTATCCGGACTTTGGTCTCTCCAGTTGTCCAATTTTACCTGTTTGCTTTGTGAAAAAGGCTCTGTCACAAATACCAAAACAGCTTCTCCATCATGAATCTCTCCATATCGCGCCTGTTCAAGCTTGAAGCTGGTAATTTCAGCTTGTCCAGCATACCAATAACCATTAAAATTTCTTGGAGGCTCACTTTTCGGCTCTTGAGAATTAGAATAATTACAAGCTATAAGTGACACTAAAACGAAGGAATAAATGAAGTTCTTCATAATGGTAGAATTTATGATATAAAACTAAAAATGAATGATTTGTTCCATTCGTGAAGGACGTACTTTTGTGGAATGAACTATTTGTCAGTTGAGGAACTAAGTAAGAGCTACGACGAAAAGAAACTATTTGAGAATATAACCTTTGGACTTGACCAAGGTCAAAAGGCAGCACTCGTTGGAGTCAATGGCACTGGAAAATCTACCTTAATGAAGGTAATCGCAGGTGTCGAAGCACAGGACAAAGGGATTGTTTCGTTTCGCAAAGGACTGACCATATCCATGCTTCCGCAGCACCCTGAATTCAATCCTGAAGAAAAGATAATTGAGGCTGTGTTTGCTGAAGACAAAGAAGAACTTAATGTCATAAGGGATTATGAAAGAGCCATGTTCAAAACAGAACATGATCCTGAAAATGCTCCCGACCTTACTCCTATACTGGAACGAATGGACTCACTGAATGCGTGGGAATATGAGCATCAAATAAAAGCACTGCTTGGACAATTGGGGATACATGATCTTGAAAAGAAAATGGGTGATCTCTCAGGAGGTCAAAAAAAACGTGTTGCACTCGCTCAAGCATTAGTTGTAAACCCTGACTTCTTAATATTAGATGAGCCAACCAACCACCTAGACTTAGCACTAATAGAATGGCTCGAAAACTACCTTGCTACCGCAAACCTAACACTGCTAATGGTCACTCACGACCGATACTTTCTCGACAGAGTGACCAACGAAATATTAGAAATTGAGCACGGAGATATCTTCAGGTACAAAGGCAACTACAGCCAGTTTCTTGAGAAAAAAGCAGAACGGATGGAAATGGTGGCTGCAAGTATTGATAAGGCAAAGAACCTATTCAAAACAGAACTTGAATGGATGAGAAGGCAACCTAAGGCCAGAGGCACTAAAGCTAAATACCGCATTGATGCTTTCCATGAAACAAAAGCAAAAGCTCATAGCGCTATTCATACTCAGAAGATGGAAGTGAACTTGAGAGGTGAAAGGCAAGGGAAAAAAATCTTAGAACTTAGTCACGTTAATAAGTCATATGACTCACTAAACCTTGTCAATGACTTCAGCTATATCTTTAAGAGGAAAGAGAAGATTGGAATTATTGGACCAAATGGAGTTGGTAAGTCTACTTTCCTGAACATTCTCTCACAAAATATTAAACCTGATTCGGGAGAAATTGAAATCGGGCAAACCACAAAATTTGGATATTACACACAAGATGAAACCATCTTCGATCCTTCAAAAAAGGTAATTGATATCGTAAAAGAAGTAGCCGAATACATTTCACTTGAAGATGGAAGTCAAGTATCTGCTTCGCAACTTCTTAATCAATTTATGTTTCCGCCGAAAATGCAGCACAACTTTGTGGGCAAATTGAGTGGTGGAGAGAAAAGAAGACTACAGCTACTGCGTGTTCTGATGGCAAATCCTAACTTCCTGATTCTTGATGAGCCAACCAATGACTTAGATATCACCACACTAAACGTCCTTGAGGACTACTTACAAAAATTCGCTGGTTGTTTAATGATCGTATCTCACGACCGATACTTTATGGATCGGCTGGTAGACCATCTATTTGTGTTTGAAGGAAATGGGAAGATCAGAGATTTTCCAGGAAACTATACCGACTATAGAGAAAAAGAAGGTGTGCCTGTAGCCGAACTTCAGGACTTAGAAAAGGACAAAGACAAAAAGCAGGAATCAATTGTAGAAAAGCCTAAGACTAGAAAACTCAGCTACAACGAGCAGAGAGAACTAGATCAGTTAGATAAAGAGATACCCCAACTTGAGTCAAAGAAGACAGCTTTAGAGGATGCTTTAAATTCTGAAACAGAATATGAAAAACTGCAAGCTATCAGTGAAGAAATAAAATCTTTGAAGGATGAGCTTGAAGAAAAAGAATTACGATGGCTTGAATTGAGCGAAGTCTAGGAAAAATGATCATCATATACTTTATCCAGAAGCTCCGGAGAAAGCGGTTTTGATATAAAATCAATTACTGTATCCAATCTTGAAGCACGCGCGGCATCAGCAGGATTAATGGATGATGTTACCATTATTATACCAGGCTGAGAAACGTTGAATGGGATCTGTTCATATTCATCAATAAAATCCCAGCCATTTTTGTGGGGCATATTTACATCCAAAAAAATAAGTTCCGGCAAATTATTTTCGTCCATCGCAAGCTTCAGCGAATCAATTGCCTCAGCGACAGAAGTTTGAACAAGTATCTCCTCAGCAAAACCAGCATGCTTGATGATCGCACTATTGATTGAGTTTACAATATCATCATCATCAACTAAAAGTATGCGTTTTATCTTATCCAATTTTCTCATCTGGCAAGGAGTCTTATCCAACAGTTGCTTACTATCAATATAATCAGAAATTAGACCATTTCCAGTGAATTAAACTGTGATTTATGAATCCGCTAATCTTTTACCTATCGCAATTCACAAAATTTTTCACATAGAATTTGAAAATAGAATTGCTGATCTAACTTTGCGGCCAATTAAGGGGTGCCGAACCATATGGTAGAAACGGCTGAGATCATACCCATAAACCTGATCCGGATAATGCCGGCGTAGGGAAAGATTGCGATTATCTCGCAATCAAGTATGATAACCAATAATGGGAAGTCCCCGCTTTCCGATGGTTAAATAATAATTTAATAAAAATGAAAACTTTACTTCTATCGGCCGCGCTGCTGATAACGACCCTTGCCTACGGACAAGACAGTCTCAAAACTGTGCAATTGGATGATGTCACGGTTTACTCGACCAGGGCAAATGAAAAAACACCAACAACCTATACTACCGTGGATAAGAAGGAGTTGGGTGAAAGAAATCTTGGGCAAGATTTACCAATTCTACTGAACTTCACACCATCCCTTGTTACAACTTCAGATGCTGGAGCTGGTATTGGATACACAGGCTTGCGCATTCGTGGAAGCGACGCAACCAGAATCAACGTTACGATCAATGGTATTCCTGTTAATGACTCAGAATCGCATGGAGTTTTTTGGGTAAACATGCCTGATCTTTCATCTTCTTTGAATAGCGTACAAATTCAAAGGGGTGTAGGAACGTCATCAAATGGTGCAGCCGCATTCGGTGCGACAGTTAGCCTGAAAACAAATAATGTTTCAAAAGACGCCTTTTTCCAAACGGACAACTCTGTAGGTAGCTTCAATACTTGGAAAAACAACGTGACTTACAATACAGGTCTAATGAATGACGTGTATAATTTCGAAGCTCGTCTTTCGCGCATTATTTCAGATGGATTTATAGACAGATCAGCTGCTGATTTAAAATCCTACTATTTATCTGGCGGTAGATACGGTGAAAAAACCATGATAAAAGCTGTAATCTTCGGAGGACAAGAAATCACGCAACAAGCATGGTATGGCACTCCAGAAGCAAGATTGACTGGCAATGCCGATGATATTCAGGAACTAATTGACTTTGGAGGTGAGTATTCTACGCAAGCTCAATTAAATAATTTGAGAAATTCCGGAAGATCTTTCAACTACTATCTCTATGATAACGAAGTTGATAATTATCGTCAAGATCATTACCAATTACACATTGGACACAGTATTTCAGAGACGCTCAATTTTTCGGGAGCACTTCATTATACCCGAGGTAGAGGATTTTTTGAGCAGTTTAGAGAAGATGATGATTTAGTAGACTATGGATTGTCCAACATTGTTATAGGCGCAGAAACTATAACAAACTCAGACATTGTAAGAAGACGTTGGCTAGATAATCACTTCTATGGCACTACCTACTCATTGAACTATAACGAGGATGAATGGGATGTGACTTTTGGTGGAGCATGGAACAAATACGATGGCGATCATTTTGGAGAAATCATTTGGGCTCAATTTGCTGGGGATGTCGATATCAGAGATAGATATTACGAAGGCAATGGAGTGAAAACAGACTTCAATACTTTCTTAAAAGTGAATTATCAGCTTAATGATAAGTTAAACTTATTTGGAGATGCTCAAATCCGAACTATTAACTACCAGACTGACGGCTTAGATAGCGACAGAGAGGCCTACGATGTAGATACGGATTTCACATTCTTCAATCCTAAATTCGGATTAACCTACGCGCTCAACAACTCAACCAATGTTTATGCTTCATATGCGATAGGAAACAGAGAGCCAGTGAGATCAGATTTTATTGACGCCAACGATGGTACAGAACCTGAGCATGAAACATTGAAAAATATCGAAATAGGAATTAGATCAAGTGGTTCCAAATTTTCATATGAAGCTAACTTCTACCACATGAATTATGAAAATCAATTGGTTGTGACAGGAGCTGTTAATGATGTAGGAGCACCTATTAGAGTGAATGTTCCAAAAAGCTTCAGAATGGGAATTGAATTGGCAGGAGCGTATAAGCTAACAGATGATTTGGTATGGTCTGCAAACCTTACACTCAGCAGAAACAAAATTGATCGATTCTCAGAAATTGTGTTTGCAAGCTTTAGCGAAATCGAACATAAAGATTCTGACATTTCGTTTTCACCAAACGTAATTAGTGCTAGTGATATCAGCTACTCTCCGATAGATGGGTTTACGCTCCAGCTTTTGACTAAATATGTAGGGAAGCAGTTCTTAGACAACACTTCCAACAATGACAGAGCGATAGATTCGTACTTAACCAATGATATTAGAATTGCTTATGATTTTTCTTTTGGAGATGTTAAGAATCTTGGCATTTCTTTATTGGTTAATAATGTACTTGATGAAGAGTATTCTTCAAATGGATATACCTGGGGATACTACTATGGTGATGATCAATTGTATCAACAAAACAATTACTACCCGCAAGCAGGGAGAAACTTTCTAGTTGGTTTGAGTTTAAGATTCTAGAAAAGAATATAAAAGCTAAGGAGCCACCTAATCATAGGTGGCTTTTTTCATTTTATAGCTGCTAAAATACCTTCGGTATTCCCCATTAGTTGAGTGATTTTCCTTACTCTACCATTCGATAGTTTAATGGCGATGTATTCATTTTTCAAACCACTCTTTCTCTTAACGGAGATAATATCTTCCTTACGAATGATGGATGCATTAGAATTTAAAAACATATAATATACTGCAAAACAGAAGTGAGTCCCACCAATAAACAAGCCTGTCCAGAGCAAAAATTCATCTCCTTCTTCTAGATAGCGAAGCACTGAAATTGTACCAAAGACTGTCCAGATTATGGAGCTGAAAAACAACAGATTGTTCTGTCTTTTAGCATCATCGATAATCGTGATTGTACTATTATCTACAATCAATTCGCCCTTTTCAATTTTTATCGAGCCCATTTTTATACATTATGATCGATAACTACCTTTTCCAATTCAGCATTAATTCTCTCAATCTCATCTTTAGATAGCTCAAAACTCATGCTTTTTGCATTTTCTTCCGCTTGTTGAGCGTTTCTTGCCCCAACCAATGCTGCCGTAATACCCGGTCGCTGAATGGTCCAGTTAATTACAAGTTGAGCCAATGGGACTCCATGCTCGTCTGCAATTGGTTTTATTTTTTGTAAAAACTCATTAGTTCTGGATCTGTTTGGCTCCTTAAACCATTTCGTATTTGGTCTGTGATCATCTCCTTTAAACACATAGTCGGAAGTAATTTTTCCGGTAAGTAGCCCTCTTTGCAATGGGCTATATGCCAAAATACCAACCTGATCTTCCAGGCAGTATGGAATGATATCTTTCTCAATTTTTCTATAAACCATACTGTATGGAGATTGTGTGGAAGCTAAGTCAATGATTTGATCTGCGCGCTTCATCAATTCAACGGTATGGTTGGACATCCCGATTGCACGAATTTTTCCTTGTTCCTGAAGTTCTTTGAGAACTTCCATGGTCTCCTCTACTGGAGTGGTAGCATCAGGTCTATGGATTTGATAAAGATCAATGTAGTCAGTCCCCAGACGTCTAAGACTATCCTCTACTTCTTGAGTAATTCCATCCCTTCCCGCATAAGCATAGGTCTTACCGCCATCACTGGTTGGAAATTGATATTCACCTTTTTCAACTTTCCAGTTAAAACCAAACTTCGTCAGTATTTCAACATTGTCCCGTCCCAATTCTTGTATAGCCTTACCTACTAAAGATTCACTATGACCAAATCCGTATACAGGCGCAGTGTCAATGGATGTGACTCCTAAATCGAAGCTTGTTTTCATGGCTTCCATTGCATCACGATCATCATTCCCGCCCCACGCTTGACCTCCTATTGCCCACGCTCCAAAAACAATCGGCGAAATTTTTAAATCTGATTTTCCAAGCTGTACTTTCTGCATATTTTCAATTTTCATTTAAAAAGGCAATACCTAACTCTAAAGTTCAATGTTCTCATATTACTGTCAAAATCGTATGAATCTGTTATTAAGTAGCAATGTGCAAACTATTCGTTATTGAGATTCAATCGTATTCCAAAAGATGTATTTGCAGCATTTAGGTTGGCCCCAATTCGCTTCCTTGTTAGCTCACCTCCTCCACTTTTTTCCTTTTCGCTTATGTATTGAACTATTCCTACGCTTGCTACTACAGACCATTTGTTGTTAATAAAATAATGCAGTCTTGGCTGTATGCTAAAAGTAAACTGGTTCATATCACTCGTTACACTCGGGTTCTCAATTTTTCCAAACCCATAAGAAGTAGTTATAAAGGGGGAGAAATATACTTTTTCATTTAACTCAAATAACTTCTCATACCCTACAACGAAAGATGTTAAATGCTCATTTACCTCATTTCCTGTTGAAGAAAAGTTAAGACTCTCATACCTAAGACCGCCATAAAACAACGTGTTTTCAGAGGTAGCAAATCCAATTAACGATTGGCCAAAAAAGAAGGTGGAACTGCCAGGAGATTCTGAATCTGAAAAGGAAAAGCTAAGATCAATAACTTTAGCTCCTTCTTGAATCTGTGCTGAAGTCTTGATAGAAATCAGGAAGACTATTAATAATAAAGTGAAATATTTCATCATTGCTTTTTTCGGGAATATCAAATTTGTAATGCACTAAACTGCCTACAATATAAGCATCACTTGCATTAAATTACTTCCAAATAAGTGGCTATGACATCTTCACAAAAACACGGAATCCCCGCATTAATTTCCTTTTTAATTCCTGGACTTGGTCAGATCATCAAAGGACAATTGTTCAAAGGAATCTTTATTTGGATTATCGGTGGGGTTGTGGGTTTCTTTTTCTGGTGGACATTCATCATTCCATTCGCCGTATGGGCATGGAATGTGTATGATGCATACAACAATTAAAAAAGGCGACTCTCTCCAGAATCGCCTCAGACTAACTCAACCACTAACTACTGTGGACTCATACTTTTCGCTAAATCCACCAGTTCAATAAATTCGCTTCGATACCCGAATTTATCTTCACCTTTTGCTGACTTAGCCATCCTCAACACATCTACATATGTAATGTCCCCTTTGTATTCAGAATCTCTTATGAGCATTCCGAAACCTGCTACTGCCATTGACCAGTTCAAATTTTGACTGGAATTTCCAACCTCATTCTTAACTATTGATGTAATCAGCTTGCTTGCGTTTCCATCAGGCTCTTTATATCGAAATTTCACAGTGAAAAGCTCATCGGTAGAACTGTTCGTTTCGTTCTCTACTTTTTGATACTTCAATGGATCTATATCCTTAACAAAATCACTATCTACCCCCACTGGAATGATCTCATAAAGTGCTGTAACTGTATGACCACTTCCCAGCTCACCTGCATCCTTTTTATCATCGTTGAAATCCTCATTATTTAGCAACCTATTTTCATAGCCTATCAAGCGATAAGCTTGAACAACCGCTGGATTAAACTCAACCTGAATCTTCACATCTTTGGCGATAGTAAACATGGTTCCTCCAAATTCATTTACCAATACCTTTTTCGCCTCTTTCATATTGTCGATGTATGCATAATTGCCATTCCCTTTATCAGCCAATATTTCCATCTTAGAATCTTTATAGTTGCCCATTCCAAAACCAAGTACAGTGAGGAAAACACCTTCCTCTCTTTTCTTTTCAATAAGCCTTTCCATTGAAGCATTGCTAGATGATCCCACATTGAAATCGCCATCCGTCGCTAAGACTACTCGGTTATTTCCACCATTCACAAATTGCTCTTTAGCGATCTTGTAGGCTAGCTCGATTCCTGCACCACCTGCAGTTGATCCTCCAGCCTGCAGTTTGTCCAGTGCCTCCATGATCTTCTTCTTGTCATTCCCATCAGTTGGCTCAAGAACCAACCCTGCAGCGCCAGCATATACTACGATAGACACCTTATCCTGTGGGCGCAACTCATTTACGAGCAACTTAAATGCTGACTTTAACAGCGGCAATTTGTTAGGAGCACTCATCGATCCCGACACATCAAGAAGAAAGACAATATTTGATGCTGGAAGATTTTCCAATTCAATTTTCTTACCCTGAAGGCCAATTTGAGCAATCAAATGCTGATCATTCCATGGTGCCTTCGCGACCTCTGTATTTATTGAAAATGGATTTTTGCCAGTGGGATCTTTGTATTCATAATTGAAGTAGTTGATCATTTCCTCAATCCTCACTACATCTTTTTGCGGCAACTGGCCATTATTTATAAACCTTCTCATATTACTATATGAAGCCGCGTCAACATCAATAGAAAAGGTAGAAAGTGCATGATCCAAAACCTTTCTAAATCCATTTTCATGGATAGTAGCATATTCTTCCGTGTTATGATATACTCCCTGATCATGAAAGTATGCTGACGAACTCAATGATCTGTTTACAGCCTTTTTACTCATTTGAGCGACTAGCATAGGCCGAGATGTAATCATTTCGGAGACATCTTCTTCTTCCGCAAGCTCTATGAGAACCTCTTTGCTTAAAGCGAGCGTCACATCAATTAGTTTACTGTTTCCAACCTTAATTTCTACGGTTTCAAAACCCGATGTAGAAAATACAAGAATGGATTTATCACTAGACACTTCTATTGAATAGAATCCATTGACGTCAGTACTAACTCCTGATTTCTGACCTTTGATTACAACATTAACTCCTGATAAGGGCAGTCCTGCCTCATCATAAACTGTCCCATTTACAAACTTGGCATTCACATTGAATGCAACTAATATTGAAATGATGATTACTAGATGTTTCATGTCTATTAAATTTTAGTTTTAACCGCGACATGGAATTCACATTTCATGTCAATTTTCATTTGATTTGACATTGAGATGCAGTCATGAATCATATTCCATAAAGTTTTTTCATTTTTTTTCTGAGCACACATAAATCCATATCACCAAAAGATGAAGAAATCCTCTCAAAATACAGAGAGACGGGTGACCAGGAGCTATTTGGAAATCTTTTCAATACCTACATGCATCTAGTTTACGGGCTTTGTCTGAAGTATTTTAAAAACCGAGATGATAGTCAGGACGCAACAATGGCAATCTATGAAGACATCAGCATTAAGTTATTGACGACAGAAGTACAACACTTTAAAAGTTGGCTTTATATGGTTGCCAAAAATCATTGCTTAATGGAATTGCGTAAAAAAAATCCAGAGATTCACAATGATATTTTTATGGAATCTACCGAGGCTGTGCATCTTAATGATGACAAAATTGAATTAGAAAGAGATCTTGAAGCGCTGGAAGACTGTATCGAACAATTAAAATTGGATCAAAAAGACTGCGTTAAACGCTTCTTCTTAGAAAAAAAGAGCTATCAACAAGTAAATGAAGAGACAGGTATAGATTTAAAAAAAGTGAAAAGTCACATTCAAAATGGAAAACGAAATTTAAAAATGTGCCTTGAAAGCAAGAATGTCAGCAGATAAAAACCATAGCGAACAATTTGAGAAATATCTCAAAGGCCAGATGAGTCCGGAAGAAGCTCATGCTTTCGAGCGTGTAGTTTTAGATGACCCATTTGCGCAAGAAGCATTGGAAGGTTTAGAGTCAGTAGGAAATGAATCGTTGCAGGATATTGAAAAATTGAAAGCAAGAGTGGCGACTAAAAAGAAGCGATCAATTCCATTTATGAGACTAGCAGCAGTTGCTGCCTTACTAATTACCGCTTCATATTCACTTTATTATTTCACTGAGCAGATTGGAACTGAGCAGCTTGCTATGGAAGAAGACGTATCTGAAAAACCGACGCAAAGTGGTCCAGCTCCAGATACTATCGAACTTCCGAATAAATTGGATGAACAACTTGCAGAAGAAAGCGATATTGAACTAATCATCCCAGAGACAACTGAAAATATTGAACCAGTATTGGAAGAGGTAACTGAAGAACATTTTATTACTGAGGCCGAGATAGTAGAAGTTGATGAGGTTGCAGACGAAGAGGCAATTGAGCTGGTAGCGGAAGCGGATGCTGCTGAGGATTTCTTTTCTGAAAATATTATTCAAGAGGACCTAGAACGAAGATCGGCAGGCATTCAAGTTTCTCAGATTGCGAGACCGAATCCAATGCTCATGATTGACTCGAATGCCTTGGAAGAAATAGTAGTTACTCCGCAGCCATTGGTAGCTCAGACCAGATCCCTAAAGGCAGATGACTCAGATCAGATTGAAAAAGATAAAAAAGCAGAATCCCGATTCGCAAGTCGAAGTGCTGTATCTGCGCGAACAATTACAGGTAGAATCACTGATGATACAGGCGAGCCGCTACCTGGAGTAAACGT
Organism: Ekhidna sp.; assembly: GCF_963691765.1. Classification (GTDB taxonomy): domain Bacteria; phylum Bacteroidota; class Bacteroidia; order Cytophagales; family Cyclobacteriaceae; genus Ekhidna. The sequence goes on from NZ_OY829375.1 coordinate 1,380,891, forward strand.
AATTATCAAAGGCACCACCACAGGTGTAACTTCAGATCTCGATGGCAACTACCGAATCACACTAGATGATGGGAGAACATTGATTTTCGCATATGTGGGATTTTCAACAACAGAAATCGAAGTTGGCAGTCGAGAAACCTTGGATGTCACATTAGGGGGAGTAACTGAACTTCAGGAAGTGGTGGTAACCGGGTATGGTTCTCGCAACGAGGATCCAGTTGTGAATTATAAAGCTGCCCGGCCTGGAACTGGGAATCGTGCATTCAAGAAATATTTAGAAGACAACCTTGTTTATCCAGAAGCAGCAAAAACAAACGAAGTAGAAGGCACAGTCGTCCTGGAATTAACCATAGACTCAAGTGGACAAGTATCAGAAATCGACATAAAGAAAAGTCTAGGTTATGGATGTGATGAAGAGGCTATTAGATTAGTTAAGGACGGTCCAAGCTGGGAGGCAGCTGAAAGAAATGGTTCGCGAGTATCAGATAAGTTGAAGGTGAGAGTGAAGTTTAAACTGGATTGATATGAGGAAATCAAGTGTTAAGGTTAAAAATCCATGTAATGTTAATTGGAAAAGTTTAGAACAAAACGGTCGTAATAGATTTTGTGCCATCTGCGATAAGAAGATTGTTGATTTTAGAAACATGAGTAATCCAGAAATAATTTCTTACCTCCATGATTCCAATGAACGCATTTGTGGGTTGATAAATCGAGCATCCCCAAATACCTCTTTTACACATAAGAAAAATCTAATCGTTCATTCAATAATAGCGTTTAGCTCATTTCTTTTTGGAGGTAAAGCTGCATCTCAAAGCATTAATGAATCAAATGCTATTGCTATTGAATCGACTGCAATATTGACGCAGAATATAAAAATTGAAAATCACGATCAGCAACAAATAATTGTCAGCGGTGTAGTTACAGATGAAGCTGGTGAAGGCCTTCCAAATCTTAATATTATCATTAAAGGAACGACTAAGGGTACTCAGACTGATATGAATGGAATGTACAGCATCGAAGTTCCTGAAAAAACAATACTAATTTTCTCGTACATTGGATTTGAAACGAAAGAAGTTAATGTTCAGAATAAAACTGAAATTAATGTGACCATGATAAGCAGCACAATTGATTTGGGGGAAGTGGTTGTAATTTCCAAATGGTACACACCACGAGGATTATGGCAAAGAATTAAACGAATTTTCTAACCCGCATTTTGACCGCTAAGCACCTTCATCACCTCAGATTTATAACTCCTCCCGATAGGTATTTCAGTCTCTCCAATTTCAATCGAAGTATTGGAGTACGCCGATATCTTCTTTACAGATATAATGTACGATTTGTGGACACGCTGAAAACAATCAGCCGGTAACTTCTTCTCGAGATAACTAATCTTTTGCAAGGATATCAGCTCTTTTCCTGCTTCAGTTTTCACGCGTACATAGTCTTTTAAGCTCTCGATATACGTGATGTCTTTGAGATAGACTTTGACCATTTTCCTATCTACTTTCAAGAAGAGAAATGGGTCGTCAGACTGCATTGATTCGGCTTCTTCCCTAACTACTTCAACAGAAGTATTTCCATTTTCCACCACTTTGTTAATGGCCATCAAAAAACGATCAAACGCGATCGGTTTAAGTAAGTAGTCTAATACACTTAACTCGTAACTTTCGACCGCATATTCTCGATATGCAGTGGTAAATATTACTTGAGGTATGGGATTTAGTGCCTTTAAAAATTCGATACCTGTGAGCTTCGGCATCTGAATGTCTAGGAAAAGAAGATCTACAGGTTCTTTCTTTAATACTTCAAACGCTTGAACCGCATTGCTACAAGTACCTACCAACTCCAGTGTTTCCACTCGATCGACATACGATTGAAGAATTTCAATTGCAAGTGGCTCATCATCTACTATCAGGCATTTTATTGGCATGCTTATAAGTCAAGTGTCAATACGATAAGAAAGGTATCATCCGAATCATGCATTTCAAGCGTATGCCTTTCAGGATATAGCAATTCCAGTCTTCTTCTGACATTCTTTAATCCTATCCCTTGCTTATAATTGAATTCATCTACCCTTTCTTCGTGCTTACTTTTACTGTTTTCTACCTTCAAGGTTAGCTTTTCTTCCTTGAGCTCAATATCAATACTGACCCAGGCTTCATCCATTTCTTCGCTGACACCATGTTTAAAACTATTTTCAACGAAAGGCAAAAGCATTAAAGGCGCGACCTGTAGGCCACTTGAATTTCCCAGAATATTAAAAGAAGTATTCAACCGATCTCCGTATCTGATTTTCTCCAGAGATATATAATCTTTCAAAAGCTTGATTTCTTTTTCTACTTGGACCCTATCTGCAGCGCATTCATATAACATGTAGTTGAGCAGATCAGAAAGTTTTAATACCACTTCTGGCGCTTCCTTGGATTTCTTAAGTGTCAATGCATACAGGTTGTTCAATGTATTGAATAAAAAATGAGGATGCACTTGGGCCTTCAAAAAATTCAACTCTGCTTTCAATTTTTCCTCGACCAAAAGCTGATTAGATTTCTGTTCTTTAAACCAATATTTGAACCACTTAATAACCACAGCCAAGACTAATACTGGGTAGATTTTTGTAGTGTATTTCAACATTTTACTATAGTTGAAAATATGTGGCGTATAGTTATCATCAGCCCAAAAAATTGGCTTCTGCACAAATACATAAAAGAACCACATGAAAGCGCTGAATGCCAAAATCAGTAAGATCAAATACGAGAAGAAATCAAAATAACGCTCTTTGAAAAGAAACCTGGGCATTAGAAAATAGAGCGTAAAATATACTGCTGGGATCTGTAATACAGCGTCAGAAAGTTGAATCATATATTGACGGCCATACTGCTCATCAAAGCTTCCATATACCAGGGCAAAAAAGCTGATGAATACAAACCAGAACACCAAATGCCATAGTATCCTAGGCTGCTTAAACAATATGTCTTCGAGTTTTACTCTACTCATAATTCATCACTAAACGCCCAAACTTATGTATTCCGTTTCATAATCTCACTCCCATCGACAAACAACAGCGTTCGCATGTCAAACGACAACTTGCGTCTCTCAAAGTGCATTGAGAGTTCTTAAAAAGTGGTTTAGAGTTATTACAAAGTCATTCAGCTAAAAACATGCTGATGTAGCAACTAAGCACAGTATTGAGGGTATACGGAATCAAAACCCAACTTCCATGTCCAAGATAAAATGCTTCATACTGATCTTCTTTTCTCTTTATCAGGTTTACGCCCAAGAGACAAGAGATAACTTTCGATACGCCATCCGCAAGACAGCTGAGCCCATAGCTATAGATGGAAACGAAGATGATACTGTCTGGGAGAGTATTAATGAAATTCCAAACTTCATCAATCATTGGCCAATAGATTCAGGTGCTGCAAATGCACTGACTAAAGTAAAAGTGACATATGATGAAGATTTCATTTACGTACTGGCACTTTGTTACGATAATGGCAATAGAGTGGTGCAATCATTAAGAAGAGATGATGACGAAGGCCATTGGAATAGTGACAACTTCACTGTGGTAATAGACCCGATGAACAGCAGACAAAATGGGTTCATGTTTGGTGTAAATGCTGGTGGCTCTCAGATAGAGGCGCAACTAAATATAAATCGAGTTAGAACAGACTATGATCAAAACTGGGACAATAAATGGTACTCTACCGTGAGGAGTTACAATGACCACTGGACCGTTGAAATGGCTATCCCTTTTAAAACATTGAGGTATACCACCAACCAATCAGAATGGGGAATAAACTTCATTCGTGGTGATATGGAGCGAAATGAATACTCAACCTGGACGCAGTTTCCACTTAATTATGGCGGGGTGGATCTCAATTTTATGGGGACGCTCGATTGGGATCAAAACCCTAAGAAAGCCAAAGGAAAGGTAGTCCTCATCCCATATCTATCCGGCGGTACACAAAGAGATTTTCAAAACGATGAACAAAGAAGCTATGACAAGACTTCTGATACCGGCCTGGATGCGAAAGTAGCAATTAATGGATCCCTTAATTTGGACCTGACTGTTAATCCAGATTTTTCCAACGTCGACGTAGATCAACAAGTCACCAACCTATCCCGATTTAGCATATTCTTTCCTGAGCGTAGAAACTTCTTTCTTGAAAATGGAGATATATTTTCAAATTTTGGAACATGGCAAATCTCCCCATTCTTTAGTAGAAGAATTGGTTTGATTGACGGTGAACAAATCCCAATACTTTATGGCGCTAGGTTAACAGGAAATGCTACCAAGAAGACCAGAATAGGAGTCATGAACGTACAAACAAGAGAGTATGACTCAATAGCTGCACAGAATTATTCTGTTGCCGCAGTACATCAACAAGTACTTGATCGATCTATAATAAAGGCCATTTTCATTAACAGAGAAGCTAGTGGCCCATTAGCCGAAAGTGCTTATGCGAGGAACGGAGGTATTGAATTTGCTTACTTATCCAACAATGGCAAAATTGGAAATACCGCCAGATTCCACACCTCAAATACGCCAGAAAATTATAGCGACAATCATTACTATGGGTTCAATGGAAATTACAATGGGAAAAATTTAAGGATGGGATGGACATTAGATGTTGTTGGTGAAAACTACATCACTGAACTCGGGTTTAATCCTCGACTTGAAAACTATAATGCTGAGACAGAGGAAACGACAAGGAAGGGATTTACTAGAATCAATCAATGGGTTAATTATAGAACCTTTCCAACAAAGGGAAAACTTAATTCTCATGGCCCTGTTTCATGGTATAACATTTGGTTTAACCATGATGGTGGTGGCATCAATGAGCGTATCCATGGGTTGGGCTATAACTTGAATTTCAAAAACACCTCTTGGCTTAGGCCTAATATCGTCTATCGTGAAGTGAATCTCCCTGTACCAACTTCTTTGTTAGGTAGTGATTTTGAACCCCTTCCAGTAGCACATTATCAATTCACCAGCGCAGACATCCGATATAATTCTGATCGAAGAAAAATAGTGAGTGCAAACCTGGTTTTCGGATTTGGTAACTTCTTCAATGGCACAAGAATGAACACCTCGACAGGATTGAATTTTAGAGCCCAACCTTGGGGAAACTTTGGAATATCATATGATTACAATCAAGTGAAACTTCCAGGTGCTTTTGGACAGTCAGACTTCCATTTGCTTCGAACTAACGCACAAATAAGTTTTTCGAACAGGATGTTTTTAACCTCAGCTGTCCAATTCAATTCACAAAGCGAGAACTATAATTTCTTTACGAGGTTTCAGTGGAGATATCGTCCTATGTCAGACCTATTCGTCGTATATACGGATAACTACGAAATGGATGGTCTTGGGCTTAAAAATCGTCAGATCGTTTTCAAGGCTACCTATTGGCTGAATTTATAGCCGAAATCATTCGGTCTTTCCCTTGCATATCCTGATGAATTTTTATGTCTTGATATCCAATCTCTTTAAGATGAGCTTCTATTTCCTCGCCATAATTTTCATGAATTTCGAAATATAGCTTGCCGCCAGGTTTTAATGATCTTATGCCTTCTTTGGCAATAGTTTTATAGAAAATTATTGGATTATCATCAGATACAAATAGTGCAATTTCTGGTTCATAATCCAGCACATTACTTCTCATTTTGGATTGATCCTTAAAAGGTATGTATGGAGGATTGCTGACCAGGATATCTAGATCATAATGACTTAATTCCTCCACAAGAATATTGCAACTTTTAAATAGCACTCCGCCATTCAAGGTATTAGAATTTGCTTGAGCAATACTTAGCGCTTCCCATGAAACATCAATACCTTCCACAGAAGCATTTAATTCCAGGGAAAGTGTAATGGCTATACACCCAGATCCAGTACCAATGTCAAGCACTTTTAAACCAGCAATTTTATTTTCATTTATAATAAGCTCGCATAATTCCTCCGTCTCTGGCCTAGGTATTAGCGCTCCAGATGCTAGTTTAAATTTCCTTCCAAAGAAATCTGCAACACCAGTCACATATTGTATTGGTTCATTTTTTAGAAGCCTGGTGGTCAAACCCTTGAGTTTTATTCGATCTATTTCAGATTTCTTCTCAGCAATAATGTCTGCTCGAGTCACTGAAAAAGAATCCTCAAGCAGGAGATATGAAATATTCTCTGCTTCACGTCTCTCGTAAACTTTTTCCAAGACTTTCGTTGTTTCTTCCCAGATTTGCTTGACGTTTTGCATGGTTAAGCGAAACTACACATTCAATGGATGATAATCGATATATGAAAAGAGCCTTAGCGCTCGCAGAACTTGGTAGAGGCAGTGTTTCTCCTAATCCTATGGTAGGCTGTGTCATCGTTCATGACAATAAAATTATTGGTGAAGGTTATCATCAAAAGTATGGAGAAGCACATGCAGAGGTTAATGCAATAAATGCAGTAGATGATCATTCTTTACTCTCCAGTAGTACCGCTTATGTGACGCTAGAGCCATGTGCACATCATGGAAAAACGCCACCCTGTGCTGATCTTTTAATTGCTAAACAACTAAAAAGAGTGGTCATTGCATGCGCAGATCCTTTTGAGCAAGTAGATGGTAAAGGAATTGAAAAATTGAAAAAGGCTGGAATCGAAATAACCGTCGGAATTCTAGCTAAGGAGGCACTGGAATTAAATGCTCGCTTTTTTACTTCTGTGCAGAAGCAAAGACCTTATGTAATTTTAAAATGGGCACAAACTTCAGATGGTTTCGTTGCTAGAGAAAATTATGATTCTAAATGGATTAGCACCCCAGAGTCAAGACAATTGGTACATAAATGGAGAACAGAAGAGGATGCGATATTGGTTGGGAAGAATACAGCCATTCATGATAACCCATCATTAACTGCAAGAGAATGGAAGGGAAAAAATCCAATTCGAATTCTATTAGACAGCAATCTTGAAGTTAAAAGTGGAACCAATCTATTCGACGCTAAAGCTCCAACATTGATACTTAATGCTTTAAAAGAAGAGAAAGAAGGCAACATTGAATGGATAAAAACGGAGATGAACAATCCATGGAGTGTTTTGAGAAAACTACATGAGCGAAAGATTCAGTCTGTTATTATTGAGGGCGGGTCTGAAGTTTTGAACTCTTTTATAAATGAAAATTGTTGGGATGAGGCACGTGTTTTTATTTCGAATCAAAAGTTTGAAAAAGGAATTTCTGCACCTTCCATCGACGGATTGATTGATAAAGAAGAAACTGTTTTTAGCGACCAACTAATTACCTATAAGAATAACCATGGCTGAAGATTTGACCATACTGAAAGAGGCTACTAAAGAAGAAAAGTACCAGTCTTTACTCCCCCAAATTGAAGGTTTGATTTATGGAGAAACTAATCTAGTTGCCAATCTTGCCAACATTGCAGCTGCTCTTAAAGAAGGAATGGACTTCTTTTGGGTAGGATTTTATTTAGTTGATTCGGAGGATGAACTAGTATTGGGGCCATTTCAAGGCCCGGTAGCATGCACCAGAATTCGAAAAGGAAAAGGTGTTTGTGGAAGTAGTTGGGATCAAAACAAAACACTCATTGTGCCAAATGTTGATGAATTTCCAGGACATATAGCATGTGCATCAGCTTCAAAGTCAGAGATTGTACTTCCTATTATAAAAAATGATAAAATCATTGGAGTCTTGGATGTTGATAGCGATAAGCTGAATGACTTTGATGATATGGACCACCAATATCTGAAGAAGATACTTGATTTACTTCCTTAACATACTTTAACCACTCTAAGCGATTCAGTAGCCATTATATAGGCCAAGCGCTGTATTTTTGCGCAGTGTCAGATAAGGTGAAAATAAGGTTAAGCTTTCTCGGAGCAATTATCTGCTGGCTTCTATTTACGGGGTCCAGCATTTACTTACTTCTTGTGCAGAGCTATGACATGAAGGTGGACTTCTCCAACTTCTTCCCGCAACTCTGTTTCACTGGCTTTGTACTTTCTACTTTCGCTTACTACAGATACATCATCACCAAAGCCGATAGTCTTAATTTCACAGACCTACTGTGGAAAGTCTTCATAACAGGACTAATTACAACACTGGTTTCCCTAGCTATCCAACTGTTCTTCTCGATTTTCGCTAGAACGACGTTAGTAGAGAGCCCACTTACTGTCAACTTCTTCTACAACATTCTGGTAGGATTGGTAGTCATCTTTATGGTATCAACATTGGTCGTTTGGAAAAGGCTAATACTTTATCAGAAGTCTAAAAAATTATTAAAGCTATGGAGTCTTTTTGAGGTTACACTAGTAGCTTCTATGCTCTTTGATTTTTGGGGCGTCCAATTCGGTGAAACTTATTTTCAGCTCGCCCTTGCATTACTAGGATTGTTTTCAATCATTCTTGTATTCAATTTGAAATGGGTAGCATATCTTAATTTCAAGCAAAAGTGGAAAGGCATTCTTTTCATTTTATTATCCGGAATATACCTCTACCATTTCTTGTTGAAGCTTAGCTGGTTTGTAGCTACTGACATGATAAGTATGAATCTTCTGGATCGCGTATTTATTCTGGGTCTTTTTGCATTCCTTTTTCTATATGCAGTCATATCAATTTTAGTGACTCTATTCAATTTGCCTACATCCTCTGTCTTCGAACAGAAGCTTAAGGAGGCTATTGATTTTCAAAAATTAAGTCAATCTATCCCAAGAGGTGAAACCAAAGACCAGACCTACGAAATTCTGCTTGAAAGCTCGATGAGCGCCGTTTTTGCAGATGCCGCATGGCTTGAGGTCCGTGAAGATGCTGGGATCACTCAGATTATTAGAGGTCTGAAAGATGAGGAAGTTGATGAGATCAAGTCTTCAATAAAAAGTGAGACTATTAAGTCAATACTTAAGCTAGAGCTTAAAAAAGAATTAAATGCCGGAAGACTTGCCGATGATCTTAAGCATTCACAATACAAATCGATCATTGCTCTTCCAATTTTAGTCCAAAACCAACAGGTAGGTTTCATCGTTTTACTAAATGAAGTTTCGGAAGCCTTTAATAGAGAAATGGTAAATATTATTACCACTTTCGTAAATCAGGCCAGTGTTTCTCTTGAAAATCTATCTCTTATACGTGAATCTATCGAGAATGAACGATACAAGGAACAGTTGAAAATTGCTAAAAACGTTCAGAAAAGCTTGCTGCCTACATCTCTAATAAATAACAATCACCTAACGATGGAAGCCTTTTCAATGGCTGCAGATGAAGTTGGAGGTGATTATTATGATATATTGGAATACGAAAAAAACAGGTTTGGTCTAATCATAGGAGACGTATCAGGAAAGGGTACCAGTGCTGCTTTCCAAATGGCACAAATGAAAGGAATCTTCCATAGCCTTGCCAATCAAGGAATTTCACCAGCAGATTTCAACAAAAAAGCTAACGCAGCACTAAGTCAATGCCTTGAAAAAACTTCTTTTATTACCTCCACCTATTTTGATATAGATACAGATAATAAGACGCTTACCTTTTCTAGAGCAGGACATTGCCCAAGTTTATTTTATTGCAAGACAGAAGACAGCGTTAACTATTTGGAATCTGACGGAATGGGTCTTGGGATGGTAAGAAACTCAAGCTATGAAGATTACGTTCATAGCAATACTGTTAGTTATCAAGAAGGTGATACACTCCTCTTATATACTGATGGAATCACAGAAGCAAAGAACCGCGAAGGAGAACAGTTTGGAGATGCTAGGCTAAAAGAATCTTTCACCACTCATGCCTCTAAGGCACCCGACCAAGTAAAAGAAGGAATTAAAGGTGATCTCTCAGAGTTTATCGGAGAGATGATAATAGATGATGATTATACATTGGTAGTAGTCCAATTTAAAGACAATAATAATGGCTGAAATAAGTACAGAAAATAACGATGGAATACACTTTATCACTGTGAATGGAGAGATAGATGCTGGATCCAGTATTTTCCTGGATAATGCGCTTAAGGAAGCAATGGAAAATGGAGAGAAAAAAATTATAGCTGATTTGTCGGGGCTAGACTATATCTCTTCGGCCGGTTTAGGCGTATTTATCTCACACTTGGATGAGTTTAAATTAAATGATATTGAACTTGCTCTTTTCGGAATTAATGAGACAGTGAAACAAGTATTTGATATTCTAGGTTTAGAGAAGTTATTAACAATAGAAAAAACTAAAGAAGAAGCAATAAGCTCTTTTAATGAGTAATAAGTTAACCATAGGGTGTAATAAAGAAGAACTGGTCCGTGTAAGGCAGTTTACTTCAGATATGCTGGATGAGCATAAGGTTCCTGACCTACAAGCGCATAAACTTGTTCTTGCTGTGGATGAAGTATGCGCCAACCTCATCATCCATGCTAATGATTGCAACCCGGATAGCAGAATAGAATTCAATATTAAGTTTAATCCAAAGCAGATTGTATTCACGTTTAAAGACAAAGGTGCTGGCTTTGATATCAATGAATACGAATCCCCTTCTATGGAAGAGTTGGTATCTACACGTAGGCAAGGCGGGTTGGGGCTAATGCTTGTAAAAAGAATAATGGACAAAATTGAGTTCTCTACTGAAAAGAATTACAATATTTGCAGGCTCATAAAATTGTATCCATAGGTGAGAAATATCCTCATTTTCAGCATATTAATTCTTGGAGGTTGCCAATATTTCCAACCAAAAGAAGAAGTCTCAGAGAAGCCAATTGCTAGAGTTGGTGAAAAAACACTAGTTGCTTCTAATCTTTACGGCCTAATTCCTGCCAATTTATCACCAGCTGACAGCATAGTTTTTGTTGAAAAATTTGTGTTAGACTGGGTGAAAAAGCAGTTAATGATTGCGAAAGCTGAGGAGGCTATTGATTTTAATGAAGCTCAAATTCAGAAAAGAGTACTAGACTATCAATATGCTTTGCTTGTTCATGAATTAGAGAAAAAACATATAGATGCAAACCTAGATGAAGAAGTAAGTCCTCTAGAGATCTCCGAATATTATGGTGAGAAATCTGAGAATTTTGTACTTAGAGAAAACCTTTCTAAATGTATTTATTTTAAGATCCCATCTAAAGCTCCAAGCGTATGGAGATTTAGAAGAAATCTGAAGAATTATCCTAAGGATACAACTCAAATCTGGGAATATGCAAATGAACACGCTGTAAAAGCTTTTGTCGAAGACTCAGTTTGGGTGAAGTTTGACGAAGTCCTGATGGAAACGCCTCTAAAAGAAGTAAATGATAAGACCGGATTCCTAAAAGCAAATAGTTACATAGAGGTTTCTGATGAAGATTACATCTACTTTTTAAAAATCTTCGAGTATAAATTGGTTGGTGAAATTGCTCCCTTAGAATTCATCCAAGAGAGTATTTCAAACATCATTATCAACAAACGAAAAATTGCTCTCAAGAAGGAGCTGGAAAAGAAAATTTATGAAGAAGCAGAACAATCAAATACGTTTGAGATTTATAGCAATTAGTGCAAGCATTTTATTCGCATTCTCTTCCTTGGCCCAGACCAACGAAGTAACAATTGATAGAATCATTGCCAAAGTTGATAATTATATCATCCTAAAATCAGAACTCGAACGTGCTTATTTAGATTTCCTGTCTAGAGGACAATTAAGAGGAAGTAATGCAAAGTGTGGTATTCTTCAGCAACTAGTAGTCAATAAAATGCTAATGGCGCAATCTGAAATTGATTCAATCTATGTGGATGATGCGGAAGTAGACTTAAACCTGGACCGAAGAATGGCCGCAATTGCTCAACAGTTTGGAGGAGAATCTGAGATAGAGCGTGCATATGGAAAAAGCATCGAACAAATCAGATCTGAAATATTTGACAATATCAAAGAACAATTGACTATTCAGAGGATGCAGTCGGAGCTTACCTCCAGTATGAAGGTTACTCCATCGGAAGTCAAGAAATTTTTCAGGGCTTTTCCTCAGGATTCACTGCCATACTTTTCAACCGAAGTATCATTGGCCCAAATAGTTAAAGAAGCTGACCCTGGCAAAACTCAAAAAGATAAAGTAAGAAACCTGCTTCTCGATCTAAGAGGTAGAATTGAAAATGGTGAATCATTTGGTGCTCTTGCAAAAAGATATTCTCAAGATCCAGGCTCTGCGGCTAATGGAGGACAACTTGGCTTTTACAGTAGAGGAGAACTAGCACCTGAATATGAGGCTGCATCGCTTTCCATGGAGCCAGGAGGCCTATCAATGCCTATCGAAACACAGTTTGGATATCATCTAATTCAGCTTCAAGAAAAAAGAGGAAATACATATAAGACACGACATATTCTTATTTCACCTCAACCTGATCAAAACGACTACACCAAGGCGGAAAATTATCTGGACAGTATCAGAAATCTGATTGTCCTAGACAGTATCAAATTTGAATCTGCCGCTAAAGACTATTCGGACGATCAGCTCACTTCCTCTGCAGGTGGATTCTTCCAAGATGAAAGTGGTGCTTTAAGGGTTTCGGCGGAAACACTTGATCCTAATATATTCTTTACGATAGACACAATGAAGATTGGTACCATAACAAAACCCATTCGATTTCAGAAAGAAGACGGCAGCTATGCGTTTAGAATAATATATTATAAGAATAAGATTGCTCCGCATCAAGCAAATTTGATTGATGACTATCAAAAGATTGCTGCTGCAACATTGGCGCAAAAGAAAAACAACAAAATATCTGAATGGTTTGAGAAAGCTCGAGGAAATGTATTTATAGAAATCGATTCGGAATACGACTACTGTAACATTACCAAGTAAATTTCATTTAAAGAGTTAGTGGCAAATCAGAATTAACTAAATACGCATGGCAGAAACCAAAGACGTGAAACTAGCAGATGAGCTAGCAAAAGATTTTAAACAGCTAGAAGCTGAAATTTCCAAAAAAATAATTGGACAACCTGAAGTTGTCAGACTTTTGATCACATCTCTTTTCTGCAATGGACATTCGTTGTTGGTAGGTGTTCCAGGATTAGCAAAAACATTGCTAGTACAAACTGTTTCCAAGTGCCTTGGTTTAGATTTTAATAGAATTCAGTTCACTCCTGATTTAATGCCGTCAGATATTTTAGGAGCTGAGACTCTCGACAAGGAAAGGAATTTAAGATTCATTAAAGGGCCTATATTTTCGAATGTCATTCTCGCTGATGAAATAAATAGAACTCCTCCAAAGACTCAGTCTGCTTTGCTAGAGGCTATGCAAGAAGGAGCAGTAACAATTGCTGGCACCAATTACGATCTTGATAAGCCATTTTTTGTTTTAGCAACTCAAAACCCAATTGAACAAGAGGGAACGTATCCTTTACCTGAAGCTCAATTAGATAGGTTTATGTTTATGATCAATCTTGATTATCCAAAATATGAAGATGAGATTGAAGTAATTAGAAATACCACTTCGGAGCAGACCCTTGAGGTAAATGAAGTTATCAGTAAGGATAAAATCTTAAACTATCAGAATCTAGTACGAAAAGTACCTGTAGCTGATAATGTTTTCGAATATGCAGTAAAGCTTGTCGCTAAAACCAGACCAAATGGTGAGACTGCTGATGATTTCGCCAAAGATTATTTAGAGTGGGGTGCGGGTCCAAGAGCAGGTCAGTTTTTGATACTTGCTGCGAAATGTAACGCTCTCATAAATGGCAAATATTCTCCTGATATAGAAGATATAAAGTCAGTTGCTGTACCAGTACTTCGACATAGAATTGTGAGAAACTTCAAAGCAGAAGCGGAAGGAATTACAGAAGAGAAAATAATTTCAGAGCTTCTTTAAAATTGCTTTAAAAAGCGAATATCATTTTCTGAGAACAGTCTCAGGTCATCCAATTGATATTTCAGCATTGTAACTCTTTCAATGCCCATACCAAATGCAAAACCACTATACTTGGTTGAATCAATGCCGCAATTTTCCAATACATTAGGATCAACCATTCCGGACCCAGCAATCTCAACCCATCCCGTTTGCTTACAAATCTTGCATCCGCTGCCTCCACAAATGAAACAGCTGATATCGATTTCAGCACTTGGTTCAGTAAATGGAAAATAAGATGGTCTTAATCTTATTTTCGTGTTTTTACCGAACATCTCTTTCGAAAAATGATAAAGTGTATTTTTTAGGTCTTTGAAGGAAATATTTTCACCAACTACAAGTCCTTCAACCTGATGGAAGAAACAATGAGCCCTTGCTGATATCGCTTCGTTTCTGTAAACCCTTCCCGGCATTATCGCACGAATTGGGGGCTTCTTTTTATTCATCAATCTAGTCTGCACGTTGGATGTATGAGTTCGAAGCAAAACATCAGGATTTTTTTCAATGAAATATGTATCCTGCATTTCACGTGCAGGATGATTTTCGGGAAAATTTAGTGCAGTGAAATTATTCCAATCGTTATCTATCTCAGGACCATCCTCAACATTAAACCCTTGTCTTTCAAAAATTTCTATTATCCTATTTCGGGTTTGTGTAATAGGATGAATCGAACCTTCAGATGCATATGTTCCCGGTAACGTGACATCAACTTCAACCGACCCACCTTCACTTCCAATCGAACCGGACAATTCCTTTAGCTTAGATTGAGCAACATTTTTTAGGTTATTGAGGGCAGGCCCCAATTCACGTTTTTGCTCAGGGGCTACTTTTTTAAATTCTTCAAAAAGATCATTGATTACATTATTCCTCCCTACAAATTTTAAACGGAAATTTTCTACTTCCTCATTTGTTTTAGCCGTAGCCTTTTCTACTTCCGCAATTAATGATTTTACCTTATCCAGCATTTGATTTGCAATTCAATGAACGGCAAAAATAGCAATTAAACTGAGGTGTGAGTCTTGCTTAATTCGATTTCTGGCGGGATAATTTTCGCAAGTCTTCTAGATTCTCTTCTAATCACCTTACGATCAAGTATGGCTCCAATACTTACCGTTATCAAAACCATAAACAACATCAGCCAAAGTTCTCCAATTCCTTGGAATGCTACTGTCAATGAAATAATGATTGTATTGTAAGTAATCAAGCTCAAAGTTGACTGAGCATGATTTAACCCCAATTTCAAAAGTACGTGGTGTATGTGGTTTCTATCTGGGGCTAAAGGATGTCTTCCTGTAAAGAATCTGATCAAAAACACACGAAGTGTATCGTATACAGGTATTACAAAAAGAGACAAACTTGTAGCTACTGGTGATTCAATTACCGATGGAGGAGACGGTGTTGTTAAGAAGTTTATCATTAAGGCTGTAAGCATAAAGCCAAAGACCATAGAACCTGTATCACCCATAAAAATCTTGGATGGATACCAGTTGTATAATAAAAATCCCAATGCTGCTCCAGATATTGAAAAAGCTATTGAAGCTTCAATCATGCTTCCACTTTGAAAAGCTGCCCAACCCAAAAACGCAGAAATGACCAGTGCAATACTACCCGCCAATCCATCAATACCATCAATGAGGTTGAAAGCATTAGTCATCACTACAATTACGAAAATTGTAAATAATTCATCTAAAATCCACGGAAAGCTCTCGACACCAAATAATCCATTGAATCCTTCAATTTTAATCCCTCCAAAAAACACAACAAGAAATGATGCAAAAATTTGGACTACCAACTTATGCTGCGCCAAAAGACTGGAAAGATCATCTCTTACCCCTAAAAGAAAAATCAATATGATACCTCCAAGAAAATATTTTTGAGAAGCAAGATCAGAAAATGATATTGAAATCAAAAGTGCCAAAATAATACCTGCGAAAATCCCTATCCCCCCTAAACTTGGAGTGCTAACACTATGAATCTTGCGTTTATCCGGTCGATCCAATAGATCAAGGGATTTAACAATCTTTATTATAACAGGTATTGTTGTAAGCGTTATAAGAAACGCAGTTGTTATGGCAAGCGGCAGTGTCATGCTTATTTATACAGATACTTAATTTTACAGATTAGGTGAATTATCTGTTATCAACTCAAAAATGTCAATTTTTTTAGAGAGTTTATAACTATTTCGGCAAATAGACCATTTTCATAGTCGAATCATTAAATAAAGATTATTGTAGGTTTTTTTGCCACCTCCACGCAGACTCCATCATTGAGTCCAAATCCAACTCAGCCACCCATCCCAGCCTTTCCTTCGCCTTAGAAGTATCTGCATATATTTGTTCAATATCACCAGATCTTCGCCCAACGATCTGGTAATTTAGGCTCAAGCCAGATACTTTTTCAAACGATTTTACAACTTCAATTACACTGTAGCCTTTACCTGTGCCAAGGTTAAAAAAATCATAGTTTTCTTCCATTTTTTCAGCGTATTCTAATGCCGAAATGTGAGCAATTGCTAAATCAACTACATGAATAAAGTCTCGTATGCACGTTCCATCATGAGTGTTATAGTCACCGCCGAAAACGTTTAGTTTATCTCTAAGTCCAGCTCCAGTTTGTGTTATAAATGGAACCAAATTGTTTGGTACTCCTAACGGAAGTTCTCCAATTAGACCTGACTCATGAGCACCGGCAGGATTGAAATATCTAAGTGATATGGCTTTAAATCTCTTTTTAGATTTAGAGAAGTCCTCTATAATTTCTTCACAAATTTGCTTTGTATTCCCATATGGAGACTCAGCTTGCATTTTGGGAAATGATTCAGTTACTGGTAGTTTATCCGGCTGACCATATACTGTGCAGGAGGATGAAAAGACAAACTTATTTATATTATGAGAATCACACATTTCCAAAAGATTGATCAAAGAGTCTATATTATTTCTATAGTAATCTAATGGCTTATCTACCGACTCACCAACCGCTTTAAAAGCTGCAAAATGAATAATAGATTCAATTTCATTTTCATGGAAAATCCTAGCTACAGCTTCTCTATCTGTAAGATCTATATCATGGAAGGTTATTTGCTTACTAGTTATTTGTTCGAGTTTATCGTGAACCTCAATTTTTGAATTGGAAAGATTATCAACAATTATAATTTGATACCCCTTATTAACTAGTTCAACACTTGTATGAGAACCAATGAATCCAAGCCCTCCAGTCACCAATACCTTTTTCATTGCTTAGTACGCGTTTTGATCTCCTTTAATTATTGAAAGCGCAGTTAAAAGAATTATCTTAAAATCTAAGATTAGCGACCAGTTTTTGACATAAAATCTATCCAATTTAACCCGGCCACTCATATCACTTAATTCTGCAGTCTCACCCCTAAAACCTTTAGCTTGAGCCAGTCCTGTAATTCCAGGCTTGACAGCATGTCTTTGCCAAAATCTGTCGATTTTAGGCTGGAACTCTTCATTCAATTTAATTGGATGCGGCCTTGGCCCTACTACCGACATATCACCCAGGAAAACATTAATAAATTGTGGAAGCTCATCAATTGATGTTTTACGTAGTATCGCTCCCATTTTTGTGATTCGATTGTCGTTTTTAGTGGCTTGTTTAAACTCAGCATTTTTCTCATATGTCATCGTTCTAAACTTCCAGCACAGAAAAAAATTATTGTCTTTCCCATGCCGTTTTTGCTTGAAAAAAATAGGACCCTTTGATTCCATTTTTATCAATAAGCCTATGATAGGCACCAACCAAGAAAGAATTGTAACTAAAAAAATCGCAGAGAAAACAAAATCGAAAGTTCTTTTAATAAAGCGATTAACCATGTTATCCAGAGGTATAGAATTAACATTGATGATTGGAATACTACCAAACTGCTCTATGGATAAGTTATAATTTGAAAGTCTACTAAACTGAGAAATAAGATTTACTTTAATCAAATTATTTTCTGCAAAATCAATGACGTCTTTAACCTGTTCATCATTCATGTTAGGGAGACAGCAGAAAACAATGTCAATACCTTTTGAGATGGTATATTGTTCAAAATTCTCCATTCTCTCATCAGCGTCATTCTTATCGTCTACAATACCAACCAGACGGTATCCCAATTCAGGCGAATCTTTAAAATACTCTTTTAAAGATTCTGATAAATCCCCTTTTCCTATTATCACAACATTCCTGATATTGTACCCCTTTATTCGGTAGTATCTAATCACATAATGCCAAATACTTCTCCATAGGAGAATTGCTAAGGTGAATATGAGATATGTAACAAAAAGATACTTTCGAGAATAATCCACCGGCTCTAATGCAAACCATAATGCAAATACAATCGAAAGATTAATTACTAACCCAGTTAGAACCTTGTTTAGGTGATCTAGTAATCTGGAATTTCTATTTATCTCCTGAAGTCTCGAACTAAAGAATACGCCAACCCATATAACATTCAGCAAAAGCTGTAGTACTTGATAATTTTGATCTGGGATTAAAAACCCAAATTGGTATAAATTGGCTGCTATGACACCAACGTTCAAACAAACTAGATCTGCTATCAGAAATAGTATTGGGAAATATTGTGAATATCGGTGATTCGACATGGATAAAAATGCAAATATAAACTTCCTACTTAAGAATAAATCAATGAAATTCGCCTAATATGTCTATTCTAAAATATTATAAGCGATGAATTCCTCTTTGGATGGCCCAAATTTCTTAATAATTGGTGCTCACAAGTCTGCAACAACATCACTTCATAATTTACTTTCTGAAATCCCCGACTTTTTTATGACAAGAGAGAAAGAGCCTAGATATTTTGCTCTTAAGGATGACGATTTAGATTACAGAGGACCAAATGATCCCGCCTCAGACTGTAAATTTCAGACTTTTGATAGTTACTTAAGCATATTCAAAGAGGCGAAGGATACAGATCTAAAAGGTGAATCATCGACACTATATTTATACGATGGCAGAGCGGCAAAAAACATCCATAAGTTCAATCCGAACATTAAAATAATAGCCATACTTAGAGATCCAACAAAACGCGCGATATCAAATTACAACTATGGGTTAATGCTAGGCCGCGAAAAATTAAGATTTGACAAAGCACTAGAGCGTGAAGAAGATAGAATAAAATCTAAGTGGGGACCATTTTGGCACTATCGCAGCAAAGGATTTTATGGAAAACACTTAGAACGATATTACGAACTATTCCCGAAAGAAAATATAAAAATCATCTTCTACGAAAATTTTGTAAAAAATCAACTTAAGGAGGTAAATGAAATTTTAGAATTTCTTGGTCGCCCAGAATCACAAGTTGAAAGTGTGGCATCACAAAAGTCCAACAGGACCTTAATACCAAAAAATATAGTAGCCAGGCTTATTTTATCTAAAAGGAGATATACGCTAAGGCCCATACCAAATTGGTTGCGGAAGACCTTTCTCGCTAAAATCGTAAATGGAGTACTTTTTACTGGTCCTCCTGAAGTGAGTGATGAAGTAAAACAATCACTAAGAAATGGCTATAAGGAGGACCAAAAACTTTTGGAGTCGTTAATCGGTGAAAAAATCACTTGCTGGAATTAACTACTGTATTGCTTTAATATCCCAAACTTGAGATGAGATTGCTTCGTCTCTTTCAGCAACAATCAATTTCACTCCACTATTTACTTGGGAATTTAAGGGCATCAAAAATTGATTGTTTTGCATACTTTTTATTAAAAATCCCCCTTCAAACTCAATTAGCTCCCATTTCTGACTAATTTCATCAGATATCGGCTGTGTAGTAGCAAACTGACCATCTAAACTTAGAGCCTCATTCGAATAGATGTTAATGATTCGTATTTGGTTCGACGAAAGTGTATCCAATCTCCAAAATTGATCTAAGTAATCATCCGCAGAATATTGAGCAGCATGTTTTGTACTCTCCAAAACATCATAGTTCATCTTCAAGTATCTATTTGAGAAAGCATTTTTAATTGAATATCCTTTTTCAATACAATCAACATTATATTCATCAAAAGAAATCTCATTCTTCTTATCGCGCTGATCATCAATGGTATTGTCTGATACATTGACTCTTGTACTTTGATAAGGGCTTTTAAATATTTTATTGATTCTCAATGCAGAGAAACGTGGATTTTCTAATGCTCCTGTCACTGTCACGTTATTGTTTTTGATAACGATCTCATTTACTAGGTTATGGATCTTATCAAGGTCACAAGGATCACCGGCGCCATATATAGCAATTGCTCCAAACGTCTTAGCTTCAATTTCACTTGCTGAAGTGTAAATAGTATTATTTTCAACAACTAATCTATTGCTCAGACCCGGAGGAACCTTACCTTCATAGTGAATAGCTATCTTGTTAAGATTTGAAGAACAATCCGACATTAATCCTTTGCAATCTTCTACTTCAGTCAATATCACAGTATTGCCTATCACCTTTCCTGATGACCTACAGCTAATGGCAGACCCTCCTCTGCTGCTTGTGAATTTATTATTTAATATGGCAAATTCGGAACCAGCTAAGTATAGGGCGTGATCAAAAAAGGTGTCATCATCACTTCCCCAACCGTTTATAGTACTATTTCTAAGTGTCAAATTTTTATGGTCGAAATGTAGAGGGGTGCCAGGTTTTCTATCTGTAAAAATTGCATTGTCAATAATATTGATAAAGAGAGAACTATCAACAACAATATTTCTTGTCCCCCAGTCATCAGGACTTTTCATTGGCATCATTCTTAGTCCGTTGTTTTTCGCCTCAACACCTCCAAATTGACATTTACAAAAAACAATATCTCGAGAGTTTGTAAGGCTTACTCGCTGATTAAACTGAACATTGTAGTATAGTATTTTTTCTTTGCCTACAATCTTTAAAGGATCCTCTATTACTGTCCTTTCCTCGCCGCCAACGACTTCAAACAAATCCAAATCAAACCCACAAGCAGTATTTGTTTGCGCAATCGCAGAATTGAATAATGCGAGAATAAGAAATGAAAAGACAAGACTATTTTGCTTCATGATTTAGATCTAGATTTTATAAATAACAAACGTAAAAAAAATATAGGAATCCCAACAAAGTACCTTTTGAACAACCTTTTCGGGTCGTTGATAAACCTATAAAACCACTCCAATTTAAGTCTATAATAGATATCAGGTGTCATTTTGAATTCGCCTGATACGTAATCAAATACTGCGCCACCTGTTAAGGCGATATTGTAATTGATTTTATCAGAGTGATCGATCAGGAATTTTTCTTGCAATGGCATCCCCATACCAAGACATAAAATGTTTGGAGATTTCTCTTTGATTTCTGATAATATCAGAGGCAGAGAATCAGAATCAACAAATCCATTATGGTAGCCTACGATCTTCAATTCTGGATACTTCCCCCGTAGCGTTGCAACAGCCTTAGAGATACTCTTTTCAGTTGCTCCCAGTAAATACCATGTCAACCCTAGTCTTTGAGATAACTCTCCCAAACTCCATATCCATCGATTGTATGTGATTTTTTCTCTTATTTTTTTCCCCTTCATTTTAGCACCGAGTCTCACACCTTCCCCATCACAAAAATTAATGGCTGACTCATTCAAAAAATCACGAAACCAAGCATTCTCGTATGCTAAATTCATAGCATGGATATTTACGTTAGCCAAAGTACACTTTTTGTTATCACGAATAGACTCTACCAAATATTCGTTTAATTCATTCATCGAAAGACTATGTATCCTTACTCCTAAAAGGTCAATCGCCTCTATGTCATTGTTATTACTCACTTTACTATAGCTATGTTATTACGCCCACTCATTTCCTATTAAATGATGTCTGTTGTGCGTTTTGAAGGATTGATGAAAAACAATTTTTATTATTTCAATAGAGAAAAAGCTGAACTAATTGTAGACAATGTATTCTAGTACTGCAGTAAGAGAATATTCTTCAAAATTACTTAATTATTAAAAGTCATAACTTCATTTTTTAGATTGTCATCATATAGATTCTTACCAAAGTTTAGGCGGGTTTCTTGCAGACCACTTGATATGTTCATTTGCTAAAGAATCAGCAATATTAGGGTATATACCCACTAAGTTGCTAGCTTCCATTGGATCGTTGCTTAGATCGTAAAGCTCATCTATACTTTTAATGAATTTATAATCCCCCTTTATTATGGCTGAGTTAAAATACAGAGTTCTTGCTTGTTCAAATCCTGGTTCAATTTGTTTTAGCAAACTGATCCCTTGAAGGCTACCATCATCATCACAACCGCCAATTAAATGACAAATAGTTGGAGCTATATCTAATGTTGACACAGCGTGTTCGATTATTCCATTTTCGTGGTTTGTTAATTGCTTTGGAGGTTTCATTACAAATGGAATACGAATGCCACCTTCATAAGCTGTAGCCTTTGAACCTTTAAAAATTCCATTATTACAAGATCCAGAGTTGGATGGGCATCCATTGTCATTAATAAAAATGATCAAGGTATTGTCGTAGGCTCCCACATCTTTTAAATGTGAAATTAATCTACTGATGTTTTCATCTAAGTTTGATAGAATAAATGAGTATGCATCACCAATGGCCGAACTTTTTGCTTCATGTGGAGTATGTGGTGCCGAATAGCTTAAATACGCAAAGAAAGGAGAATCAATGTTTCTATTAACAAAATTGATAGTAGCATCTGTTAACAGATCTGTTATATAATCACAATAGAATGCTGGCGGATTGTTATCCATGCTAATAAAAGGATTCCGATAACTAGCCTTCCCATTCAAAAAACCAAAAAAATGATCGAAGCCAAAGTTTAATGGATGAAACATCTCATGTTCTCCTAAATGCCATTTTCCAATCAAGCCAGTTTTATAGCCAAAGGGCTTAATTCTGTTTGCAATTGTGACTTGATTAGTTGGAAGACCATAGGCACTTGATGGAATAGAATTCCTAATCTTATCAGTAATGTTGGAAACAAATCCAAATGAATTTTGATGGGCACCTGTAATCAAACCGGCTCTTGAAGGTGCGCAGACTGAAGATGTCACATACGCGCGATTAAAAACGTATCCATCATTTATCAAAGCTTGCATACCTGGGCCGATAGTTATAGAGCCGCCCGAGTAAAGGTCAAAATCATTGTAGCCTAGATCATCAGTTACAATGAGAATCACATTCGGGAGGGATTTTTGCGCCAAACTTTTATCATCAACTAACTCTATGTCCAGGCATCTATATCCAAATACACCTACTGAACTTTCACAACCTGTATTAAGAAACAGTACAATAGCTGCTGAGAAGAATATTGAACGCCAAAACCTTTTCATCTGATAGTTGGTATCTTTCTGCTAGACAGGCAAATTCATTGAATTGATATTAAGATATAACATAATGTCTATTTAAATATAGATTATAAATTTGTCGCGCATAATAATGACACGGATTAACCTAATCGGTTGAACGATTCATATTTAACTACCTCCAAAATAACATGCTTCAAAAATTAAAAGCCTTCTACCGATCTTTCTTAGAAACACGTTACAATGTATGTATTTCAGATGAGTTTAATTTCGTTTGGTATAGGGTGGCAAAGGTTGGCACTCGAAGTATCTTAAAATCTTTTAATACTTCACTAAATCTTGACGTTAATGGTTCGTTTATGAAGATAGACGATGCTAAATATGGCAGCCATTACAAATTTGCCTTTGTTAGAAATCCTTGGGACAGATTGGTCTCATGCTACTCAGACAAGGTAGTTGGGAAAAAAATGTTCAGAAGTTGTTGGGATAAGGACTTCAGCCATTTTGTTGATTACGTTTCTGAATTTGACCTTAGATATTCAGATAGACATTTCCGTCTTCAATCAGCGCTAATTCCTGAACATGTAGATTTTATTGGGAAATTCGAGAATCTAAGTTCTGACTTTGAAAAAATAGTAGAAGAACTAAAACTTCCATTAGATAAAATGGAACACCGTAATAAGTCAAGTCGCAAAGATTATAAGGACTATTATGATGACAATTTGCGACTTAAGGTGGCAGAGCTATACAAGGAAGATATAGAAAGATTCAATTATAGCTTCGATAATAACTAGTGTTGTTAGTACCCAATTTTCTTTAGCATTGTCCCTAATCTCTCATTCCAACTGTGAGACTTTAATATTAAATCTCTGGAGTTTTCCCCAAGCAATTTAATATCAGATTTCATAGCTTCCTCAATTTTGTCAGCAACCAGTTGCGGATCTAAGTCTTCAACAAGAAATCCTGTATGCGAGTTTATCAAAGATCTTGCATCGTCTGTAGGATAGGCCAAAGTCGGTACTTTCATTGCCATATATTCATAGATCTTAAGAGGAGAAACATACTTTCCTGCTAATTGTGGATCTGGAACTGAATAACCTAGGTCAAATGAAGAAATGATTGAAGGAACTTCATTCCAGGGTTTTTTACCTGCAAAATGAATGTAATCATCAACTTCTAATTCTCTTGCCAAGCTTCTCCAAGATTCAAGTTCAAATCCATCACCTACGATTTCAACATTGATCTGAATTCCTTTTGTCTTTAGAAGAACACATGCCCTAATTAGGATATCGAGTCTTTGATACATAATCAACGTCCCGATAAATCCTACTTTGAAAACCTTATTTTCATGCCTTTCAGATTTTTCAGGATCAAAAAACTCTGTGTTTACACCATTAGGTACTACTAGAATTTTGCCAGGATCAATATCTAATTTTTCTACTATTAAATCTTTTAGATGACTACTCACACAGATGAGAAAATCGCACTTTTTATAGGCCCTCTTTTCAAGCCATTTTAAAATCCAATGGAAAAAAATCGCTTTTCTTTCCTTATGCGCTTCGTAATAGTATAATCCATTGGATTCAAGAATCCACTTTGCTCCTGTTTTCCTTCTTATATAGGAGCCAATCTCTTGAAAAGCAGCATATCTTTCATAGACTACATCAACAGCCTCTCCTTTTAATACACGCTTTGATTTAACTTGATATGCAAATCGTAAAAAGATTCGCACCAAATCTGATGTCATTCTAAGAATAACATTATCCTTCAGTGTACTTCCTGTATCTTTTTCAAGGATTTTTTCAGAAATCTCATTGCCGGCAATAAATTCATTTACTTGCCATCCATGATCTTTAAAGGAATTAATTATTCCAAGTATATGCGCTCTTGGACCACCAGCACTTGAAGAGCTATTGGTTGAGACTCTAATGGCACCTGAGACATATAAAACGCTCTTCATTAAGACCTCCAAATATTTAAATCCAACTTAAGAATGTTTTCTAATTTAGAAATATCAGATTCATAAAATTCCAGCAAGGACCTGCGAGTAATTGGATCAATCGGGCTTGCCTTTTCCAGGTTTAGATTTACTAAGTGGTTTTTAACTTTGGTTTTGATTGATTCAGGTATCATCCCTTTAAATAGCGACTTAATTTTATTTGGCTTACGAAGGGCATTATGAACAAACCTGCTTTTAGGAACACCTGAAACATTGAAGCGCTTTGCTAGGTCAAATTGAAATTCTTCTATTGACAGAAAATCGCAAATTTCTGATAAGATTTTTTCCGGATTGGATTTAAAATCTTCATAAATCACAACTTTAACTTTTTCAAAGTTATCTAAGTATCGTTGAACCTGATCTGCGTATAACCCTACTCGTCTATAATGCCATAAGGGGTTGAATTTATTATCTATTCTGGCTTTCTCTTCTTTTAAAGCTTCCTCAAATGAGAAGCTTTCTCTGTCATCTCTCCTCAAATGTAAGTAGCTGGAATATGCGCGATCAACAGGGTTTCTTAGAACAACTAGGATCTTGGCGCTTGAATCAAATTCGGATATATTCTTTGAAGCCTGAGGGTAATAAAGATACATAGCTGACGCATCTCCTCTGATCTTGTACTTTTCTTTGTTGTTAAATAGCTCAAAATATTCATCGCTTTTATGAAGGAAAATTTTATTGGCAATCATCATATCATCTTTGCCATTAAACATTAGCTTCTCTCCAGGACTCACAAAATAATGAGGCTCTTTATAGGATGGAAAGTATATATCTGGATGTTCACCAAGAATATGATAAAGTGAAGTGGTCCCAGACTTCATTGCGCCGACCATAAAAAAATTAGGAGCTGACACCTTCATAAATTTGCTCTAATTTCTCAGTTTGAATAATTAGGTTATGATTTTCAGTCACATTCTTTTTGCCTTTAGTTGCAAAAGATGACATTAGATTTTCATCATCAGCCAACATTGAAAGATACTCTGTTAATTCATCTGTATTCTTTTCACTAGCAAGAAATCCTGTTTTTTCATGCAACACAACCTCAGATATTCCGCCAGTATTAAATGAAACAACTGGAGTCTTAGCGGCTTGGGCTTCAGCAAATACAAGTCCTAGCGCCTCCGCATCTCCATTATCAGCAATGATGCTAGGAGCACAAAATATTTTAGATTTTTTCATCCACTTTATCACTTCAGTGTGGGGCAAAGAGCCAAGAAAACTAACTTTTTCATTTAATTCGGCGGCTCTCAATTTAAGACTCTCCCTTAAAGGCCCGTCACCTAGGATAACCAATTTATAGCTAGGGAAGTTTTTAGTAAACTTGTTGAAAGCGTCAATTAGATATTGACATCCTTTTTTTTCTACTAGCCTACCCACAAACAATACAATGTCTTCCTTTTCAGATGACTCATCAAAATTGCTAAGATCAATTCCAATATTATGCTTTACAATTTTTTCTAAAGGCACCCCGTTATTCACCAACTTTTCTACGATGAAGTCAGATACAGCAATGATTTTGTCATTTTGATCAACCATCCTTTCGAAATTTTTCCACATTAAACGATGGGTGTAATGTTCTGGCGTACGCACACAAATATCGTAACCGTGAAATGTGGTTATTAATGGCAGGTTTAATTTCTTTTTGATCTTAATTGCATGCATTGAGTCTGTACCGAAATGAGCATGAATCAGGTTAGGTTGATGCTTTAAGATCTCTGAGTAAAATTTTGGAGCAAAACCAATTGCTGCAAAAAGCGCTCTTGATATTCTATTGGTAGGTACTTCGGAAGCTACCCCATCTAAATTCATTTCATGAACATATTTCGTACCTACTAAGAATCCCTGAAAATTCTTTAATGATGTTACTTGGTTGTAAACAAAAGTATTGGAATAGGGAAGCAAGTGACTCCTAAATACCAAGACGCTTTTACTCGAGGATACCATATCGTTTTTCATTTAAGCCAATTTGATAAATCCTTATCAATAAGTACTTCTAGCTTTTTTATGTCTTCTGTAAAATACTCTTGAGTAAGTCTAATTCTTAAGTCAGAATCTAACTTTTCAAAATCTGTTTGAAGAGCACCTTTAAATAAGGTTCGCATGGATTTCGGGATTACTTGTTTATACTTCCTAGAAAAGCTTCGATAATAAAGTTTTAAAAATGGCCTTAAGATAGGATGTTTAGGTATTTGACCTTTGTTCTCATTGATCGTCTCAAGCTTATCTATTTGTCTTGCCCCTAAGAATTTTAAGCAAGAATTCACTTCTCGAGATGCATTATTTTTTAAATCTTCTGCTAGAATTACATGAATATTATCCTTTCCAAAGTGATCATAATATTTCTTTAGATGCTTGTAATAGAACCCTTTCCCGATGTAATTCTTAAATCTTGCCTCATCTGCATTTTCAGAATTCAATTCTTCTTCAATAGCTTTTTCAAAATCTGTGTTTTTATCTAGACCTTCTCGACGCGCATGGATAAAATTAGAATATGCCCTGTCTATTGGATGCCTTAATATTGCGATAAGCTTAGGTTCAGACAAAAGTGTTGCAATGTTTTCGAACGCCTTTTCGGAGACCAAGTAGGACGGCGATACCTCTCCGGCTATTTTATCTTCAGGGCATGTTTTAAAGAATTCCAGATATTCTTCAAGTTTGGCCTTATCATCACCTGAGTATCTAGTGAAAAAATGAAATTCCTTCTTTTTTGGTAAAAACAAAGAATTTGATTGTTTGAGATAGTGATATAATGAAGTGGTCCCCGCTTTCTGGGCCCCAATTACCAAAAAATTTGGCCATTTACTTGTGTTCAATTCTAGAACTTTTTAGATGATCCTTGTATTAAGGTCTAACTTCTTTCTAACAAGGAAGCTAGATCCAAACCCAATTAAAACATTTACCAAACATGTACTTATTGCTGCTCCTAATATTCCATAATAGGGTATCAAAATCAAATTCAATAGAACGTTTGTTAAAGAGGCAAAAATAAAAATTCGCAGACTTAATTTATGATAACCAGACATATTTAAAACCATGATCCCAGTGCCATTAGATGCCAACATTAGTTGGCCGAACAACAATATTATAAATGGAATGTTAGCTTGAACAAACTCAGTACCAAATAGAAGTAAGAAAAACTTTGAAAAGATTCCAATCAAAATAATGACAGCAAATGATGGCCAAAAAAGAAGCTTTGTGATATTCCTCAACTTCTTTTGAATTACTTCATTGGAGGCAGATTGAGCAAATAGTGCCGATATCATAGGCATACTAACACTTGATACGGCCTTAAACACAAATCTGGACATTTCGGATCCTCTAAAGACAGCGTTGTATAACCCAATCTCTTCTTTTGATCTAAAAACACCTAAGAGCTGAATATCAATCCGGTTTTGAATTACAAAAAAGGAATTAACTAAAAGTAAACCGGATGCTAGACTCACCCATGATTTTATCTCAAAATTAGTACTACTCTCTTTCCAGCCAATTTGCTTAGACACAAAGTACATTTGAATAGCAGCGGCCACGATAAATCCATAGATCGTAAACTGCAATAAACCAGCTACATCTAGTAATTCGGATTGAAAAAATAAGTAGCCAATCAGGATTATAGTTGTCAAATATCTAAGAGCGTTGAGAGTTATAGCTCCTAAAAAGGGCTTCTTGAATGCAAAAAGACTATTGCTTAAAAAATCAACAATTGCCGTAAGAAGTACTAAAACTGTAATTACAAAAAGAACATTCTCAATCCCATGTTCCCATTCCTGAAATGAGAGAAAAAAGTAGTCGATAAATCCGACTAGTACTGACAATATGATTATTACGACTGAAGAGAAAACAAAAAACCCGCGAATCTTAGCATAGTCATTTTCAACTTTTAGCCTTGGGATTATTTTTTTTGCTGTTGTGTTTAAACCGAATACTGCTATTGTATTCGAGAAAAAAACCAGATTCATTAAATATGAATAGTTTCCATATTCCTCGATAGATAAGGATCTGGCTATTATTATCTGAAATGCAAAACCAATAACAAAAGCTATCACCTTTGCTACAAAGGAAAGTGCGGATCCTTTTAGCAAATAGCTTTTATTGAACTTATTTTTAATAGCCTTCAGCTTTTTATAAACCATGATATTGATCTAGTAAAACTTTTTAAGTGTATAGGAATTACTTAGAACTGAAAATTCAGCTGATTTCCATTCATCATCAACCTTCAATTTCACCAGACCTTTGACATGCCTAGTTGGACCTCCATCTACACTATGTGTCCCGCTAAAGGAAAAATGATCATCATCATTATTTAATACTGAGGTTTGCGTGTTAAACTTATCATCGAACTGGGCCAATACCTGAGCTCTTTTTTCAATAAGATCTTCATACTTTACTGTATGCATCGAGACCATTCTTTTTGTGAGTTTGTTGCTGATCCAATTAACAAGATCAATTTTCAACGATAGAATTCTTAAATTCTTGATCTTATACTTTTGATGGTCTTTCTCTAGTCTCTTTTTTATTGAATAAAGAATACCACGGGGATTCCTTACTATAAATACTGCCTTAACATCATATTTTAAGATTTTACTCAAAAGAAACAGGTGCGTAAGGGATTTAGAGGAATCAATAATGATTCTTTCAGCTGATTTTTGAAAGGCATATTTATACAGCTCATCAAAAAAAGCTATTTCTTTCCTTCTAAAAACTCTATAATAAAAGTTTAAAAATGGATACAACAGAATCCATTTGTCACGTGTGTAATCGGACACTTTCTCGTGCTCTAATGTAATTGCTTTCTCCCCCCAAAATTCACATTGATGTATTTCTGATCCACATGCGCATGGTCTGCCATCAATGAGTCTTTTTTTAAAGTGTCTAAGTTCCCCCACCCCAAAACAATTCGCACTTTCTGATAGAATATTATGAAGTAATGTACTTCCACTCCGTTCATATCCTACAATGTATATCAATTTGGGTTTCATTCGAGTTTAATTTTGACGTTTAATGCCATTCCATTTTGGTTGAGTCCACCAAAATTTTTTACAAGAAACATTCTTATACATTGTTGTTTAGTGTAGCTGTTTTCTTGGAGCTGTCTTTTCCTAATTGCACCAAGGTAAAGATATAAAGTAGCCACATGATATCATTTTCCTTAAAAATCTGATTTTCTAGTGTGTTGGTAATGATAGTAAAACCAAAAAATAACAGAACAAATAGATAGGTCGAAGTTTTTTTAATAATAAAGTGC